>CANJCB010000003.1 GCA_947473305.1 Rhodospirillales bacterium
ACCACGGGTCTCTTCAAGGGTCCCTCGGGCAATACCGACACCCTGGCCTATAGCGTCACCTACAACGGCGTCGCCAAGACCTTCACCTCGGGCTCCGTCAACGCGACGACCGCCACCGCCCGCACCGCCCCCGGCGGCGTCGTCAAGGCCCTTGCCATCGCTTTCACCGGCACCTCGACCCTGAATGCCGACACCTACACAGACACCCTGACCCTCACGATGACGGCCAACTAACAGACGGTCAGCGCCAACCAAGGTTTCCCCTGCGGGACTCTCCCTCCCCGGAGACCCGCCCAAACTAAAAGCCCCGCTCCAAAGCGGGGCTTCTTTTGCTTTTGAGGCATGCCGATGCCCGGTCTCACCACTCCCCTTGCCGCCGCGTCCCCCTTCCTTATAATGCGCGCTCCTTGAATCCGGGGGTTGGACAGGGCATGGCGGATTTGGGCGGAGCGGGGCAAGCGCCCCTGGTCGGGATCATCATGGGCAGCCAGTCGGACTGGGCGACGATGCAGCATGCCGCCCTGACGCTCGACAAGCTCGGCGTCGCTTACGAGAAACGCATCGTCTCGGCCCATAGGACGCCCCAAAGGCTCGTGAAATACGCCAGCGAGGCGCGCGGCCGGGGCTTGAAGGTCATCATCGCGGGCGCGGGCGGGGCGGCTCACCTGCCCGGCATGTGCGCGGCCATGACGCCGCTGCCGGTGCTGGGCGTGCCGGTGGAAAGCGCCGCCCTGAAGGGCATGGACAGCCTTCTCTCCATCGTGCAGATGCCGGGCGGCGTGCCGGTCGGGACCCTGGCCATCGGCAAGGCCGGGGCGATCAACGCGGGATTGCTCGCGGGCTCGATCCTGGCGCTCAACGATCCGAAAGTGGCCAAGGCCCTGGACGACTGGCGCGACGCCCAGACCGACGGCGTGGCCGAAATCCCGCAAGACGCCTCCCCATGATCGAGCCCGGTTCAACCATCGGCATCCTGGGCGGGGGCCAGCTCGGCCGCATGATCGCGCTGGCGGCGGCGACGCTCGGCTACAAGACCCATATCTTCTGCCCCGACGCGGGCAGCCCGGCGATGCTGGTGACGCCCTTCGCCACGGTCGCCGCCTATGAGGACGAGGCGGCGCTGGCGAGCTTCGCGGCGGCGGTCGATGTGGTCACCTTCGAATTCGAGAATGTGCCCGCCGCCACCGCGACCTTCCTGGCGAACCTGAAGCCGACGCGCCCCGGCCCCCATGTGCTGGCGACCGCCCAGGACCGGCTGAAGGAAAAGGATTTCCTGCGCTCCATCGGCATCGCCACCACCGAATACCAGGAGATCACCAGCCTCGCGTCCTTGGCCCGCATGGTGCGCGACCGGGGAAGGGAATGCATCCTGAAGACCGTGCGCTTAGGGTACGACGGCAAGGGCCAGGTGGCCTTGACGCCGGAGTCGGACCTCGCGGCCGCCTGGAACGGCATCGGCGGCGAGACCGGCATCCTGGAGGATTTCGTCGATTTCACCTGCGAGGTCTCGGTGATCGTGGCGCGGACCGAGGCCGGCGCCTGCGCGACCTATGTCCCGGTCGAAAACCAGCACAGCCACCACATCCTGGACACCACCATCGCCCCGGCCCGGATCACCCCGGAACTCGCCATGCGCGCCGAGGCCATCGCCCGGCATATCGCCGAAAAGCTCGACGTGGTGGGATTGATCGCGGTCGAGATGTTCGTCACGCAAAGCGGCGAGGTCCTGGTCAACGAACTCGCGCCCCGCCCCCATAATTCGGGGCATTGGACCCTGGACGCCTGCATGACGAGCCAGTTCGAGCAGCTTGTCCGGGCGGTCTGCGGCCTGCCGCTGGGCTCGCCCGACCGGCATTCCGACGCGGTGATGAAGAACCTGATCGGCGACGACATCCAGAAATGGCGCGACGCGGTCGCCGAGCCGTCGGCCAAGGTCCATCTCTACGGCAAGAACGAAGCCCGCCCCGGCCGCAAGATGGGCCATGTGACGAGGCTTTTGCCGAAGCGGTAGCTTTAAACGTCCCTCTCCGGCCATCCCTTTCTTGTCCTTCTCCGGCCCTTTAGGGAGGGAGAGGGAAGGAGCCCGTCGCGTGGGCGACGGGAAGGGTGAGGTAGGGTCTCACCGCTCGCGAAATCTGGTAAAAATTTACACGCGGCCAGATGCTCCGGCGCCTCAGCGCCCTCGCCCCACCTCATCCTAAATCCTTCTCCCCCCAGCCTTTCGCACAAGCAAGCTTGTGCTGGCGGCGCGCGAAGCTCTGCTTCGCTTTGGGCGGAGAAGGACTCTTCATGGATGCGCTAGCGCAGCGTCCGCGCCAGCCGGAAAGGGTTCGGCAGGCGGTTCAGCATGCTCTTCGCCCGGCCGCCGACCTTGGGCAGGGACATCACATTGGCGAGGCGGCGGTCCAGGAACCCCAGGGTATCCGCCGCCCCCTCCGACCGGTCATCGAGCCAATAGAGCGTGGTCGCCGCCAGCACCGCGCCCAGGAGCGCGCGCTTGGTATAGAAGTTGAAATCGGTGGCCGTATCCCCCGCCGCGTACCAGGCCGCATCCACCGTCCGATAGACGAGCGTCAGTCCCAGGGCCGCGTTCTGGGGTGCTGCCAGAGTGGCGAGCGCCCGCCGCACCGCCTCGCGATGAGGCTCCAGCGCCCGGAGCCGCGCCGTCACCGCCGCCGCGATCCGGCCCCGCACCTTGAGCGCCGACAGGTCCTGCGCGTCCAATTCCTCCAGCATCCGGCGATCCGCCCAGGTGCTGAACCAGCGCAGCGCATCCCGCGCGCCGCCGGGAAAGAGCGCCCGGAGATCCTCGTCCGACATCCCCTCGCGGCGGGCCGCGTCCTTCACCGCCGATTCGGTCCAGCCGTCGAAAGGCACGCCCGGCAGCAGGGTCAGCAGGAGGCGGTCCTTGGCCTCCACGTCGATCAAGGCTTCTTCGCTCAAGGCTTCTTCGCTCAAGGCCTCTTCGCTCATGGCTTCGTCGCTCATGGGGCGGTTTCCTCGGTCAGGGGCATGGGATAGCGCTGCCATTCCTCGGAGAAGGAGAAAAGCCGCATGTCCTCCATGCGCTGGGGATAGAGGACGCCGTCGAGATGGTCGCATTCATGCTGGACGACCCGGGCGTGGAAGCCCTCGACGCTGCGGTCGACGACCCCGCCCTCGTGATCGAGGCCCCGGTAGCGGATCCGGGCGAAGCGCGGCACCGCCCCTCGGAGGCCCGGCACGGAAAGACAGCCCTCCCAGCCCAATTCCTTCTCAGGTCCCAGGGGCTCGATCACCGGATTGATCAGCACCTGGAGCGCCTGGCTCTGGTCGAGCGGCTGGCCCGTCACCCGCGCCTCGGGCACCGTGAAGATCACGAGGCGCAGCGGCACATGGACCTGGGGGGCGGCGAGCCCCGCCCCGCCGATGTCTTCCAGGGTTTCCACCATATCGGCGACGAGCTGGCGGATTTCGGGCGCGGCCGGGTCGGCGACGGGCTCCGCGACGCCGCGCAGGACAGGATGGCCCATGCGGGCTATCTTCAGGATCGAGGGCTTCAGAATCGACATGTCGCGGACCCTATAAGCTGCGACTTCACAAGTCGATATGCTTGTGCTATCAACCCGCCTCCCATGAGGCTGCCACCGCGGCCCGGTTGGTTTTTGCCTATTGGAAGGACAGGAGCGCTCGTGCAAGTCATCGTTCGCGACAATAACGTCGATCAAGCGCTCCGAGCGCTCAAGAAGAAGATGCAACGCGAAGGCATCTTCCGCGAGATGAAGCTCCGCCGCAATTACGAGAAGCCCTCAGAGCGCCGCGCCCGCGAGGAAGCGGAAGCCGTGCGGCGCTATCGCAAGCTTCTCAGGAAGCGCATGGACCGCGAGGGCTATTGAGCCTCTGAAGGTTCCGGAATAGGAAAGCCGCCCGGCGCAAGCCCGAGGCGGCTTTTTTGTTGGATGGCTTCCCCGGAGAGGCCGGAGCCTCCCCAGGGGGCAGCCGGATCAGCGGCGCTGCCAGTAGCGGTCGTCGTCGCGCCAGCCTTCGTTGCGCTCCTCCGCGTGCTTGCGGTCGAAGTAGTGCTCGCGGTTGCCTTCGCGCCAACGCGAGGCTTCCTGTTCGTTTCGCCAATTGTGCCAGGCGTGGTCGCGATCCCAATAGCCGTCGCTATAGCCGAAGGCGATGCTGCCGGAATTGACGCCGACGGTCACATCGGCCGCCGTGGCCGTGCCGTTCGGCAGAAGGGCCGCGCCGGTGAGGGCGAAAGCGACCAGGGCGATTTTCACCGCATGTCTCATGCTTATCTCCTATGGGGAACGGCAAAAAGATTTGCCTCCCATGAGAGAAAGCCCTGGGGCTGCAATGGAGTTCCGGGAAGTTTTAGGTGACTTGATAAAGTCCCTCTCCGCCCCTTAGGCGGAGAGGGTGAAGAAAGGTCAGGCAGCTGGACCTAAGCCAGCGCCTTCACGATCTCCTCGACCATCTTCTTGGCGTCGCCGAAGAGCATCATCGTGTTGTCGCGGTAGAAAAGCTCGTTCTCGACACCCGCGTAGCCCGACGCCATGGACCGCTTGATGAAGAGCACGGTCTTGGCCTTTTCCACGTCCAGGATCGGCATACCGTAGATCGCCGAGGTCGGATCGGTCTTGGCGGCCGGATTGGTCACGTCGTTGGCGCCGATCACGAAGGCCACGTCCGTCGTCGGGAAATCGCGGTTGATCTCGTCGAGCTCCAGCACCTCGTCATAGGGCACGTTGGCTTCGGCCAGCAGCACGTTCATATGGCCCGGCATGCGGCCCGCGACGGGATGGATCGCATAGCGGACCTGGACGCCTTCCTTCTTCAGGATGTCGCACATTTCGCGCAAGGCATGCTGCGCCTGGGCCACGGCCATGCCGTAGCCGGGGACGATGATCATCGAGGCTGCGTTCTTCAGGATGAAGGCCGCATCCTCGGCGCTGCCGGATTTCACCGACTTGTCGCCCGAGCCGCCGCCCACGGGGGCGACGCCCCCCTCGGTCCCGAAACCGCCCAGGATCACGTTGAAGATGGAGCGGTTCATCCCCTTGCACATGATGTAGCTGAGGATCGCGCCGGACGATCCCACCAGCGCGCCGGTGATGATGAGGAGGCTGTTCGCCAGGGTGAAGCCGATGCCGCAGGCCGCCCAGCCCGAATAGCTGTTGAGCATCGAAATCACGACCGGCATGTCCGCCCCGCCGATCGGCAGGATCAGCAGCAGGCCCAAGGCCAGCGAGATGACGACGATCAGCCAGAAGGCCCAGGGCTCGCCCCCGCCGATGACGAAGAGGACGCCGACGCCCAGCAGCACGAGACCCAGCGCCGCATTGAGGTAATGCTGGCCCGGAAACACCAGCGGAGCCCCGGTGATGAGCCCCTGCAATTTCCCGAAGGCGATGATCGAGCCCGTGAAGGTGATGGCGCCGATAGCCGTGCCGAGCCCCATCTCCACGAGGCTGCCCGCATGGATATTGCCGGGGACGCCGATCCCATAGGCCGCCGGCGAATAGAAGGCCGCCGCCGCCACGCAGACCGCCGCCAGGCCCACAAGGCTGTGGAAAGCCGCGACCAGCTGCGGCAGCGCCGTCATCTCGATCTTCAAGGCGATGACCGCGCCGATCGACCCGCCGATCACGATGCCGAGGATGATGAGCCAATAGCTCTGTACCGAGGGCGTCAGCAGGGTCGTGGCGATGGCGATCACCATGCCGATGATGCCGTAGAGGTTGCCGCCCCGCGAGGTCACGGGCGACGAGAGCCCGCGCAGCGCCATGATGAAGCAGAAGGAAGCAATCAAGTAGAAGAAGGCGGAAAGGTTCGCGCTCATGCTGTCGGGCCCTTCCTACTTCTGCTTTTTCTTGAACATCTGCAGCATCCTCTGGGTGACGATGAAGCCCCCGAAGATGTTGACCGACGCCAGGATCACCGCGATGAAGCCCATCGCCTTGGAGAAGTCGAACATCGCCGGCCCCGCCGCGATCAGCGCGCCGACGATGATGACGCTGGAAACCGCGTTGGTGACGCTCATCAAGGGCGAATGGAGCGCCGGTGTCACCCGCCAGACGACGTAGTAGCCGACGAAACAGGCCAGCATGAAGACGGTCAGGAAGAAGACGAAGAGATCGCCATGCTCCCCCGCCGCCTGGGCCACCTGGGCCGAGAGCAGCGCCACCTGGGCGGAGAGCTGATCGAGTTTACCCGCGAGGTCATGGGCATTGCCCGCAAGCTCGCTCGCGCGCGCCGCGACTTGTCCGCTTTCCATTTTCAGGCTCCTGTGGCGGCGAGCTGGGGATTGACGACCGCGCCACCTTGGGTCAGCAGCGTCGCCTTGATGATCTCGTCGGCGGTGTCGATTTTGAAATTCTTCTCTTTGTCGAAAAGGAGGCCCAGGAAGGCGACGAGGTTGCGGCCATAGAGCTGGCTCGCATCCACCGCGATCCGGCCCGGCACATTGGCATGGCCGACGATCTTCACCCCGCCGGAGGTGGTGACGACCTTGGCGAGCTTGGAGCCCTCGCAATTGCCGCCCTGCTCGACCGCGAGATCCACCACCACCGAGCCGGGCTTCAGCGCCGCCAGCATGTCCTTGGTAATGAGGATCGGGGCTTTCCGGCCGGGGATGAGCGCGGTGCAGATCACGATGTCGATCTTCTTCAGCGCCTCGGTCACATGCTCGCGCTGGCGCTTGGCGAAGTCCTCGCCCATTTCCTTGGCATAGCCGCCCTTGGTTTCCATGGCCTTCATGGCCTCGAGATCGACAGCCAGGAAACTGGCGCCCAGGCTTTCGACCTGCTCCTTGGCCGCATAGCGCACGTCGGTCGCGGAAACGATGGCGCCCAGCCGCCGCGCCGTGGCGATGGCCTGGAGCCCCGCGACGCCGGCGCCCATGACCAGGACCCGGGCCGGCGGGATCGTGCCCGCCGCCGTCATCATCATCGGGAAGGCCCGGCCGAATTCCGCCGTGGCGTCCAGGACGGCCTTATATCCCGCGAGGTTCGACTGGGAGGAGAGCACGTCCATGCTCTGCGCGCGGGTGATGCGGGGCACCAGTTCCATGGCGAAGGAGACGATGCCCGCCTTGGCATAGGCGGCCACATCGGTGGCGTTTTGGAGGGGTTGCAGCATCCCGACCAGCACCGCGCCGGGCTTCATCAGCGCGACCTCGTCGACCCGGTCGTCCCCGCCCAGCAGGGGACGCTGCACCTTCAGCACGATATCGGCGGCGCCCAGCGCCGCGGCCTCGTCCGGCGCGATGGTCGCCCCGGCGGCGACGAAGGCATCGTCGGGGAAGGAGGCCGCAGCACCGGCACCCGCCTCGACCACGACTTCCAGCCCCATCCCGACGAGCCGTTTCACCGTATCCGGGGTGCCCGCGATTCGCGTCTCATGAACGCGTCGTTCCTTCGGGATGGCGATTTTCATAGGACCGGGCTTCCTTTTTCGTCGTAATTCTCAGGGCCGTATCGCATTAGAGACAACAATGCCGTGACCTCGGCGCTTTGTGAAGACTTCTAGGGGGTTTGACGCGCAAACCCCTTACCATCTTTCCCCGCCGTGCTAACATTGTTCCGTGGCATTTTTGCCATCGACGATGGCGTTTGGTGCCGAGCCCCGGAATATCGTCGCGGAACAATCGACTGACTCTGGGAATAAAAGCGATCCGCACGCGTTATCACCTCGCAAGAACGTGGAAGACGGCTCCGCAATGACGGAACCGGCGGCCATGAGCACGACGGCTTTCAGCGATCAATTGATCGCCTTGCTGCCGCGTCTCAGACGGTTCGCCCGCGGGCTTGCCGGCTCCGCCGTCGAGGCGGACGACCTTGTCCAGGCTGCCTGCGAAAGGGCTCTCGCCCGCTCGCATCAGTTCCAGGAGGGGACGCGCTTCGACAGTTGGATGTTCCGCATCGTGCAGACGATCTGGATCGATCTGATACGCTCGCGGAACGTGCGGCAGGAGGAGGCCGAAAGCGAAGGGGACCGCATCGGCACGGACGAGCCGGTGCGGCGGACGGAAGCGCGGATCGCACTTAAGGAAGTGATGGTCGCGATGGCCGATCTCCCGGTCGAACAGCGTACAGCCCTGCTGCTCGTGACGGTGGATGGGATGAGCTACAAGGAGGCGGCCGAGGTGGCCGATGTACCAGTGGGGACGATCATGAGCCGTCTGGCGCGGGCGCGCGTTGCGCTCCAGGCCAGACTAGAGGCAGGTGGGCTCCGCAGGAGTAGAGACGATGCAGAAGCCAACAGATGAACTGCTCGTCGCCTTTTTAGACGGCGAGCTGGACGAAGCGCAGCGGACGGAAATCGCAGCCTGGCTCGACCAGGACGCGGAGATGCGCGACCTCGCGGGCAAGCTCTCGGAGAGCGCCTCCCTGCTGCGCGCCGCCTTCGACGACGTGGAGCACGAGCCCCTGCCGGCGCGGCTGATCGCTGCGGCCCGGGGAACGACGGCTGGTGCTCTTGCGACCGAAACCTCGAACGTCGTGGCCTTTGCGCCGCGCAGCCGCTTCAAGACGATCATCACCGACAAGCGCTGGTGGATGGGCGTCGCGACGGCCGCGGCCGTCACCGGCCTCGTGATCGGCGGCGGCGTCGGCTATTTCGCCAATAACGAACCCGCGAAGATCGCCGCGGTCAAGCAGCAGCTTCAGCAGGCCCAGTCCAACGTGGCGCTTGCGAGCGGCAATTGGCTCGACAATATCGCGGGCTATCACAAGATGTTCGTGACCGCCGGCTCCGACGATTCAGGGCTGGTGGACGTCCCCGGCGACGACGGCCAGGACACCCGCAAGGCCACCCAGAAGCTGCCGTCGGACATTCGGCTGCCGAACCTGAAGCCCTGGGATCTTTCCTACCAGGGCGGGCGGCGGCTGATCGTCGAAGGCCGCCCGGCGATGCAGCTCTATTACACCACGGGCAACAAGCAGCTGGGACCCCTGACGCTGGTCATCGGCAGCTCCAACCGGCCGGATTCCAACGCGACGCTCGATCACCGCGACGACGTGAACGTGATCTATTGGCGTCACCAGGGCCATTCCTTCGCGATCGTCGGGACGGCTGACATCGGCTACTTGTGGAACCTCTACAAGGACATCGCGTACCAGCTCAACAACATCTGATCGACCTTCAAGGGCGGGAACCGGTTGTTCTATTCACCTCTCGCCTCCCGGGCCGAAGCACGGTTCGCGGCCCTCGACCGGCTTCGACAGCGTAAGGGCGAAGCCTTGGCGGCCCGGGGCTTCGGCCCGGTGAAAACCGGGTGGAGCCCGGTGGCCGATCTGCCCGGCCTGACGGTCCGGCGCTACGGCGATCCCGGCCTCAAGGGGCCTTCGCTCCTCATCGTGCCCGCGCCGATCAAGCAGCCCTATATCTGGGATCTCGAGCCCGCGGTCAGCGCGGTGAAGCACCTCCTCGACGGGGGCGTGCGGGTCTTCCTGGCAGCCTGGAAGAAGGTCGGCCCCCTGACCGCCGAACTCGGCCTTGCCGATTACGGCGACCGGCTCATCGGCGAGGCTCTGGACGCCGTTCGGGCGGAGACGGGAGAAGAGCGGGTCTTTCTCGCCGGCCATTCCCTGGGCGGGACGCTTTCCGCCCTTTACGGCTCGCTTCATCCCGAGCGGGTCCGGGGCCTGCTGATCCTGGAATCGCCCCTGAGCTTCGGCGGCAATACCGGCGCTTTCTCCAAGCTCTTCAAATGGAAGCGGGAGCCCGATCCCACGCTCCGCCCGATCCCGGTGCCTGGCTCCCTCCTCAGCATGTCGAGCCTCGCCGCCTCGCCCCGCACCTTCGGCTGGGAACGCTACGAGGACCGGCTCGCCACCGTCGGCGACAAGGAGGCCAGGGCGACCCATCTCCGGGTCGAGCGCTGGACCCTCGACGAATTCGCCATGCCGCGCCCCTTGTTCCAGCAGGTCACGACCTGGCTCTACGGCGAGGACCGCTTCATGGCCGGAACCCTGGAGTTGAACGGGCGGATCGCCGCGCCCGCCGGCCTCACCATGCCGCTCCTCGGGGTCGCCGATCCGCGCAGCAAGGTGGTGCCCTTTTCGTCGCTGGAGACCTGCTTCGCGGCGGCCGCCAGCGCGCAGAAGGAGATCCTGCCCTATGAGGGCGATATCGGCGTGGCGCTCCAGCATGTGGGCGTGCTCGTGGGCCGCAACGCCCATCGGCTCATCTGGCCGAAGATCCTGGAATGGATGCTGGCCGCCCAGGGCCAGGAGACTAGAGCCCAGGAGACTAGAGGCCAGGAGACCGGCAGCTAGCCGCGGTCGGCCAGGCTGGGCGGCAGGCCCTTGACGCCGCGGAGGTTGGCGCCATCGAGATGGGCCTCCTCGATATTCGTCCCCGTAACGATCGCCTCTTCGAGATCGGCGCCCCGCAGATTGGTGCCCGCCAGGTTCGCGCCGGTGAAATCCGCGCCCGCGAGCCGCGCCAGGGAAAGGTTCGTGCCGCGCAAGTCGGCCTTGATGAACTTGGCATGGGCGAGGTTGGCGGGCAGGTCGAGCTTTCGCCCGCCGACGATCTTCAGCGGCCCGAGATCGGCGCCCCGGAGGTCCGCCTCGTTGCAATGGGCATAACTCAGATTGGCCCCGCACAGGTCGGCATTGGCGAGATTGGCTCCGCGCAGGTCCGCCGCGTTCATCTCCGACATGGCGAGCATCGCGTCGGAGAAATTGATCCCGCCCAGCGAAGCCGCGGTGAAGACCCCCATGGCGAGATTGGCCCCGGACATGTTCCGGTTTTTGAGATCGACATCCTCCAGGATGGCGCGACCGCCCTCCCGGCTGTTGCTTTCGAGCCATTTCTTGTGATCGGTGACGATCGAAACCATCTCCGCCTCGCTGCGCGTCGCATATTGCGAGGTCACCGCGTTGCGCAGGAAGGGCGAGGCCGCCAGGCTCGGATCGATGAGCGCGCCGCGCAGGTCGGCCCCCTCGAAATTCGTGCCGCCGATCTCGACGCCGGTCAGCACCGCGCCCCGCAGGTTCGCGCCGATGAGCTTCGCCTCGACGAGATTGGCGTTCTCCAGGATCGCGCCGGTCAGGTTGGCGTTCCTGAGATCGGCTCCCCTGAGATCCGTATGGCGCATGATCGCATCGGTGAAATCCGCCTGGATCAGCAGCGAGGAGTTGAGCCGCGCCCGGGAGAAATCCGCGCCCCGCGCCTGGATCGTGGTGAGGTCGCTGCGGAGATCGTCTTCATTGGCGTAGTGCAGCCCGCGGGAGGCATCCATCCGGGCGAGCGTCGCATCGCGGATATCGGCCTTGACCAGGATCGCCTTATTGAGATCGGCGCCCCGGAAGCAGGCCCCGCGCAGATCCGCGCCCGTGAAATCCGCCTGCCTGAGATAGGCGGTGCGGAAATCGGCGCGGAACAGGGTCGCGAGGCAGAATTTGGTGCCGACAAGACGCGCGCGCTGGAGCTTCGCGCCGGTCAGGTCCACATCGGAGAGATCGCGCCCGCTGAGATCGACTTCGGACAGATCGTGAAACGAGAGAAGTGCCCGCTTCCCCCCCGCCCGGCGTTCGAGAAACCGTTGATGCGCCTGTAGAATTTCATCCAGCTCGCTCGGTTCGAGACGAGGCGGGTTCTCTGGCGGTTTGGCCTCTTCAGACGAAGGCATCGTTCGCAGATGAACTCGAAAGGGGACGGCAACGGCTATGACTGCCCAATCAATTGAACAATCGGTTAGTACCCTAACATAATTCGCCTTAACCTTGCGATTAGCAAATCACAAATACCCGGGTATTATTCCGCTTCTTGGGTAAGTCCTAGAAACTTCCCATTATAGAGTTCGGCAAATATCCCGTTCTGCCTAATGAGTTCGGAGAAACTCCCTTTCTCCGCGATTACACCGTCCCGCAGCACGAGGATGATATCGGCGCTGCGCACGGTGGACAGCCGATGCGCGATGATGAAGGTGGTCCGGCCCTCGGTCAGCCGTTCGATCCCTTCCATGACCAGGGCTTCGGTCTCCACGTCCAGGGCCGAGGTCGGCTCGTCGAGGATCAGGATGGCCGCGTCGCGCAGGATCGCCCGGGCGATGGTGAGGCGCTGCTTCTCGCCTTCCGAAAGCGTCTGGGCGGCCTCGCCCACGGGCGTGTCGTAGCCCTGGGCCATGGCCATGACGCGGTCGTGGATGCGGGCCAGCTTGGCCGCCTGGATCACTTCTTCTTCGGTCGCCTCGGGACGGCCATAGGCGATGTTGTCGCGCACCGAGAGCGGGAAGATCATCGGCGGCTGGAGCACCATGCCGATCTGCTGGCGCAAGGACTTGATCTGGTATTCCCGGACATCCACCCCGTCGATCGACACCACCCCGGTGCTGGGATCGAAGAAGCGCGGCAGGAGGCTCAGCATGGTCGACTTGCCGGCGCCGGTCGAGCCGATGATGGCGACCTTGGTACCGGCCGGAATCGTGAGGTCGATGCCCCGCAGCACCGACATGTCCTCGCGATAGCGGAAGGTGACGTCCTTCCATGCGACCTCGCCCTTGGCGCGGCCCTCGGGGAAGTCCTTGGTCCCGTCCTTGAGGTCGGGCTCGGTTTCCAGGATCTCGAAGCAGCGCCGCGCGCCGATCCGGGCGCCCGCGATCAGGCCCCAGCTCTGGGTGATCTGATTGATCGGGACATAGAGCTGCGCGAGATAGGAGATGAAGACGATGAGCTGGCCCACCGTCAGCGTGCCGGTCATGACAGACCGCGCGCCGACATAGACCACCAGCGCGGTGCCCGTCGCGATCACCCCGTTGACGATGGCCGAATAAAGCGTCTGCCAGCTATAGAGCCGCAGCGTCGAGCCGAGGCTCGCGCGGCTGGCGCCCATGAAGCGGCGGTATTCCTCTTCCTCCTTGGTGAAGGCCTGGACGACCTTCATGGCGCTCATGGCCCATTGGACGAGGCTGTAGACCACGCTCTCGTTGTCGCGGACTTCCGTCGCAAGGTCGGAAATCTTGCGGTTGAAAAGCGCGATCAGCATGAAGAGCGGCGGCACCACGGTAAGGGACAGCACCGTCAGCAGGGGATCGAGCGGGATCAGGACGAAGAGCATCCCGCCCATCAGCACCAGCGCCGAGGCAATGGGGAGCAAGCCGTTCATCACCATGGTCTGGACGGCGAAGCTGTCCGCCGTCACCCGGTACATGAGGTCGCCGACCTTCTGCCGCCCGTGGAAGGCGAGCGACAGGCGCTGGAGATGCGCATAGAGCGCGCCGCGCAGGTCGTTGACCATGCGTTGGCCGACCCCGATGGTCGTGTAGTTGTGGAGCACGGTCAAAAGCCCGCCCACGAGGCTGATGACCACCAGCGAGACGCAGGCGAGCGACAGGAGCGCCGCCGTCGACCAACCCGCCGTCAGGGAGAAATCGAGCGGCTGGTTGCCCAGCACGTTGTCGATCACGACCTTCAGGGGCCAGGGCTTCATAAGCTCGAAGCCCGTGATCAGGAAGACCTGGGCGACGGCCCAGGCGACCCGGCCCCAATAGGGCCGGACGAAGGGCAGGAACTTCCAGATCGATGACTTCATGGGAAGAGAGATAGGGATCAATCCTTCCGGGGCGAGTTGGCGGCCGTCACCGGGATCAAGCCCGCATGCTTGGCCACCGTCTCGACGATACGGTGCATGAGCCCGCCGAAGTTCGCGACCCGGCGGATGACGAAGCCCGTGAAGGCCAGCCCGCCGACGCCCACCACCACAGCCGGGGCCAGGGCGCCGACGATCAGCAAGAGCGCCGTCGCCACCGCGAAGACCCGCAGGATGAAGACCGAGAAGCGCGAGAGCCGCATGGCGCAGCGCACCCGGAAGAGCCGCTTGCCACCCCCGTGATCCTCCGCCACCACCGTCACATAGGCGCGGCTCCAGAGGCCCCGGGCGATCTTGAGATCCCAGTCGCTCCAGCCCTGGTCGGTGACGATGAAATACTTCTGCGGCGCCAGGAAGGACATAAGGCCGCCCAGCAGCAGCTCCTTCTCCTCCCAGGTCTCGGTCCAATAGGAGAGATGAAGCGCCCGGTTGAACCAGTCGACCCGGCCCTTTTGCAGGGTAGCCGAAAGCTCGTCCGGCTCCTTGACCCGCGATTCCTTCAAGCGCCACTTGAGCCGTTCCCAGCCCCGCAGGATCGGCCCCAGATAGATCAGATAGGCGATCAGCGCCCGGGACTTCAGGTTCCGGTAGCGGGGATCGACCTTGGCCTTCAGCGCCCCGTTGATGCACATGGTCCAGGTGACGAGCACGGGCACCAGCAGGAGCCACAGCCAGCCCTGGCCCACCAGCCCGATCAGCGCCAGCAGGATCGCCACCACGTTCCATTCGAAGGTCAGCGGCAGGAAGGCCGCCAGCGACGAGGGCGGCTCGTACATGGTCTGGAAAAGCCCGCGCCCGAAGACGCCGGAATAGATCAAGGGCCGCCGCGACAGGAGCAGCGAGGCGGAAAGATCGCCATAGATCCGTCCCAGCCACTTCGCCTGACCGAAGAGGTTGAAGCGGAAGGGATGCTTGCCATAGACCAGCGCCTCGGCCTTGCCGTAGCCCTTCTGCTGGCCGAAATAGGCCTTCACCGTGTTGCGGCGGAAATGCCAGACCACGGCCGAAGGGCTGAAGCCGATGGTGTAGCCCGCGTCCTGGAAGCGCCAGCAGATGTCCACATCGTCGCCCGCGGCCCGATAGAGCGGATCGAAGCCGCCGAGGCCCAAGAGCACGTCCCGCTTGAAGGCCATGTTGCAGCCGGCGATGTGCTCGGCGACCTCGTCGCTGATCAGCACATGGGTCGGCCCGCCCGGCGAGACCGCGACGGCGGCCGGGACGAGGCTGTCCTCGGGCGGCGGGAAGTTGGGACCGCCGCAGGCCGAGAGATTGCCCGCCTCCATCTTGGCGACGAGATAGTTGAGCCAATCGGGATCGGCGACGCAATCGCTGTCCGTATAAGCGACGATCTCGCCGGTCGCCGCTTCCGCGCCGACGTTGCGGGCGACGCTCAAGCCTTTGTTGGGCTGGCTGATGATCCGGCAATAGGGAAAGCGTTCGGTGATTTCGAGGGTCTTGTCGGTCGAGCCGTCGTTGACGACGATGACCTCGTAATCGGGATAGTTCAGCACTTCCAACGACGCCAGGCAGGCTTCCTGGGTGCGCTCGGCGTTATAGGCGCAGACCACCACCGAGACTTTCGGCGTGCGGGTCAGTGCCGGCGGGATCTGGCCCTTGTAGTTCGCCTGGACGGCGGCGAAGGCGGGCTTGGGGTTGCGGTCCTTGTCCACGAGACCGAAGAGCCAGTCCTCGATCAGATGCCCGCCGGTGAACCATTCGTCGGTCCAGGCGAAGACGAAGGTTCCCGCCACGCCCAACTCGAAGGCCATCTTGACCTGCCAGCCCAGGATATGGGCCTGCTCCTCCGGCCCCTCGCGCATGGAATCGACGCCGAATTCGGTCAGCACCAGCGGCCGGTCCACCGCCAGATTGTGCAGCCGCGCGATATAGCGGCGGAAGGCGTCTTCCTTGTGCAGGTAGACGTTGAAACAGAGGAAATCGATGAAGTCGATGGTGAGATATTCGGTCGAGGGGAAATTGGCATAGCTCACCAACCCCTCGGGATCGATGCCCCGGACCGCGTCCACCAGTTCCTTCAAAAAGGCGCGGACCTTCTCGGCTCCATGCCAGCGCACCATGTCCGGCGGGATCTCGTTGCCCACCACATAGGCCAGGATCGCGCGATGGCGCTGCAGGCCCCGGACGGCTTCCGTGATCGTATGGCGGATCTGGCGCTGGATCGTGCGGTCGTCGAGGAAGGTCACATGCTGCGACCAGGGGATGCCGGCCAGGACCTTCAACCCCGCCTCGGCGGCGAGATCCAGCAACCAGACCGGCGGCACGGTGAAGACGCGCAACGTGTTCGCGCCCAATTCCCGCATCAGGGCGAAGTCTTTCTTCACCGTCTCGGCGGGCGGGAATTGCGTGCCGTCCTCGCCATGGGGGAAAGGCCCGTAGGTCACGCCCTTGATGAAGATCTTCTCCTCGCCCCGGAAGAAGAACTTGCCCTTGACCCGGATCGGATCGCGGGCGGGGGGCAGGATGGTGGGCTCGACTGACGCGATGACCTCTGTGGTCATGATTGGGCCGAAGTCATGGTGCTACTCGTCTCCCGTATCTTACGCGCCGCTTCGCCGACCCTCGACAGAACGCGGAGGGCCAGGGCTCTATTCCCTGTTCCGTCACCGCTGGTGCCAAGCCCAGGCGGTCTTCAAAATCGTCTTCAGGTCCGAAACCTTCGGGGTCCACCCAAGGATTCGGTTCGCTTCCGAAGGATCGGCCACCAATGCTGGCGGATCGCCGGCGCGGCGCGGCGATTCCTTGACCGGGATTTTCCGGCCCGTGACGGCCTCCGCTTCCGCGATCACCTGGCGCACGGAATAGCCCTGGCCGGTGCCGAGGTTGAGCCGCAAGCTCTCCCCGCCCTTTTCCAGATGGCCGATGGCCAGCACATGGGCTTCGGCCAGATCCCGCACATGGATATAGTCCCGCACGGCGGACCCGTCCGGCGTGTCGTAATCGGTGCCGAAAATCCCGATATCCGCGCGCTTCCCCGCCGCCGCGTCGAGCACCAGCGGAATGAGATGGGTCTCCGGATCGTGGCTTTCGCCGGTCTCGCCCTCGGGATCGGCGCCGGCTGCGTTGAAATATCGCAGGGCGGCGGAGCGGATGCCATGCGGCCCCTCATGCCAATAGAGGAGCTTCTCCACCATGAGCTTGCTCTCGCCATAGGGGTTCACCGGGCGCTGCGGCGTGGTCTCGCGGATCGGCATCTCGTCGGGGATGCCATAGGTCGCGCAGGTCGAGGAAAAGACGATCCGCCCCACCCCCGCCTCGCGCATGCAATCCAAGAGGTTGAGGCTGTTGACCACATTGTTGCGGAAATAGATCTCGGGCTTATGGACCGATTCGCCCACATAGGCGAAGGCCGCGAAATGCATGACGGCGGAGACGTCGAAGTCCGCCAAGGTCTTTAAAAGCAAGGCTTTATCGCCGATATCGCCCTGGACGAAAGGCCCCCAGCGCACCGCCTCCTTATGGCCGTAGACGAGGCTGTCGTAGGCCACCGGCCGATAGCCTGCATTGGCCAGGGCCTTGCAGGCATGGCTGCCGATATAGCCGGCCCCGCCGGTCACCAATACGGTCTTGGTCATGCCTCTACTTCGATTCCCATGAAGAGCGCCCCCGCGCGTCAGACCCGGATCGGCTGTTTACGATGGAAGGGGCAGAACAACAAGTATTCCCGCCCCTGGATTTTCCAGTCTCGTCATTGCGAGACGCCCGAAGGGCAACGCGGCAATCCAGAAACCCTCCGCTTGGCTGGCTTTCCTGGATCGCCACGGCCTGCGGCCTCGCGATGACGGCACCAGGGACTTCTTCATTCCGCTTGTCTCGACGGCAACGGTGACTTAATCGAAATTAAATTGTAACTTATCGACGAATCGGGCCAGCGGCAAAAAACAGCGGATCCCCTAGAGATCCGGCGCGCTGGCGGCGCACTCCCGGAGGGGTTCGGGACGCGCCCATGAACGAAGTTTAACGGGAAAAGCCAGAAGAAGGAAAAAGAGAGGGGAATTTTTCCTCGACGGGAGCGTTGTCGGTCTCGTTGGCAAGGGGTTGATCATGCGGATTGCGGTAATCGGTACAGGTTATGTCGGTCTCGTCTCGGGGGCCTGCTTCTCGGAATTCGGCGTCTCGGTCACTTGCGTGGACAAGGACGAAGGCAAGATCGCGCGGCTGTTGAAAGGAGAAATCCCGATCTACGAGCCCGGTCTCGACCAGCTCGTCGAAAGCAATGTGAAGGCGGGCCGCCTCTCCTTCACCACGGATCTCGCCACCGCCGTGAAAGGCGCCGACGCGGTCTTCATCGCGGTCGGCACGCCGTCCCGCCGGGGCGACGGCCATGCGGATCTCTCCTATGTCTTCGGTGCAGCCGAGGAAGTCGCACGCGCCTTGACCGGTTATACGGTCGTCGTCACCAAGTCGACCGTGCCCGTGGGCACGGGCCGCAAGGTCGCGGAGATCGTCGCCAAGACCCGTCCCGACGCCGCCTTCGATGTCGCCTCCAATCCTGAGTTCCTGCGCGAAGGCTCGGCCATCGAGGACTTCATGCGGCCCGACCGCGTCGTCATCGGCACCGAGAGCGATAGAGCGCGCGAGATCATGCGCGAGCTTTACCGCCCCTTGTTCCTGATCGAGACCCCCATCGTCTTCACGACCGTGGAAACGGCGGAACTCACCAAATACGCCGCCAACAGCTTCCTCGCCGCCAAGATCTCCTTCATCAACGAGATCGCCGACCTCTGCGAGGCGGTGGGTGCGGATGTGCAGGACGTGGCCCGGGGCATCGGCCTCGACGGCCGCATCGGGCGGAAGTTTCTCCATGCGGGCCCCGGCTACGGCGGCTCCTGCTTCCCCAAGGATTGCCTGGCGCTGGTCAAGACCGCCCAGGACGCGGGCGCCCCGATCACCATCATCGAGACTGTGGTGGGCGTGAACGAGAACCGCAAGCTCCGCATGGCCGACAAGGTCATCAAGGCCTGCGGCGGCAGCGTGAAGAGCAAGACCCTCGCCATTCTGGGTCTCACCTTCAAGCCCAATACCGACGACATGCGGGACAGCCCCAGCCTCGCCATCATCCCGGCGCTGCAGGCGGCGGGGGCGACGATCCGAGCCTATGACCCCGAAGGCATGGAAGAGGCCAAGAAGCTCCTGAAGGACGTGGTCTTCTGCGAGAACGCCTATGAGACCATGGAAGGCTCCGCCGCCCTGGTGCTCGTGACGGAATGGAACGAGTTCCGCGCGCTGGATCTGGAGCGCGTGAAGAGCCTCCTCCAGAGCCCGACGCTCATCGACCTCCGCAACGTCTACAAGCCGGAAGAGATGGCCGCACAGGGCTTCTACTACACCAGCATCGGACGGGCCGCGACCGGCCCCGCCCGCGCCCAAAAGCGTCTTACCGCCTAACGCCTTTCCGCCTAGAGGATGACAAGGTTATGAGTGTCACGAAGAAGCGTATTCTCGTTACCGGCGGCGCCGGGTTCCTGGGCTCCCACCTCTGCGAGCGGCTGCTCGGCGAGGGGAACGACGTGCTCTGCGTCGACAACTACTTCACGGGGCGGAAAGACAATATCGCGCATCTCCTCCAGAACCCCAATTTCGAGGCGATGCGCCACGATGTCTGCTTCCCGCTCTATGTGGAAGTGGACGAGATCTACAACCTCGCCTGCCCCGCCTCGCCGGTGCATTACCAGTTCGATCCCGTGCAGACCACCAAGACCAGCGTCTTGGGCGCGATCAACATGCTGGGCCTGGCCAAGCGGGTCCGCGCCAAGATCTTCCAGGCCTCGACCTCGGAAGTCTATGGCGACCCGAGCGTCCATCCCCAGCGCGAGGAATATCGCGGCAACGTCAATCCCATCGGCCCCCGCGCCTGCTACGACGAGGGCAAGCGCGTCGCCGAGACCTTGTTCTTCGACTATCACCGCCAGCACAAGCTCCGCATCCGCGTCGCCCGGATCTTCAACACCTATGGGCCGCGCATGCATCCCAACGACGGCCGCGTGGTGTCGAACTTCATCGTCCAGGCGCTGAAGGACGAGCCGATCACGGTCTATGGCAACGGCGAACAGACCCGCGCCTTCTGCTATTGCGACGACCTCCTAGAAGGCTGGGTCCGCCTGATGGCCGCTCCCGACGATGTGACGGGACCGATCAACATCGGCAATCCGGTGGAAACCACGGTCCGCGAATTGGCCGAGAAGATCATCCAGCTCGTCGGCTCGCGCTCCAAGATCGTCACCCGTCCCTTGCCCATCGACGACCCGACCCAACGCTGCCCCGACATCAGCCGCGCGCGCAACCTGCTGGACTGGGAGCCGCGGGTGCCACTGGAAGTCGGCCTGGAAAAGACGATTGCCTATTTCGACCGGCTGCTGGTCGAGAGCGGCGAGAAGGCGGCGTCGGTGACGCGGCTCAGGGCGTAAAGCCCGGCTGTCTATCGACGCACAGATCTGAAGTCCTTCTCCGCCCCTTGGGGGGAGAAGGATTTAGGATGAGGTGGGGCGAGGGCGCTGAGGCGCCGGAGCATCTCGCCACCTGAGAAACCTACCTCACCCTCCCCGCTTCGCGGGTCCCCTCCCTCTCCCTCCGCAAGCGGCCGGAGAGGGACTCCCTGCCTACTCCGCCCCAGGCAATCCCACCGCCTTCAGCGCCTTCGCCTGGCGTTTCGCCAGCGTCTCCACGTCGAAATCCTGGATCAGTTCGTGGAAGAGGCGGTACCAGTTCACCTCCGCCTTCAGCCGGAAGAACACCGAACCTAAGCCAATCGCCGCGCGGTCCATGAAGACGAATTCCCGCGGAGGCTTCACACCGCCTAGACGCCGCACGTCGCGGTGGACGGTTTCGGCCACGTCGCGGCCATAGACGCCGGTTTCCTTTTCCTGGATGCGGCGGACCCGGTCCTCCAGCAGCGGCGCATAGACGAAATGCGCCCAGCGGTTCAAGACCTCGACCATCTCCGAACTCAGGTCCTTGAAGCCCCAGGTCTCATAGGCATGAACGGCCAGATCCCGGTCGTTCCGGTCCAGCGCGTGGTAGAGGTCGATCACCCCCCGCACGAAGGAGGGCCGGAAAACCCGGATGCAGCCGAAATCCAAGAGGTTCACCCCCTGGTCCGCCCGCACCGTGTAATTCCCCAGATGCGGGTCGCCGTGGATCGTCCCATAGCCATAGAAGGGCACGTACCAGGCGCGGAACATGTTGTGGGCGATGGCGTTGCGCTGCTCCAGCGGCGCGCTCTCCGCCTACACCATGGGCGTGCCCTCGAGCCAGCTCATGGTGAGCAACCGCTTCGTCGAGAGATCGGAGAAGGGCTCCGGCACGGAAACCCCCGCCTCGCCTTTCAAGGCGGCGCGGTAGAAGCGCATGTGCTTTGCTTCCCGCTCGTAGTCCAATTCCTCGCGCAGCCGGTCGGCGATTTCCTTATGGATCTCGTCGGTGGTGATCGCCTTATCCATGCGCTCGTAGAGCGACATGATGAGCTTCAACTGCTTCAGGTCCGCTTCGACCGCCGAGCCCATGTCGGGATATTGGAGCTTGCAGGCGAGATCCTCTCCCTCCGGCCCCACCGCCCGGTGCACCTGGCCCAATGAGGCGGCCTTCACCGCCTCATGCTCGAAGCTCCGAAAGCGCTTCTGCCAGTCCGGCCCCAATTCCCCCTGCATCCGGCGCTTCACGAAAGGCCAGCCCATGGCGGGGGCGTTGGATTGCAGCTCCGCCAATTCGTTGGCGTATTCCTTGGGCACCGCGTCGGGGATGGTGGCGAGCAATTGCGCCACCTTCATCAAGGGTCCCTTCAGACCCCCCAGCGCAGCCTTCAAATCCGACGCATGGCGCTCCCGGTCGAGCGACATGCCCAGGTACCGCTCGCCCGCCAGCCGCGCCGCGAGGCCCCCCACCGCCGACCCAACCTGGGCGTAGCGGCGGACCCGCCCGCCCAGGGAATTGTCATCGGCCAAAGGCTAGCCCATCGCTTCGAGTTCGGTGATAAAGCCCGAGACGACCGAGAGCCCCTTGCGCCAGAACTGCGGGTCCGAGGCGTCGAGGCCGAAGGGGGCCAGCAACTCCTTGTGCCGCTTGGTCCCGCCCGCCCGCAGCATGTCGAGATACTTCTCGGCGAAGCCCTCCTCGGCGTCCTGGTAGACCGCATAGAGAGAGTTCACCAGGCAATCCCCGAAGGCATAGGCATAGACATAGAAGGGCGTATGGATGAAGTGGGGGATATAGGCCCAATACCACTTGTATTCGTCGTCGAAGCGGATCGCCGGCCCCAGGCTCTCGCCCTGCACGCTCATCCAGACCTCGCCGATCTTTTCCGGCGTCAATTCGCCCTGGCGGCGCGCGTCGTGGAGGCGGCGCTCGTATTCGACGAAGGCGATCTGGCGGATCACCGTGTTGAGCATATCCTCGACCTTGCCCGCCAGCATGATCTTGCGACGGACCGGATCGGTCTCGGCCGCCAGCATGGCGCGGAAAGTCAGCATCTCGCCGAAGACCGAGGCCGTCTCCGCCAGGGTCAGCGGCGTGTCGGACATCAGCGGCCCCTGGGGACCTGCCAACACCTGATGGACGCCATGGCCCAGCTCATGGGCCAGCGTCATCACGTCCCGCGTCTTGCCCTGGTAGTTGAGCAGGAGATAGGGATGGACCGAGGGTACGGTCGGATGGGCGAAGGCCCCCGGCGACTTCGCGGGTCGCGTCGGCGCGTCGATCCAGTTCTTGTCGAAGAAGATCTTGCCGATGTTCGCCATGTCTTTCGAGAAAGCGCCATAGGCTTTGAGCACCGTGGATTCGGCCTCGGCCCAGGGGATGACCCGGTCGTGGTCCTCGGGCAGCGGCGCGTTGCGGTCCCAATAGGGCATCTGCGTGACGCCCATCCACTTGGCCTTCAGCTTGTAATAGCGGTGGGAAAGATCGCCATAGGAGGAGGTGACGGCGGCGATCAGCGCCTCCACCACCTCGTCCTCGACGAAGTTGGAGAGGTTGCGGGCGGAAATGGGCTTGGCGAAATGCCGCCAGCGGTCCTCGACTTCCTTGTCCTTGGCGAGGGTATTGGTGATGAGGGCGAAGGTCTTGGCATTGCTGCCGAAAACCGCGCCGACCGACTTGGCGGCGGCTTCCCGAACCTTGGGGTCATTGTCGGAGAGGAGATGCAGCGCCTCGGCGCTCGAAAGCTCCTTGCCGAGGACCGGGAACTTCAACCCCGCCACCGTCTCCTCGAAAAGCCGCGCCCAGGCGGATTTGCCGGTGATGGATTTCTCGTGCAGAAGCTTTTCAAGCTCGTCCGGAAGCTGATGGGGACGCCAGGCGCGGGTGTCGCGCAGCCAGGGGCCGTAATGGGCGAGTTCCGGGGCCTTCAGCTTTTCGTCGAGGGCCGCGTCCTCGATCCGGTTGATTTCCAGCCCAAAGAACAGAAGCTCGGTGGAGATGTCGTTCACCCGCTCCTGCATGTTCTGATAGAAGCTGCCGATCTCGGGATCGATCATGTCGCCGGAATAGAGCAGCGAGGCAAAGCTCATGATCCGGCCGAGCTTGTCCTGGATCGCCTCATAGTCGCGGATGGCCTGACCGAGATCCTTGCCGGAGAGCCCGTCAAGCTTGCCCTGGTATTTCTTGGCGAAAGCCGAAGCATCCTTGGCCGATTGCTCTAGGTCCCTCGTGATCTCCGGACTGTCGCGGCCGGGGTAGAGATCCGCGAGGTTCCATTCCGGGAGCTTGCCCAATTGAGCTTCGGTCGTTTCCGCTGCGGCCATGTGTGTCTCCTTGAGGGAGCCTTGCATATAGGCTGGCGGCGGGGTCCTGCCAAGCGACGGCGGGCAACAACCCTCACTGTCCTTCACCTCTGTCCGTCAAGACCGACCATGACGGTCTTTGAGGAAGGCCCGTGGGGCGGAAAAGCGATAGCGTCTTCCGCCGTCCTTCCACCGCCCCATCGTTTGGCGGAAGGCGCTGCGCTTTTCCGCCCTACGTTGCGGTGCGGGCGCCAAACCCGTAAAACCAATCGCCAAGCACCGGGCGCAACGAGAGGCTTCATGGATTACCGCAGCTGTCCCAACCTCGCCCATATGTTCTTCCAGGAAGCGGCGCGGCAGGGGGACAAGCCCTTCCTCTGGGCCAAGAAGGACGGCGTCTATCGCTCCATGAGCTGGCGCGAGGCGGCGGCTGAGGTCAGCGCCCTGTCGCGGGGCTTGCGCACCTTCGGCCTGAAGCCCGGCGACCGGATCGGGCTTGTCTCGGAGAACCGGCCGGAATGGATGCTGGCGGATCTGGCGATCATGGCCTCGGGCGCGATCACGGTTCCCGCCTATGTCACCAATACGGTGGAGGACCACCGCCACGTCCTCTCCAGCAGCGGGGCCAAGGTCGTCATCGTCTCCACATCGGCGCTGGCGGAGCGGGTGATCCCGGCGGCCGATCAGGTCGAGAGCATCACCCATGTGGTGACCATCGAGGAGCCCCGGAAAGGCCAGCTCTCCCGGGCCGAGCATTTCACCTGGGAGAAGCTCCAGAAATACGGCCTGACCTTCCACGACGACGCCGCCGAGATGGCGGCCCGGGCCAAGCGCGACGATATCGCCTGCCTGATCTATACCTCCGGCACGGGCGGGGTCCCGAAGGGGGTCATGCTGACCCATGGCAACATCCTGGCCAATTGCCTCGGCGCCTATAAGCTGTTGGAGACCATCGGGCTCGGCGACGAGGTCTTCCTCTGCTTCCTACCCTTGTCGCATTCCTACGAGCATACGGCCGGGATGATGTTTCCGATCTCGCTGGGCGCGCAGATCTATTTCGCCGAGGGCGCCGATACGCTGGCCGCCAATATGGTGGAGGTGAAGCCCACCATCATGACCGCCGTGCCACGGCTTTACGAAGCGCTCCACCAGCGCATCCTGAAGGGCGTCGAACGGCAAGGCGGCGTCAAGGCCAAGCTCTTCCACCGCGCGGTCACGGTGGGGTCGAAACGCTGGACAGAGGGGCTGAAACCGAGCCTCCTCGATCTCACCTACGACTGGCTGCTCGATATCCTTGTCAGGAAGAAGGTGGCCGAGCGCTTCGGCGGACGCTTGAAGGCCATGGTCTCCGGCGGCGCGCCCTTGAACCCGGAGATCGGGCGCTTCTTCCTGTCGCTGGGGATAAGGCTGCTCCAGGGCTATGGCCAGACCGAGACCTCGCCGGTGATCAGCGCCAATCCCCCCACCCGCATCCGCATCGAAACCGTGGGTCCGCCCGTCGAGGGCGTCGAGGTCAAGATCGCCGAGGACGGCGAGATCCTGGTGCGCGGCGAGCTGGTGATGAAGGGCTATTGGAACGACCCGGAAGCCACGGCGCGGACGGTCATGGACGGCTGGCTCCATACCGGCGACATCGGGGTGATCGACCCCGACGGCTATATCCGCATCACCGACCGGAAGAAGGACTTCATCAAGAATTCCGGCGGCGACATGGTCTCCCCCGCCAAGATCGAGGGCCAGCTGACGATGCAGCCCGAGATCCTGCAAGCCATGGTCTTCGGCGACCGCCGACCTTTTCTGGTGGCGGTGATCGTCCCCGACGCGGAACACCTCAAGGGCAAGGACGAGGCCGCGATCAGAACGGAAATCCAGGCCGCCATGCGCCGCGCCAACGGGGACCTCGCCCCCATCGAGCGGGTGAGGCATTTCATCCTGGCGACGGAGCCTTTCTCGACCGCCAACGGCCAGATGACGCCGACCCTGAAGATCAAGCGCTTCGCGATCCGGGAGGTCTATGGGGATGCGCTGACGGCGTTGTATGAGAAGTAGGGATGAGGCGCGCGGAACTCGATGCCTCCCCCCCCCCTCTCTGAACGTCATCCTCGGATTTAGTCCGAGGATCCACGAAGGTGTTTGCCAGCCATCTGGATCCTAGGGCCAAGCCCTAGGATGACGGATGGAGAGGTGGTGAGAGCGGGGCAAAGTCGAAAACGCGCCTCAAACCCCGTGATACCCCCGGTACCACTCCACGAACTTCGGCAAGCCCTCCTCGATCGAGGTCTTGGGCTCGAAGCCGAAATCCCGTGAGGTGGCGGTGATATCCGCATAGGTCGCGGCGACGTCGCCGGGTTGCATCGGGGCGAGTTGCACCACGGCCTTCTTCCCCGCCGCCTTTTCCAGCACCGCGAGGAAATGCTTCAACTCCTCGCAGCGGTTGTTGCCGATGTTGTAGATCCGATAGGGGGGCTCGCCTTTATCTTCGGGCGGCCGGTCGAGGCAGCCCAGGACCCCCGCCACCACATCGTCGATAAAAGTGAAATCCCGCCGCATCTCGCCGTTGTTGAAGAGCTGGATCGGCTTGCCCTCGAAGATCGCCTTGATGAAGATCCAGGCCGCCATGTCGGGTCGGCCCCAGGGACCATAGACCGTGAAGAACCTCAGACCCGTTATCGGCAGGCGGAAGAGATGCGAATAGCTGTAGCTCATCAGCTCGTCCGCCTTCTTGGTGGCGGCATAGAGCGATTGCGGCGTGTCCACAGGATCCTCGACCGCGAAGGGCAGCTTGGTATTGCCGCCATAGACCGAGGAGGAACTGGCGAAGACGAGATGCTTCAACCCTTTGAGGTGCCGCCCGGCCTCCAGCACTTCCAGGTGGCCGGCGATATTGGCGGCCACATAGGCATGGGGATCGATGAGCGAATGGCGCACGCCCGCCTGGGCCGCGAGATGAATGATCCGGTCGATGCCGGGATGGTCCTTCACCGCCGCCGCCAGGCCTCCGCGCTCGGCGAGATCGACCTTGTGGAAGCGGAATCCCTTGAGATCACGCAGGCCCACGAGCCGCGCCTCCTTCAGCGAGGGATCGTAATAGGAATTGAGATTGTCGATCCCGACGACCTCTTCCCCCCGGCGCAACAGGGCTCTTGCCGTGTGATATCCGATGAAACCGGCGGCGCCGGTGAGGAGGACTGTCATCTAGGCTCGTTTCTGCCCCATTCGTCGAGACAGCTATATAGCGACGCTTTGTGGCAAAAACACTCCAGTCTTGAACAGTCCAGACGAGGTGGTGAGAAGAGATCCCTCTCTTGTCGTCATCGCGAGACCGCGAAGCGGTCGTGGCGATCCAGGGAATCCTGCAAGCGGTGGGTTTCTGGATTCCCGCGCGTCCCTTCGGGCCACTCGCAATGACGGTGGTGGTATTTTTCAAAGCCTCCTATCGCCGCAGACCGCCTGTGGCCGCAGCGATACTGTCGGCCACCAGCCCCCCGAGACAGCCGTAGCTCCGGTCGTTCATATGGAGATGGTCGGCCGCCAGGATCGATTTCAGCGGCACCCCCGCCTCCTCCGCCCAAGAGCGCATCACGGCGAAGCGGCGGAAAAGGGCCACGTTCTCGGTCCGGGCGAGATGCGCGGTGACGCGCAGCATGTCCTTGTGCCGCGGGCGGAGCATCAGCGCAGGGGCATATTGCAGGTCCATCAGCATGAGATCCGCCCCGCTGGCCTTCAGCCGCAGCACCCCTTCGCGCATCAGGACCGCGTCGGCCCTTGTGGGATCGCCGCGCAAGACGGCATTGGCGCCGACCTGCCAGATCACGAGGTCGGGTTTCTCACTGAGCACATCGATGTCGATGCGCTCCAGCATGGTCTTCTCGGTATCGCCGCCGACGCCCCGGTTGAGCACCCGGAGCGATGCCGCCGGGAAGCGCTGGCGCAATTCCCCTTCGAGGCGGCTCGGATAGCTCAGCGAGGGATCGCTCGCCCCGGTCCCGAAGGTCGAGGAGGAGCCGAAGGCGACGATGGTGAGCGGCTCCCCGCTGCGCAGCAGTTTGGCTGTGCGCGGCAAGGGTGCGCCGAGGTTCAGAAGCTCGGCAGGAACCTCGCAGCGGTCGGCGGTCGGCTGGCCGAAAGCGACTGCCGGCAGGATCCTCCCCCCGGCCAGGGTCAGGGGTAGGGCCAAGGCGAGGGCCAGCGCCACGGCGAAGCGCGAGCGCCTCACCGGCCCGTCATTCTCAGCGCCACCGAAGCGGGATAAGCCTCGCCCGCGCGTACCAGAGAACGGCGGCCGTCGCGGCGGCGATGGCGGCGACCAGCAGCCACTGGTCGTCGTCCAATTGCCAGAGCGCCCCGATGACGCCCCCCATGATGCCGCCCCAGATCAGGACCGCCGGCGCCCAGACCAGGGCCGAAAGCGCGCTATAGAGATGGAAGCGCCCGCTGGGCATGGAGAGCATCCCCGCCACCAGCGGCACGGAACAGCGCAAGGGACCGAAGAAGCGCGCGACCAGGATGCTCTTGCCGCCATGCTTCACGACGAAAGCGCGCGCGCGCTCCAGAATCTCGGGCCGCTTGCGGACAAGCTTCCACTGGGGGATCGAGTCCTGAAAATACGCGCCCAGAAAATAGGAGACGACATTCCCCATATAAGCGCCCGGAACCGCCCAGATCACGATCCAGGTGGGATCGAGAATGCCCTCCCACATGAGCGCGCCGACGGCGATCAGAAAGGCCGTGCCGGGCATCAGGATACCGAGGATCGGCACGGCTTCCGAGAAGGCGACGACGGCCACCGCCGGTCCCGCCCAAAAGGCGTTCTCCCGGATGAAGGTGACGGCCGCGTCTAGGTAATTCTCCATGACCAGATCCGCTGTTTACCAGATACCCCGTCATTGCGAGGCGGCGAAAGCCGCCGTGGCAATCCAGATCTTTCCCGCGGCAAGACCTGGATTGCTTCGCTCACGCTCGCAATGACAACGTGAAGCGATCCTAGCATGTTGGCGAGCCTCGCAAAACAGGCCTGCCCGAGGCACCCGGATAGGGTTACACTTCCGCGACATCCGGCAAGAGGAGAACGGCGGCATGGGGAAAGCGTGGATCTTGGCGCTCGGTCTTATGACGACGCTCGCCTCCCCCGCTTCGGCCCAGACCTTCCAGCCCGCCATCGTCTATGACGTGGGCGGCAAGGCGGATAAATCCTTCAACGAGGCGGCCTTCGCCGGGGCCGAGCGCTTCCGCAAGGAAACCGGCGTCGCCTTCCGCGAGTTCGAGATTTCCGCCGAGGCCCAGCGCGAGCAGGCCTTCGCCAATATGGCGCGGCGCGGGGCGAGCATCGTCATCGGCATCGGCTTCACCCAGAAGGTGGCGCTGGAAAAGGTCGCCAAGCAATATCCCACCGTCAAATTCACCCTGGTCGATACGACGAGCGACCTTCCCAACGTCCAATCCGTCATCTTCCGGGAACAGGAGGGCAGCTTCCTGGTCGGCATGCTGGCGGCCATGGCGAGCAAGACCCATAAGGTGGGCTTCGTCGGCGGCATGGATATCCCGCTGATCCGGCGGTTCGCGCTGGGCTATTCCGATGGCGCGAAACACGCGGATCCCGCGACCGAAGTCTTCCAGAACATGACCGGCTCCACCCCCGCCGCCTGGACCGATCCGGCACGCGGCGCGGAACTGGCGAGGAGCCAGATCGACCGGGGCGCCGATGTGATCTTCGCGGCGGCGGGCACCACGGGCCTGGGCGTGCTCCAGGCGACGGCGGACGGCGGCAAGCTCGGCATCGGGGTCGATGCGAACCAGGACCATCTCCATCCCGGCCGCATGCTGACCTCCATGGTGAAACGGGTGGATCTGGTGGTCTACCGCGCCTTCATGGCGGCCAAGAACGGCGACTGGAAACCGGGGATCGCGGTGCTGGGCCTCGCCGAGGACGCGGTCGGCTATACGGTGGACGAGCACAACGACAAGCTCATCACCCCGGAGATGAAGGCCAAGGTCGAGGCCGCCCGCGCCGAGATCATCGCCGGCCGGCTCAAGGTCCGCGAATACCAGGCGCCGTGATGCCAGTTGCTGTCACCCACCCCCCGTCATGCCTGGGCATGACGACTTTATGGGTATGTGGGACTGCATGACCCTGGAAACGCCCGCCGTCGCCTTCGTCGGCATCGACAAGCGCTTCGGGGCTGTTCATGCCAATCGCGACATTTCCCTGACCTTGGCCAAGGGGTCGATCCACGGGCTTATCGGCGAGAACGGGGCGGGGAAATCGACGCTCGCCAATATCCTCTACGGCTATCTCAGCCCCGACCGTGGCGAGATTCGCATCGACGGCCAGCCCCGGCGCTTCAGCAACCCCAGCGAGGCCATCGCCGCCGGGATCGGCATGGTCCATCAGCATTTCATGCTGGTCGAGACCTTCACGGTCCTGGAAAACCTGATCCTGGGCGACGGCTCCCGCTCCCTGCGCGAGGCCAAGGCTTCGGCGCTGGCGACCCTGGCGCGGCTTGCCAAGGACCACGATCTGGGCGTCGATCCCGAAGCCGTGGTCGCGACCCTGCCCGTGGGCCTGCGCCAGCGGGTCGAGATCATCAAGGCGCTCCATCGCGGCGCCCAGATCCTGATCCTCGACGAACCCACGGCGGTCCTCACGCCCGCCGAGGCCGAGGGGCTCTTCACCCTGCTCCGCGCCTTGAAGGCGGAAGGCCGCACGGTCCTGCTGGTGACCCATAAATTGAAGGAGATCATGGCGATCACCGACCATGTGACCGTGCTCCGCCAGGGCGCGGTTGTCGGGACCGTCGAGACCAGATCGTCCAGCCCCGCCGAACTCGCGGAACTCATGATCGGCCGAAAGCCGTCCCCGCCCCGGCGCGAACTTTCGGCGCCCGGCGGGGCGGTGCTGGAAGTGCGGAACCTCCGGGTGACGGGCGGCGACGGCAGGACGCTCCTGCGCGACGCCTCGCTTTCGGTCCATGCGGGCGAGATTGTCGGGATCGCGGGGGTCGCCGGCAACGGGCAGTCGGAACTCCTGGGCGCGCTGGCCGGGCTCCTGCGCCCCGGCGGCGGCAAGGTCGCACTCCTCGGCCAGGACATCACCCGCCTCGACGGGCGCGAGCGGCGGGGCCTCGGCATCGGCCATATCCCGGAGGATCGCCTGCGCGACGGCATGATCGCCGACATGTCCGCCACGGAAACCGGCCTCCTCGGCCGTCAGCACGAGCCCCGCTTCAACCGGCCGCTGCTGCTGCGCCGAGGCTTCGTGCTGGAGACGGTCACGGGCTGGATGCGGGACTACGACATCCGCCCGCCCGATCCCGGTCGCGCCAGCGCCTCCTTCAGCGGCGGCAACCAGCAGAAACTCGTCTGCGCGCGGGAGATGGAGCGGAAGCCCGCCCTCCTGCTGGTCGGGCAGCCGACCCGGGGCGTCGATATCGGGGCCATCGAATTCATCCATGACCGGCTCTTGCGGCTCAGAGACGCGGGCGCGGCGATCCTGTTGGTCTCGGTGGAATTGGACGAGATCCGCGCGCTCTCCGACCGCATCCTCGTGATGGCGGGCGGCTCCATCGTCGGCGAGTTGTCGCCCCAGGAGGCGAGCGACCGCACCCTCGGCCTGCTGATGGCCGGGATGGAAGCCAAGCCAGGGACCGAGGCCGCATGACGCCGCCAAGATGACAAGGGCCAAACTGCCCGCCTGGGTCGATTACGGCCTCGCGCCGCTGCTGACGCTCGCCGCCGCCCTGGGCGCCTCGTCGCTGGCGATCCTGGCCATCGGCGAGAACCCCTGGGCGGCGCTCTCGACCCTGGCCGGGGGCGCTGTCGGGGATACATCGGGCATCGGCTATACGCTCTATTACGCGACGAACTTCGTCTTCGCGGGGCTGGCGGTGGCGCTGCCTTTCCACGGCGGCTCCTTCAACATCGGCGGCGAGGGACAGGCCTATCTCGGCGGGCTGGGTGCGGCGCTGGTCTGCCTCGCCCTGCCGGCGGCCTCCTGGTGGCTGGTCCTGCCGCTGGCCTTCATCGCGGCCTTCGCCTTCGGGGCGGGCTGGGCTTTCGTGCCCGCCTGGCTCAAGGCGACGCGCGACAGCCATGTCGTCATCACCACGATCATGTTCAATTTGATCGCCTCGGCGCTGATGGCCTATCTGTTGGTGAACGTGCTGATCGCACCCGGCCAGAGCGCGCCGGAAACCGTCACCTTTGCCGAATCCGCCTGGCTGCCCCAGGTGACGCCGCTGCTCGCCTCGATGGGGATCGAGATCGGGCCTTCGCCCTTGAACCTCTCCTTCCCCGTGGCGATCCTGGCGAGCTTCGGGGTCTGGCTGCTGCTCTGGCGGACGCGTTGGGGCTACGAGATCCGCGCCGCCGGGCTCAACGAGAACGCGGCGGCCTATGGCGGGATCTCCCTGGCGCGGACCACGATCCTGTCGCTCTGCCTGGGCGGCGGATTGGCGGGCCTGGTGGCGCTCAACGAAGTGCTCGGCGCGCAGCACCGGCTGCTGCTGGGTTTCCCCGGCGGCTATGGCTTCGCAGGCATCGCCGTGGCGCTCATGGGGCGCAACCATCCCGTCGGCATCTTCCTTGCGGCGCTGCTTTTCGGCGCGCTCTACCAGGGCGGCACGGAATTGAGCTTCGACATGCCCGACGTGACCCGCGAGATCGTCGTGGTGATCGAGGGGCTGGTGATCCTCTTCTGCGGAGCGCTGGAAAGCCTCTTCCGCAAGCGCCTCGAAGCGATCTTCGCGTGATGGACGAGCTTGTCCAATTCGTCTCGATCCTTTCGGCGACGATCCGGCTCGCAGCGCCCCTGGTGCTGGCGGCCCTGGGCGGGCTCTTCGCCGAGCGGTCCGGCGTCATCGACATCGCCATCGAGGCCAAAATGCTGGCCGCCGCCTTCGCCGCCGCCTCGGCCGCCTCGGTGACGGGATCGCCCTGGATCGGCCTGCTCGCCGGGATCGCGGCGGCGGTGGCGCTCGCGCTCATCCACGCCTATGCCTGCGTCAGCCACCAGGGCAATCAGGTCGTGTCCGGCATGGCGCTCAACATCCTGGCGGCGGGACTGCCCCCGGTGCTCGCCACGGCCTGGTTCCACCAGAGCGGCAATACCCCGGCCCTGCCTTCCGAGGCGCGGTTTCCCGCCCTCGACCTGCCGTTCTCGGCTCTGGCGGAGACCTGGCTCTGGTTGGATCTCCTCTGGAACCGGCTGATCGGCGGACATAACCTTCTCGTCTATGTGGCCGCCGCCGCCGTCCCGCTTGCCGCCTTCGTCCTCTACCGCACCCGCTTCGGCCTCAGACTGCGCGCGGTGGGCGAGAACCCGGCGGCGGTCGATACGGCGGGGATTTCCGTGGTGCGGCTGCGCTATCAGGCGCTGATCATCGGCGGGGCCTTGAGCGGGGTGGCCGGGGCCTATCTCTCCATCGCGCAAGGGGCGGGCTTCACCCGGGACATGAGCGCGGGGCGGGGATTCCTGGCCCTGGCGGCCTTGATCTTCGGGAGATGGCGGCCGGTGCCGACCCTCCTCGCCTGCCTGCTTTTCGCCTGGGTGGATGCGATCCAGACCCGGCTCCAGGGCGTGGAAATCCCGGTGATCGGGTTCGTTCCTGTACAACTCGTCTCGGCGCTGCCCTATATCGTTACGGTGCTGCTGCTCGCGGGATGGGTCGGAAAAGCGAAACCGCCGCGCACCATCGGCCTGCCCTATGGGAGACCTCGTTGAGCGACCTGAAAGAGCTGATCGACGCGGCGCGCCTGGCCCGCGCCAACGCCCATTCGCCCTATTCGCGCTTTTCCGTGGGAGCTGCCTTACGCACCGACGATGGCAGGCTCTTCTCCGGCGCCAATGTGGAGAACGCCTCCTATCCCGAGGGCATCTGCGCCGAGACCGCCGCCATCGCCGCCATGGTTTCGGCGGGCGGCCGCCATATCGCGGAGATCGTCGTGCTGGCCGGCGGCAAGGCGACCTGCGTCCCCTGCGGCGGCTGCCGCCAGCGTTTGCGGGAATTCGCCACCGAGACGACCCCCATCCACCTCTGTGGCATCGAGGGGCACCGCCAGACCGTCACCCTGGGCGAATTGCTGCCCATGGGCTTCGGCGCGGGGCATCTGCCGTCTTAGCGCCGTTCCCCGTAGGGCGGAAAAGCGGAGCGCATTCCGCCATTCCCGGCACCATCCTTGGCGGAACGCGCTCCGCTTTTCCGCCCTTTATCTAGCCCGCGATCCCTGTTGCCCGGATCACCTCGTGCGAGCCTTCGTAGATCATCCTGAACGCCACGAAGGCGACGATGACGAGGCCGACCCAGGCGACCCAATGGTGCTTCGCCAGGAGCTTCGCCACGAAGGTCGAGGCGAGCCCCATGAGGCCGACCGACAGGATCAGGCCCACCACCAGGATCCAGAAATGGTCCTTGGCCGTGCCGGCCACCGCCAGCACGTTGTCGAGCGACATCGACACATCCGCCAGCACGATCTGGAGCAGGGCCTGGTGGAAGCGGTCGGCTTCCTTGACGGGTTTGCCCGCCTCATCCTCGGCCTTGCCCGCGGCGGGCCGAAGATCGCGATACATCTTCCAGACGACCCAGAGCAGCAAGACGCCGCCCGCGAGCGTCAGGCCGACGATGGCCAGAAGCTGCGTCGCGACGCCGGCCAGCAGGATCCGCAGCACGGTCGCCGCGACGATCCCGTAGAAAATGGCTTTCCGCCGCTGCTCGGTCGGCAGGCGCGCCGCCGCCATGCCCACGACCACCGCGTTGTCCCCCGCGAGGACCACGTCGATGATGATCACCATGACGAGGGCGCTGAGCGCCTCTACCCCAAAATCCAAAATCCGTCCTCCAGACGAGAAAAGCGCCCCCGCGCCTCCCAATATGAAAAACAAACCTGACCATCGGTCGCGAAAGTTTCAAGTCACGAAACAACCTGAGCGTGACATGACGGAAGATTGCGCCGATCGGCCAAGCGCCCCACACTCCGCCCATGCTCGCCTCCCCCGCCGCGCGCCTCGCGCTCTTCTATGGTGCGACCTTTCTGGCGGCCGGGGTGCAATTGCCCTTCTGGCCGGTCTGGCTCAAGTCGCGCGGCCTCGGTGCTTCGGAGATCGGGCTGCTGCTGGCGGTCGGGATCTGGATCAAGGTCGCCGCGACGCCGCTCGTCGGCATCGTCGCCGACCGGATGAACCGCCGCCGCCTCATGATCGGCTTGGCGCTCCTCAGCCTTTGCGCCTATCTCCTGCTGCTGCCCGCTCACGATTTCCTGGGCCTGCTGCTCTTGACGACCCTGGCCACCACCTCCGCGGCGAGCCTCGGGCCCCTGGGCGAGAACGCCACCCTCTCGGCGAGCAAAGCCGGAAAACTCGACTATGGGCGGGTCAGGCTCTGGGGCTCCTTGTCCTTCATCGTCGCGGTGCTGGGCAGCGGCTATCTCCTGAGCGAAGGCGGCTCGGACCTCATCCTCCTGCTGATCGCCGGGGCCTCGGGCCTGACGGTGCTCGCCTGCTTCGCGATTCCAGGGGAGATAGCGGGGAGAAAAGGGGCGCGGCCGGGAGCCTGGCGGGCGCTTCTGGGAGCGCGGCACCTCCTTTTCCTCGGCGCGGCGCTGCTCGTCCAGGCGAGCCACAGCGTCTATTACGCCTTCGGGACGCTCTATTGGTCGGCCCAGGGGTTCTCCAGCGCCACCATCGCCTGGCTCTGGGTCGAGGGCGTGGTGGCGGAGATCGCGCTCTTCTTCTGGGGCGGCCCCCTGGTGCGGCGGATCGGGCCACTGCGCCTGCTGGCCTTGGGCGGGGCGGGCGGCGCGCTGCGCTGGGCGGCGACGGGTTTCGTGATCGACCTTCCCACCCTGGCGGTGCTCCAGCTTTTCCACGCCTTGAGCTTCGGGGCCTCGCATCTGGGTGCCATGCACCAGCTCGCCCGGACGGTCCCGGCGGAGCAATCGGCCACGGGGCAGGCGCTCTATTCGGCTTCGGTCTCGGGCTTCGGCTTCGGTTTCGCGACCCTGCTGTCGGGGCCGCTCTATGCGGCCTATGGCGGCAGGGCCTATCTCGCCATGGCCGGGATGGCGGCGGGCGGCGCGCTCCTGGCGCTTCTGCTCAACCGACGCGACAGCGCGGCGGCCAAGTGATAAATCTGGAGACCTGAGAGAAGGAGACCCCCTTTGGCTGGTGGAAACGACGCGCGGCCGCCACCCCCGCCGGAAACATCCGCCGAGGAACTGGCCGAAGAGGAATTCGACGAGGACGAGCTTCGCTTCAACCTCATCGCCTTCGCCCATGAGCGCGAGCCGAACCCAGGGTCGAGCGAAGAGATCGAGGACGATCTCCACCAGGTGCTGAAGCATCAGCGGCTGCCCGAAGGGCTGGGCTTCCGCCTGACCCAGGCCGCGCTGGCGGAGGATGCGGGGCACGATCCCCAGTCCCGGCTCGCCGCGGCGCTCGCCGAGCATTTCATCTTCGCCACCCCCGAGGATCTCTCGGACGAGCATCCGATCTTCCTGGTCGGCCCGCCGGGCGCCGGCAAGACGACGCTGGCGGCAAAGCTCGCCGCCAAGACGGCCGAAACCTCGCGCGGCATCTTCCTGCTCGCGGGCGCCGATGCCGAGAAGGCGGGCGGCATGGCCCAGCTTCAGGAATATGCGGCGGTGCTGGGGTTGAAGGTCATGCCCGTGGCGACCCCGGCCGCGCTGAAAAAGGCGCTGAAGACCTCGGGCGCCGAAAGGGTGATCGTCGATACCACCGGGGCCAATCCCCACGACCGCAAGGCCCTGGTGAAACTGGCGAAGCTGATCGACGCGGTGGATGGCGAGCCCTCGCTGGTGCTGCCCGCGAATATCGAGGCCGAGGAAGCCATCGCCACGGCCGAGGCCTTCCGGGATCTGGGCGTGCGGAGCCTTTTCATCACCCGGCTCGACATGGTGCGGCGCCTGGGCGGCGTGTTGGCGGCGGCCGACGCCCTGGGCTTGGCGCTGGTCGGCGCGAGCGTGACCCCGCATTTCGCCTATGGCCTCCGCCCCCTGACCCCGCAGATCCTGGCGAGCCGGATGCTGGGGACAAAGCTCGACGAGCGAGGGGTTTAGGCTCCCTTTTTCTCTATTTCCACGTCAAGCCCGGGCATGATGAATCATATTTAGAGACGAACTGTATTTGAAATGGGCGCCTGAAGTTACCGCCACCTCAAGAGCCATTTCTCCAGCCGCGACAGCAAGAGCCCGATCATCAGGCCCAGGACCGACAGCACGGCGACGCCGGCCAGGAGCTGGTCGGTCTGCATCAGGTTGCCGGCCGAGAGCACGAAGGACCCGATGCCGAGCTGCGCGCCGACCATCTCGGCCGAGACCACCAGCAAAAGCGCCGTAGAGGCGGAGATGCGGAAACCCGCCAGGATCCCCGGCAAGGCCCCCGGCAGCAGGATCTTGCGCACGATGCCGAACATCGGCATGCCGAAGCTCTGCCCCATGCGGATGAGGCTCCTCGGCACCCCGTCCACGCCGGTGAAGGTGGCGATCACCGTGGCGAAGAAGACGCCGAAGCCGATGGTCACGATCTTGGGCGTCTCGCCGATCCCGAACCACAGGATGAAGAGCGGCAGCAACGCGATCTTGGGGATCGGATAAAGCGCCGAGACCATGGGGATGCCGCCGGAGCGGAACGAGGTGAAAAGCCCCATCATGACGCCGACGACGATTCCCGCCATGGTGCCCAAAGCCCAGCCGAGGCCGATGCGGCTCAAGGAAGCCGCCAGATGCCGCCAGAGTTCGCCCGAGACGATCAGGGACTTCAGCGCCAGCAGGATCGTCCAGGGACTCGGCAGGAAGATCGGGCTCACGAGCCCGCCGGAAACCGCCCCCTGCCAGGCCCCCAGCACGACCACCAGGGTCGCCCAGGAAATCCACGACCGGCTCTGAGGCGCGAAGCCGCCGCCCCGGAAAGGCACGGTGCGCCGGGCCGGCGATGGCGGGACGCCGGGATCAGACATCGGTCATCTCCCGGTCGGCGACCTGGGCCTCGCGCTTGATCGATTGCCAGAGGGTATCGCTCAAGGCCGCCAGTTCCGCCTGGGCGGCGAGGGAGGTCCGCTCGCGCTGCGGTATCGGCACCCGCACCATCTCCTTGATCCGGCCGGGGCGACGCGAGAGCACCAGGATCCGGTCGGCGAGCCGCAGGGCCTCGGTGAGGTTATGGGTCACATAGACGGCCGAAACCTTGGCGTCGAGCCAGAGATCGAGGAAATCCTCCATCAGAAGCTCCCGCGTCTGGGCGTCGAGCGCCGACAAGGGTTCGTCCATCAAGAGGATCGCGGGACGCACGACCAGCGCCCGGGCGATGCCGACGCGCTGGCGCATGCCGCCCGAAAGCTGCTTCGGATAGACGTCCTTGAATTCGGCGAGCCCGATGGCGGCCAGCGCCGCCTCGACCCGCTCGCGCCTCTCAGGCCCCGAGAGCCGGTGATGCTCCAGCGCCAGTTCCACATTGCCGCGAACCGTCCGCCAGGGCAGCAGCGCGAAATCCTGGAAGACGAAGGTCAGGGGATTGAGGCTGTCGGCGGGCGGCGCGCCGTCGAGGGCGGCGCGACCCTTGTCCGGCTGCAAAAGCCCGCCGAGGATGCTCAGAAGCGTGGACTTGCCGCAGCCCGAAGGCCCGATCACCGCCAGGATCTCGCCGGCGGCGACCCGGAAGTCGATGCCGTCGAGAACCTCCAGCGCGCCGAAGGAATGACCGATGCCTTCGGCCGAAAGCTCCATCTGCGGTTACAGGCTTACTTGGGGACGTTGAAATGCCCGGACACGAAGGAGAGATCGACGATCGCCTTGGCCTCCACCGCCTTATCGACGAGGCCTTGGGACTGGTACCATTCGACCTGATGGTAGATGTCGTCCACTAGGAGCCGCGCCTCCGGATCGACGAAGGGGATGCCGGGGCGGATGTTTTCCGCCGTCTGGCCGGTGAACTTCGACAGGATCGCGAGCAAGGCCCCCGCCTCCGGCCCGTTCTTGGGATTACCGTCGGGACCCATCTGGAGGAAAGCCTCGTAGAAGTCCTTGGCCGCCTTGCGATAGGCCGAGACATAGCGGGTGACGAGGGTGCGGCGCTCGGCGATGGTCTTGGGCGTGGCGAAGCTCGCGCCCAATTGCCAGGGCGTCTCGTCGCCAACCCAGCCCAGGAGCTTGGCCTCGCCGCGCTCGATCATGGGAACCGCGATGGTCGCCGGGATCACCAGCGCCTCGACCTGGTTGCCCTTCAAGGCCGAGACCATGTTCGGGAGCGACTGGAGTGCCACCAGCCGGTTCTCGGACAGCGGGAATTTATACTTCTCGGCGAGCAGGCCGAGGCTGTAGTGGAAGGTCGAGCCGGTCTGGGTGATGGCGACCGACTTGCCGCGGAAATCCTTGAAGCTCTTCAGCCCGGCCTCATAGGCGGCGGGCGAGGCGAGATAGGCGTTGAGGTGGTAGCCCTTTTCCTCGCGGCTCTGGGCGGCGACGATCTTCAAGGCGCCCTTGCCCGCGAGATTGTAGAAACCGGCGGTGAGGCCGGTGATCCCGACGTCGATGTCGCCCGAGACGGCGGCCACGGAGATGGGCTGCGCCGCCTCGAAATAGACGAGTTCCGCGTCGAGACCCTCGGCCGCGAAATAGCCCTTTTCCTGGGCGATGAAGATGGGACCGGAGGAGACGAGCTTCAACACGCCGATCTTGATCTTGTCCGCCGCCTGGGCGTGACCTGCCGCGAGCAAAGCAACGACCGCCGCACAGGCGGCCCACCAACGTGCCTTCATCGTTCCCTCTCCGTCTTTTTACCCGCTGTCCTGGGCCTGGAATCCTGGGCCCGGAATCCTGGGCCTGGAATCTGGGCCGGAATCATGCGGGCGCGCGCGGCGCTTGGCAAGCGCCGCGGCTAAGCGCAAAGGGCTTGGCTGCTATTCCTTGCAGGCGCGGTAGTGGGCTTTTTCCTTGGCGGCCGTCGTGGACATCAGATGCCGGAAGCTGTCCTTGTCGAGCTTGTCCGCGGTGGTCAGGACCTCGGCCGTGGTGCCGGAGCAGACGACCGAGACGGGCTGGGAGCCCGTGGTCAGCGACGCCTCGTTGGCGAGCTTGGTCATATAGCGGTCGAAGGCCGTCTCGGGCTTGCCGCCGCCGATCCGGCGGAAATGCTCGATCATCTGGTGCTGATAGCCGATGATCGCCTCGCGGTTGCGGACCGTGAAGCTGCGATAGCTCGCATTGCTGCAGACATCGCTCACGACCATGAGCTTGGTCTGGAAGAGGATCGCCTGTTCGGCTTCGATCTCGTTGGACTTGAAGCAAATGGGCGCGGCAGCCTCGGCTGTACTCGCGAAGCAAAGGGCCACACTTGCCATGGCGACTACTCGCCGCATCAACCCCTGCCCCATATTCATATGCTGCTACTACCAGTACTGGTAGCTCTCTACCGTTTCGGAGCCTAAAGGTAAAGCGTCAAGTCATACCCTAGCCGGAAGGGGGGGCTGCCAGGGCCGCGGCGGCGGCGCGGCGGCGGCGTTTCCACTTCTGATAGACGAGCACCCCGGCCCCGCCGAGCAGGAAGATCGCCAGCATGCCGAGCGCGAAATCATGGGCCAGCTCGCCCATCATGCGCTCGAAGAGATGGCCGCAGAGATAGCCCACCGCGATGAAGCTGCTCGCCCAGAGGCCGGCGGCGATGAAGTTCAGGATCATGAAGCGCTTCCAGCCGATCCCGCTGATCCCCATGGCGAAGGAGGAGAAGTTGCGGATCCCGTAGATGAAGCGGAAGCTCAGGATGAAGGCGGTGTCGTATTTCTTGAGCGCGTCCAAGGCCTTGTCGACGCCGCCGCGCCACATCGGACGCTTGGCGAGGAGCCGCGTGCCATATTGCCGCCCGACCCAGAAATAGGCCTGGTCCCCGCCGAAGCTGCCGAACCAGGCGCAGAGCAGCAGGACGGGCCAGCTCAAGAGACCGTTAGCGGCTGCAAAACCGGCAAAGAGGACGAAGGTCTCGCCCTCGAAAAAGGTCCAGACGAAGGTGATGAGGTATGTCCAGGCGCCGTGGTCCGCCACCACCTGTTGGATGTTCATGCCTAGACGCCACCCCTAACCAATACGCGAACCAATTTATGCTTACCGCCTAACCCGGTCGAGGGAGATTTTTTCCTCGCCCCGATCCGCTGCCAACCCTCAATATGGGGGAAAACCAGCGGCTCGCACAAGGCCGCAGGCGGAAAGGAGCCCGTGTCTTTTGCTTTATATCTTCAGCAAGATCTTCTGGCTCGTGGCCTCTCCCGGCAATCTCTGCGTGATTCTGATCGTCGCCGGGGCGATCTGGCTCGCCCTCAGCCGGCGGCGGCACGGGCTCTGGCTGGTCGGGGCCGGGACGGTCGGGCTCCTGCTCTTTATCGTCTTGCCGCTGGGTCATTGGATGACCACGCCGCTGGAAATGCGGTTCCAGCGCCCGCGGCTTCCGGTCCATGTCCACGGCATCGTCGTGCTGGGCGGCAGCGTCAGGGCCGCCGTCCCCCGTCTGGAGCGCCCGGCGGAAGTGAGTTCGGCGGGCGAGCGCATGGTGGCCACGGCGGAACTCGCCCGGCGCTATCCCCAGGCCCGCATCCTCGTCACCGGCGGGGACGGCAGCCTCAATGCCAATGCGCCCCGGGAGGCCCCCGCCATGCGCGCGGTGCTGGAGCGGCTAGGCATCGATCCCGCCCGGGTCGAGATGGAGGACCGGTCGCGCAATACTCATGAAAACGCGATCTTTTCGAAGGAACTGATCAAGCCCAAGCTCGGAGAAGTCTGGGTGCTCGTCACCTCGGCCTTCCACATGCCCCGGGCGATGGGAACCTTCCGCAACGCGGGCTGGACGGTGGTTCCCTATCCCGTCGATTTCCGCAGTTCGGACCGGGTTATCTTCAACTCCGATTACCTGCTCTCGGGCGAACTTCGCGCGGCTGATATCGCGATCAAGGAATGGGTCGGCCTGTTGGCCTATCGCTTCATCGGCTGGAGCGACGCCTGGTTTCCGGGGCCTTAGAGGACGGTTTTCACGCCTCTCGTCATGCCCGGGCTTGACGGTCTAAGCGCAGAAACGCGGCAGAGATCCTAGAGGTGGCAAGACCTGGATTGCTTCGCTGCGCTCGCAATGACGGGCGGTGAGAGGGAGCAGGGCCTACCGCAAACTGGCGTTGAACTTTTCCAGCGCGTCGGGACCGGGGCAGAGTTCCGCCTCGCCCAATTCGTTGAAGGGCGTCGCGGAGGTGTTGAGATAGGCATGGAGATCCCGGGGCTCTGGATCGAGGTAGAGCAGGCCGGTGACGATCTCGCCCAGGGCGTAGCGCTGCTGGAGGAAGTTCATCGCGCCGACCCGATCCTGGGGATCGTATTCCGGGGTGAGCTTATGCAGCCTGATCATCGAGCCGTCATGCTGCGTCACGGTCTGGGTCTGGCCGGGCTCGTAATCCGTCACGATCTCCGACCGTTCCGGGATGATGTCGAGACGGTTCACCGCGTCGTTATGCTCGCGCACATAGTCGAAGCTCTTGGTCGAGCCCAGATGGTTGTTGAAGGCGACGCAGGGCGACACGCAGTCGATGAAAGCCGCCCCCTGGTGCAGCAAGGCGCCCTTGATGAGCGGGACCAATTGCGCCTTGTCGCCCGAGAAGCTGCGGCCGACGTAGGTTGCGCCCAGTTGCAGCGCCATGGAGACGAGGTCGATGGCCTCGTCGTTGTTCGGCACGCCGCGCTTGCTCTTGGAGCCCCTGTCGGAAGTCGCCGAAAACTGCCCCTTGGTGAGGCCGTAGACCCCATTATTCTCAACGATATAGACCATGTTGACGCCGCGCCGGATGCTATGGGCGAACTGCCCGAGCCCGATGGAGGCGGAATCGCCGTCGCCCGACACGCCGAGATAGATCAGGTCCCGGTTCGCCATATTGGCACCCGTCAGGACCGAGGGCATGCGGCCATGGACGGAGTTGAAGCCATGGGAATTGCCGAGGAAATAGGTCGGCGTCTTGGACGAGCAGCCGATCCCTGAAAGCTTGGCGATGCGATGGGGCTCGATCGCCAGCTCGAAACAGGCCTGGATGATCGCGGCGCTGATCGAATCATGCCCGCAGCCGGCGCAGAGCGTGGAAACCGCCCCCTCGTAGTCCCGCCGCGTGAAGCCGAGATGGTTGGTCGGCAGCTTCGGATGATGGAGCTTCGGCTTCGTGATGAAGGTCATTGAGCCATCTTTCGCAGGGGCTTGAGGGTCAGCATCGCGTGCTTTTCCGCGATGTGCCGGGTGATGAAGCGCGCCGTGACCGGGGTGCCGTCCCAATGGAGGATCGGCATCAGCCGCGCCGGGTCGATATTGCTCTCGTTGATCAGCAGCATCCGAAGCTGCGCGTCGCGGTTCTGCTCCACGACGAAGACCTGGTCATGGGCCATGACGAAGTTGACCACGTCCTCGTGGAAGGGAAAGCCCCTGATACGCATCATGTCGAGATGGATGCCCTGCGCTTCAAGGGCTTCCAGCGCCTCATGCATGGCGGGCGAGGTCGAGCCGTAATAGATCACGCCGTAGCGGGTCGGCTCCTTCGCCGGCTCGTTCACGGGATGGGGGACCAGCTCCTTGGCGGTTTCGAACTTCCGCAGGAGGCGCTCCATGTTGTCCTGATAGGCATCGCCCGATTCCGTGTAGCGGGCGTAGCGGTCCTTCGACGTGCCGCGCGTGAAATAGGAGCCCCGCGTCGGATGGACGCCGGGGAGCGTGCGGAAGGGGATGCCATCGCCGTCCACGTCGAGATAGCGGCCGAAATCCTTGCCGGCTTCCAGCTCGTCGTGGGTCATGATCTTGCCGCGGTCGTAGCGGCGGCTCTCGTCCCATTTCAGGGGCCGGCAGAGCCATTCGTTCATGCCGATATCCAAATCCAGCATGACGAAGATCGGGGTCTGGAGCCTCTCGGCGAGATCGAAAGCGAGCGCCCCGAACTCGAAGCTTTCCGAGGGATCTTCCGGAAACAGCAGTACATGCTTGGTGTCGCCATGGGAGGCATAGGCGCAGGAGATGATGTCGGACTGCTGGGTCCGCGTCGGCATGCCCGTCGAAGGCCCGCCGCGCTGCACGTCGAAGATCACCGCCGGGATTTCGGCGAAATAGGCGAGCCCGATGAATTCGTTCATCAGCGAGATGCCGGGGCCTGAGGTCGAGGTGAAGGACCGCGCCCCGTTCCAGCCCGCCCCGATCACCATGCCGATGGAGGCAAGCTCGTCTTCCGCCTGGATGATGGCGAAGCGGTTCTTCCTGGTGACGGGATCGACCCGGAACTTCATGCAATGCTTGGTGAAGGCTTCCGCGAGGCTCGACGAGGGCGTGATCGGATACCAGGCGCAGACCGTGGCCCCGCCATAGACCGCGCCCAGCGCCGCCGCGTTATTGCCGTCGATCAGGATCTTGTCGCCCACCGCCGTCGAGGTGCGGATGGTGACGCCCAAGGGGCATTTCAGATGGGCCAGCGCATAGTCCCGGCCCAGATGCAGCGCATGGACATTGGGGGCGATCAGCTTGTCCTTGCCCTTGAACTGCTCGCCGATCAGCGTCTCGATGACCGAGACATCCATGTCCAGGAGCGCCGAGAGCGCTCCCACATAGATGATGTTCTTGAAGAGCTGCCGCTGCCGCATGTCGGTATATTCGCGGTTGCAGATCTCGGTGAGCGGGATCCCGACCACATTGATGTCCGGCCGGAATTTCGACGCCGGCATCGGCTTGGTGGAATCGTAGAAGAGATAGCCGCCGGGCTCGATGCTCGCCACATCGCCGTCCCAGGTCTGGGGGTTCATGGCCACCATGAGATCGACGCCGCCGCGCCGCCCCAGATGCCCCGCCTCGCTGACCCGGACCTCGAACCAGGTGGGCAGGCCCTGGATGTTCGACGGGAAGATGTTCCGCGAGCTGATCGGCACGCCCATGCGGACGACCGACTTGGCGAAAAGCTGGTTGGCGCTGGCCGAGCCCGAACCGTTCACATTGGCGAATTTGACGACGAAATCGTTGACCGCGGTGATCGTCTCGGAAGCTAGTGACTGTTGCATGAGGCTCCCGCCTTTGCCATATCGACCAGGAACTTCTGCATATCCCAGGCTCCGGTGGGACAGCGTTCCGCGCAAAGCCCGCAGTGCAGGCAGACATCCTCGTCCTTCGCCATGATCCGGGCGGTCTTGAGCCCATCGGCGATATAGAGGTCCTGGGTGAGGTTGAGCGCCGGGGCCATGAGGCGCATCCTGAGATCCGCCTCCTCCCCGTTCTCGGTGAAGGTGATGCAATCCATCGGGCAGATGTCCACGCAGGCATCGCATTCGATGCAGAGCTTCGGCGTGAAGACCGTCTGGATATCGCAATTGAGGCAGCGCTCGGCTTCCTTATAGGCAAGCCGGTCGTCGAAGCCCAATTCGACCTCGACCTTGATGTTGTTGAGCGCGATGGCCTTGTCCGCATGGGGAACCTTGAAACGCCCATCGTTGGAGATGTCGTTGTCGTAGCTCCACTCGTGGATGCCCATCTTCTGGCTGGAGATGGTGATCTGGTGGGGCGGACGCTCGGTCACGTCCTCGCCCCGGCAGAAGCGGTCGATGGAGATCGCCGCCGCATGGCCATGGGCCACCGCCCAGATGATGTTCTTCGGCCCGAAGGCCGCGTCGCCGCCGAAGAAGACGCGGGGGTTGGTCGACTGCATGGTGACTTCGTTGACCACCGGCATGTTCCAGCGGTCGAACTCCAACCCGGCATCGCGCTCGATCCAGGGGAAGGCGTTCTCCTGTCCGACCGCCACCAGCACGTCGTCGCAGGGGATGACGACCTCGGGCTCGCCGGTCGGCACGAGGTTGCGGCGGCCCTTCTCGTCATAGACCGCCTCGACCTTGTCGAAGCTCATGCCGGTGAGGTTGCCGTTCTCGTGCAGGAAGGCCTTGGGCACCAGGAAGTTGAGGATCGGGATATCCTCGTTCATGGCGTCGTCTTTTTCCCAGGGCGAGGCCTTCATCTCGTCGAAGCCGCTGCGCACCACGACCTTGACCTCGTCGCCGCCCAACCGGCGGGAGGACCGGCAGCAATCCATGGCCGTATTGCCGCCGCCCAGCACGATGACGCGCTTGCCGATCTTGTCGATATGGCCGAAGGCGACGCTGGAGAGCCAGTCGATGCCGATATGGATATTGGCGGCGGCCTCCTGGCGGCCGGGGATGTCGAGATCGCGGCCGCGCGGCGCGCCGGAGCCGACGAAGATCGCGTCGTAATCCTCGGCCAGCAGGCCTTTGAGGCTGTCGATCTTCTCGCCGTATCGAGGGGTGATGCCCATGTCGGCGATATAGCCGACTTCCTCGTCGATCACCGACTCGGGCAGGCGGAATTTCGGGATCTGGCTGCGGATCATGCCGCCCGCCCGCGCATCGCCGTCATAGACGACGACTTCATAGCCCAGGGGCAGCAGGTCCCGCGCCACGGTCAGCGAGGCCGGACCCGCGCCGACGCAGGCCACCCGCTTGCCGTTCTTCGCCACATCCGCGCCCGGCAGGCGGTCGGAGATATCGCCCTTGTAGTCCGCCGCGACCCGCTTCAGCCGGCAGATCGCGACCGGCTGCTCCTCGACTCGGCCGCGCCGGCAGGCGGGCTCGCAGGGGCGGTCGCAGGTGCGCCCGAGAACCCCCGGAAAGACATTGGATTTCCAATTGATCATATAGGCGTCGGCATAGCGGCCGGCGGCGATCAGGCGGATATATTCCGGGACGGGCGTATGAGCGGGACAGGCCCATTGGCAATCCACGACCTTGTGGAAATAGTCCTGCTCGGCAATGTCTGTGGCCTTCACCAAAACCCTCCTCTCGGGCGCTTAAGCTAAGGCGGAAGGAATATGCGGCTCCCTGGAGGAAGCGCAGAGTCCTGGCGCACTGGGCTGAGGCATAAAAGCTCGTCGTCTCTAGGGAAAAGCGTTGTTATTTCGTGGCGCGGGTATTTACGGCGCGGGTACCACTTACCGCATCCAGCGGCATATTCAACATAAAACGGCTGACAGGCAACACCCTGGAACTCAGCCCTGTAGGGCGGAAAAGCGCGAGCGCATTCCGCCGAATCGGGGCGCGGCCCAAAGCACGGAAGGCGCTTAAGCTTTTCCGCCCTGCGCGGGTCGTTACGAGGGGGCGATCGACTCCGCTTCCCGGTCGATATCCGCGGCGATCCGGGTCAATTCCCGCGAAACCTCGGGCACGGCGGTCAGTTCCGACAGGTCTCGGCAGCGTCCCGCCAGATGGCGCAGACGGCCCGCACTTTCCCCGAGTCTCGGATTGGCTTCCTTGGCGGCTTCTTTGGCTTCCATAAGACATCTCCCGCGCCGCCGTCTTGGGTGCGGCTGGCGCTAAGGCAAAAGCTTGCCCCATCCGGGACCGCACCGCCATAGTGAAGTCATGAGCGAACCCCGCCCGGTCCTGCCCGCCTTCCTGACGGCCCGCCTTCTCATCTCCGCCGGCGTCCAGATGCAGGTCGTGGCGGTCGGCTGGGAGATCTACAGCCTGACCCATAGTCCGGTGCAGCTGGGCATGATCGGGCTCGTCCAGTTCCTGGCCACCGCCTGCCTCTCCTTCGTTTCGGGCCATGTGATCGACCGCTATCCCAAGCGCCTGGTGCTGCTGACCGCCATCGTCTTCGAGGCCATGGCGAGTCTTGGCATGGCTTGGCTCGCCTTTACCGACACCCAGACCACCGCGCCCTATTTCATCCTGGTGGCGATCTTCGGGGCCGCCCGCGCCTTCGACCATCCCGCCGCGACCGCCATGCTGCCCATGCTCATCCGGGGCGAGCGCTTCCCCAAGGCGGTGGCCATGGATTCGATGGCCCGGCAGGCGGCCGTCCTCCTGGGGCCGTCGCTCGGCGGGGCGCTCATCGCGATTTCCTCCTGGGCACCCTTCGCGGGTTGCGCTCTCGCGGTGTCCTTCGCCTTCCTCATGGTCTTGGCTCTGCCCCTCCAGGGAGCGGCCGCGCGCAAGGAGCCCTTTTCCTGGACGAGCCTCGTCAGCGGCATTTCCTATATCGCCGGCAACAAGGTGCTGCTGGGCGTCATGAGCCTCGATCTTGTTTCGGTTCTCTTCGGCGGGGCCACCGCGCTGCTGCCGATCTATGCGGCGGATATCCTGGAGATCGGGCCGCAGGGCCTGGGCCTCCTCCGCAGTGCCCCGGCGGTGGGCGGGCTCGCCATGGGATTGATGATGGCCAGGATGACGCTGCCCTGGCCGCGCGGCACCATCGTGCTGGTGACGGTGGCGATCTTCGGGGCCGCCACCATCGTCTTCGGGCTGTCCCAGAGCCTGCCCTTGTCGCTGGTGGCGCTGGTCTTCATCGGCGGGTCGGACACGATCAGCATGGTCGTGCGCAACACCATGGTCCAGCTGGAGACCCCGGACGCGCTGCGCGGACGGGTGGCGGCGGTCTATGGCCTCGTGACCGGCACCGCGAACCAATTGGGCGAATTCGAATCCGGCATCGCGGCGGCGCTCATCGGCACTGTGGGCTCGGTCGTTTTAGGCGGCGCCGTCACCGTCACCATGGCCGGGCTCTGGACCTGGCGTTTCCCGATCCTGCGGCGAGCCGTTCAACCAAGCTAGAGGAGGATGAAGCATGATCCGGCGTCTTTCACTCATCGCGATCATGCTTCTGGCCACCGGAACCGCCCGCGCGGCCCAGCCGGTGGATCTCCTCCTCGTGCTGGCGGTCGACGCCTCGGGCAGCGTCAGCATGGACCGCTTCGATCTCCAGAAGCACGGCTATGCCCAGGCCTTCGCCAATCCCCGCATCATCCAGGCGATCCGCTCCGGCCCCTTCCAGGCCATCGCCGTCGCCATGGTGCAATGGACCGGCCCCCGGATGCAGAACGACGTGGTGCCCTGGACCATCGTCGATGGGACCGAGGCATCGCTTCAGCTCTCCAAACGCATCGCGGCCACGCCCCGCACCCTCTTCGGCGGCGGCACCTCGATCAGCGGGGCCATCGACCATTCCGTCAAACTCATGGCCGCGAGCGGCATCGAGGCGACCCGGCAGGTCATCGACATCTCGGGCGACGGCGCGAGCAACAACGGCCGCCCGGTGACGGCGGCAAGGGACGAGGCCCTGGCGCTCGGCATCTCGATCAACGGGCTGCCGATCCTGAGCCTCGAACCCGACCTCGACGACTATTACCGGAACTATGTGATCGGCGGCCCTGGAGCCTTCGTCATCGCCATCGACAGCTATGACAAATTCGCGTCGGCGATCCTGGAAAAGCTCATCACCGAGATCGCCGGCTTGGAGAAATCGCCGGCTTCCACCCAATTCGCCGCGAGGGAGTGAGGCGACTCGGAGGACGGCTGGCCTTGCGCACATGGCAGCCTCCTGAAATCAAACGCTAAGTTCGCTTGTGGAATGCCAAGCGAAGTGGCAAACAATCTTCATCTCTATCGGGGACGGAGCGGGAAATGGCGAAGCCGCAGAATTTGCAAGCGGCGTTCCTGGACCATGTGACGGATCACCATGTCATGGTCTCGGTCTTCCTGCTGAACGGCGTCAAGCTGCAGGGCATCATCGTCGGGCACGACAATTACACCGTGCAGGTGGTCCACCGCGGCCAGGCGCAGAGCATCTTCAAGCGCGCGATCTCGACCATCGTGCCCGATAATCCGATCAATCTCTGGGACGGCAAGGTCGAATAGGCTGGGGTTCCCGCGCGCCTCAAGGATGCGGGAGAACATTTCCGCTAGCGTCCTAATCAAAAGCCGTCATTGCGAGCGGAGCGAAGCAATCCAGCCTCTTGCCGGTGGCTAAGTTCTGGATCGCCACGCTTGCTTCGCAGGCTCGCGATGACGACGAAGAATGTGGCTAACTCCGCGCGATCCAGCCGCCGCCCAGCACTCGGTCTTCCTGGTAAAAGACGCAAGCCTGTCCCGGCGCCACGCCCAGGGCGGGCTCGTCGAGCAGGACCTTTCCCCGGCCCTGACCATCCATCGACAGACGCCCCGAAACGGGAGGCTGGGCCGAGCGCAGCTTGACCGCGACCTCCATGCCCTCGGCGGGCAGCGGGCCGCCCAGCCAATTGATCTCCGACACCGGCACCTCTTGCGCGGCGAGCGCCTCGCGCGGCCCGACCACGACGCGGCGGGTCTGGGGCTCCAGGCGGATCACGAACCAGGGGCCGCCGGCCATGCCGAGGCCCTTCCTCTGGCCCACGGTGAAATAGGCGACGCCGTCGTGGCTCCCCAGCACCTTGCCCTCAAGATCGACGATCGCGCCGGGTTCGATCGCGCCGGGCCGCAGCCGCTCCAACAGATTGGCGTAGGAGCCCGTGGGCACGAAGCAGATATCCTGGCTGTCCGGCTTCTCGGCCACGTCGAGGCCGATGCGGGCGGCCACGGCGCGGGTCTCGGCCTTGGTCATGCCACCCAAAGGAAAGCGGAGGAAATCGAGCTGGTCACGGGTCGTGGCGAAAAGGAAATAGCTCTGATCGCGGGCGATCTCCGCGCCCCGGTGAAGCTCCGGCCCTTCCGGCCCCTCGATGCGTTGGGCGTAATGGCCGGTGGCGAGCGCCACCGCCCCTAAGTCCCGCGCGGTGTCGAGAAGGTCCTTGAACTTGACCTTCTGGTTGCAGCGGACGCAGGGGATCGGCGTCTCGCCCTTCAGATAGCTATCGGCAAAATCCTCGATCACAGCCTCGCGGAAGCGGGCCTCGTAGTCGAGCACATAGTGGGGAATGCCGAGGCGTTCGGCGACGCGGGCCGCATCCTCGATATCCTGGCCGGCGCAGCAGCTTCCGGGCTTGCCCGTGGCCCGGCCCTGGTCATAGAGCTGCAGCGTGATCCCGACCACGTCATGGCCCTGCTCCACGAGGAGCGCGGCCGTAACGGAGCTGTCGACGCCACCGGACATGGCGACGACGATGCGACCGGGCTTGGGAGTTCCGAGGCTCGACATGGCGCGCATAATAGGGATTCGCGGCGCGGGTGCAACGTAGGGCGGAAAAGCGTCAGCGCATTCCGCCGAGGACGGGGCATGGAATGGCGGAATACGCTCCGCTTTTCCGCCCTACGTCCTGTCTCTCGACGTCGTTGCGAGCGAAGCGAAGCAATCCAGATTTTTGCCGGTGGCGAGATCCTGGATTGCCACAGCGGCTTCGCCGCTTCGCAATGACAGCGAGAGGCCTCAATGCCCCGCGCCGGGAGGCGGCGGGCCGCCGGCCTTGCGCATCAGCGGCACCATGACCGCCGCCAGGGCGAAGAAGCAGAAGATCAACAGATAGGCGTCGGAGAAGGTCTGCACCTGGGCCTCGCGATAGGCCAGCGACCAGAGCCGCTTCAAGGCCACCGCATGGGCCTGGAGCGGGTCGCCCAGCACCTGGGTCAGGCGCTGCGTGGTCTGGTTCACCGTATCGACCATGGCGGCATTGGCGTTGGTCAGATGCTCCGCGATCCGCTGGAAATGGAGGTTCGTGCGGTCGTTGAGGATCGTGCCGCAGGCCGCGATGCCGATGGCTCCCCCTAAGTTCCGCATAAGGTTGAAGAGCCCGCTCGCCGACCTCAAGCGTTCCGGCGGCAGCGCGCCGAGCGACAGGGTCACGATAGGCGCCACGCAGAACTGCTGGGCAAAGCCCCGGAACGCCTGGGGCAGGATCAGTTCCTCCCACCCCCAGTCATGGGTGATCGGCGTGAAAAGCCACATGGAAAGCCCGAAGCAGGTCAGGCCCCACATCAGGAGCCAGCGCAGATCGACCCGGTTGGCGAGCATCCCATAGACCGGCACCGCCAGAAGCTGGAAGCAGCCCGCCGACAAGAGCGCGGTGCCGATCTGAAAGGCGTCGAGCCCCCGGACCCGCCCCAGGAACACCGGCGTCAGGAAGACGGTCGCGAAGATCCCGACCCCGGTTACGAAGGAGAAGAAGCTGCCGAGCGCGAAATTCCGCACCTTCAAGGCCCGAAGATCGACAATGGGATTGGCGAAGCTGAGGCTGCGGACGATGAAGCCGAGGCCCGCCGCCGCCGAGATGAGGGCCGTGACCCGGATCGTCTCGTCCTCGAACCAGTTCCAGCGCGGGCCTTCCTCCAGCGTGTATTCCAGGGTTGCGAGCGAGACCGCCATAAGCGCGATGCCGAAGTAATCCGCGCCCTTCAACAGCTTGATGTTCGGCCGGTCGATCTTCACCAGCATCGGCACCAGGATGGTCACGGCCAGACCCGGCACGATGTTGAGATAGAAAAGCCAGGGCCAGGACCAGGCGTCGGTGATCCAGCCGCCCACCACCGGCCCCAAGGTCGGCGCCAGCGACCCCAGCCCGCCCGCGACCGAGGCCGCGATCACTCGCTGCTTGTCCTGGAAGAACATCAGCGCCGAGGTGAAGACCACGGGGATCATCGCCCCGCCCAGGAACCCCTGGAGCGCCCGGAAGGCGATCATCGACTGGATGTCCCAGGCTTCGGCACAGAGGAGGCTCGCCAGGGTGAAGCCCGCCGCCGAAGCGGCGAAGAGCCAGCGGGTGGACATGACCCGGCTGAGCCAGCCCGTCAGCGGGATCACCACGATCTCGGCGATGAGATAGGAGGTCTGGACCCAGGCGAGCTCGTCGGGGCTGGCCGAAAGCCCGCCGCCGATCTCCTTCAGCGAGGAGGCGACGATCTGGATGTCCAGGAGCGCGATGAAGAACCCGAGGCACATGACGCCGAAGGCGATGGAGCGCTGCCGCGTCGTCATGCCGGCGATAAGATTGACCGGTTGCGCCGAGGGCAGGGCGGCCGCGGCGGCGCTCACCGCCGGGGCTCCCGCTCATCGACGGACACCGTCACCGACAGGCCGGGCCGGAGCAAACCGAGGTCGCCCGCCGTCCCTTCCAGCGCCACCCGGATCGGCACGCGCTGCACGATGCGGGTGAAATTGCCCGTCGCATTCTCCGCCGGGATCACGCTGAACTGCGCGCCCGTCGCGGGGGCGAGGCTCTCGACCTTGCCCTGGAGCTTCACGCCGGGCAGCACGTCGGCCTTCATCGTGACGCTCTGGCCGGGATGCATCCGGCCGATCTGGCTTTCCTTGAAATTGGCGTCGATCCAGAGCCCATGGGCCGGCACCACCGACAGAAGCTGCGCCCCCACCGGGGCATAGACGCCTGTCCGCACCCCGCGGTTGCCGACGACGCCATCGACCGGCGCGCGGATCTCGGTATAGGAGAGGTTGAGCCGCGCCATGTCCCGCTCGGCATTGGCCTGCTGGAGAGCGGCCTGGACCTGCTGGCGCTGGCTGTCGATCACATCGAGCCGGCGCTGGGCGGCGGTCAAGGCGGCCTGGGACTTGCGGTCGGCGGCCAGGGCCTTCTTGTGGTCGGCGTCGGCCAGTTGATAGCGCTGGGCCGAGGCGACCTGCTGGCTGGTCAGCTCCTTATAGCGCTCGAGGTCGAACCTGGTCCGCGCGGTCTCGGCCTGGGTCGCGCCGATATCCGCCGCCGCCTGGTCGATCATCGCCTGCTGGAGCCGCCGGTTGGCTTCGAGGTTGTCGAGCGCCGCAAGCTGCGCCGCCACCGCCGCATCCGCCCGGTCGAGCTGCGCCCGGTAGTCCCGGTCGTCGAGCTTCACCAGGAGATCGCCGGCCTTGACCCGCTGGTTGTCGGTGACGGCGACCTCGGCCACGAGACCCGGCACCTTGGGTGCCACCACCGTGACATTGCCGCCCACATAGGCGTCGTCCGTCGTCTCCATGAAACGGCCGACCGTCCACCAGGTCCAGCCATAGGAAGCCGCCGCCGCCAGGATCGCCAGACCCGCCACGCCCGCGCCGAGCTTCTTCAGCGAAAGCCGTCCGCTGTGGGAGCCCGGAACCACCATGCCGCCGTCGATCGTGCTCATCTTCATCGTCCTTCGGATAAAAGCGCGTATATGCGCCTATTTGGGGAAGTGGAGGGTCCGAATAGGGCCTTTCCGGGAATTAGAGGGAGGCGTCTTCCCCGATCGGGGCATCGACCACGATCCCGCCCTCGGTGAGCGAGCGCAGGAGCCGGCGCATGTCCTCGGACTTGGCCTCGCCGACGGACTCCTCGAAGCGGACCTGGGCCTCGATCCAGGCGTCCCGGCCCTCCTCGTAGCGCCGCTCGCCGGCCGGGGTGAGGTGCAGTTCCTTGCTGCGGCGGTCGGTCGGGCTCGGCTTGGCGACGATCAACCCGTCGCGCTCCAGAGGCTGGATATTCCGGCCCAATGTCGTGCGGTCCAGCACCAGTTCCGCCGCCAGGGCGTTGATGGACAAGGCTCCCTTGCGCCGCAGCATGGCGAGGATGCCGAACTGGCCGATCCGAAGGCCCGCCTTGGCGAGATGCCCGTCGTAGAACTGCGTCACATGCCGCGCCGCCTGGCGCAGCGCGAGGCAGTTGCAATCGAGATGGGTCATCGGGCGGGGCGGGGCGGTCATGGGTCTGCCCAGACTCGATAAGTGCATATGCGCATAAAATATGTGCGCATATACGCTCATGTCAAGCGCCTTGACGAATGGACGGCGGGAAGGCCTATCGGACCAGGCTTCGTTTCGGAGAGATCATGGGCCAGATCGGCGTGGTGGTGAGCGGCTCGCGCGAGGTGACGCCCCTGCTGCGCGAACTCCGCCTCGCCGCCCCGGACGGCGCGGCGCTGCCCGCCTCGGACCCCGGCGACTACATCGAAGTCGCGGTCAGGGGGGATGCGGGGTCGGAGGCGACCCGCAAATATTACCTGCTCGGCGGACCACCGGAACAGGACGACCCGCCCGGCCTCTGGCGGATCGCGGTGGAGCGGAAGGTCCACGGCCAGGGCGGCTCGCGCTTTCTTCATAAGATCGAGCCCGGCGCGGTGCTTACCGTCTCGACGCCCTATCGGGGCTTCGAACTCGATCCCCGGCCAGCCCATCGCCTGCTCGTCGCCGAGGGCATCGGCATCGCGGCGATCTATCCGCTGGTGCGGCGGCTGGCGAAACTCGGCCAGGATTTCACGCTCTGCCACCTGGGACGCGATCCCCTGCCCTATCGGGCGGAAATCGAAGCGCTCGCAGGACCTCGCGCGCATTTTCCCACAGGCCCGGAGGCGGTCGAGCCCTTGATCGCGGCGCTCGCCTATCCCGCCCATATCCATGTCTGCGGGTCTTCCGCGCTCAACGAGCGCGTGACAGCCATCGCATTAAGCCAGGGCATCTCCCGTTTCCAGATCGAAGCCGAATGCTTCGATCCCTCGCCCATCGTCGGCCCGGAGAACTTCGCCTTCGAGGTCGAACTCCGCAAATCCGGCGAGATCCTGGAAGTCCCGCCCGACCGCAGCCTGTTGGAAGTCCTGATGACCGGCGGCCGCCCGGTAAACTTCTACTGCGGCCGCGGCGACTGCGGCACCTGCCCCCTGCCCGTGATCGAGGCAACGGGCGAGATCGACCACCGCGACCGCTTCCTGAAACCGGAGCAGCGCGCCAGCACGATCTGCGTCTGCGTGTCCCGGCTCAAGGGCGGGCGGCTGGTGCTGGATGCGTGAAGCTCATTTCCCACCCAAATCCCGTCATGCCCCGACTTGATCCGGGCATCTTCGGCTAATCACGCACAGATGCCCGGATCAAGTCCGGGCATGACGGCCGTTTGAGAGAAAACAAAAACCCACGCGATCCGCACCGCCGCGCGAGAATAGGCTGGGTTGGATGCATAAGACAGCGGACTTGGGCGGCGATACCATTTTGTGGTATAAGTCAGTCACCTTTGGCGAGTGGGGCCATGAACAAAAACACTTCCGTCATCCTGGGCGACCATTTCAGCGCCTTCATCGATGAACAGATCGCAGAGGGCCGATATGGCTCAGCGAGCGAAGTCATGCGGGCTGGATTGAGATTGCTCGAAGAGCATGAGGCTCGTCTGGCCGCGCTACGCGCCGCCCTGGTCGAAGGGGAAGTGAGCGGCCCCGCCACACCGTTCGACTTCGATGCCTTCGTTGCTGCCCAGCGGAAGGGCAGCGCCGCCGGATGACGTCCGTCCGGCTCTCGCCCCGGGCGCAAGCCGACCTCATCGAGATATGGCGCTATACCGAAACGCGATGGGGGGCGGATCTCGCCGAGAGCTATATCCAGGACATCCGGCAGGTGATCGAGCGGGCCGCCGTCAATCCGACGCAGGGACGCGCTTGCGACGAGATTCGCGCGGGATATCGCAGGCTAACGGCGCGTTCTCATCTCGTGTTTTATCGCCCCGTGCCTGCCAGCATCGAGGTCATCCGCATCCTGCATCAACGCATGGATATCGACCGCCAACTCTAAACCACGTGATCCGGCACCAGAGCGCAGGGATAGGCGGGGTCGCCGGTCTCGACCTGGAGGGTCGCATGGGCGATGGCGAAGCGGTCGTGAAGGGCTTGCGAAATCTCGGCCATGAAGGCGTCGCCGGGGGCGCCTGAGGGGATCACCAGATGGCAGGTCAGCGCGGTTTCCGTCGTGCTCATCGGCCAGATGTGAAGGTCGTGGATGCGATCGACGCCGGGCAGGCTTTCCAGATAAGCCCGCACCTTGGCGGGCTCGATGGCCAGGGGCACCGCTTGCAGCGCCAGCCCGACCGCCTCGGCCAGCACCCGCCAGGTGCCGATCACGATCACGGCGGAGACGAGCAGGCTCGCCAGGGGATCGAGCCAGACCCAATTCGTCAGCAGGATCAAGCCGCCCGAGACCACCACCCCCGCCGAAACCCCGGCGTCGGCGACCATATGCCAGAAAGCCGCCCGCATATTGAGGTCGTGCTGGCTGCCGCGCATCAGGAGGAGCGCCGAGAGCCCGTTGCCCAGGATCGCCAGGGCCGCCACGGCCATGACCGGACCGGCGGCCACGGGCTCCGGCTGCCAGAAGCGCAGGATCGCCTCCCAGGCGATGGCTCCGGTGACGAGGAGCAGCAGCAGCGCGTTGGCGAGCGCCGCCAGGATCGAGGAATGCCCCAGCCCATAGGTGAAGCGCCGGGTCGGCTGCCGCCGCGCCAGCATCGTCGCCGCCCAGGCCGCCAGCAGGCTCAAGACATCGCCTAGGTTGTGGCCGGCATCCGCCAGCAGCGCGATCGAATTGCCGAGCACGCCATAGACCGCCTCGGCCACGACGATGACGAGGTTCAGCCCGATGGAGATCGCGAAGATACGGTCCTGGCCGGCGCGGTAGCCGTGGGAATGGCCGTGGTGGCCCTGGGCGCCGGCAGAGGAATGTTCATGACCATGCTCATGGTCATGGTGGTCGTGGCAGTCGGGATGATGCCCGCTCATGCCATGCCTTGGTCGATCAGCCGTTCATCATGTTGCGGGAACCGGCAGGCAGCGAGACGGTCAGCCCGTCCAATTCCTCGGTGATGATGATCTGGCACCCCAGGCGCGAGGTCTTGGTGAGCCCGAAGGCGAGATCCAGCATGTCCTCCTCGTCCTCGGTCGCGTCCTTTAAGAGGTCGTACCATTCCCGGTCGATCACCACATGGCAGGTCGAGCAGGCGAGCGAGCCCTCGCAGGCGCCTTCGAGGTCGATGTTGTTCTTATGGGCGATCTCCAGCACCGAAAGGCCGAGCGGCGCGTCCACTTCGAGGCGCCCCCCCTTGAGATCGATGAAGGTCATTTTCGGCATGGAAGGCGTCCTGGAGTAAGTCACGAAGCGGGTAGAAGCGGTGCGGCGTCATCCTCGGCCTGGATGGCGGCGCCCAGCAGGGCGGCGTCGGGGCCGCGGGCAAGAGCCGACGCCTCGGCCGAGGTCATGATGCGCAAGGGATCGAGGCCTGCGACCACCGCCGCCATGGCGACCTCGCGCCGCCGGGCGTCGTCGATCTCGCCGGAAACGGCGATCACCGCATGGGTCACGGGCCGCGACAGCGCGCGTTCCGCCCTGCCCCGCAGTTCCGAAAGGATTTCCTTGAGGCCCGTCACCGGCAGCCTCTCGCTGAGCGGCTCGGCATTCCCACCCACGGAGATGGCCACGGCGGCGCCCTTCGCGGAATCGAGGTCGATCCCCACGGCCGCGCCGATGGCGTCGGCGTCGTCCTGCGGGGAGCCGTCGGGCTCCTCGATCTGGAACAGCTTCATACTGGAGGGTATGGGATCAGACGTGGAAGGATTCGCCGCAGCCGCAGCGCCCCTTCTCGTTCGGATTGTGGAAGGTGAAGCCCGATTGCAGCTTGTCGTCCACGAAATCCATTTCGGTCCCGATGATGAACATCGAGGCCTTGGGGTCGATCAGCACGGTGACGCCCTTCTGCTCCACCAGCTCGTCGAACTTGCCCTTCTCGTCGGCGTATTCGAGCGTATAGGTGAGACCGGAGCAGCCGCGCGACCGCACGCCGACGCGGATGCCCACCGAGGGCTTGCCGCGCTTGGCAAGCAGCGCCCGGATGCGGTCCGCCGCCGCGTCGGTCACTGTCATCGCCTGGGGTCGTGCCATCTCTAAGCTCCTGAACTCTTCTGCGTTGATAACATTGACGCCCGGTTATGGGCAACTCCAGAGCTATGTGGGGGCGCGGGCCGCGCTTTTCACCCTCTGGACCGCCGCGACCAAAGCATCCGCCGCATAGTCGACTTCCGGCTCCGTGGTGAAACGGCCGAAAGCGATCCGCAGGCTCGCCCCCGCCGCCGCCTCGTCGAGGCCGAGGGCGCGCAAAACATAGGAAGACTCGACTTGCGCCGAGGTGCAGGCGGACCCCGTCGAAAGCGCCAGGGTCGGGGCGGCCTGCATCAGATCGAAAGCGGTTGTCCCGGGAAAGGTCAGATTGAGGTTGCCGGCGAGCCGATTCCCGTCATCGCCGTTAAGCCGCACGTCCGGCAGCCTTTTCCCGATTTCGGCCAGAAAACGCCGGCGGAACCCGAGCAAACGCGCCGACTCGCCCGCCATTTCCGCCTGGGCAAGCGAAGCCGCCTGCCCGAGCCCGACGCAAAGCGGCGTCGGCAGGGTGCCGGAGCGCAAGCCCCGCTCCTGCCCGCCACCATCCATCAGCGGCAGCAGCCGCGTCCGGGGACGGCGGCGGACGTAAAGCGCGCCGATGCCCTTGGGGCCGTAAATCTTGTGCCCGGATATCGACAGGAGGTCGATCTTCAGGGCCTCCACGTTGAGCGGGATCTTGCCGAAGGCCTGGGCCGCGTCGGTATGGAAGAGAACGCCGCTTTCCCGGCACAGCCGGCCGATCTCGGCCAGCGGTTGGATCACCCCGATCTCGTTATGCGCCGCCATGATGGAGACGAGCGCCGTGCGCCCGGTGATCGCCTGGGCGAGACGGGCGAGATCCACAAGCCCATCGGCCTTTACCGGTAGATAAGTAACGGCGAAACCCTCACGCGCCAGCTGGGCCACGCTCTCCAGCACGCATTTATGCTCGGTGGCCAGCGTCACCACATGGTCCCTGCGGTCTTTCAGGAAGCGCGCGGCCCCCTTGATCGCGAGATTGTTCGATTCCGTGGCGCCGGAGGTGAAGACGATCTCGCGGGCCTCCGCGCCGATCACGCCGGCGACCTGGCCCCGCGCCTCTTCCACGGCGGCTTCCGCCTCGCGGCCATAGGCATGGGTGGCGGAGCCGGGATTGCCGAATTTCTGCGTGAAATAGGGCAGCATGGCCTCGACCACCAGCGGATCGGTGGGCGTCGTCGCCTGATAATCGAGATAGATCGGGGACTTGTCGTTAGGGGTCATGCGGCGCTGGCCCGCGTCCGGGCCTGGAGCGCGCCCCAGGCCGCAACCAGCCGGTCGATATCCGCCTCGGTGGAGGTCCAGCCGAGGCTCACCCGGATGGCGCAGCCCGCGTCGGCCGCGCCCATGGCGGTCAGCACATGGCTTGCCCTGACCTTGCCCGAGGAACAGGCGGAACCGGCGCTGACCATGACGCCCGCCAGATCGAGCGCCATGACCTGGGTCGCGGAAGGAACCCCCGGCATGGCGATGCAGCTCGTATTGGGCAGCCGTGCGACATCCCGCCCGTAAATCGTGGCCTCGGGCGCGATCTCGGTGATCCGCCGTTCCAGCTCGTCGCGCAGGGCGCTGACGGCCAACCAATCCCCGAAGCGGCCGGCGACGATCTCGGCCGCCACGCCGAAGCCGACGATGCCCGGCACATTCTCGGTCCCGGCGCGCAGGCCCCGCTCCTGCCCGCCGCCGGTCTGGAGCGCCCGGAGCGGCGCATCGCCCACCACCAGCGCCCCGATCCCCGGCGGCCCGCCGAGCTTATGCGCGGAAACCGAGACCAGATCCGCCCCGCAATCGGAGATCTTAAGAGGCAGCTTGCCGACCGCCTGGATAGCGTCACAATGGAACAACCCATCGTGCCGATGGACGATTTCCGCGACTGCCGCAAAGGGCTGGACGACCCCCGTCTCGTTATTGGCGGCCATGACCGACACCAGCGCCGGCCCGCCCGTGGCCAGCATCGCGCCGAGCCGCGCCAGATCGACGATGCCCGCCCCATCGACCGGCAGCACCTCGGCCCCGGGGATCGCGGCGAGCACGGAATCATGCTCTACGGCGGAAACGATGACCCGGCGGGCCGACATGCCCTTCAAGGCGAGCTGGTTCGCCTCGGTCCCGCCGCTGGTGAAGACGATCCGATCCGCCGCCGTGCCGATCAAAGCGGCGACCTGCGCCCTGGCCCGTTCCACGGAACGCCGCGCCGCCCGTCCCCGGCCGTGGACGGAAGAAGGATTGCCCCCGGCCTCCAGCGCCCCGCGCATGGCCTCTGCCGCCGCCGGCCAGATGGGGGCGGTGGCGTTCCAATCGAGATAGCATGTCGCTTCGGTCATGAACGGGTCATGCCGGCTCTCCCGGCCCCGGCTCTATTCGGCGGCGGCGTCGCTCGCCACCGTCTCGCGGTGGTGGGCGCCGCTGGTGCCGAGCACCCGCCGCTCGCAGACATCGGCCAGGGAGACCGAACTGAGATAAAGATGGATCTGGTTCCCCAATTCCTCCCAGAGGTCATGGGTCAGGCAGCGGGTCTTGTTGCCGCTGCAGCCGACGGGAGCCCCCGGCGCGCAGCGGGTCGCCCGGATCGGCTCGTCGACCGCCAGGATGATATCGGAAATCCGCGTCTCGCAGGCGCCATGGGCCAGGAGATAGCCGCCGCCCGGCCCGCGCACGCTGCGCACGAGGCCGCCGATCCGGAGCTTGGCGAAAAGCTGCTCCAGGTAGGAGAGCGAGATCTGCTGGCGTTCCGCGATATCGGCGAGGCAGACCGGCGGGCCCTCGCAATGCTTGGCGAGATCGACCATGGCCATGACCGCGTAGCGGCCCTTGGTGCTGAGCCTCATCGGCTTCTCCTCGCCCCGGCCTCGGTCGCGGTGGAGGCGGGATCGGGGAAGGACATCACTTGGCCCTGGTCTTCCGTCCGCTCCAGCTCCTCGACCCGGGCGCGCAGGGTGGTGACTTCCTCCAGCAGGCCCTGGAGGGCGCGGGACACGGGATCCAGCAGCTCGTCGCAGGGGGTGCCATAGGGCAGGAAGGGATCGTGCGGCTCCTGCGCCTTGGCGCCGACCACCTTGGCGGGGATGCCGGCCATGGTGACGCCGGGCGGGACCTCGGCCAGGACCACCGCATTGGCCCCGATCCGCGCGCCCACGCCCACCGTGAAATCGCCCAGGATCTGCGCCCCGGAGCCCACGATCACGCGATCTTCCAAGGTCGGATGGCGCTTGCCCTTGTGGAGCTTGGTGCCGCCGAGCGTCACGCCCTGGTAGAGCGTCACGTCGTCGCCGATCACCGTGGTCTCGCCGATAACGACGCCCATGCCGTGGTCGATGAAGAGCCGCCGGCCGATCCGGGCGCCCGGATGGATCTCGATCCCGGTCATCATCCGACCCATTTGGGACATAAGCCGGCCGAGCAGGAAACGATTATGCTTCCAGAGCCAATGCCCGACCCTATAGAAGAGGAGCGCGTGGAAACCCGGATAGCACAGCACCACCTCGGCGCGCGAGCGCGCGGCCGGATCGTGCGCCAGCACCGTATCGATTTCGTCACGCAGGTTTTTGAAAACCATGAAAGAGCCTGTGATATGATCGCCGGCCGAATGAACGGTAATTTGAGCCATATAATTTTCCCTACCATTCCAGTCAAGTTTAGCGAGCTCGATATGAGGCGTTCCGGGTGTAAAGACCGAGTCCAGTTGTCAAGTTTAGGAGCCGGAAGCTCTCATGCCTGAAGTGATCATGAACGGGCCCGAGGGGCGGCTCGAAGGGCGTTACCACCACTCAAAGCAGCCCAATGCGCCGATCGCATTGCTGCTTCATCCGCATCCGCAGCATGGCGGGACGATGAACAACAAGGTGGTCTATACGCTCTATCACGCCTTCGTGCGGCGCGGATATTCGGCGCTCCGCTTCAATTTCCGGGGTGTGGGACGCAGCCAGGGCGTCTTCGACCGGGGCGAGGGGGAGCTGTCCGACGCGGCCTCCGCGCTCGACTGGCTCCAGACCTATAACCCAAATGCCTCGGCCTGCTGGATCGGCGGCTTTTCCTTCGGCGCCTGGATCGGGATGCAGCTTTTGATGCGGCGTCCGGAGATCGACGGATTTATTTCCATCGCGCCCCCCGCGAACCAATGCGACTTCACTTTCCTCGCCCCCTGCCCCGCCTCGGGCCTCATCGTCCAGGGCGACCAGGACCAGTTGGTGCCGCTGGAACCGGTGCAGAAGCTCATCACCAAGCTGATGCACCAGCGCGACATCAAGATCGAATACAAGATCATCCCCGGCGCGGATCACTTCTTCCAGGGCAAGCTGGTCGAGCTCAACGAGGCGATCGAGGGCTATATCAACGAGAAGCCCAGGGTTACCAAGGCAGCGTCGAGGTAGGCACAAAAGTCCTTCTCCGCCCTTCAGGGGGAGAAGGATTTAGGATGAGGTGGGGCGAGAGCGGGCTTTAAGCCCGAGCATCTCGCCACTGGCGAAACCTACTTCACCCTTCCCGCTCCGCGGGTTCCTTCCCTCACCCCGCCCGGATGAAATCCGCGCAGCGTTCGCCGATCATGATCGAGGGGGCGTTGGTGTTGCCGCCGACGATGGTCGGCATGACCGAGGCGTCCGCCACCCGCAGCCCATCGATCCCGCGCAGCCGCAACCGGCTGTCAAGCACGGCCAGCGGGTCGCCGTCCGGTCCCATCCGGCAGGTGCCGACCGGGTGGTAGAGCGTGGCCACCGTCCGCAGGACATAGTTCCGCATACCCTCGTCATCCGCCCCGGCGGCCCCCGGCACGAGTTCCCCGCTGTTATAGGACGCCAGCGCCGGCGCCGAGGCGATCCGGCGGGAAATCTTCAGGCCCTGGACCAGAACCTCCACATCCGCCTCGTCCGCCAGGAAATCGGGCTCCAGGGCCGGGCGGTCGGCGGGATCGGCGGACGCCAGCCGCACGCGGCCCCGGCTCTTGGGCCGCAGCAGGGTCGAATAGATCGCGAAGCCGTGGCGACGGGGCACCGCCCGGTTGAGATCCTTCAGGGCGGCCATGAAGGTCAATTGCAGGTCCGGGGCTTCCACCTCCGGCCGGGTTCGGACGAAACCCGCCGCCTCCACCATATTGGAGCTGATCGGCCCGCGCCGGGCGAAGGCATAGTTCAAGGCCCCCAGGGCCATGCGCGGGAAGGACCGGGGCGTGAGCGCATAGCTCCGGGCGCTGGGGTCTTCGAGTTGCAGCACCACCGTCGGATGGTCCTGGAGGTTCTCACCGACGCCGGGGAGGTCGAGGATCGGCGCGATCCCCAATCCGCGCAGCGTCTCCGCCGGGCCGATGCCGGAGAGCATCAGAAGCTGCGGGCTGTTGATCGCCCCGCCGCAGAGGATCACTTCCCGCGTGGCGGTGAGGTCGGCATTCTCCCCGTTCCGCCGGATCGAGAGGCCCACCGCGCGGCGGCCCTCGATGCGGATTTTCGTCACCAGCGTGTCCGGCAGGACCGTCAGATTCGGCCGGTCCAGCGCCGGATGCAGGAAGGCACGGGCGCTGCTCCAGCGCTCGCCGTTCTTCTGCGTCACCTCGACGAGGCCGAAACCGTCCTGGGTCGGGCCGTTGAAATCCTCGTTGCGCGGGAACTGCAACTCCGCCGCCGCCTCGACGAAGGCATGGGCGATGGGGTTGGGCGAGCGCACGGGGGCGACGTTGAGTTCCCCGCCCCTGCCGTGGAAGGGCGTCTCCCCCCGCTCCCGGTTCTCGTGGCGGCGAAAGACCGGCAGCACGTCCTTATAGGCCCAGCCCTCGTTGCCGAGAGCCGACCATTCGTCGAAATCACTCGCATGGCCGCGCATATAGACCATGCCGTTGACCGAGCTCGTCCCGCCGAAAAGCTTGCCGCGCGGACAGGGAATGGCATGGCCGAAGAGCCGCTCGGTCGGGGTGAAGCTGTGCTGCCAATTGTATTTGGCATGCGGCAGCAGCAGGGTGTTGCCGATGGGCAGCGTCGTCCTGACCTTGGCCGACAGCCCGCGATCCGAAGGCCCCGCCTCGACGAGGCAGACCCGGGTCTTGCCATCCGCCGTCAGGCGATTGGCGATCACGCAGCCCGCTGAGCCGGCGCCTATGACGATATAGTCGAAGGCGCCGGTTTCCATGGGATATCAGTCCTCGAAGGGGTCTCGCACCAGGATCGTGTCGTCGCGTTCGGGACTTGTCGAGAGGATAGCCACCGGCGTCTCGATCAATTCTTCCACACGGCGGACGTATTTGATCGCCGTCGCCGGAAGATCCGCCCAGGAGCGCGCGCCCCTCGTGCTTTCGGTCCAGCCGGGGAAGGTCTCGTAAATGGGCTCCACCGCCGCCTGGGCGGCCATGCCGGCGGGATAATAGTTCAAGGTCTCGCCCTTGAGCTTATAGCCGACGCAGACCTTGATCTCCTCGAAGCCGTCGAGCACATCCAGCTTGGTGAGCGCGATGCCGGTGATGCCGCCGACCTTGACCGCCTGGCGCACCATGACGGCGTCGAACCAGCCGCAGCGGCGTTTGCGCCCCGTGACCGTGCCAAACTCCTTGCCCCGCTCGCCCAGGCGCTGGCCGACCTCGTCGGTCAATTCCGTCGGGAAGGGGCCGGAGCCGACGCGGGTCGTATAGGCCTTGGTGATCCCGAGCACATAACCCACCGCCGAAGGCCCGATGCCCGACCCCGCCGCCGCCTGCCCCGACACGGTGTTCGAGGAGGTAACGTAAGGATATGTCCCGTGGTCGACATCGAGCATCAACCCCTGCGCGCCCTCGAAGAGGATGCGCTTGCCGGCCTTGCGCAGCTCGTCGAGCCGTTCCCAGACGCGATCCGCATAGGGCAGGATCTTCGGCGCGACCTCCAATAGGAGCTGCAACAGCTTCTCCCCATCGACCTCGGGCTGGCTGAAACCGCGCAGGAGCGCGTTGTGATGGACCAGAAGTTGCTCGATCTTCAGCGGCAGGCTGTCGGGATCGGCCAGGTCGCAGACCCGGATGGCGCGACGGCCGACCTTGTCCTCGTAAGCCGGGCCGATGCCGCGGCCGGTGGTGCCGATCTTGTTGGCGCCCTTGGCCTCCTCGCGCGCCCGGTCGATCTCGCCATGGGAGGGCAGGATCAGGGTCGCGTTGTCGGCGAGCTTCAGGTTGTCGGGCGTGACGGTGACGCCCTTGCCCTTGATGTTCTCGATCTCGCGCAAGAGCGCCCAGGGATCGACCACCACGCCATTGCCGATGATCGAGAGCTTCTCCTGCCGCACCACGCCCGAGGGCAGGAGGCTCAGCTTGTACTCGACATTGCCGATGACGAGCGTATGGCCGGCGTTATGGCCGCCCTGGAAGCGCACGACCACATCGGCCCTTTGAGAGAGCCAATCGACAATCTTGCCCTTGCCCTCGTCGCCCCATTGGGCGCCGATCACCGCTACGTTTGCCATCGCTTCAGTCCGTTTCGTTAAACCGGCTTCGCCGTCCCGCCGCTCAAGACATGGCTGCATTGGAGCCGCCTTGCCTCGTTCTCAGCATCCGTCACCGGGGCCAGGCCCGCAACGGTAACCCATCCTTGCGTGCGAAGCTTCTTCGCAACCGTATCGTCGCTGGCCACCGGGATATAGACCCGCTTTGCCGGTTCCTGCGGGGGGAGCGCGCGGACGACCGTATCCGTATAGAGCGTGAAGCCCGTCGCGGGCTCGCCCTTGCCGCTGCCGGCCCGATAGCGCCCGCCGCGCCCCAACTCGCCCCTCACGCCCTTGGCGAAGAGGGTGAAGCTGATGCCGGTGTGATATTCGAAGCCGCGATTCTCGATGGGGTCGATGGTCACCGCGAGATCGGGCATCGCCGCTTCCAACTGCCGGACCACGGTTTCGAGGCTCTCGCGCTCCGCCGCCGCTTCCGGGGGGAGGTCGAGTTGCGCCAGCGCGGCCAATGCCGGCTTCGCCGGTCCCGCCGCCGAGAGCAATTTTCCGAGCACTTCCGCCGCTGCCCCGCCACTCGCCGCAACCGCCGCCGCGTCCTTGTGGTCGAGCGCCGCGCGCACCGCATCCGCCTCCTCGCCGACGATGCCGAAGGCGGCGCAGAGGGCCGGGACCAGGGTCGGCAGGGTAAGGTCTACGGAAAGCCCGGCGATGCCAAGGCTGCCAAGCGCTTCGGCCGCCAGGGCGACGACTTCCACATCGGCGGAGGGCTCGTCGGAGCCGATGAGTTCCGCGCCGACCTGGCCGACCTGACGCTCGGAGCGGATCTGGCTGCCCTTGACCCTGAGCGCCTGGCCCGCATAGCTCAGCCGCAGGGGTCGGGGGGATTTCAGCAGCCGCGTCGTCGCGATCCGCGCCACCTGGGGCGTCATATCCGCGCGCACGCCGATCATGCGCTGCGAGATCGGGTCCATCATGCGGAAGGTCGCGGTCGCCATGGCCGCACCCGCGCCGGTCAGAAGGTTTTCCTCGAACTCCACGAGAGGCGGCTTCACCCGGTCGTAGCCATGACTCGCCAGCACGGCCATCAGGCGTCCGACGGCTTCGGCTTCCACGCCCGCGCTGGGGGGCAGGAGGTCGCGCAGTCCGAGCGGCAGCAGGGCCGGATGCAAGGTCTCGTTCATGCTGCGGAGATAAAGGTTTCAGAGGGATCGGGCAAACGGAAAAGGCCAATTTGGCTCAGCGGAAAGTCCTTCTCCGCCCTTCAGGGGGGAGAAGGATTTAGGATGAGGTGGGGCGAGGGCAGTCTTTACTGCCCGAGCATCTCGCCACCGGTGAAACCCTACCTCACCCCTTCCCACTTCGTGGGTCCCTTCCCTCTTCCTCCCTAAAGGGCCGGAGAGGGACATAACAATCAGAACTTCAGGAACTTGGCCTGAACCACGTTCGGGATGACCCGGACCTTTTCCAGGACCGCGTCGCTCATGGCCTGGTCGATCTGCACGAGGCAGATCGCGTCCTGGCCGGCGGAGACGCGGCCCAGATGGAAAGTCGCGATGTTGATCCCCGCCTCGCCCAGGGTGCGGCCGAGGTTGCCGATGAAGCCCGGCTTGTCCTGGTTGCGGACGAAAAGCACATAGGGGCCAAGCTCGGCCTCCATGGGCACGTCCTCGACCTGGACGATGCGCGGCTTGTCGCCGAACAGCGTCCCCGCCACGCTGCGGCTGCCGGCGCTGGTGGTCACGGTCACGCGCAGCAGGGTCTGATAGTTGGTGGGCTCGCTGCTGGTGGTCTCGCTGACCTTGATGTCGCGCTCGCGGCAGATGAGCGGCGCGTTGATCATATTGACCGTGTCGAGCTTGGGCGCGAGCAAAGCGGTCAGGGCGACCGCCGTCAGGGGCTTCGTGTTGAGTTCCGCCGCATGGCCCTCATATTCGATCTCGATGGCCTTGAGGTCCGCCTCGATGAGCTGGCCCGCGAAGCTGCCCAATTCCTCGGCGAGCTTCATATAGGGGCGGAGCCGCACGGCTTCCTCGGCCGAAAGCGACGGCATGTTGAGGGCGTTGGTCACAGCCCCCGTCAGCAGGAAATCCGCCATCTGCTCGGCGATCTGGAGCGCCACGTTCTCCTGGGCTTCCGTGGTGGAAGCGCCCAGATGCGGGGTCGCGATCATCTTCTCGTTGCCGAAGAGGGGATGGGACTTCGCCGGTTCCTCGACAAAGACGTCGAAGGCAGCACCCGCCACCTGGCCGCTGTCGAGTCCGGCCTTCAAATCGTCCTCATTGACGAGGCCGCCGCGGGCGCAATTGATGATCCGGACGCCCTTCTTCATCTTGGCGATGGACTTGGCGTCGATGACGCCCTTGGTCGATTCGGTCAAAGGCGTGTGCAGCGTGATGAAATCGGCGCGGGCGAAAAGCTCGTCCAATTCGACCTTCTCGACGCCCAGGGCCACCGCGCGTTCCGGCGACAGGAAGGGATCGGCGGCCACGACCTTCATCTTCAGGCCCAGGGCCCGGTCGGCGACGATCGAACCGATATTGCCGCAGCCGATGACGCCCAGAACCTTGCCGAAAAGCTCCACGCCCATGAAGCGGGACTTTTCCCACTTGCCCGCATGGGTCGAAACGTTCGCCGCCGGGATGTCGCGGGCCAGCGCGAACATCATGGCGATGGCGTGCTCGGCGGTGGTGATCGAATTGCCGAAGGGCGTGTTCATCACCACGATGCCGCGCGCGGTCGCGGCGGGAATATCGACGTTGTCGACACCGATGCCGGCGCGGCCGACGACCTTCAGGTTGGTGGCCTGCTCAATCACCGCCTTGGTCACCTTGGTGGCGGAGCGGATGGCCAGACCGTCGTATTTGCCGATGATCTTCTTGAGGTCCTCGGGCGTGAGGCCGGTCATGACCTCCACCTCGATGCCCTTGTTGGCGAAAATCTCGACGGCGCGCGGACTGAGAGCGTCCGAAATCAGAACTTTCGGCATTTCATGGATCCGTTCGAAAAAGAATTCGGGAAAGGAAAAGCGCTTCAGGAGCCGGCTTTACGCCGGGCGAACCTCGCCATAGGCCCAGTCGAGCCAATGGAGAAGCGCTGCCAGATCGGAGGTTTCGACCGTGGCGCCGGCCCAGATCCTGAGACCCGGAGGCGCATCGCGATAGCTCGCGATATCGAAGCCAGCACCTTCCGCCTCGATGAGGCCGACAAAGCGCTTCAAGAGGGCGGCCTGCGCATCGGGCGCCAGCGCCGTCACCTTGGGATCCACCACATTGAGGCAGACCGAGGTGCAGGAACGGGTCGCGGGATCCACCGCCAGGAAGTCCACCCAGGGCGTCTTGGCGACCCAGTCGGATATCACCTTGAGGTTCGCTTCCGACCGGCCCATCAGGCCCTTCAGGCCACCGACCTTTTCGGCCCAGGCCAAACCGTCCAGCGCATCCTCGACGGCAAGCATCGAGGGCGTGTTGATGGTCTCGCCCTTAAAGATGCCTTCGCTGATCTTGCCCTTGGACTTCATGCGGAAAATCTTGGGCATCGGCCAGGGGGGATCGTAAGCCTCGATCCGTTCGACCGCGCGGGGGCTCAGCACCAGCATGCCGTGCGCCGCCTCGCCGCCCAGCACCTTCTGCCAGGACCAGGTCGTCACATCGAGCTTGGCCCAGGGCAGGTCCATGGCGAAAGCGGCCGAGGTCGCGTCGCAGATCGAGAGGCCCTCGCGGTCGGCCTTGATCCAGTCGCCGTTGGGCACCCGCACGCCCGAGGTCGTGCCGTTCCAGGTGAAGACGACGTCCCGGTTCCAATCGACCTGGGAAAGATCCGGCAGCTTGCCGTAACCCGCCTGCAAGAGGCGCGTGTCCTTCAGCTTCAATTGCTTGACCGCATCGGTGATCCAGCCCTCGCCGAAGCTCTCCCAGGCGAGGAGATCCACGCCGCGAGGCCCGAGCAGCGACCAGAGCGCCATCTCGACCGCCCCTGTGTCGGAGGCGGGAACGATGCCGATGCGATAATCTTTGGGGATGCCGAGGATAGCGCGGGAGCGCTCGATCACGTCGGCGAGCTTGGCCTTGCCCTCTTTCGCCCGGTGAGACCGGCCGAGAAACGCACCAGAGAGCGCCTCAATCGTCCAACCGGGACGCTTGGCGCAAGGACCAGAAGAAAAGCAGGGGTTAGCGGGCCGTGTATTCGGCTTCATGATAGCTATTCCTCACAGAATAGATGCGACCCGTTGGGGGGCCGTGTCCCGCCGCGGACCCTATGAGGGAAGGTCGGATTCGTCAACCGATGGATGAGCCTGCGGCGGTTGATCGCAGTTTTGACATGGGGTGGGTGTCGGATTTCACATATGTCGCCACCTGGGCGGGCTTCATCCACGTGTCTATCAAGTACACCGAGCGCCTTGCCGAGGCCGGGATCGAGCCATCGGTCGGCAGCGTCGGTGACAGCTCTGACAACGCCTTGGCCGAGACAATCAACGGCCTCCGACGAACCCGGCGCGGTTCAAACCTGGGATGGAGCAAATCCTAAAAACGTAACGCGACGGTCTCCTTCACTCTGGCGCGATGTATGCAATCTGCTAGGCTCCATCCTCGAAGAAGACTTTGACAGGGTGGGGGACGATGGGTGCGATGCGTTGGGCTGTGCTGGCTTTCCTCACGGTCTTGGCAGCAAGCGGGTCGGAGACCTCGGCCGCGGACCGGGATTATCTGGTGGTGGCGCGGCCCTCGGACATCAAGACGCTCGATCCCACGGTCGAGACCTCGGATATCGCAAGCTCGCTCTATAAGAGCCTCTACGACCAGTTAACCCAGACCGGCACGGACGGCAGCATCGCGCCGAAGCTCGCGACCTCCTTCTCGGCCTCGGAGGATGCCAAGACCTGGACCTTCAAGATCCGCGGCGATGCCAAGCTGCCGGACGGATCGGCGCTGACGGCGGACGATGTGGTCTGGACCTATCGCACGATCCTGGGCGATGCGACGTCGCCCATGAAGGCCTTTGTCGCCCAGGTGGATACGGTCGAGAAGACCGCGCCCGATACGGTCGTGTTCCATCTCAACACGGCCTTCGGGGCCTTCGACCGGCAGGTGTCGCTGATCTCGGTGGTGCAGCAGAAGAGCTTTGAGACCATGGGCCGCGCGGCCTTCGCCCAGAAGGGCGTCGGCTCCGGCCCCTATCAGGTGGTGAACTGGGTGCGCGACAGCCAGATCGAGCTGGCCGCGAACCCGCACTATTGGGGCAAGGCGCCCAGCATCAAGAAGATCATCATCCGGCCCGTGGAGAGCGAGTCGGCGCGGCTCAACGGCTTGCGCAGCGGCGAGCTGGACCTGGCGCAGACCCTGCCCCCGGCGGGTGTCGCGGCCGCCGAGGCGGAGGGCGTCATCAAGGTCGCCAAGGTGCCGAGCAACCGGGTCATCTATCTCGGGTTCAACTACGACGACGCGATGGTCGGGAACGTGAAGTTCCGCCAGGCGGTGGATGCCTCCATCGACCGGAACGCGCTGACGGCGCGGCTCTTACGCGGTCTCGGGAAGCCCGAGGGCGAGATGCTGGCCCCGGTGACCTTCGGCTACGATCCCTCGATCAAGCCGACTCCGCTCGACGCGGCCAAGGCGAAAAAGCTGCTCCAGGAAGCGGGCTATGCGGGGCAGAAGGTGCCCTTCCACTATGCGACCAACCGCTGGCCCTTCGCGGCGGAGGTGGCCCAGGCGATCGGCAACTATCTGAAGGCCGTGGGGATCGAGGTCGAGCTGGTGGGCGTCGATTACACGACGCTCTTCACCCTCTGGCAGACCAACAAGCTGCCGGGGATCTATATGTTCGGCTATGGCCCGACCAATCTGGACGCCTCCTTGCCGCTGAACAGTCTCTATGTGCTGCGCGCCGCCAAGGCCGATCCGGCCTACCTGCCTTGGGTGGAGACGCAGCGGTCCACGGCCGATCCCGCGAAACGCAAGGCCGCGATCTCCCTGATCCTGAAACGCAGCCAGGAAATGGCCGCCTATGCGCCGCTCTATAACGAGTTTGAGACCTACGGCTATGGGAAGAACGTCAGCTTCACCGCCCGGCCGGACGGGGTGATCCCGCTCGCGGAGGTTTCTTTCGTCGGGAAATAAGGGGGTAATCCCCATCTCTCGCCACATCCACACTCGTCACCCTCGGGTTTAGTGTTTAGCCCGAGGGTCCACGACTAAGTGGAGGTTGGGCACGTTCGGTACTGATAGCACAGCGGAAGCTCTGCTTCCGCGAGAGGGGGCCAAGCCCCCTAGGATGACGGCGGTGTGGTGGAGGGAGCCGGGCTAAAAACTGTCATCCGACATACGTTGACAATAATCGTCCGCCGGGCGGAGACTTCCGGCCCTTTTTGAGAAAATACCTTAGAGGAGCAATGCCGCCATGAAGATCAAGGACGTCATTTCCACGGTCGGCCGCTCGGGCTATTTCAACAAGGACCTCGCCGCCGTGAAGGCGGGGGCCAAGGCCGATGGCTTTACCTATGTGGGCAAGCCCGTGACGCCCGGCTTTACGCGGGTGCTGCAGCCGGGCGCCGCCGTTTCCGTCATGCTGGTGCTGGAGGACGGGCAGGTCGCTTTCGGCGACTGCATGGACGTGATCCTGAGCGCCGTCGCCGGTCGCGATCCCTTGTTCCGGCCGCAGGAGCATATGGACTTCCTGAAGGGCGAGCTTAGGGAAAGGCTCGTCGGCCGTGACATCTCGAAGTTCCGGCCCGTGGCCGACGAGGTCGACGGGATCACCAAGGGGAACAAGCAGCTGCATACGGCGCTGCGCTATGGCATCACCCAGGCGCTGTTGCATGGCGCGGCACTCGCCAATCACAAGCAGATGGCCCAGGTCATCGCCGAGGAATACGACGCGCCCCTGGCGAAAGCGCCGGTGCCGATCCTCGCCAGCAGTGGGACCGGCGATTGGGAAGGGCTCGATCGGCTCATCCTGAAGGAGGTCGAGATCCTGCCCCATAGCTCCTTCACCAATGTGGAGCGCGACTTGGGGTGGAAGGGCGAGAAGCTCGTCGCTTATGCAAGCCGCGTGGTGAAGCGGATCAAGGAGATCGGCGAGCCCGGCTACAAGCCGACGATCCATCTCGACTGCTACGGCACCTTCGGCGAGCTTTTCAACAACGACCTGAAGAAGATCGTCGATTATTGCGGCGCCTTGAAGGATGCGGTGGGCGACCTTCCCCTGATGATCGAATCGCCGATCATCGCGGCGACCCGCCAGGAGCAGATCGAGATCTATCACAAGCTCTGCCGCGCCGTCGAAGCCCAGGGCCGGGGTGTCGAGATCATCGTCGACGAATGGTGCAACAACGTCGACGACGTGCGCGATTTCTCCGACGCTCAGGCAGGGCATCTCCTTCAAGTGAAGATGCCGGACATTGGTGGCCTCAACCGGACCATCGAGGGCGTGCTCTATGCCCGGCGCAAGGGGCTCGGCGTGTCGCTCGGCGGCTCGCTCAACGAGACCGACCAATCCGCGCGGATTACCGCCCATGTGGGGCTCGCGACCCAGCCCACCTATATGTTCGCAAAGCCCGGCGCGGGGGGCGATACGGGGCTCATGATCGAAGGCAATGAGATGCTGCGGGCGCTGGCGCTGATGGGCAGGGCTTAAGGACCGCGCATGGCAGGGTCGTGCGACCCTGTTAGCCTATGACGTGGCATTGGAATTGCGATACCGTGCAGTAACTTCGCAGTAACTTCGCGGTAACGTCGCTTTTCCCCGGTCCTCCGCCTAATGTCTGTTCAGGACGGCTCGTCGCAGCCGATTTTTACGCCACGCGAAATCCTGGCCACCATGGTCGGGCTCATGCTGTCGGCCGTGCTGGCGAGCCTCGACCAGACCATCGTGGCCTCGACCCTTTCGACCATGGCGCGGGATCTCGACGGCTGGGAGCTGATGCCCTGGGTGGTCACCGGCTATCTGGTGACCTCGACCACGACGACGCCGATCTACGGCAAGCTCAGCGACCTCTACGGGCGGCGGCCGATCGTCATGGTGTCGCTGGCGCTTTTTGTCCTGACCTCGGTGCTTTGCGCACTGGCTCAGACCATGCCGCAGCTGATCGTCGCGCGGGTGCTCCAGGGGATTGGCGGCGGCGGGCTCCGGGCGATGACCCAGGCGGTCATGGCCGACCTCGTCCCGCCCCGGGAGCGGGGCCGGTATCAGGGCATTTTCGTTACGGTCTATGCGCTGTCCACGGCCTTGGGGCCGGTGCTCGGCGGCTTCTTCGTCGATTACCTCTCCTGGCATTGGGTCTTCTGGATCAATGTGCCTCTGGGGGCGCTGGCCATCGGGCTCTCCAACCGGCAATTGAAGCGGCTGCCGAAGCCGAGCCGGAAGCCGGTCATCGATTGGCTGGGCGCCTTGCTGATCCTGGCATCCTCGACCCCGATCCTGATCGGTATCGGGCGCGTCGAGCAGTCCGGCGGCTGGGGCACCTTGGATGTGCTGGGGCCGATCGCGCTGGGGATCGTGCTGACCGGGGCGCTGATCCTCCGCGAGATGGCGGCGCCGGAACCTATTCTGCCCCCGCGCCTCTTCACGAACCGGCATTACACGGCGGCCTGCGTCGTGACCTTCCTGAGCTCGATGATCACCATGGCCATGATCGTGACCACCCCGATCAACTTCCAGCTTACCGCGGGCTTGAGCGCCAAGGACGCGGGCCTGCGTCTCATCCCCTTCACCGGCGGCATGGCGCTCAGCGCCTTCATCGCGGGTCAGGCCGTCACGGTCCTGGGGCGGTATCGGATATTTCCCATCATCGGCGCGGCTTCCGCCACGGTTTGCGCGCTGATCCTGGCATATTACGGCGTCGGCCATTCCGTCACGACCGACGTGTTGGCCATCCTGGCGCTCGGCCTCTGCTTCGGGCTGCAGATGTCGCCGATCACGGTGGCTTGCCAGAACGCGCTGGATTGGCGCGATACGGGCATCGGCATGGCCACCATGATGTTCGTGCGCCTCATGGCGGGCGCCTTCGGCGTCGCCTTTTTCAGCACCGTGCTGATCGTCAGCCTCAACAACGGCGCGCTGGCCGTGCCGGGTCATGAGGTGCTGGGCGCCCATCCCGGCATCGCGCTCTTCCATCTGGAGGCGCATCGGGAGCAGATCAGCGACGGGCTGCTTCTCGATCTGGTCGCGGCGATCCGCAACGCTTTCTCCACCTTCTACCTGACGGCGGCGGGCGTCTCGTTCCTTGGCTTTTTGGGGGCGCTTGCGATCAAGGAAATACCCCTTAAGGAACGCCGGCCGGTGGTCGCCCCTGCGACCACTGCCGACGCCGACTGAGGTCAGGTATTTGTGCTGTCGCCGGTGAAGTCGCGCTTGCCGAGTTCGACGCCGGCATGGCGCAGGATGTCGTAGGTCGTGGTGGCGTGGAAATAGAAGTTGGGCATGGCGAAGCCCAGGAGATAGTTCGCGGCTTTGAAGGTCTTCGGACCCGCCATCATCTGAAGGACCACGTCCCGGTCTTCCGACCCGTCGATCTGCTCGGGCTTCAGCCCCTTCAAGAAATCGATCGTCTTGGTGATCCGGGCCTTCAGCTGTTCGAAGGTCGTCTCCCCGTCCTCGAACTTGGGTAATTCCACGCCGGCGATGCGGCCTGCGGAGAGCGCCATGCCGGTCATGGTCCGGATCTGGCGGTGCAGCGGGAACATGTCGGGGAAAAGCCGCATGTTGATCAGCGTCGCTTCGTCGATCTTCTTAGCGGCGCAATGGGCTGCGGCCTTGTCGAGCACGGCGATCTGGGCATTGAGGATCTGCAGGAAAACGTGCACCGAGGCGCGATACATGGAAAGTGGCATAGGTTTCCTCCCTTTTTGAGAATGCGTGTTGCGGGGGGACATTAGTCAGGTTCTGCCGCCGCGAGAAGGGATCTTGCCTCGGAAAGGTGCCGGGTATATCGCACCAGGCTCAATCCCGCGAAGGACGCCCCCATGACCGACACTTATGTGCGCTACGAAACCGAGGGAAAGATCGGCTTCATCACCCTGGCGCGCCCGGCCAAGCTCAACGCCATCAATCAGGCAATGAAGAGCCAGATCATCGATACCTTCGCCGAGGCCGACAACGATCCCTCCACTTCGGTCATTGTCCTGCGCGCGGAGGGACGCAGCTTCTGCGTCGGTTTCGATATCGGCAACAATCCGGGACGCGACGAGAAGCGCGACGATCCCCGGCGCTGGGACGCCTCGATGCACCGGAGCCTGGAAATGGCGCTGGCCCCCTGGCGCAACAACAAGCTCACCATCGCATCGGTCCAGGGTCATGTGCTGGGCGGCGGCTGCGAATTGGCCATGATGTGTGACATGACCGTGGCCGCCGACAACGCCACTTTCGGCGAGCCCGAGGTTCGTTTCGCGCATTTGGGTCCCGTGCTGGTCATGCCCTGGATCATCGGGTTGAAGCGGGCGCGGGAAATCCTGTTGTCCGGCGATACCATCGATGCACAGACGGCGCTGAACTTCGGCATGGTCAACCGGGTCGTGCCCTTGGCCGAATTGGAAGACGCCACCCTCAAATTCGCCAAGCGCTATGCCTTGATCGCGCCGGAGGCCTTGAAATGGGGCAAGCGCGCGATCAACCGGGGTGCAGAGATCGGTGGTTTCCGTGCCGCCATCGAGGCGGGGGCGGAGGCTCTCACCTCGCTCTGGACGATCAAGACCGAAACCGGCGCCGAATTCGATCGCATGGTCGTGGAAAAGGGGCTGAAGGCCGCGCTCGAATGGCGTTCGGGCCAGTTCAAGGAATAGTGGCGCCCGGCGCATCAGGCGTCCTAAACTCTCGCCCATGATCGACGAACGCATCCCCATCAGCGTCCTCACCGGCTTCCTCGGCAGTGGGAAGACGACCTTGCTCAACGCCTGGCTGACCGATCCGGCGCTTGCCGATGCGGCGGTGATCGTCAATGAATTCGGCGAGATCGGCATCGACCATTCTCTCATCGCGTCGAGTTCGGACAATGCCATCGAGCTTCTCACCGGATGCCTTTGCTGCTCCGTGAGAGGCGATCTGATTTCGACGCTGGAAGAACTGATCGGAAAACGTTTCAGAGGCGAGGTCAGGCCCTTCGACCGGGTGGTGATCGAAACCACCGGGCTTGCCGATCCGGTGCCGGTTATTCAGGCGCTGACCACCCAACCGGTAAGCGACGACTACCGGTTGAGCCGGGTGGTGACCGTGGTCGACGGCATGCAAGGCATGTCGACCCTAGACCGGCAACCCGAAGCGGTGAAGCAGGCGGTGGTCGCCGATCAGCTCATCGTGACCAAGACGGATCTGGCGCCGAAGGATATCGAGATCCTGAAAGCTCGCCTGAAGCATCTCAATCCCGGAGCGCCCATGGCCTTCGCGCTGATGGGGGAAGGGCCGCCGGCCGATTTGCTGCGGGGCACCGACATCTACGACCCTTCGACAAAATTCGAGGAGGTGGCCGCCTGGCTTGCAGCGGATAATTATGCCGATCATGGCCACCATCATCACCATGACGTTAACCGCCATGACGAGGCGATCTCCTCCTTCTGCCTGACTTTCGACAAGCCCCTGCATTGGCAGCATGTCGCGGCATGGCTGGAGGGGCTGGTGGGAGACGATCTCTTGAGGGTAAAGGGCATCCTCTCGATCGTCGGATGGGACCCGCCCATCGTGTTGCAGGCGGTTCAAAACCTCTTTCAACCCCCCGCCAGATTGGCCGCCTGGCCGGATAACGATCGTCGCTCCCGCATCGTCTTCATCACCCGCAACATCTCCCGCGGCTATGTCGCGGACCGTCTCGCGGAGATTCAGGCGCAAATTCCCGAGGAACTCTTTGAAACGGAGAAAGCCAGGTGAGCCAGAACGCATCGGGGGGCTCTCCCTGGGCAGATCGGTCGGTGGCCCTGCTCAATGTCGCGCCCCATTTCGTGACCCAGATCGCGCAGCGGTTCCGCATCCATCGCTGCGAGGAGGCCTTCGATCCCGAAACCGAGGCGCTCATCAGCCAGTTCGCGCCGGTTAATGGTGCGCTGATCGCCAAATATCCGAAGCTGAGGCTCGTCGCGACGACCATGGCGGGTTATGACGCCATTGACACCAAGGCTTTGCAAGAACGCGGGATCCTGCTGTCGACCCGACAATCGATCCCGGATCCCTGCGTTTCCGATCTGGCGTTAGGCTTGCTGATCGCGGCCCTGCGCCGAATTCCGGCGGCGGAGCGTTTCACGAGAAACGGTAACTGGCCCGGGGGCCGCTTCACCATGACCCGGCGCGTCAGCGGCCGGCGCATGGGCATTTACGGCATGGGGCGTATCGGCAAGGGCATCGCCCAGCGGGCGGCCGCTTTCGATATGGAGATCGGCTACCATAACCGGACGGCCAAGGCCGATAGTCCCTATCGCTATTTCCCCACGCTCCTGGAGATGGCGGAATGGTGCGACTATCTGGTCGTCGCCTGTCCCTTGTCGGAGGCGACCCGCCATAAGGTCGATGGCAAGGTCATCGCCGCGGTCGGGCCGGAGGGCTGCATCGTCAATATCGCGCGCGGCCCGATCATTGATGAGCCGGCCCTGGTTGAAGCCCTCGAGAAAGGCCTGCTGGGAAGCGCCGGCCTCGATGTTTTCGAGGACGAGCCCCGCGTGCCAGAGCGGCTCTTCGCGCTCGATAACGTGGTGCTGACGCCGCATCAAGGTGGAGTGACGCCGGAGAATCACCGGGACGCGATCGCGACGGCCATCGATAATGTGGAGACCTTTTTTCGCACCGGTCGCCCGTTGATCGCGATCAACCTCGACGAATAACGGGCTCGGCCTTATTCCGACGGCTTAGCCCCCGCGGGCTCGCTGCCTTTCGGCGTGACCGGCTGTCCTTTTACGCGAGCGCCGGCGGTTTGCAGAAGGGCGCGGCAATCGTTGTCCTTGCCGAGGCCGAGCTGGATCGTGAAGAACCCCAAGACGCTCGACAGCACGTTGTCGTCGTCAACCACGATCTGAAGACCGGGGCGGATCGTCGGATTCTTGAGCGTGCCCCGAATATTGATGGGGAGGGGCAGCTTGCCCACGCTCGGGTGCTTGGGTTCGCTGGTGATCTGCATGTCGATGGCTTCGGTCTGGAAATTGACCCGACCCTTGCCCAGGACATTCGCCTCGCTAGTGTCGATCAGCAGGAGATGGCTGTCGAGCATGCCCTTCTGAAGCCCGAAATTGGTGACCATGCAATTGAGCGGCGCGCGGTCCGGGATGCCCAGAAGCGATAGGACCGACTTACCAAGATCAAGCCCGGCGAGATCGACCAGCAGCGCGCTCATGTCGCCGCCCTTCATATACATCGTCAAATCGCCGTCGCCATGGCCGAGGAGTTGCGCCAGCGAATTACCGGTAGACTTGATCGTCGCCCGACCGCCCACCAGACCCGCGCCTTTGAAATCCGTGAGCTTCGCGAGCAAGTCCTTGAGGTCGAGCTGGCGGAATTCGATCTCGGCGTCTGCCTTGACCGGGTCCTGGCGGCCGTCGAGCACGGCATTGATGGAAATCGTCCCCTTTCCGACCCCGAAACTCAAGGGGTGGAGAGTGATCTCGCCATCGTCGATGGTGAGGTCGGCGACGAAATTGTCGAGCGGTGTCTTGTCGCTGTCGATCCGTTTGCCGGTGTATTTGATCTTGAAATCGGCTGAGCGGATGCGGGGGAGGTCGAGCGGCAGGTCCGGTATGACCCTTTCGCTGGCCCTCTGGGCCTCGCGTTGCTGTTTCTGCTGCGGCGTTTCCTTGGGGGAATCGCCTTTGCCGGGTGTCGCGCCGATGAAACCGCCAAGGTCGGCCAGCGCCACCTTGTTGGAGGTCAGCGTCCCCGTGATGAGGGGCCGTTCCCGGTTCGGCTCGATCTGGAGATCGCCTGAAAGATCGCTGCTGCCAACGGTGCCGGCAAGCTTGGTGAGATGGATCTTGTCGTCGCTGTAGTCGATGGCGCTGCGCAGCTTATAGGGCGGTGTCGGTGGCAGCGGGATGCCGACCAGGAAATAAAGCTCGCTGAGCGTCGGCCCCTGCATGTCGATCCGCAGGCTCGCTCCGCCCAATTCCAGAGGCCGCTCCAGAGTGCCTTTCAGCCCAAGTTTGGTCTGCCCCCGAGTCACCTGAAGATCGATGGGATAGGGTTTGCTCGGATCCCGGAACGAGAGCAGCGAGCCTCCAACGAAATGGCCGGTGAGGTTCTCGCCGTTATAGGAACCCTTCGCATCGATGACGATGTGGGATTCCTGACCATCCTTGGCGGGTTCGGTCCGGATGGCGACCTGAAAATCGGCTTTGAGTTTGGGATAGGCCAGATGGAAGTTGCCGTCGGTTATCACCAGGTTGCCGATCTGGGGTGGCTTGTCGACGGGTTGATCGTCGTGGTGCTGGAAGCCTGCGAAGCTCCAATTGCCGTTGCCGGAAGGACCGGGGCCGATATCGCCCTCGGGTTTTTCGATGACGATCTCCGGGATCACGATCTCCTGGTGAAGGAGCGGCCCGAGTTCCAGCTTGGCGGTGATCCGGTTGATCGTCCCGAGACGGGTTCCTTCAGGAAATTCCGGCGGGTTGGCGATGGAGACGCCGTCGAAAACCAGAAGCGGCTCCCGGTGGAGTCTGACCGAGAAATGCTGGAGCGTGACGGGCCGCCCGAGTGCGGCGGAGGCTTTCGCCTCGATCGTCGGCCGGAGCCAGTTCCAGTCCCAGACCAAGCAGGCAACGACAATGACCAGAACGACGACGCCCGATCCGATCAGCCACGGTCTTTTCTTCACGTCGACGATCCTTAACCCTGCGGCGACAAAGGCATCGCCGAGCCGAAAAACTTCCGCACAGGATGCTGCGAAGCATTAACCGCTTCGAGCAAGGATCGTTCCGATTTGAAAAGCATCGGCCGGCGTGCCCAGGCGCGCCGACCGAAGCTCAGCTTTATTTTTCGAGCCAGGCCTCGGTCCAGAGACCGTTGCCCTGGACTTTGCCCCAAAGACCGTGGAGCCGCTTGGACGCACCGTCGATATTCCGGTATTGGCGGATATTCGCCGTGGGAATGTCCTCGGCGAGGATTTTCTGGGCTTCCTGATAGAACTTTCCGCGCACGGCGAGATCGGTGGAGCGCTCGCCCTTGTCGAAGAGCTCGTCCACCTTGGGATTGGAATAGCCCGCGGGGTTGGAGAAGGCCTTGCCGATGCCGGAGGTGACGAAGGCGCGCGAGATGCCCAGCGCCGGATCCGCGTAGCTGGTGAAGGACCCCAGCGTCAGGTCGAAATCCCGGCCGATGAAGACGCGCTGAAGCATCAGCTGATCTTCCAGAGAATCGGTGACCAGCTCGACGCCGACCGCCTGGTACATGCTCTTCAACGCTGCCGCGACGAGCTGGAATTCAGGATATTGATTGGCGTAGATCGCGATATGCATGGTGAAGCGCTTGCCATCCGCGCCCTTCTTGAGCCCGGCCTCTTCGAGTAGGGCATTGGCCTTGGCCGGATCGTAGGGATACATCTTGTCGTAATCGACCTCTGGATTGACCGCCCATTGGATATCCGTGGTGAAGGGCATCTTGCCGACCGCGCCAACCCCATAGAAGGCGTTCTTGAAAAGATACTCGCGGTCGGTCGCCATCATCAGGGCGCGCCGCACCCGCACGTCGTCGAAGGGCTTCTTCGTCACGTTCAGGAAGGCCAGGGTCATGCCGGGCGAGGTGTCGCTCACGGCGATCTGCAGTTTAGGGTCGGCCTTGACGGTCGCTTGGTCGCTGCCGGGGAAGAACTGGATGAGATCGACCTCGCCGGCGCGCAACGCCTGGAGACGGGCGCCCGCATTGGTGATGACCTTGCCGATCACCTCGTCGAGGTAGGGCTTGCCCTGCTCGTAGTATTTCGGGTTCTTCGCGAGCTTGATGTAATCGCCGCGCTTCCATTCGGTGAGCTTGAAGCCGCCGGTGCCGACCGGCTGGGTCAAGGTCGCGGGATTCTTCAAGACATCGGTGCCCTGGAAGACATGGGCCGGCATGATGGCGCCGCCCTGGGGGCAGGCGAAGGACAGGAGAAACGGCCCGAACTGGTACTTGAGCTTGATGACCACCTTGTCCTTGGCGGGGGTCTCGATGCTCTCGATGGCCCGGCCGGCCGAGCCGAAGATGGCCGAGAGCTTGGTATTGACCTCGGTGAGGGAATACTTCACGTCCTCGGAGGTGAAGGGCTTGCCGTCGTGCCATTCGGCCTGGTTGAGCTCGAAGGTATAGGTCAGCCCATCCGGCGAGACGCTCCAGGATTTCGCCAGCAGCGGCAGGATCTTGTAGTCGCTGCCGAGGTTGACGAGCCCCTCATAGACGATGCAGCCGATCATCCGGTCCGGCGGGTTGGAGGTCGTCGCCGGGTTCACGCTCGAAGGATCCTGGGCCAGGGTAAAGACCGCCGTTCCGCCCATCTGGGGAGCCTGGGCCTGGGCCGCCGTCGCGGCGAGCCAGCAGACGCCCGCGAGCGCCACATGGTGCAATTTCATCGACGGCATTCCTTCCTCTCAAGGGTTCGGCCCGGCGGGCTTTCGCTCTCCGCCGTAAGGCGGTCATTAGAAGGAAGGTTCCGAGCCGCGTCAACGGCTCCCGCTTCCTCCCGAAAACTCCCTTTTCCAGGGGCAAAAGGGGAATAACATGGAGCTTTCGGGCCTCATTGACAGGAGAGGGTCTGGAGGCATAAAAATGGTACTTAGATACTCTAAATGAGGCGGATGGCATGTCGGAAAACCTCGTTCAACTGACCGTCGCGGATCGGCTCGGCCGGCTCGTCATCAACCGGCCCGAGGCGGCCAACGCCTTCACGGGGGATATGCTCGGCGACGTGACCGCGGCTCTCAACCGCGCGGCGACCGAGGCGGATATCCTGGTCATATCCTCGGCGGGAGAGGACTTCACCCTGGGGCGCGACCGGAAGGATACGCCGCGCCCGCCCTTCGATGCCTTCACGCTGGTGACCGACTTCAACACGGCGCTTTCAGGCTTTCCGGGCATCCTCATCACTGAGGTGCAGGGCCGGGCCTATGGGCTGGGCGTCGGCATCGTGATGCGCAGCGACATGGCTATCGCCGCTTCGGATGCGCGTTTCGCGCTCGACGAGATCAAGCTCGGCATCGCACCGATGTTCATCATGGCGGAGATCCTGGAGCATCTTTCGCCGAAGGCGGCGCTCGACATCATGCTGACCAGCCGCGATTTCACCGCTGACGAGGCGCGGGAGATGGGCGTCGTGTCGCGTGTGGTGCCTGCGGACAAGCTGAAAGCCAGTGTCGAGGAATTGGTCGCGGAATTGAAATCCCGCGATCCCGGCGTGCTGAAGGCCAGCAAGCGCTATCTCCAGACCGTCAAACGGGTGCCGCCAGAGGGGCGGGCGTCCTTTGCCCTGGCCGAGCAGACCCGGTTCATTCTGGCAAAGCACAAATGACCGCGCCGGCCGATCCTCTCGGCGGTTTCGTCTGGCCGGCGGAAGGCGATTCCCGGGCGCCCTATTGGATCTATCTCGACCAGGGCATCTATCGCCGCGAGATCGAACGGATCTTCGAGGGGCCGACCTGGAGCTATGCGGGCCTCGAATGCGAACTGCCCAACCCCGGCGACTGGAAGCGCAGCACCATCGGCGAGAAATCGGTCCTGATCGTTCGCGGCAAGGACGGTGTGGTTCGCGGCTTCCTCAACAAATGCGCCCATCGCGGCGTGAAACTCTGCGAGGAGCACACCGGCAGCGGCGAAGAGTTCATGTGCCCCTATCACCAATGGGTCTATGACCTCGAAGGCAAGCTGATGGGCCTGCCGTTCCGCCGGGGCGTGAAGGGCAAGGGCGGCATGCCCGACGACTTCGACCTGTCCGAGCACGGCCTGACCCCGATCCGGGTCCATGTCAGGACGGGCGCGATTTTCGCCACGCTCCACGCCGACACCCCGGATTTCGAAAGCTATCTCGGCGAGACGATCCTCGGTTTCTACGACCGTATCTTCAGCGGCCGGAAATTGAAGCTGCTGGGCTATCAGCGCCAGCGTCTCGCGGCCAATTGGAAGCTGATGCTGGAGAATATCAAGGACACCTGCCACGCGAGCCTGCTGCACGTCTTCTTCGTGACTTTCGGGCTCTTCCGGGTCGACAATCCTTCCAAGGTGCGGATGGACGAGACCGGGCTTCACACCGGCCTCGTTTCGGAGCGAGGGCAGCAGGAACTGACCGACGGCACCCGGCAGATGGCATCCTTCCAGCAGCATCTGGCGCTCCAGGACCCGCGCCTGCTGGATACGGTGCGGGAATTTCCCGGCGATGCCACCGTCATCATGCATACGATCTGGCCCAACCTGATCCTTCAGCAGCAATCGAACACCCTGGCGACCCGCCAAATCGTGCCGCGCGGTCCCGGCGAATTCGATCTCCACTGGACCTTCTTCGGCTATGAAGACGAGCCGGAGGAACTGACCCAGCGCCGGCTTCGCCAGGCCAACCTCATGGGGCCGGCCGGGCTTGTGTCCATGGATGACGGCGAGATCATGATCCGCGCCCAGGAAGGCATGGCGGTCGATGCCCGTTCCGCCGGCGTGATCGAGATGGGCGGGCGCGATTATGACAACGCCGACCATATGGTGACGGATGTGGCGCTGCGGGCCTTCTATCGCGGCTATCGCAAGGTGATGGGGCTGTGAGCGGCGATCTGCAGCGAGAGCTCGAAGACCTTTTCGCGCATTATGCCGAGGTTATCGACGACGGCGACCTGGAGCGCTGGCCCGAATTCTTTACCGACCCGTCGCTCTACCGGATCGTGTCGAAGGAGAATTGGGACAAGAAGCTTCCCATGAGCCTCATGCGCTGCGAAAGCATGGGCATGTTGAAGGACCGCGCCTTCGCCTCGCAGAAGCTGAATGTCTACGGCCCGCGCGCCTGGCGGCATTTCGTGTCGCAGATCAGGGCCAGGGTCGAGGGCGACCGGATCGTGGCGCGGTCCAATTTCGTGCTCTACGAAACGCTGATCGAGCACCAGCCGCAGGTTCTCTGCCTCGGGCGTTATCTCGACGTGCTGGTGCGGCAGGAGGGCAAGCTGCTCTTCGCCGAACGCATCTGCGTCTATGACAACGCGATCATACCCGGTTCCATCGTCCTTCCCGTCTGAGGAGATTTTCATGCTCGGCATCGATGATCGGCTGCGCGGCATGCTGCGGAGCGGCAAACCCCTTTATGGCGTCGGCGTCGGGATCCCGGAGCCGGCGCTGGTGGAGATGGTGGGCTATGCGGGCTACGACTATGTCGTGGTCGACAACGAGCATGGGCCAGCCAGCATCGAGCGGACCGAGCATATGTTCCGCGCCGCGCGCTGCGCCGGAATTCCGCCGGTGGCGCGGATTATCCAGGAGGCGGATATCCTCCGCTATCTCGATATCGGGGCCTCGGGCATCCAGATGCCGATGATCGAGACCGCAGAGCAGGCGGCCCGGGTGGTGGCGGCCTGCCGCTATTACCCGGAAGGCAACCGGGGCGCCGCCTTCTCGACCCGCGCCGCGAGCTACGGTTTCCTGGATCGGGCCGAGCACGTGAAGCGATCCAACGAGGGCGTCGCCGTCATCCTAATGATCGAGACCAAGACCGGCGTCGATAATCTCGACGAGATCCTGAAGGTCAAGGGCATCGACTGCGTGCTGGTCGGGGCGACGGATCTCTCCTTCTCGCTGGGCTATCCCAACAACGCGAAGCATCCCGTGGTGCAAGAGGCGATCCGCAGTTGTGTCGCTAAGATCCTCGAAGCCGGGGTCGCTCCGGGCGGGCTCGCGATGAACGGACCCGATTGTCAGGAGGGCGTGAAGCTCGGCATGCGCTACATGACCTCGCTCATGAGCCTGGTGGTCGGCAAGGCGCTGCGCTCGACCCTGGCCGAATTGAAGGGCGGCTGATCAAGCTTCCTTTGTCGGGGCCGAGCCGACATAGAAGGCCATGATCTCATGGGCCGCCCGCTGCTGCTCGGCTGTTAGGGAGGCGCGGAAGGGGGCCATGGCCTCATGGACCTCCTCCACGATGACGTAGAGACACCTCGCCCCTTCCTCGGTCGTGCTGACCACGGTGCCGCGCCGGTCGGTCTCGGAGCGCGTGCGAGTGACCAGGCCCGCCCCTTCGAGTTTCTGCACCAGGCGTGACGTGAAAGTTGGCACGATATCGAGCCGGTCGGCGAGTTGCCCCACCGGCAACCGTCGCTCCGTTGCCCCATGGATCTGGATCAGGGCCTGATGTTCCAGGGGTTCCAGCCCCTGCCGCTTGGCGCAGTCGTCGATGATCCGCTGCACCTTGCGGATGACGTAGCGGGCGCGGGCCACGTGCTCCATGTAATGGTCGAAGTCGTAGGAATGGACCCTTCGGTCGACATCCGTCCATTCGATGGTGCGGCGCTCCGACGCCATGGGCCGACCCTTGCCTTGCAGCGATTTCATGAGGGGAAGACTAGCCGAAACTCATCCTCCACCCCAGGTAATTGGCTGTCGAATTTTTTAGGGGTTCGCGGTGAGCGGCCAGGGCTGGTACGGCAACATCCCTTTGAAGCGTCCGGGACTCGATCTCATCGGCGAGTGTCCGGCCTGCCATGCGTCCTGGAAGGGCGAGGCCATACCGCTATCCATGCGCGATCGCTGCGCGCCGGATAAAACCCACTACAGCCGGGCGATCAGGCTCTATGCCCGCGTCATGGGAGAGCCCGATAAGATCCGCTGCCCCGAATGCCGCGCGGTCTTCCCGGAACGGGAACCCGATTAGGCTGCGGACGCCATGGACGGCTTGTATTCCTTGAGGCGCGGCAGGACTTCCTTGGCGAAGAGCGAAAGATTGCCGACCGTTTCCTTATGGGACATATCGCCCGCCTGGCCCATCATCAGCAAGTTGCCGAGGCCGCCGACCGTTTCGCTGAAATCGATGATCTGGTCGTAGACCTGATCAGGGGTGCCGGCAAAGAGCAGACCGGTGTCGATCAGTTCCTGGACGCTGACATTGGGGGAGATCTGCACCGCCCGCCCGTCCTTGGTATAGGTGGCGCGCGGCGGAGGACCCTTCAGCATGCCCGCATATTCATCGACCGAAATATAGCCGGGCGGCGTGCGGAAAGGAGGCGCGACGATTCCGAAGGTCCGGAGGTAACTCGCGACCATATCGCCACGGCGCCGGCCTTCTTCCTCCGTCTCGCCACATCCCACCAAGGCCAGATAGCCGAAGCGGTCGGGGCCGGGGGTTCCGGGCCGGTCCGCCGCGCGCCAGCATTGCCGATAGGAGGCGAAGAGGTCCTTGGCCCCCCAGCCGTTCAGCATGGTCGCCAGAACATAGCCGCGCTCGGCGATGGGTTTGACGCTGGATGGGCTCAGAGCGGTGATCCAGACCGGCGGATGGGGCTGCTGGAAAGGGCGTGGCCAGACGTTGACGTTTCGATAGTGGAAATACTCGCCTTCCCAATTGATCGGGCCGTCGTGGCTGGTCATCGCCTTCAGGATCAGGTCGTGGGATTCCCAGAACCGATCCATCATCTTGACCGGATTGAGATTGGCGGGCGCGATCTCGAAGGGCACCCCCTTGACGAAACCCATGTCGAGCCGCCCGCGCGAGATCACATCGACCATCGACAGTTCTTCGACCACCCGCAATGGGTCCGGCCGATTGGCGAGCGGCATCCCGAGAATGAGCAGCCGCGCCCTCTGGGTTTGACGGGCAAGAATGCCGAGGATGACACTGGCGGCAGAGGTCATGCAGGTCGAGGTCGCATGATGCTCATTGACCATGATGTCGAAGCCGAGTTCGTCGGCCAGCACCCACTCGTCAAGGTAGCGGTTATAGAGGTCGGAAGCCTGCGCCGGATCGCATTCACCATTGGGCATCGTCACCCGCAGCGATTCCGCGCCTTCCTTCCAGGCAGGGGGAAACGGCTGTTCGGTGAAGTGATAGACGCGCATCCTCAAAACCCCTCTCCGCGGGCCGATATCGAGGCCCGGCTATTTCTTTTGTATACCATCCAGGTGCTGTAATACGATGAAACCGCGCCTAAGGGGGTGTCAAGCCGGAAGGTCTTGTAAAACCTGGGCGTTCAATAGGGAGGAGGGATTTTGGCGGAGATGACCGATGAATCGCGGCAGCCGGCTTGGCCGGTCGAGATCGCCGGTATCCGCCTGGAACTGATCGAGCGGGGGAAGGGCAGGCCGATCCTGTTCCTGCATCCGGGCATCGGGCTCGATCCCAAAGCGCCGGTCCTGGACAAGCTCGCCGCGCAAGGCAGGCTCATCGCGCCTTATCATCCCGGTTTCGGCCGGTCGGATCTGCCGGCAACGATGACCACCATCGACGACCTCGCCTATTACTACCTCGACTTTCTCGACGCGTGGGATCTGCAAGACGTGCTGCTCCTGGGCGTGTCCTTCGGCGCCTGGATCGCGGCGGAAATCGCGATCAAATCGACCGCGCGGATTTCACGCCTCGTCATGGCGGATGCGCTGGGCATCAAAGTCGGCGACCGGGAAACTCGCGACATCGTCGATGTGTTTGCCATCACCGAGAAGCGGTTTTCCGAGCTTGCCTATGCGGATGCCGGCCACGCCCGGCTCGATTATCGCGGCGCCTCTGATGCGGAAGCGAAGGCGGCGGCCCGCAATCGCGAGGCGACCGCGCGTTTCGGCTGGTCGCCCTATATGCACGACCCGAAACTCAAAGAACGGCTACATCGTATCAGCGTCCCGACCCTGGTTCTCTGGGGTGAGGAAGACCGCATCGTGTCTGAGGATTATGGCCGTGCCTATGCGGGCCTCATTCCCGGTGCCAGGTTCGAGACCCTGGCGAAGGCGGGTCATTTCCCGCATATCGAACAGCCGGACGACTTCGCGAAGCGGGTCTTCGCCTTCGCCGGCCAGTGAAGGAGCATAAGATGGGCAAGGTTCTGAGCGACGCGGCATTGGCCCAGCTTGACGAGGACGGCTATACGGCGCCCGTCCAGGTGCTGACGCCCGAGGAAGTGGCGCGCTACCGCGCCCATCTCGAAGGCTTCGAGGCGAAGCATCCGGAGCATACGAAGAAACTGAAGAGCAAGTCGCAGGTTCTTTGCCCCTGGGTGGTCGAACTGGCCGAGACGCCGCGCCTCATGGATGCCTTTGGCGATTTCGTGGGACCCGATGTGCTGCTCTGGAACATGGCCTGGCGCGTGAAGAAGGCGGACGGCTCGACTTTCGCCGGCTGGCACCAGGATTTCGCCTATGGTGGCGAGATGAAGCCCCGCCTTATCATCGGCGCGCTGGCGCTTTCGGAATGCGGGCGGGAACAAGGATGCCTGAAAGTCATCCCGGGGTCCCATAAGCAAAAGCCCCTGCCCCATCAGGACTTCGACGACCCCACCAGCATCCTGGCGCGCGGTCAGCAGATCACGGTGGATTTCGACAAGTCGGTGGCGGTCGATCTGGCGTTGAAAGCGGGCGAGATCGCCTTCTTCAATTGCAACGTTATCCATGGCTCGGCACCGAACCTCGGCCCCGATCGCCGGCTCATGTGCCTCGTGGAGATGATCCCGCCTTCCGCCTATCGCACGGACGGGATCAAGGATACGGCGATGCTGCTGCGCGGCACCGACACCTTCCACAATTTCGAAGACGAGCCACGGCCCGACGCCGAATTTTCGCCGGAGGCCCAGGCCAATTGGAAACACATCATCGACAAGCGCGCCAAGCTCATTTTCGAGGGCAGCACGCTCGCCGTGAGCGAGGCCTACGGCGGCCAGCGCGCGGCCTATTGAGGAGAGTTTTATGAGGATCGTTGCGTATAAGCAGGGCGGCAAGACAAAGGTCGGCAACCTCGCGAAAGATGGGCAGACTATTACCCCCTTTGCGTTGGGCGGAAATGCCGCCGAGCAAGGGGCTCTTGCCGTGATGGATCTGGTCCTCGCGGGCAAGACCCCGGAAGCCGAGAGCGGTACGGTGAAGCTCTCCGATGTGGAACTGCTGGCGCCCATTCCGAAGCCGCGCCGCAATGTCTTCTGCGTCGGCAAGAACTACTTCGATCATGCTCACGAATTTGCCAAGAGCGGTTTCGATTCGAGCGCCGCGGCGGGTGCGGTTCCGGACGTGCCGATCATCTTCTCCAAGGTGCCGGAAAGCGTCATCGCATCAGGCCAGAAAATCCTTTTCGATCCGAAAGTGAGCACGGCCATCGATTACGAGGTCGAGCTGGCGCTGGTGATCGGCAAGGGCGGGCGCGGCATCAGCAAGGCAGACGCGCTGAACCACGTCTGGGGCTATACGATCATTAATGATGTGACCGCCCGCGACGTCCAAGGCCGGCACAAGCAATGGCTGCTCGGTAAGTCCTTCGACACCTTCTGCCCCATGGGGCCGGCGCTGGTAACGGCGGACGAATTGGGCCACGGTCCTTTCGAGGTGCGCTGCTGGGTCAATGGCGAGCAGCGCCAGAAGGCTTCCACCGACCTCCTGATCTTCGACATTCCGACGCTGATCGAATGCATTTCCTCGGGCATCACGCTGATCCCGGGCGACATCATCTCCACCGGCACGCCCGCCGGCGTCGGCATCGGCTTCACCCCGCCGAAATACCTTAAGGCGGGCGATGTGGTGCGGCAGGAAATCCCCGGCATCGGCGTGATCGAGAACACGCTCGCGGAGATTTAAGGAGAGGCACAGGGAAAAGTCCTTCTCCGCCCCTTGGGGGGAGAAGGATTTAGGAGGAGGTGGGGCGAGGGCAGCTATCTGCCCGAGCATTGTGCCGCCGGTAAGACCCACCCCACCCCGGCCCTCTCCCCCCTGAAGGGCGGAGAGGGAGAAGTAGGAGTTACCCCACCACCGCGATCGCGTCGATTTCCACCATGAGGTCGGGGTGCGCCAGCCGGCGGACCTCGACCGTGGTGCTGGTCGGCAGGCTTTCGCCGAAATAGCGGGAGCGGATATCGGCGCATTTGAAGAAGGCGTCGATGTCGGTGACATAGGTGTTGGTGCGGACCAGATCCGCCAGGGTCGCGCCGGCGGCCTCCAGGCAGGCCTTCACATTCTCGCAGGCCTGCTCGACCTGGGCGCGCATGTCGCCGCGCCCGACGTTGGCGCCCTCCTTGTCGCGGGCGAGTTGGCCCGCCACGAAGATCATCTTCTTGCCGCCCTCGATGGTCACGCAATGGGAATAGAGCGCCTTGCCGTCGAGCTTGCGCACGTTGAGCGACGCCGGCTGGATGTTTTCGCGTTTTACCGCCATTCCTCAGTCTCCCTTTAGATCTTGAACATCGCGGCCGTCGAGGATGCGAAAAGCTCCGTCGGATCGACAAGCCGGCCGATCAATCCGTCTTCATGGGCATAGCGCGCCATGGCTTTCAACTCGCCCATATTTTCCTGGATGCCGTAGCGCCAGTAATCGGACCCCATGACCTTCTGGACCCGCGCAACATCATCCTGCAGCCAGGGCAGGCTGGCCCGCGTGTAATTGATCATCTGCATGTCCTGCATGCAGATCGCCTTGGCCTGGACGAAGGCTTTCATGAGGCTCGCGGCGAGCCAGGGGTGGCGCTCGTGAAGCTCGCGGCGGATGCCGACGCAATGCATGAGCGGGAAGAAACCCGTCTTGGTGAAATAGGCTTCCTCGGCGGAACGATAGTCGGGAAATAGGCGGCCGATATGCTCTGGGTCCTTCGCCATGCAGGAGGGCACGCGCGGTGAAATGATCGCGTCGATCTCGCCGCTCGCCAGCATCCCCGACAGGGTCTTGTCGGCCGGAATATCTTGATGGTCGATAGAGGCGGGGAGCGTAATCGGCGTCCGTGCGGTGCGGCCCGGCTGTTCCAGTCCTCCGGCGCGCCAGGCGACGTCGGTCGGCTTTACGCCGTATTCGTCGCTCAGCATGCCGCGGACCCAAAGCGCCGCCGTCTGCTGATAGTCGGGCAATCCGATCTTCCGGCCCTTGAGATCGGCGGGCGAGTTGATCCCGCGATCCTTGCGGATATAGACCGCCGAATGCCGGAACACGCGCGACAGGAACGCCGGCACGCCCACATAGGGGCTTTGGCTATTGCCGGCCATCACGAGGTGCGTTCCCAGCGAAAGCTCGCAGACCTCGAATTCCTGCTCCCGGAAGGCGCGGTGGAAGATCTCCTCGGGATCGACCGGAAGCCAGGTGAGATCGACCCCTTCGATAGTGACGCGACCATCGATCAGGGGCCGGGTGCGGTCGGAATTCTGGCAGGCGAGGGCTATCGGCAGCCGGCGCATCTAGCGGTCCTCCAGGGTGCCGGTCTTGACGAGTTTGGCGAAGGCGGTGGCGAGTTGCCCCTCGGGCTTCGCCAATTCGTCGAGCGCGGAATAGTGGTGGCAGCCGGCGGGCTCGATGTAGCGGACCTTGAGGCCCTTGGCTCGGCAGGCCGCGGCATATTCCGTCGCCTGACGTCGGAATTCCGGAAGTTCTCCGCCGCCCGCACTGACGATGAGAGGCGGTGCTTTCGCCGGAATATGGGACATCGGTTCCACGAGGCGTGTCTCGGCCTCGTCGAGTTTCATCACGTCATTGACCGAGCCCAGGCGGATCGGCTCCATGTCGTAGAGACCGCTGACCGCCAGAGCGCCCTTGATCGCCGGATGGGCCATGTTCATGGCCGCCAGATGCCCACCCGCGGACCAGCCGGTCATATAGAGCCGTGCAGGGTCGGCGCCGAGGCTCGCGATATTTTCGTGCAGCCAGGTTGCGGCCTCGCCCACTTCCTCGACGATGCGCGGGAGCCGGGCGTGGGGGGCCAGCGTATAGCCGACGATGGCCGCATTGAAGCCATGTGCGAGGAACCCTTCGGCCACGAAACTGAAAGTGTCCTTGGAATTGCGCTGCCAATAGCCGCCATGGAGGAACATCACGGTCGGCGCCTTGGGATCGGTGGCCGGGAAGAAATCGAGCTGGGGGCTCGGATTCTTCGTATAGGGGATGCCGATCTTGCCCTGATGCGTCTTGCGGAAGGCGGCGCTGCGGTCGAGCCAGCCTTGCCGCCAGCCATCGACATTCGGAATGCTTGCCGAGGTCGTATAGGCGGCGTCCAGGGCCGCCCGGTCCATCCCGCGATAGAGCACCGGGTTTCCTTTCTTATGGCTTCGAGCGATCAGGCGCGGGCGACGAGGCCCTTCGGCTTGGCGAAGAGTTCCGCCACCCGCTCCTGGGTATAGAGATCGCTCCAGAAGCTCATGGCGAAATCGCTGACCTGCAGCGGGTTGTAGCTGGTGCGTTCGATGCGGATCTGCTCGCCGCCCTGGATGATGTGGCGGAAGCGCTTGCGGTCCAGCAGGATCGAGACATCCGCCAGCGGATTGCCTTCGATCACAACCATATCGGCCTTGGCCCCGGTCTCGATGACGCCGAGCTTGGAGCCGCCGCGCAGCATCTTCGCGGAAACGGAGGTCGCGCTCTGCAGCGCCGCCGCCGGAGACATGCCCACGTCCTTGACGAAAAGCTCGATCTCCTTGGCATGCCATTCGCCATAGGGCGTCACGGCGAAGCCCGAATCCGTGCCGGTCATGATCGGCACGCCCGCCTTGTGGGCCTTCAGCATGTTCTCGCAGGCGGTGTCGTATTCGACGATGGAATTCTTCGGCCGGCCTTTGATGTGATAGGCGTCGGTCGGCATGGTGAAGTCGATCATGTTCCGCAGATAGGTCAGCGTCGGCCCGATGGCGCAGCCGTTCTCCAGCATCGCGTCGAGGCATTCATTGTCCATGAAGGACGCATGGAAAATGAGATCGACGCCGGCCTTGGCGGAATAGAGCGTGCCTTCCCGACCCCGGCAATGGGTGATGGCCTTCTTGCCCAGCCGATGGATCTCATCGACCATGGCGGTCATCTCTTCCTGGTTGAAGGCGGCCACCAAGTCGCCGTTCTCCCGGGCAAGCTTGCCGTCCATGGCGATCTTCACGCAATCGACGCCGTCCTTCACCTGGCGGCGGATCGCCTCGATGGCCTCGTCCGTCGAGCGCACAAGCACGCCGATGGAGGTTTCCGGCACGCCGATCCAGGTCGGGTACCAGTCGGTGAGGCCCTGGCGGCTGGTGATATAGGGACCTGCGGTGGTGATGCGCGGACCCTTGAAGAGGCCCGCTTCGATGGCGTCGCGGATAGCGAGCGTCACCCGGCCCGCATCGCCCGGCGCGCAGGTCGAGGTATAGCCAGCCGCCAGCACCTGCTGTGCGAAATAGAGGCCCCGGATCGCCCGGAACTCCACCGAGGCGTAGAGGTCGATATCCTCCTCGGTCTTGGCGTTGCCATAGGCGTAATGGGTATGGACGTCGATCAGCCCCGGCATCACGAAAAGGTCGGAGCAATCGAGGATCTCGTCGCCTACGGAGGGCGGCGGGGCTTCCTGGGTCGGGCCGACATAGGCGAAGACGCCGTCCTTCACGACGATCGTCTGGTCCTTCTGAGCCGCGTCGTCGCGCGCCGTGAAGAGAGAGCCGCACCGCAACCGGGTCTGCTTCGCCATCGGGATTCCCTCCATGAAACCAGTTTACACTTTGGTAGTACGGGAGACCGAGTCTGTCAATGTGGACAGAATTGACAAATGCTATGATGTCGTTTCTGATGTATGCAATAAATCATGTTATTCATGCATGATTATTGAACGATTTCTTGAGATGCAAAGAATAGAGGGAGAGTTGGCGAATGGCGATGCGCACAAAACCTCCTTTTCGAGCCGATCATGTCGGCAGCCTCATTCGCCCGCCAAAACTTGCCGCGCTGCGCGCCGCCTATAAGCGTAAAGAGATCTCCAAAGCGGTTCTGAAAGAGACGCAGGACGCCGCCATTCGCGATGTGGTGAAGCTTCAGGAGGACGTGGGCCTCAAGTCGATCACCGACGGCGAATTCCAACGCGACTGGTTCCATGTCGATTTCCTGCAGGAAATCGAGAATATCACGGTCGTTCCGCCCAGCATGACGCTGCGCTTTCACACGCACGACCATGACATCGATGTCGTGGCGCCGGGCCTCAGGGTCGACGGAAAGCTGAAGCGTACGCATCCGATCTTCGTGGACCACTTCAAGACCTTGAAGCCTTTCGTCCACGAGACGCCGAAGATGACGCTGCCGTCGCCCTCGACCGTCCATTTTCGGGGCGGCCGCAAAGCGATCAACGAGCAGGCCTACCCCGATCTCGCCGAATTCTACGCGGATCTCGCCCGCGTCTATCGCGAGGAGATCGCCGATCTGGCGGAGGCGGGCTGCCGCTACCTGCAACTCGACGAGGTCAATCTCGCCTTTCTCTGCGATCCCAAGCTGCGGGACCAAGTCCGCAACATCGGCGAGAATCCGGAAACCCTGCCAAAAACCTATGCCTCGCTCATCAATGCGGCCATCGGGTCCCGGCCTTCCGACATGGTCGTCTGCATGCATCTCTGCCGGGGCAATTTCCGGGGCGCCTGGCTTGCCGAAGGCGGTTACGACCCGGTGGCGGAGGTGCTGTTCAACGAGGTCGCCGTGGACGGCTTCTTCCTTGAATACGACAGCCCGCGCGCCGGCAGCTTCGAGCCGCTGCGGTTCGTGCCTAAGGGCAAGACCATCGTGCTGGGGCTCGTCACGACGAAGCTCGGCAAGCTCGAAACCAAGGACGAGTTGAAGCGTCGCATCGAGGAGGCGTCCCGCTATATCCCGATTGAGCAGCTTGCGATAAGCCCCCAATGCGGTTTCGCCAGCGCGATCGAGCAGAACGTTGTCCAGGTGGAAGACCAGATCGCCAAGCTCCGCCTCGTCGTCGAGGTCGCGCAGGAGGTCTGGGGTTAGCGGTTCTCTTTTCGAAGGACGGAAGCGATGGGAACGATTGCGCAGGAACTGGGCTCCTTTATCGCGGGCGTAACGCCGAAGGACCTTCCTCGCGAGGTGCTCGAACGGACGGCGCTTGCCGTGCTGGACACGATTGCCTCCGCTTTGCCGGGAGCGGCCACGCCCAATGCGGCGGCCATGCGGCTCGCGGGGACGCGGCTCTTCGGTCGGGGCGATCATCAGGCCTGGTTCACCGGGGAGACGATGCAGCTTTCCGCCGCCGTGCTCGCCAATTCGACGGCTGCCTTCTGCCTCGATCTCGACGATGGGCATAGAGCTGCGATGGGGCATACCGGTTCCGCCGTGATCCCAGCCGTCCTGACTGCGGCGACGGGGCAGAATTGGACCGGGCCGCAGATCCTGACAGCCATCGCGATCGGCTACGATATCGCCTACCGGATTTCGGCCTCCCGCCAGCCGGGGGTGCGGAACAATCGGACGAGCGGTCATTGGTCCGGTTATAGCGCCGCGGCGGCGATGGGCTGGCTCCTGGGGCTCGATGCCGATCAGCATGCCCATGCCATCGCGGTGACCGGCACTGAGGCGCCCAAAAACCTTGCTTCGGACGAAAGCAGCGACAAGGGCATGGTGAAGGGCAGCATCCCTTGGTCCACCCTCGTGGGAATGATGTCCGTCGAGCGCGCCCGGGCGGGCTTTACCGGTCCCATCGACATGTTCGACCGGCCCCAGATTTATCGCCGCGAGATCATGCTCGACCGGCTCGGCAGCCGCTGGCTCGTGGGCGAGAGCTATATGAAACCCTATGCCTGCTGCCGCTATATCCACGCCTCCATGGACGCGGTGATCGAGCTTATGGGCCAGGACCGCAAGACCTCGATTGAGGATCTGACGGTCGAGATCTTTCCGACGGCGCTCACGCTGCCCAATCATGCGGCGCCGACGACGCTCGAATCCGCGCAGTTCAGCGTGCCTTTCTGCGTCGCGCTGGCGGCTTTGCGCGGCGCTTCCGCGTTCCGACCCATGGTGGAGGGGGCGTTGCATGACGCTGAGGTGCTGGCACTCGCAAAGCGTGTGACGGTGCGCGCGGCAGAGGACTTCAAGGATTCTTTTCCAAGGGCGACGCCGGGGCGCGTCTTTCTTCGTCGGGATGGCGTCGAAACAAGCCGGACCGTGCTCAGCCCCTTCGGCGATTTCGACAACCAGATGGGTAAGAAGGATGTGGCTGAGAAATTCGCCGACCTTGCGCGGGGCATACTTTCCGCTTCGCAGGTCCGCGCCATAATCGAGGGCGTGGATGCGCTGGTCATCGGCGAGGCAAAGCCTCTGCTCACCGCTTTGTCCGCGCCGGTTCTGAAGGCGACCGCTTAAGCCGCGGTGATGTGACTGCGGAAGGTGATGGGGTCGCTGATGTCGGCGATGGGCTCCAGCCCGCCGCCGGTGCCACGGATCGTCACTTTGCCATAGCCGAAGATGCGGCCCAGGATCGACTGGTCCACATCGACGCTTTCGACCTTGGTCCGGTTCATCTCGATGCTGTGCCGCGCGAAGATGCCGGCCTTGTAGATGACACGCTGGTCGGTCACGGCAAATTCGGTCGAGGACCGTTTGATGACAGCCGGTAGCCAAAACGCAAAGGCAATGGCGGTCAGAAAGGCTGCCAGGATCAAGGGCCAGGTCTGATCCTCTGTCGGCACAAAGAAGGATCCGGCGGCCGCGCCGAACGCCAGAATCAAAAAGACGAGGGCCGGCAGATAGACGAACCAGTGCAGGCCTGTCTCGTAGACGACCTTTTCATCAGGCTGAAGGACTTTTGCGACATAGCTCATGGCATTCAACGGTCGAAACTTCCAAACGGGCGGGAAGTTCCGCCACCAAGGCTTCCAATTTCCGGCGAACCCGAATAGCCTTCGCGCTTTCCGGCGACCAGCCAACAGAGGCCTCATGAAGAACAAAGATATTGCCATCATCGGCTATTCCGAAACGAAGATCCGGCATCGCACCAACCGCAGCGTCTATGACCTCGCGGGCGAGGCCTTTTCGATGCTTTTGGAATCGACGGGCATCGAGAAGTCCAAGATCGACGGCATGTCGCTCACCGCCCCCATGAGCGAGGCCAATCCCTTCATCGCCAATTACATGTGCGATACCCTGGGGCTCTCCCCGATCTGGCTCAACCTGAGCGCTTTGGGCGGTTGTTCGGCCATCGGCGGCGTCGCGCGCGCGGCGGCCGCGATCCGCAACGGCGACTGCGAGACGGTGGTGGTGATCTCCGCCGATGCGCCTTCGACCCGCATCCTGGCGCGCCACGGCGCCTATCGCGGCGAGTTCCAGGACCCTATCGGCGTCCAGGGCCCGCCCGGCATGTTCGGCCTTCTCATGAGCCGCTACGAGCACAGCTACAAGCTCATTCCCGAAGCACTCGGCAAGATCGCGATCACCCAGCGGGAACATGCGGTCCTCAACGACAATGCCTATGAGAAATTCCGCAAGACCATCACCATGGAGGAATATCTCGAAAGCCGCATGGTCTGCGATCCGCTCCGCCTCTACGACAGCGTCATGTATTGCGACGGGGCGAACGCGGTCATCGTGACCACGACCGAGAACGCCAAGAAGATGGGGTTCAAGAAGATGGTCCATCCGGTGGCCTATTCGGAGGTCTCCAACTACAACGGCGACAAGGCCGCGCCCGACATCACCGAGACGGGTTTCGCCTATGCCGGGCCGACCGCGCTGAAGAAGGCGGGCATGACGCCCTCCGACATCAGCATGTTCCAGCCCTATGACGACTTCACCGTGGCGATCATGCTCAAGATGGAGCAGATCGGTTTCTGCGGAAGGGGTGAGGGCTCGCGCTACATCCTGGACACCGACTTGTCCTACAACGGCAAGCTGCCGCTCAATACCGGCGGCGGGCAGATTTCGGCGGGCCAGCCAGGTCTGGCGGGTGGCGGCCTCAATCTTGTGGAGGCGGTACGCCAGCTCTTCGGCGAAGGGGGAGCGAGGCAGGTGCCCAACCCCAAGAATGCGATGGTGACGGGCATCGGGGGCATCCCCTATGGCCGGAACTGGATGATCAGCGCCGTTATGATCCTGGAGGCTTGAGAGATGAGCACGGCACCCACCACCAAGCCCGCGGCCAAGCGCCCGATCCCCACCCCCAACGCCTATTGCGACACCCAGGCTTTCTGGGACGCGGCGAAGGAGAAGAAGCTACTCCTGCAATACTGCACCGAGACGAAGCAGTATCAGCACTATCCCCGGCCCGTGAGCATGTATACGGGCAAGGCCAAGCTCGAATGGCGCGAGGCTTCGGGCAAGGGCACGATCTATGCCCTGAGCATCACCCGCGTGCCGATGCCCGGCTTCGAGGATCGCGGCCCCTATCCGGTCGTGACCGTGGACCTTGAGGAGGGCTGCCGGATGATCGGCCTTCTCCTCAATTGCAAGTTCGAGGACGCCAAGATCGGCATGCCGGTTCGAGTCCTCTGGGAAAAGCTCAGCGAGGAGTTCAACTACCCCTCCTTCGAGCTCGACCGCTGAACCTTCAACGCCGGATGTAGTATTTGTAGATATGGGAAACGATGCGGCTCGGCGTCCTCCAGCATTGGAGGGAGTCGAGCCCTTCGTGTCTCAGGCATAGATTGCAGGAGACGCAATCGACCAGTCCGCGCCGGCCCGCCGCGAATTGCTTGGGCAGGTCTGGCTCGCGGATGAAGGGGCGGGCCATGGCGATGAAGTCGGCATCGCCCGATTGCAACACGTCGGCCATGGTCTCCGTGGTGCGCATCCCGCCGATCAGGATGACCGGGATCTTCACCCGCTGCTTCACGGCCCGGGCGAAGGGGCGGTAATAGGCCTCGGGCACTTTGGCCGCGAAGATGCGATGGGGCAGCACATCCGCGATGGCGCGCAGCGGCGTCACCCCGACATAGGGCCGGATGTTCTCCTGATAGGTATTCATGATGCCATAGGTAGTCTCGATCCCGTCGAGCCCCTGGGCTTCGAGTTCGGCCGCGCGATCGAGACTCTCTTCGACCGTCAGGCCATGTTCCACCGCGTCGGCGATCCCGATACGCGCGGTCACCGGGATGTTGGATCCGACCGCCATGCGGATCGCCTTATAGACCTCGATCAGGAAGCGGCCGCGCCGTTCCGCATCGCCGCCCCAAGCGTCGTTTCGATGATTCGCATGGGGGGAATTGAATTCCGACAGCAGGTAGCCGTTGCCCGAGTGGATGTGGATACCGTCGAAGCCGGCCGCCATTGCCCGCTTGGCGGCGGCGCCGAAAAAGCCGATCACCTCGGCGATGTCGGCCTCGGTCATTTCCTGGGGCTCGCGGCCGAAGATTGCGTTGGGAATGACCGAGGGCGCGATCGGCGTGATGCCTTCGACGACCGACTGGCTGCCGGCATGGCTGAGTTCGGCGAAGATCACGCCGCCCTTGTCGTGAACGGCGCTGGTCACCCGCTTCCAGCCCGGGATGCGGGCGTCGTCGTCGAGGCCGGACTGCCGGGTCTTGTACTTGCCACGGGGCTCCACATAGAGATGCCCGGTGATGAGGAGCCCGGCGCCTCCCGCCGCGAGATCGCTGTAGAGCCTCACATGCTCGTCGGTCGCATCGCCGTTGGCCGCGGCCATCGATTCCGAGGTTGCGGTCCGGACAAGCCGGTTCTTGAGATGCAGAGACCCGATCTGCCCCGGTTCAAGAAAGGGAAGGGATGCGGCCATCGGTGCTTTCGCCTTGCCGTTTCGAGGTTAAGCCCATCCCGCATCATCGTCATTGCGAGCGGAGCGACGCAACTGTGTTGTTCGCCGTCAAGCGTTTTGGAAGGGTCGTTGTTATTTGAGAGCGGCGTTGAGGGCGACGAAGAGCTTTCTGGCGATTGCGACAACGGCGAGCTTTGGCGGCTTGCCCACAGCTTTCATGGTCTCGACCAGCCCAATCAGCAGCCGGGCATCCCCGCCGGATCATTGGAAAACCCGCGAGCCTTCCCCATCGGCTGGACGTAGACATCCAGCCGCTTCGCAGAGACGTCGATCCCCAGTGTCGATTGCGATATAATCATGGTCCCATCCTTGTCCTGCGGGCTGGCGCGCCAACGCCGTCCAGGCAACTGTTCGGGGTGGTTGATGAAAGGCGGGCGGCGCACCCTGCTCGGACATGGTCCTCAAAAACCAACGATGACGACGGTGCGCCACCCGCCAATCAACCTAGCGCAGCCAGGTCACATACAGACAAGGATGACGCGTGAAGAAGGGGAGAGGTAAGTGCGTTGCCTCGTAGGGCGGAAAAGCGGAGCGTCTTCCGCCAAGACCGTGCGACGGATAGATGGCGGAAGGCGCTTTGCTTTTCCGCCCTACGGTATCGGAATTCCTATCGCTTCCGGTGGATGATAAAGGCGTTATCCGCCTTCTCCATGCCGATATGCGGGTAATAGGTCATCGGCTTCGGCGCGCTCAAGAGCAGCAGCATCGATTGCGGCCCGGCGATCTCATGGGTGCGGCGGATCAACTCCTTGCCGATGCCCTGGCCTTGCAGTGCCTCGTCCACCGCGAGGTCGGAGAGATAGCAGCAATAGGAAAAATCCGTGATCGCGCGGGAGATGCCGACCAGCAGCCCCGCCCCATCCCGGGCGCAGAGCATGATGTCCGCCTCCATCACCATGCGCTGGATGCGGTGCGGGTCATTGATGGGGCGGCGTTCGCCCAGGGTCGACCGGCGTAGCACGTCGATGAATTCGTCGGGATCGAGGCCCGGTTCTTCCCCGTAAGTGATGTCAGCCATCGTCGCGCACCGTATGAGCGTGGTTCAGGGGGCCATGCCCGCGCCCAAAGCCCGGCGCGGTCTCAATGGCTTTTATCACATAGGCCCGCGCCCGCTCGATGGCGGCGCGCAAGGCCAGACCCTGGGCGATGCCCGTGGCGATGGCCGAGGCCAGGGTGCAGCCGGTGCCATGGGTATGCGCCGTCTCGATGCGGGGGCTCTCCAGCACGAAGGACCCCGCCTCCCCGTCGATGAGATCCTGGACCAGGGCGCCGCGCATATGCCCGCCCTTCAGCACTACTGTCCCGGCCCCCATCGCCCTAAGATCGGATGCTGCCCGGCGCATGTCGTCGAGGGTTTCGATCCGGCGGCCGGTCAGCGCCTCGGCCTCCGGCACATTCGGGGTGAGGACGGTGGCGCGGGCAATGAGGCCGCTCTTCATGAGTTGGATCGCATCGGGATCGAGCAGCGAGGCCCCGCCCTTGGCGATCATCACCGGATCGACCACCAGCGGCACCTTCACATCCGCGAGGCTTTCCACCACCGCCGCGATCACGGGACTGGAATGAAGCATCCCGGTCTTGATGCAATCCGCGCCGATATCCTCCAGGACCACCTCGATCTGGCGGCGTATGAAAGCAGGATCGATGCCCAGCACCCCGTGGACGCCCAAGGTATTCTGCGCGGTGAGCGCCGTGATCGCCGTCGCGGCATAGCCGTTCAGCGCCGTCACGGTCTTCACATCGGCCTGGATCCCGGCACCGCCGCCCGAATCCGAGCCCGCGACGATGAGGACCCGGCCTTTCATGCGCCGGAGATCATTCGGCGGCCTTGGCCCCCGCCAGGAGCACGGCGGCGGAAACCGCTTCGACCACTTCGGCGACCAGGATCTCGTCCTCGCCCTCGGCCATGACGCGGATCAGAGGCTCGGTGCCGGATTTCCGGACCAGGAGCCGCCCGCTCTTGCCGAGGCGGCGTTCCGCATTGCCGATGGCATCCTTGACGATCATCGCCTCCAACGGCGCGCCGCCGGAGAAACGTACGTTCTTCAAAAGCTGCGGCATCGGCTTGAAGATGCTGCAGACCCGGCTCGTGGGGGCCTTCGCCTCGACCACGGCCGAGAGCACCTGGAGCGCCACCATCAAGCCGTCGCCGGTCGTCGCATGGTCGCCCAGGATGATATGGCCGGATTGCTCGCCGCCGAGGTTGAAGCCCGAGCGGCGCATATGCTCCACCACATAGCGGTCGCCCACGGCGGTGCGGGCAAGCGTCAGGCCCTGGCCTTCCAGATGGCGCTCCAACCCCAGGTTCGACATGACGGTGGCGACGATGCCGCCGCCGCTCAAGCGTCCCGTGCCGTTCCATTGCGAGGCAATGAGGCCCATGAGCTGGTCGCCGTCGAGGAGATTACCCGCCTCGTCCGACACCAGCAGGCGGTCGGCGTCGCCGTCGAGGGCGATGCCGATATGAGCGCCCTGCTCCACCACGGCCTTCTGCATGGCCTCGGTGCCCATGGTGCCGCAGTCGCGGTTGATGTTGATGCCGTCGGGCTTCACGCCCAGGGGAATGACCTCGGCTCCCAACTCCCAGAGCACCGTGGGGGCCACGCGATAGGCCGCGCCATGGGCGCAGTCGATGACGATCTTCAACCCGTCGAGGCGAAGCCCGCGCGGGAAGGTGTTCTTCACGAATTCGATATAGCGGCCGCCCGCGTCGTCGAGCCGCCGGGCGCGGCCCAATTGCGCCGATTTCGCGCGGCCGTTGCCGCCGGCTTCCATCTCCGTTTCGATCTCGGTCTCGATCTCGTCGGAGAGCTTGTGGCCGTCGGGACCGAAAAGCTTGATGCCGTTGTCGTAGAAGGGGTTGTGCGAGGCCGAGATCATCACGCCGAGATCCGCGCGCAGGCTGCGGGTCAGCATGGCGATGGCCGGCGTCGGCAGCGGCCCCACCAGCACCACGTCGAGCCCCATGGCGATGAAGCCGGCCGTCAGCGACGGCTCCAGGAGGTATCCCGAGAGCCGCGTGTCCTTGCCGATGACCACGGTGTGCCGGTGCGAGCCCCGGTTCAGCACGCGGGCGGTGGCCATGGCGACGGCCAGAGCCGTCTCGGCGGTCATGGGATCTTCGTTGGCTCTGCCGCGAATGCCGTCGGTGCCGAATAATCTGCGCGTCAAGGGGAGGACTCTTTCACTGTCTGGGTCGGCACCTATGTATAGCGCAACGACACCAAGTCGAGTTCAAGAAACGACAATGGCGCGCCAAACGTCCACCGCCTGGCGGGTTTCCGCCACGTCATGGACCCGCAGGATCTGGACGCCCCGGTCGAGCCCGGTGAGCCCCGCAGAGACCGACCCCGGCATGCGGTCTTTCGGTTCGGGCGCATGGCCGAGCCGCCCGATGAAGCTCTTGCGGGACACGCCCAGCAGGATCGCGCAGCCCGTCCCATGGAGCAGTCCCAGACGGGACAGCAGCGGGAGATTGTGGGAAAGCTGCTTCTTGCCGAAGCCGATGCCGGGATCGACGACGATGCTCGCGCGGTCGATGCCCGCCGCCTCGCAGGCCTGGATCCGGGCTTCGAGGTAATCCAGCACATCGAGCGCAGGATCGATGTAATGGGGCTCCTTCTGCATGGTGCGGGGCTCGCCCTGCATATGCATCAGCACCAGCGGCGCCTTGGTCCGCGCCGCCACGGCGAGGCTCCCGGGATCGCCGGTCAGGGCGGTGATATCGTTGAGGATCCGCGCGCCGGCCGCCAGCGCCGCCTCCATGATCGCCGCATGGCGCGTGTCGATGGAGACCGCCGCCCCCGCCTCGGCCAAGGCCCGGATCACCGGCAGCACGCGGGCCATCTCCTCTTCCGCCGAAACGGGGTCGGCCCCCGGCCGGGTCGATTCCCCCCCCACATCGACGATATCGGCCCCCTGCTCCAGCATCGCGCGGCCTGAAGCGATGGCCCGGTCGGATGCCAGATGGTCGCCGCCGTCCGAGAAGCTGTCGGGGGTGACGTTGATGACGCCCATGACGAGCGGCTTATCCAACGCGAACCCGGCCCAGGGCGCGCGGGGCGTGCTGAGTTTCCGAAGCTCGCCCTCCCAGCACCGCGCTTCGGCGACCGGGCCGATGGCGGAGATGACGCTGCCATCCGCTGCCCGCGCGAAAGCTTCGACCAGAGAGAAGGCGAAAGGCCCTGATGCGAGCGGCAGGGCCAGGCCTTCCTCCACCGCCCTCTCGGCGCGGAGGCCCGAGAGCAGCCCCAGGGGCAGGAGCCGCACCGCCCCCGCGTCGGCGGGAGCAAAAGCAGCGAAGCCCCGCTGGGATGCGGGGCTTCGGTCTTCAGGTTTGAAGGCGGTCATCAGGAACCCGGTTGCGGCTCCGGCTCGAAGCCGCCCGCGGTCTTGCCCGAGGGCGGGACCGAGGAACGGCGGCCCGGCGACTTCGGCGGATCCTCGGCGGGTCCCCCTGTGTCGCGGACGATCTTTTCGCCGCGCATGATGCGACGGATCTCGTCCACCGCCAGCGACTCGAATTCGAGCAAGCCGTTGGCGATCAAATGCAGCTCGTCGAGATGCTCGGTCAGGATGACGCGGGCCTTGCCCTCGCCTTCCTCGATGATGCGGCGGATCTCCTCGTCGATCACCCGGGCGGTGGCGTCGGAGACATTCTTGCGCTGGGTCACCGAATGGCCGAGGAAGACTTCCTCCTCGTTCTCGGCGTATTGCAGCGGCCCGAGCTTCTCGCTGAAGCCCCATTCCGTGACCATCCGGCGGGCGATGTTGGTCGCCTGCTTGATGTCCATGGAAGCGCCCGTGGTCACCATGTCGGCCCCGAAGATCAGTTCCTCGGCCACGCGGCCGCCGAAGCTTGAGGCGATCCGGCCCTCGTATTCCCGCTTGGAGACGGAATACTTGTCCCGTTCCGGCAGGTACCAGGTGATGCCGAGCGCACGGCCGCGCGGCACGATCGTCACCTTGTGCAGAGGATCGTGGCCTTCGGTATAGAGGCCGACCAGGGCATGGCCCGCCTCGTGATAGGCGGTCAGCTTCTTCTCGTCCTCGGTCATGACCATGGAGCGGCGTTCCGCGCCCATATAGACCTTGTCCTTGGCGTGCTCGAATTCGGCCATGGTCACCGACCGTTTGCCCTTGCGGGCCGCCATCAGAGCCGCCTCGTTGACGAGGTTGGCGAGATCCGCACCCGAAAAGCCCGGCGTGCCGCGCGCGATGGTGCGCGGGTCGACGTCGGAGGCCAGCGGCACTTTGCGCATATGCACTTTGAGGATCTTCTCGCGACCGACCACATCCGGGTTCGGCACCACGACCTGACGGTCGAAGCGGCCGGGACGCAGCAAAGCCGGGTCGAGCACGTCGGGACGGTTCGTCGCGGCGATCAGGATCACGCCTTCGTTCGCCTCGAAGCCGTCCATCTCCACCAGCAACTGGTTGAGGGTCTGCTCGCGCTCGTCGTTGCCACCGCCCAGGCCGGCACCGCGATGGCGGCCCACGGCGTCGATTTCGTCGATGAAGATGATGCAAGGCGCGTTCTTCTTGCCCTGCTCGAACATGTCACGGACACGGGAGGCACCCACGCCGACGAACATTTCGACGAAGTCCGAGCCCGAGATCGTGAAGAAGGGCACATTCGCTTCGCCGGCGATGGCGCGGGCGAGCAGCGTCTTACCGGTGCCGGGAGGACCGACCAGCAACACGCCCTTCGGGATCTTGCCGCCGAGGCGCTGGAACTTCTGGGGATCCTTCAGGTAGTCGACGATCTCCTCAAGTTCCTGCTTGGCCTCGTCGATGCCGGCCACGTCGTCGAATGTGATCCGGCCGACCTTCTCGGTCAGAAGGCGCGCCCGGCTCTTGCCGAAGCCCATGGCCCGACCGCCGCCGCCCTGCATCTGGCGCATGAAGAAGATCCAGACACCGATCAGGAGCAGCATCGGGAACCAACTGATCAGGATGCCCAAGAGCGAGGGCGAGCCGTCGTCGGCAGGCGCAGCCTGGATGCGGACACCCTTTTCCTTCAACTGGGCGACGAGATTGGGGTCGCTCGGCGCATAGGTGGAGAAGGTGTGATTATCCGTGAGCATCCCGTTGATCGTGTTGCCCTGGATCGTCACCGAGGAAACCTGCCCCCGGTTCACGTCGTTGAGGAAGTCCGAATAAGCGAGGACCTGCTGCGCGCCGGGCTTCGACGAAGACTGGAAGAGATTGAAGAGCGCCACAAGCAACAGCGCTATGATCACCCAAAGCGCCAGATTCTTGCCGAGATTATTCACAGTCTACGCCCTTCCTTCACCGAACCGGGACATCGGCACTGGCGCACCCCGATGCGCTTGCCCTATGTCCCACGCCCTCCAGCGACGCTGGCTCAGCTAAAGAGATAAGATGCCCTTGTCTCTAAACAACTGTAAAGCCCGCGGTAGAGAGCGGCCGGGTCGGACGGAAGCTTATCTTTAAGCCGCCAGGGCCGCAAAGCCCTTCGCCGAACCCGTTTCTTGCATAGGGCAGGTGGGGGACCAGGACCACGCCTTCAAGATCCCGGATCGCGGGAAGGCTCGGACGCACCGCCGAAGGAATGGCGTCGGCCGCCTTGCCGCAGGCCTTGGCGAGGGCCGGAGCGTCTTGGCCCAAAGCCCCGAGCGTGAGGCCCGACGGCAGGCTTTCCGGGGCTTCCAAGGCAAATCGCCCATCCCAGAGGGTGGTCGTTCCGGGAACGATCGGGAGCGGCGCCGCGAGCGCCGCGGGCTCCCGGCAGAGGAGCACCCTGCCCTTCCGGGAGAGGATGCGGCAGCCGCCGAGCGTCGCGCCCGCCCCGAAATCGCCCGCCCCGAGATTGCCCGCCCCGAGATTGCCCGCCCCGAGATTGCCTGCCGAAAGCCGGTCGTAGAGCCGTTCCAGCCGGTCGAGCCGGGGAGTGTAGTCTTCGCCCCCCACGGTCGCCAGAAGCGCTGCCAAAGCCCGCAACCCCACCTCGCCGGAGCCGGTGGTGAGCGCCTTCGCCTCGACCCAGGCGAAACCCGCCGGATGGATCATGGCCGAGCGGACGAGGCATCGGGCGGCAGCCTCCTCGACGGCGGCGCGGCTCCGGGCAAGGCGGGAGGCGGTCTCGGCCAACCGCCGGGGGGTGAGCCCCTCGGTCGCCAGCAGCGCCGCCGACCGCCGCAGCCGGACGCGCGCATAGGCGGGATCGCGGTTGCTCGGATCCTCGATCCAGGGTTGGCCCAGGGCTTCGAGGGTCGCGGCGAGGCGCGCGCGGGGAATGGTGAGGAGGGGGCGCAGGAGGCGGCAATCCCGATGCTCCGCGATGGCCGCCATGCCCGCGAGCCCGTCGAGCCCGCTGCCCCGCGCCAGCCTGAGAAGGAAGGTCTCCGCCTGATCTTCGAGATGATGGGCGAGGAGGAGATGAAGGATGCCGGCTTCCGCGCAGGCCGCTTCGAGCAGGCGGTAGCGGGCGGAACGCGCGGCGGCCTGGCGCCCCTTGGCGGGATGAGGGCCGTCCCAGCGCAGGGTGCGGTGCCGGATATCTCGGGCGGCGAGCCAGGACGCCACCTGCCGCGCCTCGGCGGCGGCTTCCGGGCGCAGGCCGTGGTCCACGGTGAGGGCCAGGATCCCGCCGCCCAGATCCCGCGCCCAGCGGTCGGCGAGGAGGGCCAGGGCGAGACTGTCCGCACCGCCCGAGACGGCGATGGCGAGACGCGGCCCCCGCTCGAAAGGTCCGAGGGGGGACATCAGACGAGCGAAATCGGATACAGCAACCGCACTGACAGAGCCCTCTCCGCCCTTCAGGGGGGAGAGGGTTGGGTGAGGTGGGTGATTGCCGCTTGAGAGATGCTCCGGCGCCTCAGCGCCCTCGCCCCACCTCATCCTAAATCCTTCTCCCCCCTCAAGGGTGGAGAAGGACTTTTCTGACGGAGCAGCGGAAGGATCAGAAATCTCAATAGCTACTCCCTCTCCGCCCCTCCGGGGGGGAGAGGGCCGGGGTGAGGTGGGGCCTTCTTCCAGCTCCCGCCGAATCACCTCCAGCACGCCATCGGTGTTCTCCAGAACCTCGTTGTTCCAGAATCGGATAATCCGAAACCCGCGCTTTTCGATCTCGGCCGTACGCGTCGCATCCACCTCCGGCGAATGCTGCCCACCATCCAGCTCGATCACGAGTTTCCGCGCCACGCAGGCGAAATCGGCAATTCGTCCCTGAATCGGATGCTGCCGCCGGAATTTCCAGGGTAAACCCGCTTCCCGCAACGCCCACCAAAGCCGCTTTTCGGCCTCAGTCGGCTCGCGCCGCAGCCTTTGCGCGATCGTCGTCGGGCGCGCCACTTAGCACGCGAGCTTCTGCTTCTCGCCGGTGCTCACGTCCTTGATGTTCTGGGGCACGATGGGGAAGTCGCGGTCGAGGCGCTGATAGGCCTTGCAGGCGTCCGCCTTCTGGCCCATCCGGCCCAGCGACATGCCGAGCTTCAGGAGATAGTCCGGCCCCTTCCCGCTCTTGGGGAACTTCTGGTAGCCCTCGGCGAAGGTCGCGGCGGCGTCCTTGAAGTCGGAGCGCACGTAGAAGGTCTCGCCCAGCCAGTATTGCGCGTTGGCGGTCATCGGATGGGCCGGATTCTTCTGGATGAAACTGCGCAGCGCCTGTTCGGCGTCCGGATATTTGCTGGAGCGCAGCAGGCCGATGGCATAGTCGTATTGCTCCTCGGCCGTGCCCGCCGGGACGTTGGCGCCAGGGCCCCGCGCGGCGGCCGGGGTCGGCGCGCCGCTGCCGGTGGTGGAAAGCGTGCCGAGATTGCCGGACTGGCTGGCCGGGGCGGTGGGGTCGCTGGCACCGCGCGGCGGCGGCGGGACGGAGGCGGTGGTATTGCCCGCGCCCCGGGGCGGCGGCGGGACGTTGGCGGCCTGCTCCTTCGGCGCGTCGCCCGGGCGCTCCAGCGCCGAGAGGCGCAGATCCACGTCGTTCACCAGCTTTTCGAGCCGGGTGCGGAGCTGGCTGATCCCGTTGTTGGCCTCTTCGAGCTGGCCGCGCAGGGAGCGCATCTGGTCGTCAATCTGGCCGAATCGCACCTCGGCGTTGAGCGCGGCCGAGGAATCGACCGGAGCCATGGGCACGGGCGCGCCGGCGGCGCTACCGGGACGATAGACCTGACGCTGAAGCTGGTTGATGTCCCGTTCGAGCCGGTCCATCCGGTCGAGCAAGGGGCGCACGTCCTGGGCGCGGGAAACGCCGCAGAAGGGAATAAGCATCAGCCCGGTCAGGGCCGCGGTGAGAGCCAGTCGTCGCATGGTCCCAATACCTTCAGCCGATCGGCGCCGGCGAACGCCGGGAACGGCGGGCCGCGCGTCGAATGAATCGACAAGCTGCATTAGATTCTAGGCAAAAAAAGGGCGTCTGCCCATTCCCCAACCGGGTCATGACCCAAGCTGGGGAGAGGCAGGCGCCCTTTATGCGTCTGATCTGACAGAGATCAGTTGACGACAGAAACGCCGCGGCGGTTCTGGCTGTAGGCGGCGTCGTTCGAACCGACCACGGCCGGACGTTCCTTGCCGTAGCTGATCGTCGAAACGCGGTTCGCGGGGATGCCCAGCGCGACGAGCGCCTTCTTCACCGAATTCGCGCGACGCTCGCCGAGCGCCAGGTTGTACTCGCGCGTGCCGCGCTCGTCGCAATGGCCTTCGACGGTCAGGGTCACGTTCGGGTACTGCTTCAGCCAAGCGGCCTGCTTCGCGAGGGTCTGCTGACCTTCCGACGCAATGTCGCTCTTGTCGAAAGCGAAGAACACGCGATCGCCGACGTTCTGCTTGAAGTCTTCAGCCGAACCGGGGCGAATAGCGGTCGAAGTCGTCGAGCCGCCCGTCGCCGGCGACGTGGTAGCCGACGTACCGCCAGTGGCCGCCGTCGTCTTCGTGTCATCGGCGCAACCCGCCAGCAGCAACACAGCCGCAACCAAACTCAATGCTTTAATATTCATGTTATGCTCCTCAGCCACATCCGAGCCAGGTTAGTGAGATTGTTGGACGGCGTTGCCTTTCAAGGGCTTTTTTTACTCGAAACACCGAATCGGCCGCGGACACCGACCACGGTAGGCGAATCGCCGGGACTATACTTGCCGATACTCAGGGAATCAAGGGGGACCACGCAGGATCCGACGCATCTTGCGGTGTAATCACCTCGCGTTCGTTTCGACCCGTCAAGTCAATCGAGTAAAGACGAGACGATCCTCCCCTTCCCCTTGTATCGGTCGGCGTCTGCTTAAAGTACATCAACACTCGACCGTTCGGAGCCCAAGTCGGGGCTTCGACTAAAAAACTGTCGGTCAACAGCCGTTCGCCCGAGCCGTCGGGCCGCATGACGCCGATGTAGAACTTGCTGGCGTCGAACTTCGTGAAGGCGATGAGGTCGCCGCGCGGCGACCAGACTGGCGTGCCATAGCGGCCCTGACCGAAACTGATCCGCTTGGCGTCGCTGCCGTCCGCATTCATCGTATAGAGCTGCTGCGTGCCGCCGCGATCAGAATTGAACACGATCCTGCGACCGTCCGGCGAATAGCTGGGCGAGGTGTCGATGGCGGCGGAGTTCGTGATCCGGGTGGCCGCGCGGGTCCTGAGGTCGAGCGTGTAGATATCGCTGTGACCTTCGGCCGCAAGGCTCATGATGACCTTGTTGCCGTCGGGCGAGAAACGCGGCGCGAAGGTCATGCCGGGGAAATCGCCCAGGACCTCCTGCTGGCCCGTGTCGATGTTGAAGAGGAAGACCCGGGGGCTGCCGCGCCCATAAGAGAGATAGGTGATCTCCTGGGTCGTCGGCGAGAAGCGCGGGGTCAGCACGAGCGACCGCCCGTCGGTCATATAGCGGTGGTTCGCCCCGTCCTGGTCCATGATCGCCAGCCGCTTCACCCGCTTGTCCTGGGGACCGGTCTCCGAGATATAGACGATGCGGGTGTCGAAATAGCCTTCCTCGCCGGTGATCCGCTTATAGATCTGGTCGGCGATCTGATGGGCGATGCGCCGCCAATTCTGCTGGGTCGCGATATAGCGGTTGCCCACGAGCTGCTGTTCGGCGGTCACGTCCCAGAGGCGGAACTCGACCTGGAGCCTTCCGTCGGGCTGGACCGTGGCGCCGCCCGTGACCAGGGCCTGCGCCTTGATGATGCGCCAATCGCCGAAACGCGGCGGAGCGCTGGTATCGACGACGTTCTGGATGAAGGAGCGCGGATCCAGGGGCAGGAAAAGCCCGGACCGCTCCAGGTCCGTCGAGATGACCTGGGCGAGGTCGCGGCCGACCTGCGTCTCCGAAGGGGATTTGCCGACGAAGACCGGAACCGCGATCGGCATGGGCTCGGTCACGCCCTTGTTGATGTCGATATTGAGCAAGGCCTTGGCGGGCACGGACCCCAGCGCCAGCAGCGCCACGAGGGTCAGGCCGAGGCAGAGGGCGCCACGGCGAAGCGAGAATAAGGTCATAGGACATCCTTCGGATCAAAGGTGAAGGTGAAGACCTTCCACTGGTCGTATTTATCGCGGGGAAGCTTCAGGACTTTGCAGGCGTCCAGGCGAAGCGCGCGCTGGGCGCTCTCCGCCGCGGCCCGGTAATAAGGGTCGTTCATGCGGGACGTGTCTTCAATGGTGGCGCTCGTGACCCGCCCGTCGGGCTCGGCGGTGATGCGAACCACCACGCGCAGGTCCTTGGCATCGCGGGCGCCTGCCGGGATGTTCCAGCAGCCGGCGATCTGCTGGCGCACCATGTCCATCTCGCTGGTCGAGATCTGCGCGCCCAGGGGGGCGATCGGCTGCGACGACGCGGCGGAGGCCATCTGCCGCGGCGGTTGCGGCCGGTTGGGCGGCGTCTGCTCCTGGGGCTGCACCGGGGCCTGCTTCGCCAAGTTCTTCAAGAGCGAGTCGAAGTCGTCGTTCTGCGTCTTCTTCGGCGGCTCGGGCTTGGGCTGCGGCGGCTTGGGCGGCGGCGGCGGCACCTTGGGCGGCTCGGGCTTGGGCTCGGGCGGCTTCGGCGCGGGCGGGGCCGGCACCGGCGGCGGGGGAGCCGGCGGAGGGGGGATGGGTGGCGGAGGCGGCGGCGGTGGCGCCGGAGGAGGTGGCGGTGGCGGTGGCGGAGGAGGCGGCGGTGGCGGAGGAGGCGGCGGCGGAACCGGCTTCGGCGGCTCGGGCTTCGGCGGCGGCGGAACCGGGTCGTTCTGGGCGACCTGCTGATCGGCCTTGGGACGCGGCGGGGCCTGGTTCACCTGGGTCGCACGGGTTTCGGGCGCGACATTCACCAATTCGACGACGATCGGGGCGTCTTCGGGTTCCGGCGGCTTGAACAGCGCCGGAATGCCCCAATAGGCGAGCGCCATCACGGCGACATGGCCAACCGCCGATGCCGCCAGAGCGCCCCGAAGGACGGTGTTACTGTCCTTAGCGTCTGCGGGCACCGGCGCCGGACCTGTTGTCCCGGGGCAGTTCCGCGACCAGCGAAACCTTGGTGAAACCGGCGGCGCTCACGAGGCCCATGACCTCCAGCACCTTTCCGTAGTTGATCGCCTTGTCGCCGCGCACATAGATGCTGGCTTCGGGATTGTTGCGGGTGATCGCCTGGAGCCGGGGGGCGAGTTGGTCGGGCTCGACCTGTGTTTCCTGGAGGAAGAGGCTGCCGTCGGCCTTCACGGTGATGACCAGCGGTTCCTTCTGCTCGTTGATGGTGGGCGCCTGGGTCTGCGGCAGGTCGACCGGCACGCCCACGGTCAGCAAGGGCGCCGTCACCATGAAGACGATCAGCAGCACGAGCATCACGTCCACCATGGGCGTGACGTTGATCTCGCTCATCGGCTTGTAGGCGGCCCGCCGGGAACTGGAGCCCCGGCCGGCGCGGGCGAGGAAAGTGGCGGCCATCTAGTCGGAACCCTTCTCATCGAGCTGACGAGACAGGATGGCACTGAATTCTGTCGCAAATGCGTCGAGCCGCGCCGCATATCTGCCAAAATCGGTGGAGAACTTATTATAGGCGATGACCGCCGGAATGGCGGCGACCAGGCCCAGCGCGGTGGCGAAAAGCGATTCCGCGATACCCGGCGCCACCACGGAAAGACTGGTATTCTTGGAGGCCGCGATCGCCTGGAAGCTGTTCATGATGCCCCAGACCGTGCCGAAGAGCCCGACGAAGGGCGCGGTCGAGCCAACCGTGGCGAGAAAGGCCATGAAGCGTTCCAGCCGCTCCATCTCGCGGCCGACCGTGACCTGCATGACCCGCTCGATGCGTTCCTGGAGGTTCAGCCGCGTGGCCGAGCCGCTGACCAGCCCCTTGGCGGCGCTGCGCCGCCATTCGCGCATGGCGGCGGAGAAGATCGCCGACATCGGGTCCTGCGGGCGGGAGCCGATCCGGTCGTAGAGGTCGTCGAGCGACCCGCCGGACCAGAAAGCCTCCTCGAAGCTGGCGGCTTCCTTCCGCAGGCGGCGGATCTTGATGACCTTGTCGAAGATCACCGCCCAGCTCCAGAAGGAGGCGAGCAGCAGCATGAACATCACCACCTTGACGATGATGTCCGCCTGGAGGAAGAGCCCCACGATGGAGAGGTCGTGGGGGACGACGGAGCCGGCGAGGGCCGCCTGATCGACGCTACCTTGCATGTTCTTCTTTCGTCACGAGGTGGGTTGCGGAAAGCGGCTCGAGCGCCGCGCGAAGAGGTTTCGGAATGCGCGCCGGCCGCCCCGCAGGGCCCACGCAGGCAATAAGCAACTTGAGGCGAACGAGTTCCCTGTCTCCAAGACGCACATCCTGAAGGATGTCCATCGTCGCCGCGCCGACGCCGACGAGACGGGTCGCCACGGTGAGGTCGTCGTCGAGCCGCGCGGGGGCCAGGAAATCGACGGTGCAGCGGCGGACCGCGAACATGACCCCGTCCCGCGCCCGCATCGCGCCCTGCTCGATGCCGAGGCGGCGCAGCATCTCGCTTCGCGCCCGTTCGGCGAAGCGCAGGTAATTGGCGTGGTAGACGATGCCGCCGGCATCCGTGTCCTCATAATAGACGCGCACGGGATAGAGATAGGCCCCATCCTCGATGAGGCCAGCGCGGGGCAGGCTCTCGACGCTCAAGACTGCCCCTCGGGCGTGCCCAACAGGTCGAGCTGGGGCTGGGGCGGCCGTGTCGAGGGCAGCTTCAGGCCCAGGTAATCGTAGCCGAGCTGGCTCAGCATCCGGCCGCGCGGCGTGCGCTGCACGAAGCCCTGCTGCATGAGATAGGGCTCGATGACTTCCTCGACCACATCGCGCTGATCGCCCAGGGCCACGGCCAGGGTTTCCGCGCCCACCGGCCCGCCGCCGTAGTTCTCGGCAAGGCAGCGCAGATAGCGGCGGTCCATGGCGTCGAGCCCGCGCCCATCCACCTCCAGCCGGTTGAGCGCCCCGTCCGCGACCTTGGCGTCGATCCGGGTCGAGCCCGCCACCGCGGCGAAATCGCGCACCCGCCGCAGAAGCCGCGCGGCAACCCGGGGCGTGCCCCGCGCGCGCCGAGCGATCTCGGCGGCTCCTTCGGGCGTCATATCCATGGCGAGGACGCGGGCACCCCGGCTGACGATGAGTTCCAATTCGTCCGGCTCGTAGAAGACGAGCCGCAAGGGAATGCCGAAACGTTCCCGCAAGGGCCGCGTGATGAGGCCCGAACGCGTCGTCGCGCCCACCAGGGTGAAAGGCGGCAGGTCGATGCGCACCGACCGCGCCGCCGGCCCTTCGCCGATGATGAGGTCGAGCTGGAAATCCTCCATGGCGGGATAGAGGATTTCCTCCACCGCCGGGGTCAGGCGATGGATCTCGTCGATGAAAAGGACGTCGCGCGGCTGGAGATTGGTCAAGAGCGCGGCCAGATCCCCGGCGCGCTGGATCACCGGGCCGGAGGTGGCGCGGAAACCGACGCTCATCTCGCGCGCCACGATCTGGGCGAGCGTCGTCTTGCCCAGGCCCGGCGGCCCGAAGAAGAGCACATGGTCGAGCGAATCGCCGCGCGACCGCGCCGCCTCGATGAAGACGCTGAGGTTCTCGCGCAACTGCCGCTGGCCGACGAATTCCGAAAGGCTCAGGGGCCGGAAGGAGGTTTCGGCATCGTCCTCCTGGCGTTCCGGCGTCACGAGCCGGTCTTCCTCGTCTTCTATCATCGGCCGAGTTCCTGGAGACCGGCGCGGATCACCGCGTCGAGCTTGGCGTCAGCGCCCAGCTTGCGGACGGCTTTGGAGACGGCGGTATAGGCATCGGCGCGGGGATAGCCGAGGTTGACCAGCGCCGAGAGCGCATCGGCGGCGATGCCCGTCGCGCCAGCCGCGACGGGCGACGAGGCCGCACCGGGGATCGCTCCCGGCCCGAGCGCGATGCCGCCGACCTTGTCGCGCAATTCGTTGCAGATCCGGGCCGCGAGCTTCGGTCCCACCCCATCGGCCCGGGCGAGCGCGGTCTTGTCCTGGGACAGGATGGCGGCGGTCAGGGGCTCCGGCGCGAGCACGCCCTGGATCGCGAGCGCCAGCCGCGCGCCGACGCCCTGCACCGTGGTGAGAAGCCGGAACCAGCTGCGCTCGCCCTCGTCGGCAAAGCCGTAGAGGTGGATATGGTCCTCGCGCACATGGGTCTCGATGAGGAAGCGCACCGGCTCGCCCTTGGCCGGCAGGTTGCCCAGCGTGCGCGACGAGGCGAAGACGAGATACCCCACGCCCCGCACATCGACGATGACGCTGTCGACCGCGACCTGATCCACGAGACCGGAAAGCATCGCGATCATCGGACGACCGCCGGTATCGCGGTGCGGGCCCAGGCCCTCTGGGTCGCCGCGTGATGGGCATGGCAGATCGCGACGGCCAGCGCATCGGCCGCGTCGGCGCTCTGGATGAGGCAGCCCGGCAGCAGCCGGCGGACCATCATCTGGACCTGGGTCTTGTCCGCGTGCCCGACGCCGACCACCGATTTCTTGATGAGATTGGCCGAATATTCCGCCACCGGCAGGCCGCGCTCGGCCGGGACCAGCAGAACGACGCCCCGCGCCACGCCCAATTTCAGGGTCGAGGCCGGGTTCTTGTTGACGAAGGTCTCCTCGACCGCCGCCTCGTCGGGCTGCTGGGCGTCCAGCACATCGTTCAACTGGCGGAAAAGCTGGACCAGGCGTTCGGGCAGGGACTTCTTGCCGTCGGAATGGACCACGCCGTCGGCGCGATGCGTCAACCGGTTGCCCGAGACGTCGATGACGCCCCAGCCGGTATGCCGCAAACCTGGATCCAGTCCCAGCAGTCGCATGTAGATCCTGAAAGCGACGAGGACTCAGGCGCTGAGACGCGCCATGACCTCGTCGGAAACCTCGAAATTGACGAATACGGTCTGGACGTCGTCACTGTCCTCCAGCGCTTCCAGCAGCTTGAAGAGCGAGACGGCGGCCTCCTCGTCGATGGGAGCCATGACCTTAGGCTTGAAGACGAATTTGGCCGAGGCGGGCGCACCGAAGCGCTGCTCCAGCGCATCCCGCACGGGGATGAGGCCCTCGAACCCGCAGGTCACCGCATGCTCTTCCTCGCTGCTCTCCACATTGTCGGCGCCGGCCTCGACCGCCGCCTCGAACATGGTGTCCGCATCGCCGACCGAGGCGGGATAGGTCACCTGCCCGACCCGGTCGAACATGAAGCTGACGGAATTGGTTTCACCGAGATTGCCGCCATATTTGGTGAAGGCCGCGCGCACATCCGACGCCGTGCGGTTGCGGTTATCGGTCAGCGCCTCGACGATCACCGCCACGCCGCCGGGGCCATAGCCCTCGTAGCGCACCTCTTCGTAATTGTCCCCGTCCTCGCCGCCGGCCCCGCGCTTGATCGCGCGATCGACCGTATCCTTGGACATATTCGCCTGCTTCGACGCCATGATGGCGGCGCGCAGGCGCGGGTTGGCGGCGGGGTCGGGCAGCCCCGTCCGGGCCGCGGTCGTCAATTCGCGGATCAGCTTGGTGAACACCTTGGCGCGCTTTTTGTCCTGCGCGCCCTTGCGGTGCATGATGTTCTTGAATTGAGAATGACCAGCCATGTCTTTTCGCTAACTGTCTGTGTGTCGCGCGTGCGACCATACCATATCTTGTAGTATGCCCCAGGGGTCCGGCAAAGCGTTTTCGCCCCGGTCAGCCCTGATTATCCGCAGGATATGGCAGCAATATGGCGCGGTTTCAGCCTTTTCCCCGCCCCAGGGGATTGGCGAAGCGGTCGAGCCGCCCCAGAAGATCCCGAAGCTCGCCCCCATCCGCCTCGCCCGGCCGCCGGTTTTCCAGCGCGTCGGAGATGGCATGGAGGATGAGGCTCCAGGCCCTGTCGCCCGCCTTGTCGCCTTTCTGCCGGGCCGAGAGCCTGCCCTGGTTGGCGATATGCTTGGCGTCGCGGCCGTAGCGGCCGATCAGGCTTTGCGCGTAGCTCGCGATCTCGGGATCGAGCGCCATGGCATGCCCGAAGGCTTAAGCGAGCGTCGGCATATGCGGCTGGAGTCGGCCGCCGACCCTCACCGGCGAGATCCCACGGGCGAGCCCCGTATCGTCGTCGATCTCCACGAAGAGGCCGCAGAGCGTCCCCTCCCCTTCGGCAACCTCCATCTTTTCGCCCGGCGTCTTGCGGGTGAAGCGGGCCACCGAGCCCTCCTTCTTCATGCCGATCACCGAATCGTAGTCGCCGCACATGCCGAGATCGGTCAGATAGGCGGTGCCGCCCGGCAGGATCTGGGCGTCGGCGGTCGGGACATGGGTATGGGTCCCCACCACGACCGACACCCGCCCGTCGCAGAAATGGCCCATGGCCATCTTCTCCGAGGTCGCCTCGCCGTGGAAATCGATCAGGATCGCCTGGACCTCGCCCAGAGGCGTCTCGGCCAGGAGCCGGTTTACCGCCGCGAAGGGATCGTCGAGCGGCTCCATGAAAAGCCGCGCCATGGGATTGATGACCAGGACCTTGCGCCCATCGCCGAGCGTGAAGACGCCGCTGCCCCGGCCCGGCGTGTCGGCGGGAAGGTTCAAGGGCCGCAGGAGCTTGGGGTCTTCCCCGATATAGGAAACGATCTCGCGCCGGTCCCAGGCGTGGTTGCCCGTGGTGATCGCATCGACGCCGGCCTCGTAAAGCTCTCGGCAGATCTTGTCGGTGATACCGAAGCCGGCGGCCGCGTTCTCGCCGTTGACGACGACAAAATCGAGCCGGAGTTCAGCCCTCAATCGCGCCAGGTTGTCGACCACCACGGTCCGGCCGGCGCGGCCGACCACATCGCCGCAGAGAAGGACCCGCATGTCGCTTTAAGAACCTGTCATCGGAAATCGGTGGATGGAGCCGCCCAGACCGTCGGCATAGCAAATCCTCCGTGGCCCGCTAGTGCAGGTGGGAACCATATACCGAAACCAGGGCTTCGGCAGGGACAGTCCCCGAGAGGTGATTATCGGCCCCGGGACATATGCGGCCTAACGAGAAGAGCAGCCCCATCCATTACCCAATGTGGGACGTTTCGAGCCGCTCCGCAATCGCCTCGATGCGCGCGGCGAGATTTTCGATGCCATTTGCCACAACGCCCTGGACCGCGACGCTCTCTCCGGTGTCGGCGGAAACGTCGCGAACCTTGTGCTGGCGCAACGCCTCGCTGGTCTCCGCAAGCTCGTCGGCGATGACGAGCGCGGCCAGCAGCAGGAGCCGCGATTCCCCGACCTGGCCGAAGCTGCGGGCGAAATCCGCGACCTTGCCGTCGAGATATTGGGCGAGCTGCTTGATACGGTTTTCCTGGCCCTCGTCGCAGGCGACGGGATAGGGGCGGCCGTTCACCGTGACATTGACGATCGGCATCAGGAGCCCAGGACCTGATCGAGCCGGCCGATGGCCGCGTCGAGCCGATGGGCGACCGTGCTCGTGAGATCGCTCAGCGCGGCGCGTTCGGCCTTGGCCTCGGCAAGCTGGGTTGCGAGGGCGTCGCTGCCGCCGACCCGGCCCATCGCCGCTTCGAGTCGCGCCACGGCGTTCTCCAGCCGCTGCGCAGCCTCCTCGATCCTGCTCATCCCATTCAAATCCGACGATTGCCCGAGATTCGTAACCTTACGCGCGAGGCGACGGCGGCGTCAATCGCAAGGCCATGGGCCTGATTGTTGCTTCGCGGCAACAGGGCCTCGAAAAGATGACCCTCCCCCTTTTTTCGTCCGGACGCGTTCTATCTCAAGTGGCCGTCGACCCACCTCGTCTTTACCCCCCGGAGGAGTGATGAATAAGTTTCTTGGTGTGCTGAGCGTTGCCGCGATCGTGCTGACCGCGACTGCCGGCGCCACGAAAGCCGCCGAATACGGCCCCTATGTCAGCGGCAGCCTCGGCTATCTCGGCCTTAACGACAGGTCGGCCGGCGGCAGCACCGCGAAATTCGACGACGGCTACGCCATCAATGGCGCCGTGGGCTACAAATACGGCTTCGGCCTGCGCGTCGAAGGCGAATTCGGCTACGGCCGCAGCCGGTTGAACGCCCTATCGACCGGCGCGACCAATGCCCCCGTCTCGGGCGCGGATGCCGATATCTTCACCTTCACCGGCAACGCCTTCTACGATTTCAAGACGAATTCCCGCTACACGCCCTATCTGGGCGGCGGCCTCGGCCTCGCCCATCAGAGCAACGGCTCGGGATCCACGGGCGGCGTGCCCTTCGCCGGCAGCGACCGCGACGACTTCATGTTCCTGCTCGAGGCGGGCGTCTCGGTCCAGTTGACCGACAACATCGCGGTCGTCCCGTCCTATCGCTACATGCAGATCAATAACGGCAGCAGCGGCAACGCGGATACCACCGCGAACATCTTCAAGGTCGGGATGCGCTACAACTTCTGATCCCTGCCGGAATATCCTAACGAAAGGGCGGTGGGACCCTAGGGTCTGCCGCCCTTTTTTCGTGCGGGATCAGCCGTTGCTGACGACGAGGCGGGGATGGAAGCCGCGGGGCGGCCGCGGGCGGAACCAAGCCCCCCGGATTTCCATGCCGGCGGTTTCCCGAACCAGGAACCGGGGCAGGACGACGGCCGCCAGCGTCACCAGCGGAACCGCCGCGCCGAGCCAGAAGCCGAGCGTCGGCTCGATCTTCAGCATATGCGAGATCAGAAGACCGAAACCGCCGCAAACCGTTCCCACGCCCCAGACGGCCAAAAGAAAACCGAGGGCGAGGAGCAAGGATGTGAAAGCATTCGGCAGGGGTCGGAAAGAGCTGCGCGGCAGCGCCGTAGGAAATTGATCCATGGGAGTTCTTTCTGAACTGGTCATGCCTCGTGATAGGATGTCAGTTTACTCGAAATCCCCGAGATAGATAAAATTTTTTCTATCTGCGAGCGAGTATCGAAATCACTCGCAAAGATGCTTGTCGAAAATCACCTGGGCCATGCTGGCGGCAGGCGGGCTCGCATAAGCGCGGCAGATGCGGGCGGCGACCTCCCTCGCCTCGGCCTCGCGGTCGAGGTCCAGGAGATCGAGCGCCAGGAGCCCCCGCAGGCTCTCGATCAGCGGCCATCCCCAATAATAAGTCTCATGCGGTTCGGCCAGCGCCAGACCTATCCGCAGCTCCTTCTCCGCCCGCAGCGCCTCCTGGGCCATGACCAGCGCGATCGCCTGCTGGAGATGAGCCCGGGGATCGTCGGGATAGCGGGCCAGGAGGCCAGCGGCGCGTTTCTCGATCTCGGCCGTGCCGTGCGGCATCTCACTTTCCGGGATGAGACGGCCGAGAGGGGCGAAAGCCGGATAGATGACGACGGCCCGAGCCCCGGCGGCGACCGAGAGCAGAACGCCCAGCGCGGCGATCGTCGCCGCAGCCGGTTTCCAGGGCGGCAATCGCCTCTCCTCGCCCCAAACCGCCAGCAGCAGACCCGCCGCCGCCCCTCCCGCCAAGGCGCCACCGAGATGCGCGCCGTAATCGACCTGCATTCCCGATCCGTTGGTGGCCACGGGAATGAGCGAGGGGATCAGGACACGCGCGCCCAGGGACAGAACGCGCTTGCGCGCCTGGCCCTCCGGCAGGTGGAAGGCCGCGACCAGGATCGCCGCGCAAAGTCCCATGATCGCCCCGGAAGCTCCCACCGAGGTGAGGGTCGGATCGTTGAGGGCCAGGGACATGAGCGCCCCGCCGAGGCCTCCGATGACATAGAGCGCCAGGAACCAGAGGGGGCCCACCAGGCGCTCCAACACCCGGCCGACCAGGATCAGCACAACGCCGTTGAGCAGGATATGGATGGCATTGGCGTGGAGAAGCGGCGCGGTGAAGAGGCGGTACCACTGCCCGCCGTCGAACACGAGGGACCGGTTGAGCCCGCCCATGGCGATCAGGGTCGGGACCGAAAAATCGAGCTTCGGCCCCTCCAGGGAAAACAGAACCTCCAGGAGGAAGGCTCCGACCACCACGGCGAGGATCGCCCAAGTGAGCCAGGGCCGGCCGCTCATCGGCGCCGGACGGGGCGCATCTTCAACGCCATTGGGTTCAACGCCATTGGGCGAAAGTTCCGCTCCGGTCATCCGTCCCCCCTCTGGACCGCCATCGCGACCGCGTTTCTACCTTGGGGGCGATCAGGGCGAAAGAGAGCGCTTATGCCGCGAAGCCTGCCGCAGATCACCGTTGACGGCGGGGGGCTCGCTCGGCAAGGTGCGGCGGCCCCTCCTCCGCCCCCGATATAAGGTGCCCATGAGCGCCCCCGAGACGACCCAGAATAAAGCCGCCGGTCCCCTTCCGAAGCCCAAGAACCAGGAGCTTTGGCGGATGGCCAATGCGCTCCGGGCGCTGGCCATGGACGCCGTGCAACAGGCCAACAGCGGCCATCCCGGCATGCCCATGGGCATGGCCGATGTGGCCACCGTGCTGTTCAAGGACTTCCTGAAATACGACGCGGCGGATCCCAATTGGCCGGATCGCGACCGCTTCGTGCTCTCGGCGGGCCATGGCTCGATGCTGCTCTACGGGCTCTTGCATCTGACGGGCTATTCCGGCATCGGCATCGACGAGTTGAAGCGCTTCCGGCAATTGGGCAGCCCCACCGCGGGCCATCCGGAATACGGCCATGCGGCGGGGATCGAGACGACCACCGGTCCCTTGGGCCAGGGCATCGCCACCGCCGTCGGCATGGCGCTCGCCGAGCGGATGATGGCGGCGCGGTTCCCCGGCCTCGTCGATCACAAGACCTATGTGATCGCGGGCGACGGCTGCCTCATGGAGGGCATCAGCCATGAGGCGATCTCGCTCGCGGGGCACCTGAAGCTCGGCAAGCTCATCGTGCTTTGGGACAACAATTCCATTTCCATCGACGGCGGCACGGATCTGTCGGTTTCCGACGATCAGGTGAAGCGGTTCCAAGCGCATGGCTGGAAGACCTATAGCGTCGACGGCCACGATACCGACGCCGTGACTAAGGCCCTGAAGGCCGCCCAGCGCTCGGCGAAGCCCGTCTTCATCGCCTGCCGCACGACCATCGCTTTCGGCGCGCCGACCAAGGCTGGAACTTCCGCCTCGCACGGCTCCCCCTTGGGACCGGAAGAAATCAAGGGCGCACGGGAACGGCTCGGCTGGAACTATCCGCCTTTCGTGGTGCCGGACGAAATCCGCAAGCCCTGGCTCGATGCCGGCAAGCGCGGCGCTTCCAAGACCGCGACCTGGCGCAGGAAGCTCAAGAAAGACGCCAACCGCGCGGAGTTCGAGCGGCGGGTCGCGGGACAATTGCCCGATGGCTGGCAGGCAGGTCTCGACGCCCTGAAGGCGAAATATGTGGCCGATGCCCCGTCGCTCGCGACCCGGCAATCCTCCAACCAGGCGATCGAGGCAATCCTGCCCTCGCTGCCCGAATTCCTCGGCGGGTCGGCGGATCTCACGGGCTCGAACCTCACCAAGGGCAAGAACCAGAAGCCGATCACGCCGGACGATTTCTCCGGCTCCTACGTCTATTACGGCGTGCGCGAACACGGCATGGCCGCCGCGATGAACGGCCTGGCGCTGCATGGGGGCTTCATCCCCTATGGCGGCACCTTCCTCGTGTTCACCGATTACTGCCGGCCGTCGATCCGCCTGGCGGCGCTCATGGGGATCCGCGTCATCTATGTGATGACCCATGACAGCATCGGCCTCGGCGAGGACGGCCCGACCCATCAGCCGGTCGAGCATCTGACCAGCCTGCGCGCCATGCCGAACCTGCAGGTCTTCCGGCCCGCCGATGCGGTGGAGACGGCGGAATGCTGGGCGCTGGCGCTGTCCACGCCCAAGACCCCCTCGGTCCTGTCCTTGACCCGCCAGAACGTTCCGACCCTTCGGAAGGACGTTGCCGAGAACCGTTCCGCCAAGGGCGGCTATGTGCTTGCGGAAGCGGAAGGCACGCGCCAAGTGACGCTTCTAGCGACAGGCTCGGAGGTCACCATCGCGATGGCGGCGCGGGAGATGCTGAAGGCGAAGGGTGTTGCAGCGGCGGTCGTGTCGTTGCCTTGCTGGGAGCTTTTCGACGCGCAGTCCGAAGCTTATCGCCAGACGGTACTGGGCCAGGTTCCCCGCATCTCTGTCGAGGCGGCGGCGACCTATGGTTGGGAGCGCTATATCGGCGACAAGGGCGAGAGCGTCGGCATGACGACCTTCGGCGCCTCGGCCCCCATTGGCGATCTTTACAAGCATTTCAACATCACCGCCGAGCATGTGGCCGGCGTGGCGCTGAGCAAAATTTGACGGCGGCGGATAAGACGGCGAGATATTTGACCACGCATTGAGCGTCATCCTCGGGCTTGGCCCGAGGATGACGATTAGTGAATATGAGGAACGGGTTGCGAACCGACGCCCTTCCGAGTGACGAACTGGAGGAAAAGAACATGACGATCAAGGTGGCGATCAACGGGTTCGGGCGCATCGGGCGGCTGGTGCTGCGGGCGGCGCATGAGGCGCGGCGCGACGATCTGGAAGTGGTCGCGATCAACGATCTGGGCTCGGTGAAGGCCAACGCCCACCTCCTGAAGCACGACAGCGTCCATGGCCATTTCCCTGGCGAGATCACCACCGGCGACGACTGGATGGACCTCGGCCACGGCAAGATCAAGGTCACCGCCGAGCGCGATCCCGCCAAGCTCCCCTGGAAGGACCTGAAGGTCGATGTGGCGCTCGAATGCACCGGCATCTTCACCAAGCGCGAGGCCGCCTCCAAGCATCTCGAAGCCGGAGCCAAGCGCGTGCTGGTTTCCGCCCCCGCCGATGGGGTCGATTTCACCCTGGTCCTGGGCGTCAACGGCGACCAGTTGAAGCCCGAGCACAAGATCCTCTCGAACGCCTCCTGCACGACCAACTGCCTGGCGCCCGTCGCCTATGTCCTCAGCAAGGGCATCGGGATCGAGCAGGGCTTCATGACCACGATCCATTCCTATACGGGCGACCAGAACACGGTCGATACGCTCCATTCCGATCTGCGCCGCGCGCGCGCGGCGGCTTTGTCGATGATCCCGACCTCGACGGGAGCGGCCAAGGCCCTTGGCCTCGTGCTGCCGGAGCTTGTCGGCAAGCTCGACGGCACCTCGATCCGGGTCCCGACCGCCAATGTCTCGCTCATCGACTTCAAGTTCAACGCGTCGCGCGACACCAGCAAGGAAGAGATCAACGAACTGATGACCAAGGCGGCCAATTCCGACCGCTTCCGGGGCATCCTCGGGGTCAACAGCGAGGAACTCGTCTCCTGCGACTTCAACCACAACTCGCATAGCTCGACCTTCGACCTGACGCAGACCGTGGTGCTGGGCAAGCGCTTCGGCCGCGTCATGAGCTGGTACGATAACGAATGGGGCTTCTCGAACCGCATGGTCGAGGCGGCGGCCAAGGTCGGCAAGCTCGGCTGACGTGCTGCCTCGGATCGTCATCCATTCGCTCGATCAAGCGCGGGCGGCCCTCAGGGCCGCCCGTGAGCTTAAGGAGGACGTGATTCTCGAAAGCGCCGCCGGGGCCGCCTCCTATCTCGGCCCCCTCTGGTTCAAGGCCCTGCTGGAAACGCTCGCCGAGGAAACCCCCGACGTCGAGATCGACGGTCTTCTCGATTGCGGCGACGCGCCGGGCCTGGTGCTGGCCGCCTTCCGCGCCGGGATCGGGCGGGTCCGTTTCACCGGCCCGTCCGAAATGGGACAGCGGCTCCAGGAGATCGGTGAGAATTTCGAGGCTTCCGTCGAATTGGCGCCACAGCCCGCCCTCGACCTCATGAATTCATCCGACGTGGCCTCCGCCTGCCACGCCTTTCTCGAAACCCGCCCTTCTGCTATATCCGGCTCCCATAAGAGCCGCCCCTAGGAGACTTCCCCGTCATGGAACTGAGCGCCGCCGTCAAACGCATCCTCGCCAACTACGAGAGCGACAATCCCGGCACCAAGGCCAATCTCGCCCGCATCCTGATGCAGGGGCGTCTCGGCGGCACCGGCAAGCTCGTGATCCTGCCGGTGGACCAGGGCTTCGAGCACGGCCCCGCCCGGAGCTTCGCGCCCAACCCGGCGGGCTATGATCCGCATTACCATTTCCAACTCGCCATCGACGCCGGGCTTTCGGCCTATGCCGCACCCCTGGGCATGATCGAGGCGGGCGCCGCCACCTTCGCCGGAGCGATCCCGACGATCCTGAAGGTCAACAGCTCCAACAGCCTCGCCCGCGCCAAGGAGGACCCCTCGCAAGCCCTGACGGGCAGTGTGCAAGACGCCCTGCGGCTTGGCTGCTCGGCCATCGGCTTCACGATCTATCCCGGCTCCGATGTCGCCTTCGACATGATGGGCCAGATCTCCGCCATGGCCGAGGAAGCGAAGTCCGTGGGTCTGGCGGTCGTCGTCTGGTCCTATCCGCGCGGCGGCAATCTTTCCAAGGCCGGCGAGACGGCCATCGACATCTGCGCCTATGCCGCCCATATGGCGGCGCTGCTCGGCGCCCATATCATCAAGGTGAAACCGCCGACCGAGGCGCTGGAACTCGACGCCGCCAAGAAGGTCTACGAGAGCCAGAAGATCGACATCTCCACCCCGGCGGCCCGCATCAAGCATGTGGTGCAGTCCTGCTTCAACGGCCGCCGCATCGTCGTCTTCTCCGGCGGCGAGGCTAAGGACATGGAGGGCGTCTGCAACGAGGCCCGCGCCATCCGCGACGGCGGCGGCAACGGCTCGATCATCGGCCGCAACACCTTCCAGCGGCCAAGGGACGAGGCGCTGAAGCTCCTCGACACCATCGTCAAGATCTACCAGGGTCAGGCATAAGGGCTTGAGCGACAGCGAGACGCCCGCCCGCCTCTACCTGATCACTCCGCCGGCCCTGGAGCCGGCGGATTTCGCTCCTCGCCTCACCGCGGCGCTCGACGGGGGCGATGTCGCTTGCCTGCAACTGCGCCTCAAGGACGTAAGCGACGACGTGATCCGCCGGGCCTGCGAGGTCCTGCTGCCGATCGCCCAGAAGCGGGAGGTCGCCTTCATCCTCAACGACCGCCCGGATCTGGCGAAGGAGATGGGCTGCGACGGGACCCATGTGGGCCAGAGCGACATGGGTTATGCCGAGGCGCGGCGCTTGCTGGGGCCTGACAAGATCGTCGGCGTGACCTGCCACGACAGCCGCCATCTCGCCATGGATGCGGCGGAAGCGGGGGCGGATTACGTCGCCTTCGGGGCTTTCTATGCGACCACCACCAAGCCGTCGAAATACCGACCGGAGCCTGAGCTGCTCTATTGGTGGAACGAGATCATGACCGTGCCGAGCGTCGCCATCGGCGGCATCACCGCCGAAAACTGCGCGCCTCTGGTCGAGGCCGGGGCCGATTTCCTGGCCGTGGTGACGGCCGTGTGGAACCACCCCAAGGGTCCGGGCGAAGCGGTCGCCGAGTTCAACCGGGCGATTGCCGCGGCCACGCTGCCGGCGGTCTAGGGACACACCCCTCGTCGTCATGCCCGGACTTGATCCGGGCATCTGCCAGCTACTTACGCAGAGATGGTCGGGTCAAACCCGGCCATGACGATCTGATAAAGAAAGCGGAGAGCCGCGAGGGACGTTTCTATCACCGGCAGGCATTCATGATCCGGACATATTCCGCCTGGGTATCCAGCCCCTGCTGCCGCCGGTTGCGTTCCGCGCCCAGCCGCGCGAAGGCCTGGCGGAGCGCCCGCTCCATCGCCTGGGAAAGCCGCCGCTCCGCGTCCGCCTTGCGGCCCAGCGGCACGGGATCCGTGCCGATCCGCGCCAGCGCCTGCCGCACCGCTTCGCGGAACACCGGGCCGTATTCCTTCAGGAGCCCGTCGTCGATCGCCTGATGCTGGCGCTCGTGGTCGAGCACCGCCTTGTATTCGCAACTGCCCGGAAGCCGGTCGTTCGTCACATAGATCTTGCGGGGCTCCACGGTGAGCGCCACCGACACTTCGGTCGTCCTGACGCAGAGCCCGTTGCCGCGCTGCTGGATCTCATAGGTCGGCAGGGCCGAGGCGTTGAAGTTTCCCACATAGAGCCCGATCAGCCGTCCCCCCTGGCGGAGCGCTGTTGCGAGCGCCCGGACCTGCTCCGACGGCTGGCTATTGTCCACCAGGGGCTCCGAAGCCGATGTATGGAGGTGGATCACGGCCGGGGAGACCGGGCAGGTCTCCTGCGCCGAAGCCGCCCCGGCAACCATGCCGCAGAGGACCAGACCCAGTGACGCGGCGACGAGGGTTCTCAAGGGACCGGGAACTCCGATGCGGAACAGCCATATATACTCGTGCGGTCCTCACGCTTGCGCAAGGTGCCCTTCCGCGCCACATCCTTGGGACCCATGGCCGAAACTTCCCCGATAGAAGACCAGCAGCGCCGCGCCCTCGTCCGCAACCGGCGGCTGGCGACCGGCCTTCTGGTTTTCGTCGTCCTGGTCTTCCTTGGCACCCTCGTCGTGCCGGAACCCGGTTTCTGGACGCGGCTCCTGCGCGCCACGGCAGAGGCGGGCGTGGCCGGCGCGCTGGCGGACTGGTTCGCGGTGACGGCGGTCTTCCGCCGCCCCCTGGGGCTGCCGATCCCCCATACCGCCATCGTGCCGCGCAGCAAGGACCGGATCGGCGCGGGCCTCGGCCGTTTCGTCGAGACCCATTTCCTGACCCCCGACCTCCTGTCCCAGCGCCTGGGCGAGGCCAAGGTCGCAAAGCATATGGCGGAATGGCTGAGCCAGCCCACCAATGCCGAGGCGCTGGCCGACCGGGTCGTGGCGGGTCTCCCCTATGTGGTGCGATCCCTGGGCGACAAGGAAATCCGCGCCTTCGTCGGCCGCGCTCTGGGCGAGCAGTTGAAAGAGCTGGAACTCGCCCCGATCCTGGCGCGGCTTTTGTCGCTGCTCTCGGCCACGGGGCATGGCGAGGCCTTGCTCGACAACGCGCTCCTGGCGGCGCGGAACCTGATCGACAGCCGGCGGGACGACCTCGACCGGCTGGTGGCGGAGCGCACCGCCTGGTGGATCCCCAAGACCGTCGACCGCCGCATCGCCAAGTCCGTCGTGGAAGGCGTGCGCAATTTCATCGAGGAATTGCGCCTGCCCGGCAGCGAGTCCCGGCAGAAGCTCCTGGAGATGGTCGCGCATTTCTCCGCCGAGACGATCCATTCCAAGGCATGGCGGACCCGCATCGAAGGGGCAAAGCATAATTTCCTGCAGCAGGAAGCCGTCCAGGAATGGCTCGTCACGGTGGGCGACAGGCTCCGGGAATTCGTGCTGGCGGACCTGGAATCCCCCAAATCGAGGACCCGTGAGGCACTCGCCAAGGGCGCCCAGTCCCTGGGCTATGCGCTGGCCGCCGACGAGGCCATGCGGCAGCGCTTCGACCGGGCGGTGGAACGGATTGCCTTGCATCTCCTCTCACCCTGGCGCGGGGAGATCGGCCGCATCATCGAGGAAACGGTCAAGAGCTGGGACGCCGGCACCGTCACGGCCCGCATCGAACTCGCGGTGGGCGGCGACCTCCAGATCATCCGGATCAACGGCACGCTCGTGGGCAGCCTCGTCGGCTGCGCGCTCTACCTGATCTCGACGTTTTTCATCTGATTGGCTTCACCTGACGGGCGCCCAGAGCACGTCCTCGATATCCGCCGCGCCGGTCGCCACCATGACCAGCCGGTCGAGGCCCAGCGCGATGCCCGCGCTCTCGGGCATGCCATAGTCGAGCGCCGCCAGGAAATCCTCGTCGAGGGGATAGGTCTCGCCGTAAATGAGCCGCTTCTTTTCCTGGTCCGCCAGGAAGCGCCCGCGCTGGATCTGGGGATCGGTCAGCTCCCCGAAGGCATTCGCGAGCTCTATCCCGGAGACATAAAGCTCGAACCGCTCGGCCACTCTGGGATCCTCGGGCTTGGGCCGGGAGAGCGCCGCCATGGACACGGGGTAATCGTAAAGAAAGGTCGGCCGCCCCATCCCGAGATCGGGCTCGATCCGGTCCAGGAGGATGCGGAAGAAGAGATCCTCCCATTCGTCGCCCGCGTGCGGCGCGATGCCGAGATGCGCAGAGGCTTTCGCCAGAAGTGCCAGATCGGGCTTCGAGGGATCGGGCGCCGTGGCCAGCAGGTCGATGCCACAGCGGCTCCGGAAAGCCTCGGGCACCGAGAGCCGCTCGAAAGGCGGGGCGGGGTCGCTGTCGCGCCCTTTCCCGTGAAACATCCCGCGCCCCGCCGCCTTGAGGCAGCGGCGCAGCAGGGTTTCGCAATCCGTCATGAGATCCTGGTAGCCCGCCCCCGCCCGATACCACTCCAGCATCGAGAATTCCGGGTGATGGGTGGCCGTGCGCTCGCCGTTGCGCCAGACATGGGCGATCTGGAAGATCCGGGGCTCGCCCGCCACCAGGAGCTTCTTCATGGCGAATTCCGGCGAGGTATGGAGATAGCGCCGCCGCGTCACCTCCCCCGGCTCGTCCATGTCGGTGCCGAAGGCCATGAGATGGGGCTCGATGCCGGGGCTCACCTGGAGGCCCGGTGTTTCGACCTCGATGAAATTCCGCTCGGCGAAGAAGGCTCTCACCTCGGCGACGATCCGCGCCCGCGCCATGAGGTAGGGGCGTCGCGCCGCCAATCGTTCCGGTCGCCACCACTCGCCAGCCATTGGATTTCCTCGCATCAGACCCGCGCCGCCCAGGGCGGACGAGAACCGCATTTGGCTTCCTTTGGCAAGGGCAAGCTGGTACGAAGCTGCGCCAAACCTATATTCCGTCCACCGACGCGCCAAAGAGGGCGAGCGCCATGAAGATCAATGCCATCGATATCAAGCCGGGCAACGTGCTCGAACACCAGGGGAAGCTCTGGGTCGTCTTGAAGCGCGATTTCGTGCAGCCCGGCAAGGGTGGCATGTTCGCCCAGGTCGAAATGCGCGACCTGCGCAGCGGCACCAAGCTCAACGATCGCTTCCGCACCCAAGAGGCGGTAGAGCGGGTGAGCCTCGATGAAAAGGAAATGCAGTTCCTCTACTTCGAGGGCGAGCTGGCGACCTTCATGGACAACGAGACCTATGAGCAGACCCAGGTGCCGCGAGAGCTGATCGGCGACCCGGCCGATTTCCTGATGGAAGGCATGATCTGCCAGGTGAAGCTTCATGAAGGCGTGGCGCTCTCGGTCGACCTGCCGCAGACCGTGACCATGCTGCTCGTGGAAGCCGACCCGGTGGTGAAGGGCCAGACGGCCTCCTCCTCCTACAAGCCCGGCAAGCTCGAAAACGGCCGGCGCGTGATGATCCCGCCCCATATCGACTCGAATATCCGGATCGTCGTGAATACCGCCGACGGCACCTACCTCGAACGCGCCAAGGACTGATGGCGGTTTTCTCCCCGACCATCAATGTGATGACGGCGGCCGCCCGCAAGGCGGCGCGCGGACTGCTCCGCGACTTCGGCGAGGTGGAGCAGCTCCAGGTTTCGGTCAAGGGTCCGGGGGACTTTGTCTCCCAGGCCGACCACAAGGCCGAGAAGATGCTGCGCGTGGAGCTTGGCAAGGCGCGGCCCGGTTTCGGCTTCCTCATGGAGGAAAGCGGCGAGACGACGGGCGACGGCAGGCACCGCTGGATCGTCGATCCCCTGGATGGAACCACGAACTTCCTGCACGGCTTCCCGCATTTCGCGATCTCCATCGCCTTGGAGCGCGAGGGCGAATTGGTCGCCGCAGTGATCTACGAGCCCGTGCACGACGAGATGTTCTGGGCGGAAAAGGGCTCGGGCGCCTATGTCAACGACCGGCGGATGCGGGTCTCCGCGCGCAAGACCCTGCCCGACACGCTGATCGGCACCGGCATTCCCTTCCGGGAGCGCGGCGATCATCCGGCCTATCTGAAGGGCCTGGCGGCCGTCATGGCCGCGACCTCCGGCGTGCGGCGCGCGGGCGCGGCTTCGCTGGATCTCGCCTATGTGGCGGCGGGGCGGCTCGACGGGTTCTGGGAATTCGGGCTGCAGCCCTGGGATATCGCGGCCGGGATCCTCCTGGTGCGGGAAGCCGGCGGGCGGGTCACCGACATCGCCGGCGGCCACGACATGCTGGCGACCGGCAATGTGCTGGCCGCCAACCCCCATCTTCACCTCCCGCTCGGCTCCCTGCTCAAGGAAGCCGGCCGGAAGGAGTAAGCGTCAGGCGCCGCAGACCCGGTGGCGTTCGCCCGACAGGCGCCGCACGGTAGAGGTGCCGAGTTCCTTCACATCGGGATCGACGGCGTTGCTGCCCCGCTGGGCGATCAGCTCGAGCGCCACCTTTTCCTCGTCGGAGGAATTGAGCGCCCAGACATCGACCTCGCAGAGGCATTGCTTCAGGGCCTGATGACCGTCGAGGCCCTTGGCCCTGATCTTCTGCATCGAGCAATTGTCGATATGGCCCGCGAGCTTGGTCTTGAACTGCTGGGCGCGCGGCGTCAGCGGCTGTCCGTATTCCGCGCGCGGCGTCGTGGAACAGGCAGACAGCAGAATGGCCGCGACGGCCACCACACCCAACCGCTTGTTCATCCATCCCTCCATCGCTAAAAATCCTCCAAAATTCTTCCTGCATTTCTCTATCGATCCAGAGTTACGCAGGTAACTGTCAAACTTACTGACAGTATGTAGGATCTTTTTTGAAGATCCCCTGTGATACATATCACTAGGCACAGTTAAATTATATATGAGTCGTTACTGAATATTAAACGTGCTCAAGAGTATTAAGCGGAGTGTAAGAAATCAGATAAAAATAAGCCAAATTACCTATCGATGATTTAGACGAATTAATGTTATGTCATTCTTGTGAGCAAGAGCTTGGCGGGCCAACCGACCAGCCCTCCGATTTGTTCCCGAGCCCCCCGCAAAAAACTCGCTGTGGCGGCGGAGAGGCCGGTTGAGCTATTTTCACTGCGTGGCGTCTAAAAGAACGGACATCGACCAACAGGGAAAAGGCATCTCCGGCAAAAGCGGCCGGCGGCGGCGCATGGCCATGGCCTGCGCCTCGGCGGCCTTCGTCCTGGGCGGTCTTCTGCTCGCCCCCCAGATCCCCCGGGCGCAGACCGCGGTCACCGTCGACCCCGACGCCCTGGAAGGATTGGGAACGCCCACTGCGGCGTCCCGGGGCTCCGCGATCACCCTGCGCCCGCCCGGCAGTCCCCCGGCAAGCCCCGCTAACCAGGCAAGCCCTCCTGCCAGCCCCCCGGCCAATCCTTCCCCCACGCAACCCCGGGTCGTCGAGGCGCCTGCCAAGGAGCCGGCGCGGCCGGAGCCACCCCCGGTTCCCGCCACGGTCGCCATTCCATCGCCCACACCCGTTCCATCGCCCGCGCCCACACCCTCTTCCGTGATCGTCGATAACGACGCGCTGAAGCAATTGCCCCAGAGCCCCCCGGCGCCGGCGCCCTCACCGGCCGTGACCCTGCGCCGCCCCGGCGAGGTCCGCCCGGACCCCGAACCCGCGCCAACGCCGCCCCCAGCCTTGGCCCTGCCCCCTCAACCGGCCACCGCCGTGACCGTCGATACGGATGCGCTGGGCGGGATCGGGGCTGATCGGTCCTCGACATCTGGGGCCACGGTCACGCTGCGGCGGCCGGGCGACCCGCGCCCCGAACCGGCGGCCCCGGTTCCCGCCGCTCCCCGGAACCGGGGGGAGAGCGTCGCGGTCGATGCCGCCGCGCTCGACGCCCTGGGGCCGGCCCCCCGAAGCGGCGGCATCGCCCTCCGCGCGCCGCGCGCCGCGCCGGTGGCCGACAGTTCCACGGTCGCGATCGATGCGGGCGCACTGGATTCCCTCGGCGGGCCGCCGCCTGTCGCTGCGGTCAGCCTGCGCCCGCCCCGGGCCGACAGCCTCTTCGAGACACCGAAATCCTCGGGCGGCGCACGGGTCCCCGCGCCGAACCGGCAATCCACCGCGGCCCTGCGCCTCGCCTCGGTCAATTCCGCCGCCCGGACCGGCGTGACGGTCGATGCCAGCGCGCTCGAAAGACTGGACTCGGCCGACGGCGGCGGTGCGGCCCCGGTGACGCTCCGCCCACCGCCGGGGGCTGCCGCGCCGCAACGGGCTCCCGCGGCCCAGGTCGCGGCCATCGTGCCGCCCCGACCCTCGCTGACGCCGATCCCGACGCCCGCTCCGCCGAGGCCCGCGCCGGAAGCCGCGCCGGTCCCGGCCCCCATCGCCGCGCCGGTCCTGCCGCCGCGCCCGACCATCACCCCGCCGCCCACGCCGCAGGCAGCCCCCGCCTCGCTCCCCCCGCAGCAGCCGGCGACCCGCCCGGCGATCACCTCACCCGAGCCGCCCGTTCCTCACGTGCCGGGCGCCAGCACCGTTCTCTTCGACAAGGGATCGAGCGAATTGCCTGGAGCCGCCCCGGCCGAACTCGACGTCCTCGTCGGCCGTGTCCGCTCCGGCAATGGTCGGCTGGAGATCCGGGGCTTCGCCAATGCCACCGACAACCAGGCGAGCGAGGCGCGGCGGTTGTCGCTCGCCCGCGCCGTGACGGTGAGGACCTATCTCGCGGCCCATGGCCTCGACCTCGGGCGGATGGATGTCCGCGCGCTGGGCGTTCAGGCCAATGATCCCTCCCCCGCCGACCGGGTGGAGATCGTGCTGCGCGACCGATGACGCCTTCCCTTCCAGCTTTATAAAGAAAGCGGAGATCCTGTGACCCGACCCCAAAAATTCCTCGTCCGGATGGTCGTGTTCCTCCTGGTGGTGGCCGTGGTGGCGGTGCTCCTGGGACGTTCGCTGGCCGGCTTCTTCATGGGCAATCCCGGCGTCAACGGCATGATCCTCGGCATCCTGGTCGCGGGCATCGTCTATATCTTCCGCCAGGTGATGCTCTTGAACCCGGAGGTTGCCTGGATCGAGGCCTTCCGGAAGAACCCGGCCAATATCACCACGCTGCCGCAGCCCCGGCTCGTCGGTCCCATGGCCACCATGCTGGTCGAACGCAGCGGGCGGAAGGTGAGCCTCTCGGCCGTCTCGCTCCGCACGCTGCTGGACGGGATCGGGACAAGGCTCGACGAGACGCGGGAGACCTCGCGCTACCTGATCGGGCTCCTCGTCTTCCTGGGCCTGCTGGGGACCTTCTATGGGCTTCTGGAAACCGTCCAATCGGTCGGCGGCGTCATCGGCGGCATGAGCGTCGTGGGCGGCGACCTGACGCAGACCTTCAACAACCTGAAATCCGGGCTGGCGGCCCCCTTGGGCGGCATGAGCACGGCCTTCAGCGCCTCGCTCTTCGGGCTGGCGGGATCCCTGGTGTTGGGCTTCCTCGACCTCCAGGCGGGGCAGGCGCAGAACCGCTTCTACAACGACCTGGAAGAATGGCTTTCGGGATATACCCGGCTCTCAGGCGGCGGGCCGGCGGGCGACGGCGGCGACGGTTCCGTGCCGGCCTTTATCCAGGCCCTGCTGGAACAGACCGCCGACAGCCTCGAGAACCTCCAGCGCACCATGGGCCGCGGCGAGGAAAGCCGCATCCAGGCGAATACCAACCTCCTCAACCTGACGGAACGCCTCGCCACCCTCGGCGACCAGATGAAGACCGAGCAGAACCTGCTGCTGCGGCTGGCCGAAAACCAGATGGAGCTGAAGCCGGTGCTTCAGAAGCTGGTGGACGCGGCCACGGGCGGCGGGCAGGACGAGAGCCGGGGCCATCTCCGGAACATCGAGATCTATATGGCGCGCCTCACCGAGGACGTCTCCCAAGGCCGCACCCAGGCGATCCAGGAAATCCGCAACGAGATCCGGCTCCTGGCGCGCACCATCGCAGCGCTCGCCGAGGGCGGCGGCGAGCAGCGGTAGGAGGCGAGCATGGCCCGCCGCACCCGCCGCCCCGGCATCGACGTCTGGCCGGGCTTTATCGATGCCCTGGCGCAGCTCGTCATGGTCATCGTGGTCCTGCTGCTGATCTTCACGGCGGGGCAGTTCTATCTGAACCAGGCGCTCTCCGGACGCGACGAGGCCCTGCAGCGCCTGACCCAGCAATTGAACGAACTGACCGATCTGCTCTCGCTGGAAAAGCGGTCGAACCAGGACCTGCGGCTCAACCTCTCGCAGCTGTCGAGCCAATTGCAGCAGGCCAATGCCGAGCGCGACAGCCTGACGACCCGCGTGGCCGAACTCGCCGCCCGGGCCGACGAGGCGACGGCGCGGGCCAACCGCCTCGGCGGCGATCTTTCCGACGCGCAAAAGCTCGTGAGCGTGGACAAGGACAAGGTCGAGTTGCAACTGAAGCAGATCGCGAGCCTGCAGCAGGATATCGACGCCCTGACCAAGGTCCGGGCCGAGCTTGAGGCCAAGGTCACGAGTCTGGCGGGCCAGCTGCAAATCAACGAGAGGGACCTGACCGCCGCCCGCGACCGGTCGAAGGAGCTGGAAGCCCGGCTTTCGACCTCCGAGGAACGCACGGCGCTGGCGCAGAAGGAGATCAACCAACGCGACATTCGCCTCAAGGAAAGCACGGATCGGGTCGATATGCTGAACCAGCAGATCGCAGCCCTCCGCGAACAGCTCCAGAAGATCGCCGCCGCCCTCGACATCTCGGAGAAGGCGACCAAGGACCAGCAGGTCCAGATCGCCGACCTCGGACGCCGGCTGAACTTGGCGCTCGCCGGGAAGGTGGAGGAGCTGGCGCGCTTCCGCTCGGAGTTTTTCGGGAGATTGCGGGAGGTTCTGGGAGACCGGCCGGATATCCGGATGGTGGGCGACCGCTTCGTCTTCCAGTCGGAAGTGCTTTTCACGCCGGGCAACGCCGACCTGGGCGACAACGCCAAGAAGCAGCTCGTGCCGCTGGCAAGCGCCTTGAAGGAGATCATGCCCAAGATCCCACAGGACCTGAACTGGGTGCTGCGCGTCGACGGCCATACCGACAGGCGGCCGATCAGCAATCCGCAGTTTCCCTCGAACTGGGAGCTTTCGGCCGCCCGCGCGATCTCGGTCGTGAAATTCCTGATGGAGCAGGGCATCCCCGCCGCGAGACTCGCCGCCGCGGGCTTCGGCGAATACCAGCCCCTGGACAACCGCGACGACGAAATCGGCTACCGCCGCAACCGCCGGATCGAGTTGAAGGTGACGGATCGGTAGGGGTGCATCCCGCCTGTTGCATCCGGAGCGGCTCTCCGCTATAACCCGCGCTCTTTTTTGCGGAGCGCGGCCATGAAGGACGGGATTCACCCCGACTACCACGAGATCACGATCGTCATGACGGACGGGACCTCCTACAAGACACGCTCGACCTACGGGAAGGAGGGCGACACGCTTCGCCTGGACATCGACCCGAAGTCCCATCCGGCCTGGACCGGCGGACAGGCCAAGCTGCTCGACCGCGGCGGCCAGCTCGCCCGCTTCAGCAAGCGCTTCGGGAATATCGGCAAGGTCTGAGCCTTTCCCGTATCTAGGTTTCAACTGCCCGGGCAAGTCCCGGGCAGTTTCGTTTTGGGGGCGCGATGTGGCCGCCTCTTCAATCGTCATCCTAGGGCTGTCCCTAGGATCCACGACTAAGTGGTGCTAAGGCACGCCTGATTGCTGGCAAACACCTTCGTGGATCTTCGGACTAAATCCGAGGATGACGGTAGTGAGGTGGTGACGGGTTGCGAACCTCGCAGCGCTCAAAAATCTTCAAAAAAACCTCTTGAACCCCTCTCCGCCTTTCCTATCTGGAAGTGTATCGGACGCCCAAGCGGGTCCGGTGAAGTCCCGAAGCCTGGCCCCCGGGCAGGCTTCCTAACCCATGTTGCTCTCGAGAGGATATGGTCATGAGTGCATTCGATTTTTCGCCCCTTTTCCGCTCCACCATCGGCTTCGACCGCCTGATGCAGCTCGCGGATTCAGCGTCCAGCCCGGACAGCTCCACCACCTACCCGCCCTATAACATCGAGGTTACCGGAACCGACAGCTATCGCCTGACCATGGCGGTGGCGGGATTCGCCCAGGAAGACCTCGACATCACCGTGAAGGAGAATTCCCTCCTCATCGCGGGCAAGGGCAAGAAGGAGGAGGAGGCCAACCGCTTCCTGCATCGCGGCCTCGCCCGGCGCGCTTTCGAGCGCCGCTTCCAGCTCGCCGACCATATCAAGGTCGTGGGCGCGGCCCTGGACAACGGGCTTCTCCACGTCGATCTCGTCCGCGAGGTCCCGGAAGAGAAGAAACCCCGCAAGATCGAGATCGGCACGGCCACCGCCCCGACGGTGATCGAGCAGCAGAAAGCCGCCTAAGGGCTTTCGCTTCAGACTTTGGAAAGGGCGGCTTCGGCCGCCCTTTTTGTTTCGAGATTTTCGAGCGCGGCAGCGAAAGTCACCAGCGCCTCCGCCCCGAGCGGCGTCAGCACGTAGGCCCCCCGCGCCACCCGCTCGAACCAGCCATAGGCGTCGCGCTGCAGGATAGCGCTGGCATTGGGCGCATAGCCGGTCGCGCGAAGCTCGGCGATTTTCGCCATTCCCCCGTTCAAGAGCTGGGCGCAGCGCAGCGCCTCCTGACGATAGGCGGTCATGATCGGCCCGCGATGGGCGCTGCCGCCACGATTGGGATCGCCCTTTCGCCGCAGATGCTCGCCCATCAGGAGCTTCGCCTTCCGCGCGTTCTTGCGCGGCTGGTAGGGGGCGGGATCGAGCAGCAGTTCGACCCTCGGCAGCCGGCCCGGATGGACGATCATCAGGCCGAGCCCCAGCCGCCGGCAAAGCTGCCGCAGAGGCCGCGCATAGGGCGAGGCGCGGGGATCGCTGCGGGGCTTGGGTTTCGGCACCGCCAGATAGACCCTATCCGTCAGATTGAGCCGGTCCACGCCCTGGAGGATCAGCGGCAACCCCAGCCTGAGCTTCAGTTCCACGATCAGCGGCGGCTCATCGCCGCGGGTCGCGACCACGTCGCAGCCCCGGACCTCGCCCTTGACGTCATAGCCCCGCGCTTCGAGGAAGGCCTTTATCGGCTCGTAGAGATCGGCCTCCGCGAGCGGCTTTTCCGAGGTCACGGCTTCAGCCGTCCCACCGCATTCGCCAGGATCAGGTAAAGCTTGCCCACATCCGCCGTGACGAAGGCGGCGCTCAGCACGTCCTGGTGGTCGCATTGCTTGGCTTGCGCCAGCAGTCCCTCGAACTCCCTGAGATAGCGCTGCACATAGTCGCGGAAGATGCCGTCCTCGTCGAACTTGCGGCGGATCTGCGCCTCGGAGCCCTTGGGCTGGAGTTGCAGCAGATGCCGCGTGAAGACCGAGCGGTCGCCGCCGTGGAACTTCTTCCAGACCGCATCCGGGACCTGGGCATCCAGGATGCGCGCCAGATCCACCGCGATCGAATGCATGGTCTCGATGATGAAGGTCGCGGATTTGAGGAACCGCTCCTGCTGCACTTCCGTGGCGCTTTCGCGGGTCTTGGCGACGGTCTCGGAAAGCTCCGCCACCGCCCGGCGGAGCGCTGCCGCCCGCTCCCCGAAAAGCGCGCCGGCCTCGGCGGCGCTTGCCTCGGTCTCGCCGATGGAGGCGACGATCTCCGCCGCCCGGTCGCCGAGGTTGCGGATCTCGCCAAGCGCCCGGTCCGCCGCCTCGTTCAACCCTTCGAGACCGAGACGCAGGGCGCGGCCCGCCTCCCGGCCGTCTTCCGTGGTGGCGGCCAGGGCGGCGATCTGCCCGGCCAGCGCTTCGGCCCCGTCCACGGTGGCAGCAAGCTGCCCCTCGATCTCGGCGAGCGTCTCCTGCGTGCGGCGCAGCGCGGGTTCGGCCGAGCGGGAAAACTCCCCGGCCTGGCGACCCAGGGTCTCGCCCAGCTGGCGCATCTCCGCGTCGAGGTCGCCGAAGGACGCTCCCGCCGCCTTCGCCGTTTCCAGGGCGGCGGCGCTCGCCCGGGTGCTGGCCTCGGCGGCATCCGTCAGCGCGGCATGGCCGGCGGTCGCGGCGGCGATCCCCTCGGCAAGGGTCTCCCCGACCTGTCCCACCCGCCTCTCGATCTCCGAGGCCTGCTGGCGCATCTGCTCGCCCAGCTCCTCGATGCGAATTTCGGATTGCCGCACCGTGGTCCTGACGTGCTCCGCCTCGCGGTCGAGCCCCTCGCGCACCGTGGTCAGGGAAGCCACCGCCTCCTGGGTCACGTCCCGCGCGGCGGCGGCGCCCTCCCCCAGGGTCTCGCCGATGCCCTTGAGATCGGCGGCCAGTCCCCGCAGCCCCTCGACCGAGGGAGCGAGCAGCGAGCCCACGGTCTCGATCTTCTCCCGCGCCAGATCGGCGGTGGAGGTCAGGGCCTTGACCTCCCGGCCGAGAATGGCGGCGGCCTCCACCGAAGCCTCTTTCAGATGGATCGCCGCAATTTCTATCGGGGCCGTGAGAGTCTCCGCCTGCTTGCCCAGGGTTTCCCCGGCCGCTACCGCCGCTTCGGCGATCCGGGCGGAGGTCGCCTCCAGATCGGCGATCTTGTCCGTGAGGCTGATGCCATCGGCGGTGAGTTGCTCCGCCAGGGTGTCGAGACCGTCACGCGCCTCGCCCGCCCGCTTGGTCGCGGTCTCGGCGGCAAGCGCGCTGGCCTCCAAGGCGCGGGTCAGCCGTTCGGCCGCCTCGTCGATCCGCCTGGCCCCCGCCGTCGAGGCCTCGGTCAGCGCCTCCGCCTGTCGGCGCAACCCATGGCCCGCCGCCTGGGCGCGGGTCTCCGCCGCCTGAGAAGGATAGATGAAGGCGTCGAGCTGAAGGGAAAGCGCCCGCGCGGACTGGGCGAGCGCTCCCATCTCCCCGCGCAATTCCGCCATCAGCAGCAGCAAGGCGGGCGGCACCAGGGCCGCCGCCGCCAGCACGACCAGTTCGTCGGGCGACAACGCCAGGATATCGGGCCAGCCGAAACGGACCCAGATCCAGCCTCCCGCGAGGATCAGCCAACTGACGCCCAGCACCGCTTCCGGCGAGACGCGCCAGCGCCGCCTCGGCGGAGGGACGACCTCTTCTTCCAGCAGTAGGGGAACGGGAAGCTGGCTCATGCCGGTTCGGACTTTTCGGGCGCGACGACCAGCGCCTGGAGCGCCGCCCGGAGGCGCGGCGGGATCGGGGTCGGCCGGCTGGCCGCGCGATCCACGAAGACATGGACGAAATGGCCGGTCGCCAGCGGCGGCTCGTCGCCCTGGCGGAACAGCCCGATCTCATAGCGCACGCTGGAATTGCCGAGCTTCGTCACCCGGATGCAGGCGTCGATCACATCGGGAAAGGCCACGGGGCGATGGAAGCGACAGCCGGTCTCGACCGCGAAGCCGACGATCCCGCCGGCATGGATATCCATCCCGCCGACCTCGATCAGGTAGGTGTTAATGACCGTGTCGAAATAGGAGTAATAGACCACGTTGTTCACATGGCCATAGATGTCGTTGTCCATCCAACGGGTGGGGATCGCCAGCCTATGCCGGTATCCCTCGCGCCGTTCGGTCTCGCCTTCCGCCATCTGCGCCCCTGCTGCCTCTTCCCTGGCTCCCAGAGTAAAGACAAGCGCCGCGAAAGGCGAGCGGGGCCGTCAACGAGTGACGACCCCTAAAAAGGTCGAAAGTTCGTGACTGAGAATGTTCGGAATGAGCCGGTTTACGGCGCAGGAGCGGACCCCCCCAACGCACCGAGGCCCAGGATAGAGCCCGCCCTGATGAACACAACGCCTCGCATCGTCCGAAATGACGATTGCCGGGGAGTGTGACATTCCTGCCCAGTGGTCGAAGGAAGCCGTCTATCCTATGTCAATGTCTCGACTCGCGGCCGCTTGAGGCCTATTCCCGATGCGCAGCAGTGCCTTGCCCTTTTGGAGCGTGACGCTCCAGCTCCTCGAGCGCGTGAAGCTCGATGTGCGGATGCGCGCGCTGATCCGCACCTATGTCCGCAATACCGATATCGGTCATATCGTGGTGGCGGCCGGGGTCGGCGTGGCGGTGGGGCTGCTCGTTGTCCTGGTGCAGGAAATCCTGCGGCTGCTCCATTCGGCGCTTTTCGGAATCTCGGTCGATGAGCGGCTGAGCGAGACGGCCGGGCTTTCCTGGAAGATCGTGCTGCTCGTCCCCTGCCTCGGTGGCCTCTGCTATGGGATCGTCGCCCATCTGCTCCGCCGCTGGCGGGCGCGGGAGACGGTCGACGCCATCGAAGCCAATGCGCTGCACGGCGGACAGATGTCGCTGACCGACAGTCTGAGGCTCACGACGCTCACGATACTTTCGGCCGGCGTCGGCGCTTCGGTAGGATTGGAGGCCGCCTATACACAATTAGGCTCCGGCTTCGCCTCCCGCATGGGGCGGCTTCTGAAACTCCGGCGGGGGGATCTCAGAACGCTCGTCGGCTGCGGCGCGGCGGCGGCCATCGCGGCGGCCTTCAACGCCCCGCTGGCGGGCGCCTTCTATGCCTTCGAGCTCATCATTGGCAGTTATACGCTCGCCACGCTGGCGCCCATCGCCATCGCGGCGCTCGCAGCCACCATCGTCAGCCGCCAGGTCTTTGGCGCGGCCCCCATCTTCGTGGTCGCGGAGCCGATGCAGATCGTGGGGCTCGACTATCCGATCTTCGCGATATTGGGCGTCGCCTCGGCGGGCCTTGCGATCCTGGTGATGAAGGGCGTGTCCATGGTGGAGGCGCTCTTCCGCCGGCTGGCGCTGCCGGCCTGGCTCCGGCCGGGGATCGGCGGGCTGCTGCTGGGGGCGATCGCGCTCTTCTATCCCCAGGTGCTGGGCAGCGGGCATGGCGGGATCCTCGCGGCGGTGGGATCGGGCTTCCCGCTGCAACTCGCCCTGGGGCTGATCGTCGCCAAGACCCTAGCCTCGGCGATCTCCATCGGCAGCGGGTTCCGGGGCGGGATGTTCAGCTCGTCCCTGCTGATCGGCGCGCTCTTCGGGCAGGTCGTGGGAGCGCTGACGATCCTGGTGCTGCCCGGCATCCCGCCCAATCCCACGGTCTTCACCCTGGTCGGCATGGGGGCGGTCGCGGCGGGGGTGGTGGGCGCGCCGGTCACCATGATCCTCCTGGTGCTGGAGGCGACGGCGGATTTCTCCGCGACCACCGGGGTGATGGTGGCGGTGATCCTCTCCTCCTTCGTGGTGCGGACGCTCTTCGGCTATTCCTTCGCGACCTGGCGCTTCCACTTGAGGGGCATCCCGCTCAGGAGCGCCCATGACGTGGGCTGGATCCACGACATGACGGTGGCGAAGCTCATGCGGCGCGACCAGAACGTGGTGGCGCACGACCTCCCCTTGAGCGAAATCCGCCGGCTCTTTCCCCTGGGGGCAACGAAACGCCTCTTCGTGGCGGCGGAGGACGGGACCTATCTCGGGATCATCGACCTGGCCGAAGCCCATGAGGCCGACCACGACGCCAAGCTCGCCGAATTGACGGCCGCGGACCTCGCCGAAGGGAAGGCGCATTTCCTGTTGCCCGATTATGCGGTGCGGACGGCGCTCGATCTCTTCGTGACGGCCGAGGTCGAAGTCCTTCCCGTGCTCGCCGGCATCGGCGACCGCCAGCTCGTGGGATATCTCACCGAAGCCTATGCGCTGCGCCGCTACAACCGGGAACTGGAGCAGCGGCGCGGCGAGGAACTGGGCGAGACCAGCCTCTACGGACCCGCGCCGCCGATCTAGAGCGGTTCATTGTTTGAGTGAATCTTTCGGGATTCCCTTATGTGGTGGTTTGTGATTCAGGATACTGGCTGGGCAGGAGGCCAGCCTCTGATGACCCGACCTCTTTCCAATAATCTTCGTGAGCGTGTCGTTGCGGCGGTTGCGGCTGGAACGACGTGCCGATCTGTTGCGTTGCGGTTTCGTCTGTGGTGAAGTGGTGTCAGCGGCATCGAGCGACGGGTTCTGTCGCACCGGGCAAGGTGGGTGGTCACCGCAAGCGCCTGCTGGAGCCTTATCGTGATTTCATTGTGGCGCGTGTGAATGAGACCTCACACCTGACGCTGCATGGGCTGAAGGATGAGCTTGCAGCCCGCAGGGTGCATGTGTCGCACAACGCGGTGTGGATGTTCATGCGGCGCGAAGGGCTGAGGTTCAAAAAAAACGCTGTTCGCGCTTGAGCAGGCCCGCGCAGATGTTGCTCGCAGGCGGCAACGCTGGCGTTCCTGGCAGAGGGGCCTCGATCCGCGCCGGTTGGTCTTTATCGACGAGACTTGGATCAAGACCAATATGGCCCCGTTGCGAGGCTGGGGGCCGAAGGGCAAGCGCCTGCGCGGCTACGCCCCGCATGGTCATTGGCGCACGCTGACCTTCCTCGGCGCGCTGCGCCACGACCAACTCAGCGCTCCTTGTGTCTTCGACGGACCGATCAACGGCCGGTGCTTCAGCGCCGGAGCCTGCCCCCGCGAAGGCGAGGGTCGAACAGCAACTCGTGCCGGTCTTGGTACCTGGCGACATCGTCATCATGGACAATCTCGGCTCCCACAAGTCGCAGGCCATCCGCGACATGATCAGAGCAGCCGGCGCGAGGCTCTGGTACCTGCCGCCATACTCCCCGGACCTCAATCCGATCGAACAGGCCTTTGCAAAGATCATACACTGGATGCGAAAGGCCCAGAAACGAACCGTCGAGGACACGTGGCAATACGTCGGCCACCTTGGCGAACCTGCGAGGCGATCGCTCTCACTATATCGAACATGAAGGTCGTTGCGGGCGTGAAGGCTCTCTTCTCCATTAGGCTTCATTTCCTCGGATCTCGTTTCAGGTCGATTCATTTTACCGACAGGCTAGGCGCCCTCACGACCGCGTTCCGAACCTCGTGTCGTCGAAACATCTGGCGCTTTCCAAGTCAACGGCTAAGAGCCCCAGGCCGCTGGAATGTGTCACTAGAAGCCATGATCGCCACAGATCGAGCCGTCCGGGCGATAGGCAATCCAGAAATTTCCGCCGTCGGTTGCTCTTCTATATTCTCAAAAATTTACCCTACGAGGCTTTTTCATTTAATCGCGAGAAAGATATTCTTTGAACCCGAGAAAGCAAAAGCCAAGTCCAGTGATCCTCAGTGGATAATATTCCATAACCGCAAAGATTTTGCCGCTATTTCTGTTGGGACTGCCGCGACCGGTCCTTCCTCGCGTTGCTAGACACATTTAAGCGACGTATAAGTCCACTGATCGAACTAACTTAGCTGGGCTGCCTTAGCATCCCCGACTGCCGAAACCGAATGGCGGACACCGGCCTACCATAAGGTGATGCACCCTTTTAATGGCAGGCAAACCAACATTTTCCTGTTTATGAGATATCCGGTTTCGGCGTTCCAAACACACTAGGTTCCGGTCCTCTTACGACCATTCTCGTCGAGCCGTTAGAGTCCACTTTTTATGAGCAGCCGCTCGAAACTGGACAATCTTATTCCCGCACATCTCGATCACAATCGATTTATAGGTTCACGGACTAGCGCAGGCGTCCAGAGGGGCACGAGCGAGATGCTGTTGGCGGGGGAGCCTTCGATCACCCGCGTGCTGATCGCCACATAGACGATCACCTTGTTTTCCTTGTCGATCTTGCGGATGACGCGGGTGCGCTTGAAGAAGGCGGAGGTGCGCTCGCTATAGACATTCTCGCTGATCGGCAGCTTGAGCGCGGTCTCGGCGTCGATGGGACCGATCTGGCGACAGGCGATGGAAAATTCCGAAGGGTCCTCGGTGAGGCCCAACAGGCTCTTGAACCCGCCTTTGCGCGCCTGGCTGATATAGCAGGCCGCGCCGGGCACCTTGGGGTCCTTGAAGCCGCTGACGCAGACCGCGTCGTTGGGGGCGCCGATCAGCGACTTCATGCTCCAGGTCGTGTCGTCGCAAGGCAGGTCCGTGGCGCGCGCGCCGGTGGAAAAGCCCAGACCGACGAGCAGGATCGCCAAAGCAACTATTGTCTTCATCACTCTCTCTCCTTCGCCGTCATGCCCGGACGTGATCCGGGCATCTGGGTGTGAGCCCGCGAACTTTCCAGAGACAAGGAACCCGCAGGTGCCCCAATCAAGTCCCGGCGTGCCGAATTCTCAAAACTCTGGCTAAAAAACGCTCCGGACAGCGTAACCCGACGCGCGACAGCCGGTATTTTCCCCGTCATAGTCCGATCAATGAGCATCGCTGTCGAAACGAAGAAGACGGTGCCGACGGGGGAATATGGGCTTCTGCTCCTCCTGTCGACATTCTGGGGAGCTTCCTTCACCTTCATCCACATCGGGGTCGAGACGATCCCGCCCTTGACCTTCATCACGGTCCGGACCCTGCTCGCGGGATTCATCCTGCTCGCCGTGATGAAGCTCAAGGGCGTCCGCTTTCCGAAAGACCTTCTCACCTGGCGCAATTACGCGGTCCAGGCGGTGCTGAACAGCGTGCTGCCGGTGGCGCTCATCGCCTGGGCGGAGCAGACGGTGGAGGCGGGGCTCGCGACGATCCTCAACGCCTCCTCGCCGATCTTCGCCTTTCTCATCGACTGGATCTGGACCAAGCGCGAGACCACCAGCGCCAAGAAGATGCTAGGCGTTATGCTCGGCATGCTGGGCGTTCTGCTGATCGTCGGGTTCCAGGCCTTGAACGGGATCGGCAAGGAGTTGATCGCCCAACTCGCCGTGGTGCTAGCCGCTCTCTGCTTTGCCGGGGCCGTGCTCTGGGGGCGCAATTTCTCGGGCACCAATCCCATGGCGCCGGCGACCGGGTCCCTGCTGACGGGCGCCGTGATGACCCTGCCCTTTGCCCTCGTGGTGGACCGGCCCTGGACGATCGAGCCTTCGCTGGCCTCCTGCCTGGCGCTCGTTTATCTCGCGATCTTTTCGACAGCCATCGCCTTCACCCTCTATTTCCGGCTGATCCGCACCATGGGAGCGGTCAGCACCTCGGCCCAGGCCTATCTGCGCGTGCCCATCGGGGTCGGCATCGGCGCGCTCTTCCTGGGCGAGAGCCTGTCGCCCACCGCCTGGATCGGCTGCCTCTGCGTGATGGCCGGCGTGGTGGCCATGACCCTCCCTTCGTGGAGGAAGGCATGAGCGCCACAACCGAAGGCGTTTCCCAGCCCACGGCCAAGCCGATCGACTATGCGTTGCTGCTCCTGCTCGCGGCGCTCTGGGGCTCGACCTATACGCTGATCCGGATCGCGGTGGAGACGATCCCGCCGACCACCCTCATCGCCGCCCGGACCGTCATCGCGGCCTTGCTGCTCCATGCGATCATGCGGGCCAAGGGGATCAGGATGCCAACCGACCGGGCGCTTTGGGGCAAATTCGCCTTCCAGGCGCTCTTCAACGCGGCCTTGCCCTTCATCATGATCGCCTATGCCGAGAAGACGGTGACCGCGGGGCTTGCGACCATCCTCAATTCGACCGCGCCGATTTTCACCTTTCTCATCAATTGGGCCATCGTGCGGCGCGAACCCGCGAGCCTGCGCAAGCTCGGCGGCGTGGTGGCGGGCATGAGCGGGGTCACGCTCATCGTCGGCTGGGAGGCCCTGAGCGGGATGGGGCAAGGAACGCTGGCGCAGGTGGCGCTGGTCGTCTCCGCGATTTTCTACGCCTGGGCCGCGATCTTCGGGCGGACCTTCGCCGGGCTGCACCCGCTCGTCCCGGCGCAGGGTTCGCTGATCGCGGGAGCGATCTGGCTGACGCCCCTGGCACTGGCGGTCGATCAACCCTGGACGCTGCACCCCTCCACAGAGGCCTTGGTCTGCACGCTGATCATGGGGATCTTCACCACCGGTTTCGGCTTCATCCTCTATTTCCGGCTCCTCCAGAGCATGGGCGCGGTGGCCGTGACCTCGCAGGGCTACCTCCGGGTGCCGGTGGGCGTGCTGATCGGCGTCTTCTGGCTGGGCGAGGCGCTGCCCTCCACCGCCTGGATCGGGCTCATCTGCGTGGTCGTCGGGGTCGCGGCCATGACGATCCCGGAGAAGCCGCGCGCGACCCAGGCCTTGCGGGACCCTGCCATCCGGGAGGACACTTCCGGCAAGACCGCTCCTCGGGGGAAGCCATGAAATCTGTCGTCGCCGCTCTGCTCGGGCTCGCCGCCCTTGCCGCACCCGTTCAGGCCCAGGAGCCGAACCCCGTCGCGGCCGGCGGCGCTCTCAGGGTCGTCTTTCTGGGCGGCAATCCCGCCCAGGCGGTTCGCACGCCCGCCGGCGAGACCCTGGGTCCTGCCGCCGATCTCGCCCGGGAATTGGGCCGCCGTCTCGGGCTCCCGGTCGAGATCAAGCCCATTCCCGGCCCGCCCCAGGTGATCGAGGAGGTCGCCGGCGGAAGGGCGGACATCGGCTTCGTCGCCTATGAGCCCTCGCGCACCGGGACCGTGGAGTTCTCCCAGACCTATATCCTGGTGCATCAGACCTTCATCGTACGCGAGGATTCAAAGATCCGGACGGTGGCCGATATCGACCGGGCCGGCCAGAAGATCGCCGGGACGACGAACGATTCGATCACGCTCTATCTGGCGCGCACCTTGAAGAACGCGACGCCTCTCGCTGTGGAGAACGACCAGGACGCCAACAAGAAGAAGCTGATGGCCGGAGAATTCGACGCCTTCAGCGGCAACCGCCACCGCATGACCACCTGGATGCGGGAAATGCCGGGGACGCGGGTGCTGCCCGACAATCTCTTCTCGGTGCCTCAGACCATCGTCGTGCCCAAGGGCAAGCCCGAGGCGCTGGCGGCGGTCAACAAGCTGATCGACGACGCCAGGGCTTCGGGCCTCATCCAGAAGTCGATCGAGGCGAACGGGCTGATCGGGGTCGAGGTGGCCCCGCCGGGCGTGCCGCGCAACTGACCCTTTCGCGGCCGGAAGGGTTCAGCCCGCGGCGTCTTCCGCCAGCAGGACCTCCCCCAGGCTTTCGAAATTGGCGAAGGCCGCCTGGCCCTGCTGGGTCAGGGTCTGCAGGTCGCGGAAGCGCCGCTCGAAGGGGCTGCCCTTGAAGATCGCCGTGGTGCCGGCCGCGTGATGGACGAAGTTCACGACCTCGCGCGCCTGATGCATGGCATAGCAGGTCGCGGAGCGCTGCGCGGCGCGCAGTTCCGGCCTGGGTCCCTCGCCCTCGCCCTCAGCCGCGGCGCGGTAGAAAGTCTGGAACGTCTCGATCACATGGGCGCGCGACGACTTCAGCTTCAGGTCCGCGAGCCCGACCTCCGATTGGATGACGTTGTTCTCGGCAAGCCGCTGGGTCCGGCCGAAGGGCGTCTTCACGCGGGCGAGCTTGATGAACTCGCTCAACGAGCGCCGCGCGATGCCCAGGGCCACGGCGGAAAATCCCAGGCCGAAGAGATTGTAGATGGAGAAGTTATAAAGTGGCCCCCACTCCCGCCGGTCCCGATAGGCGTCGCGGGTATAGCAAAAGTCCGCCGGCACGAAGAGATCCTTGACCGCGTAATCGTCGCTGGCGGTGCCCTGTAGCCCCATGACGTCCCAGACGTCGGTGACCACCGCGGCGGACTTCGGGAAGACCGCGGTGACGGGTTCGAGCGGCTGACCGCCGGGTCCGAGCCGCGGCTGGCCATCGGGCTCGCAAATCCGGCTGACGCCGCAGAGCCAGGCCGAGTGTTTGGACCCGCTGGCGAAGGACCAGGCGCCGGTGACGCGATACCCGCCCTCGCAGATCACCGCCTTGGCCTTGGGGGTGAAGGGGCCGGAGGCGGCGACCGCCCGGGGATCGTTGAAGACGGTCCGGGCAACCTCCGGCTTCAGATAGGCGGCGGCGATCGACACGCCGCAGCCCTGGTTGACGCACCAGGCGGCGCTGGCGTCGCCCTCCGCCAGGACTTCCAGCACCTTGAAGAAGGTGACGGGATCGACCTCCTCCCCGCCGCAGGACCGTGGAATCAGGAGCCGGAAGAGGCGCGCTTCGTGGAGCGCGTCGAGAACCCCGTCCGGGAGATACCTCGCCTCTTCGATGCTGTCGCCCGCCCGGTCGAGCAGCGGCACCAGCTCACGCGCCCGGCTGACCAGCTCGGCCGCTCTTTTCTCGCGCTCGGGGGGACTGGGTTCGCTCGACAGGGTGCTCAATGAAGATCTCCGGTGCCTGGGAACTCGCGGCCTTGACGTATCGCCGCGCCTGGCGCGGTCGTGTTATTCTGCCGCTCGAAGAAAACGCGTTCGAAGAAAACGGCTAGGGGGAAAAGGTAGCACTATCTTTCCCCGTCGAAGTAGCCCGATCTCGACGGCCGCAGAGCGCTCCAGGAAGGGACGAAGGCATGAATCTGGAACAGTCTTCCGGGGCGACACCCGCAGCACCGCTGACCTTCGTCGGTTGCGGCGCGGGGCCGGTGCATCCCCATGCGGAGCACGGGTCCGGCGGCCATGCCACGGCGCCCGGTCCGGCGCCCGGTCCGGCGGCCGGCGCGCGGCGGAAGGTCATGGTGGGCGGCCGGCGCATCAGGACCGTGGATATCCATGCCCATTGCTCGATCCCGGAAGCGCTCGCCCTGGTCCAGGCTCCCGTCCCCGGTCCCCAGACGCTGCTTTTCAGCAAGCTCGAAGATCGCCTCCAAGCGATGGACGAGCAGGGCATCGACATCGCGGCGCTCAGCATCAATCCCTTCTGGTACGGCTTCGACCGCGATCTCGCGGCCCGCGTCATCGAGCTTCAGAACGAGAAGCTCGCGGACTTCTGCGCGACCCATGCCGAGCGCTTCGTCGGCTTCGCCACGGTGGCGCTCCAGCATCCCGATCTCGCGGTGGAGCAGCTTGTGCACGGCGTCCGCAAGCTCGGCCTGCGCGGCATCGCGGTGGGCGGCAGCGTCGAGGGCGAGGAACTGGCGGCGGAGAAGTTTCATCCCATCTGGGCGAAGGCCGAGGAACTGGGCGTGCTGGTCTTCATCCATCCGCAGGGAACGCCGGAACTCGCCTCCCGGCTCGGGGGCAACGGCGCGCTCGACAATACCATCGGCAACCCCCTGGAGACGACGATCGCGCTTTCGCATCTGATCTTCGAGGGCACCCTCGACCGTTTTCCCGGCCTCAAGATCCTGGCGGCGCATGGCGGCGGCTACCTGCCCTCCTATGCGGCGCGGTCGGACGCGGTCTGCGACACCTTCCCGAACCGCGTCACCCGGCTGCAAAAGCGGCCGACCGAATATCTGAAGCAGCTCTACTACGACACCCTGGTCTTCACGCCCGAGGCCTTGCGGCACCTGGTGGCCGAGACCGGCCCGGACCGCATCGCGATGGGAACGGACTACCCCTATCCCTGGACCAGCACGACGGTCGACCACATCCTCGCCACCCCCGGCCTCACCGACGAGGATCGCGTGGCCATGCTCGGCGGCACCGCCGCGAAGCTGCTGGGGATCGGGGAAGAGGCGAACCCTTAACGCTTGAACAGGCCCTCCGCCCCGCCGCGCTGGGCTTTCTTGGCGACGATAGCGGCCTTGGCGCGGGCGATCTCGGCCTCAAGATCCGCGATATAGCCTTCCAGTTCCGCTATCGCCATGGGAGTGAGGTCCTTGGGCTGGGGCTTCTGCTTCAGGGGCCTCAGGTCTTCTTCATCCATCTCCACCTCCATCGCGCGGGTTGCCAGTCTGGCGCGACAGGGCTAGAGGTGCAATCGTCCGCAAACGGAGAAAATCATGCCCTTGCCCGCCACGATGACCGTCGTCGAGATCACGAGCTACGGCGCGCCGGATGTGCTGAAAGCCACGACCCGGCCGATGCCCAAGCCCGGTCAGGGCGAGGTGCTGATCCAGGTGGCCGCCGCCGGGGTCAACCGCCCCGATCTTTCCCAGCGCGAGGGGAATTATCCGCCGCCTCCGGGGGCGTCGGACATCCCGGGCCTGGAAGTCGCCGGCAAGGTGGTGGCGGTGGGCCTCGGCGTCCACGGCGTGGCGGTCGGCGACGAGGTCTGCGCCCTGGTGGCGGGGGGCGGCTATGCGGATTATTGCATCGCGCCCGCCCCCCAGGTGCTGCCCGTGCCCAAGGGCTTCAGCATGGTCGAGGCGGCGGCGCTGCCCGAGACCTTCTTCACGGTCTGGACCAATCTCTTCGACCGGGTCGGCCTCAAGTCCGGCGAGAGCGTCCTCATCCACGGCGGGTCGAGCGGCATCGGCACCACGGCGATCATGCTCGCCCGGGAATTCGGCGCGACCAGGATCTTCGTGACCGCCGGCAGTCCCGAGAAATGCGCGGCCTGCGAGAAGCTCGGCGCCACCCGGGCCATCGACTACAAGCGCGAGGATTTCGCCCAGGTCATCAAGGACGAGATGAAGGGCAAGGGCGTCGACGTGATCCTCGACATGGTCGGCGGCGACTATGTGCAGAAGAATTTGAACAGCCTCGCCATGGAGGGTCGCCTCGTCCATGTGGCGCTGCAGAAGGGCGCCAAGATCGAGGTCAATATCCGCCCGATCATGATGAACCGGCTGACCGTCACGGGCTCGACCCTGCGCCCGCGCTCGGTGGAGCAGAAGGCGGTTATCGCCAGGTCGCTGAAGGAAAAGGTCTGGCCGCTGCTCGACGCGGGCAAGATCAGGCCGCAGATCTTCAAGACCTTCCCTCTGGCGGAAGCGGCCGAGGCCCATCGTCTCCTGGACAGTTCCACCCATATCGGCAAGGTCGTGCTGACAGTCTGAGCCGAGGTCCCCCTTCCCTCGCGCCCTGCGACGGATTATATAGCGAGGATCCATATATCAGCCGTCGCCGTCCCAGCGCCGCGCAGCGCCTGGAAAGCGTTGTTATGAAAGCGTTGGTCTGACGGGGGCGCCGGCTCCCAGGAGGAATGATGTCCCTGCCCCTTATGCCCAAGGCCACTGCCGTCTGGCTGGTCGAGAACACGACCCTCACCTTCGACCAGATCGCCGAATTCTGCGGGCTGCATCCCCTGGAAGTGCAGGCCATCGCCGATGGCGAGGTCGCAGTGCAGATGATGGGCCTCGACCCGATCGCCAACGGCCAGACGACCCTGGCGGAGATCGAGCGCTGCCAGAAGGACGGCGACGCGCGCCTCAAGCTTTCGGCCCATGCGGTGCCGGTCTCGGTGGTGAAGCACAAGGGACCGCGCTACACCCCCATCGCCAAGCGCCAGGACAAGCCCGACGCGATCTCCTGGATCCTGAAGGCGCATCCGGAACTGAGCGACAGCCAGATCTCCAAGCTCATCGGCACCACCAAGCCGACCATCGCCGCCGTGCGCGACCGGAGCCATTGGAACTCGCCCAACATCAAGCCGCGCCACCCGGTGGGCCTCGGGCTCTGCACCCTGCCGGAACTCGACCAGGCCGTGCAGCGCGCCACCAAGGGCAAGAAGGGCGCCGACCCGACCGCCGCGATCATGGAACACGAGGACGCGCCGGCGGATTGATTTTTCCGCCGAGCATTTTTTAAAGTCCTTCTCAGCCCAAAGCGAAGCTTTGCTTCGCGCGCCGTCAGCACAAGCTTGCTTGTGCGAAAGGCTTGGGGGAGAAGGATTTAGGATGAGGTGGGGCGAGGGCGCTGAGGCGCCGGAGCATCTCGCAAGTGGCGCGACCTACCTCACCCTTCCCACTTCGTGGGCCCCTTCCCTCTCCCTCCGCAAGCGGCCGGAGAGGGAGTCAAGAAGCTACCCCACCTTCCGGCAGAACCCCGCCGCCTTCAGGTGATCCGCGATTTCGTCCAGGATCGCCGGATCGTCGATGGTCGCGGGCATGCGGTATTCCAGCCCATCGGCGATCTGCCGCATGGTGCCGCGCAGGATCTTGCCGGACCTCGTTTTCGGCAGCCGCTCGACCACGATGGCCGTGCGGAAGCTCGCCACCGGGCCGATCTTGTCGCGGACGAGTTGGATCACTTCCCGGGAGATGGTCTCGTTCGACCGCGCGACACCCGCCTTCAACACGATGAAGCCCACCGGGACCTGGCCCTTCAATTCGTCGGCCGCGCCGATCACCGCGCATTCGGCCACATCGGGATGCCCGGCCAGCACTTCCTCCATCCCGCCGGTCGAGAGGCGGTGGCCTGCCGTATTGATGATGTCGTCGGTGCGGGCCATGACGAAGACATAGCCGTCCTCGTCGATATAGCCGGCGTCGGCGGTCTGATAATAGCCAGGGAATTCCGCCATATAAGAGCTGACGTAACGCTCCTCCTGCTGCCATAGCGTCGGGAAGGAGCCGGGCGGCAGGGGAAGTTTCACCGCCAGCGCGCCGATGGTGCCGGGGGGCACCTCGTGGCCATCCGTGCCCAGCACGCGCAGGTCATAGCCCGGCGCCGCTTTGGTCGGGGAGCCATACTTCACCGGCAGCATGCCGAGCCCCACGCAGTTGCCCGCGATGGTCCAGCCGGTCTCGGTCTGCCACCAATGGTCGATCACCGGGATCTTCAGATGCTCTTCCGCCCATTGGACGGTCGGCGGGTCGCCCCGCTCGCCCGCCAGGAACAGCGTGCGGAACTTCGAGAGGTCGTAATTGCCGATGAGCTTGCCGTCCGGATCCTCACGCTTGATCGCGCGGAAGGCGGTGGGCGCGGTGAAGCAGGCGCTGACCCCGTGCTGGGAAATGAGCCGCCAATAGGCGCCCGCGTCGGGGGTGCCCACGGGCTTTCCCTCGTAGAGGATCGCCGTGCAGCCATAAAGCAGCGGCGCATAGACGATATAGGAATGGCCGACGACCCAGCCGATGTCGGAGCCCGCGAAGAAAGTCTCCCCCGGCTTCATCCCATAGACGCCATGCATGGACCAATAGAGCCCCACCGCATGGCCGCCGTTGTCGCGCACCACGCCCTTGGGGATTCCCGTGGTGCCGGAGGTATAGAGAATATAGAGCGGGTCCGTCGCTTCCAGCGAGACGCAGTCCGCGGGCTCGGCCTTGGCGATCCATTCCTGCCAGTCGTGGTCGCGGCCGGGGATCATCTCGGCCTCGAGCTGCGGACGCTGGAGGATCACGCAGGCTTCGGGCTTGAAGCTCGAGAGCTCGATGCCCCCGTCGAGCAGCGGCTTATAGGGCACGATCCGATGGCCCTCGATCCCGCAGGAGGCCGAGAGGATCACCTTGGGCTTGCAATCGTCGATGCGGGTCGCGAGTTCGCGCGAGGCAAACCCGCCGAAGACCACCGAATGGATCGCCCCGATCCGGGCGCAGGCGAGCATGGCCATGACCGCTTCAGGGACCATGGGCATATAGAGGATGACCCGGTCGCCTTTGCCGACGCCGAGCGCCTTCAACCCGCCCGCGATCAGCGCCGTGGCGTCGCGCATCTCGCGGAAGGAGAAGCTGCGGACCTGGCCCGTCACCGGGCTGTCGTAGATGATCGCCGCCTGCTCGCCCCGCCCCTTGGCCACATGCCGGTCCAAAGCGTTGTGGCAGGTGTTGAGGCGGCCGCCCGGATACCAGCGGTAGAACGGCGGATTGCTGTCGTCGAGGACCTTGTCCCAGCGGCGATCCCAGTCGATCGCCTCCGCCGCCTCGGCCCAGAATCCCTCCGGATCGGCGAGCGACCGGCGGTAGGTTTCCTCGTAGCGGCTCTGCATCCCCGTCACCCGTTTCCTCCCACTTTCCGAAAGATAGTGGGACAAAGCGGGAGACTTGCCAAGTTGGTTGGCGGCAGGGCGGTGCGGGATGGAACGCCGTCCGCAAGCCCCTTGGGAGCCGCGGCGGCGGGATGAGGCTCGCTTAGCCTATTTGCTCGAGCTGGACGATTTCGTCTTTTATTCGGAGCTTTTGCCGCTTCAAGTCGGTGACGGCATCTACGTTCGGGAGCGGACGGTGTGTTTCCTGGTCTAGCGCAACTTCAAGGCTGTGGTGCCGGGTGCGTAGCGTGTGGATACGGTCCTGAACTGACATAGAAACTCCTCCAATCAATGACGACGCGAGGATGACTTTGGGATGGTAACGCTGTTGTAACGTTTCCACCAAGCGGGAATTCACCTTTCCCCCCCACCGTTATATTGGCACTCCCCTAAGGGATCGCAGGGCAAAATCGGGCCAAAATACAGGCTTCTATTGGCTTTGCGCTCAATGAGCGGCCCTGATGGGAAAGGACCATTGACCTTCTTTTTTTCCCGCGCCTTTATCCTGCGATCTCTTCTGCGGCATCAGCGAAGATGACTCCTCGCGCCCGGCTTTTGCTATAGTCCCCTCGTTCCAGCATAAGGGGCTGTCGGTTTCTCATGGATCTCGATATGGAAGGCATGCGGGCGCGGCTGACCGCTCTCAAGAGCGAGCACGCCGACCTCGACGAGGCGATTGCCCGGATCTCCGAAAAAGCGCCCTTCAACCAGCTTCAGATCCAGCGCCTCAAAAAGCGCAAGCTCATGCTCAAGGATCTGGTGGCGAGGATGGAGAGCCAATTGCTCCCGAACATCATCGCTTAAGCGGAAGCTTCACTTCACCGCGAGGCCAAAGAAAAAGGCCCGGAAGCCGAAGCCTCCGGGCCTTGATCCATTCGATCCCGCCAGCGTTACGCGGCGACCAGCATGTGACGCGAGGACGCGTCCTGCGCGACCTTGGCGAGCATGGCGCGTTGCAGCTTCTCGAAGGCGCGAACCTCGATCTGGCGGATGCGCTCGCGGGAGACCGAGTATTCGTGGCTCAGCTCTTCCAGCGTCACCGGATCTTCCTTCAGGCGGCGCTCGAAGAGGATATGGCGCTCGCGCTCGTTCAGACCCGTCATCGCTTCCTGGAGCAGGGTATGGCGACGGCCGAGTTCATCGGCCTCCGCGACCACCGTCTCCTGGTTGGGACGGTCATCGACCAGAAGCTCCATCCATTCGGACTCGCCTTCCGCCCCGACCGTCCGGTTGAGCGAAGCGTCGCCCGCCGAGAGACGGCGGTTCATCTCGATCACTTCGTTCTCGGGCACGGAAAGCTCGGTTGCGATCTTGGTCACCGTTGCCGGCGACAGATCTCCCCGCTCCAATTCCTCCATGCGGCCCTTGAGCTTGCGCAGGTTGAAGAAGAGCTTCTTCTGCGCCGCCGTCGTGCCCATCTTCACCAGCGACCAGGAATGCAGGATGTATTCCTGGATCGAGGCGCGGATCCACCACATGGCATAGGTCGCGAAACGAAAGCCGCGCTCCGGGTCGAACTTGTCGGCGGCCTGCATCAGCCCCACATTGCCCTCGGACACGAGGTCGGGCATCGACAGGCCGTAGCCGCGATAGCCACGGGCGATCTTGATGACGAAGCGAAGATGACTGCCGACGAGCTCCTTGAGCGCGACCTGATCGCGCCGATCGCGCCAAGCCACCGCGAGCTCGCGCTCGCGATCCGGCGTCAGCATCGGAAAGCGCTTGGTCTCTTCCATGTAATGGGACAGGGAAGCGTCCTTGAATTGCACCATCTGTCTTTATCTCCTACGGCCCTTGAGTAGCGGCGCCGCCCGCGCGATCAGCCAGCAACGCGCCGACAAAGCTCGGCCCGCCCCAAATCGCAAAGAGAAGAGTCACTGAGGGTTATCGTTTAAATAGGGTTGCGGCGGTCCTGATTCAAGACCTTGGGGTGATTAATCTCGCCCCTAGGGATGAGGTGGCTTTAAAGCTTTTGAATTCGTTCTTTTCCGCCATTTCACGGCATTTGTCGGCTGAAACCCTGGAGTCTCACTTACTTGCCCGCACCGTCGCGATCTCTGTGCGAACATTAATTATTATTTAGATTGGGCGCTGCTTGTCAGAGAAGGCCCAAGACGCCGAGAACGCCCGACACCGCCATGACCCAGAGCGGGTGAATGCGTGTCCGCAAGGCGACGAAGAGGGTGATTCCGGTCACCACATAGGCCTGCCAGTCCTCCACCGCGCCGCGCGTCACGATATAGCCGCTGGCCAGCACCAGCCCGGCCGTGACCGGCGCCAGCCCCCGCTGCACGATGCGCCGCCAGGGCGCGTCCTTGAAGCGGTCCCAGAGCCCATGGACGAAATAGGTCAGGAGGCAGCTCGGCGCGCAGCAGGCGGCGGTCGCGACGAAGGCGCCGGCCAGACCGCCAACATGCCAGCCGATCAGGGTCACGACCATCATATTGGGGCCGGGCGAGGCCTGGGCGATGGCATAGAGATCGGCGAAGGTGCCCGAGCTCATCCAGCCCTGGACCTCGACCACCTCGCGGTGCATCTCGGGGATGACCGAGGCGAGCCCGCCCACCGCCAGCAACGACAGCGTCAGGAAGAGCGTGGTGAGATCGAAGAGCGGGCTTTTCACCAGCGGATCAACCAGGAAGCCAGCACGCCGGCCGTGGCGAAGACCGCCAGCACCGGCAGCAGGGGCCAATGGAAAATGCCCACCGCGATGAAGACCAAAACGACGATGACGCTCATCCAAAGCTCGCGCATCACCGGCAGCGCCATCTTGAAGCCGATCGACAGGATGAGCCCCGCCGCCGAGGCGGATATCCCGACGAGAGCGCCGCGCACCATCTCCAACTGGCCGTAGCGCGCATAGACCAGCGCCAGGAGCAACACGATGGTGAAGGGCGCGGAGAGAAGGCTCAGTACCGCCACCACCGACCCCAGGGGACCGCGAAAGCGGGAGCCGAGACAGATCGCCATATTGACGATATTGGGGCCGGGCAGGAACTGGCAGAGCCCCATGAGATCGGTGAATTCCGCCGGCGTCAGCCAATGGCGCTGCTCGACGATCATGCGCCGCGCCCAGGGCAGCACCCCGCCGAAGCCGATGGCGGAAACCGTGAAGAAGCCCAGGAAAATTTCCGCGAGGGTGACGTCCTGGACGGTCACGTCAGCAGGAGGCACAGGGGAGGAAGGTTGCGCGCCGGTCGCCATCGGCTTCCTTGATAGACCCGAGGGAAAGCGCCCCGCAAACGCTATTCGCGCGGGGCAGAGGTGCCGGAACGGGAAAGCGGAACCGCCGCCCGCTTGCCGGGGTTCTCATTCCAGTCCGGGGGCGCGACGACGCATCCCCTTGAGGAGATATCGCGATGACGAAGCCGACCCTTGCCGCCGCCTTCCTGACCCTCGGCGTGGCGCTTTCGGGATGCGCTTATAACGACCAAAGCCCCGCCGCCTATTCCGCCGCGGCCCAGCGCCCGTCGCTGGAACCCGGCTCGGGCATGCCGGCGCTGCCGCCGGGCTGCCTGGAAGGCCGGTTGAAGGGCTATCAGGTGACGCGGCCGGACCCCGATGCCGGCGTGCCCGGCATAACCTGCTAAGTCACGAGCTTCGACAGGGTCTCCAGGGTATCCGCTTCCGGATGGGGCTTGTCCCAACGGATGCGGTGGATGCGGGGAAAGCGCATGGCGACGCCGGACTTATGCCGGGTCGAACGATGAACGCTGTCGAAAGCCACCTCCAGCACGAGACCGGGGCTGACCTCCCGCACGGGGCCGTAGCGGTTGGTCGTGTTGTTCCGAACCCATTTGTCGAGCAGCAAGAGTTCCTCGTCGGTGAAACCGAAATAGGCCTTGCCCACCGGGACCAGCTCGCCGTCGCGCCAGACCCCGAAGGTATAATCCGAATAGAAGGACGACCGCTTGCCATGGCCGCGCTGGGCATACATCAGCACGGTGTCGAGGGTGAGCGCGCCCCGCTTCCATTTGAACCAGGGACCTTTCGGCCGGCCTGAGACATAGGCCCAGTCCTTCCGCTTCAGCATCAGCCCTTCGATCCCCCGCTCCCGCGCGCCGTCCCGCAATTCGCCCAGTTCCTCCCAAGAGGAAAAGGCGATGAGCGGCGAGAGATCGAGACGCGGGCGCGTCCCCGCGCGATACCAGTTCTCTAGCCTCACGCGGCGTTCGGACAGGGGCAGTGGCCGAAGATCCTCGCCCTCCGCCTCCAGCATGTCGTAGAGCCGCACCCAGGCGGGAAAATCGCTGAGCATCTTGGCCGAGGCAAGCTTGCGGTTGAGCCTCTGCTGGAGATCGTTGAAGGGTGCGACTTCCCCTTCGCGCAGGACCAGCAACTCGCCATCCAGCACCACGCCGTCCGGCACGGACTCCAGGATATCGGGAAAGGCGCGGCCCACATCGTCGCCGGTGCGGGAATAAAGCCGCTTCTCCGCCCCTCGAGAGACCAGTTGCACCCGGATCCCGTCCCACTTCCATTCGGCGAAATAGGCAGCGGGATCCAGCGCCACCAACTCCTCCGCCTCGATGGGATTGGCCAGCATCAGCGGCGAGAAGGTCGGCCGATCCCCGACCTCGGGCTTGGGCGCCCGCCCGTCGAGCCAGGCGAAGAGCGCTTCGTAGGGCGCCTCCAGCCCATGCCAGACCTCCTCGATCCGGTCGAGATCGACCTTGCCGAGTTCGGCGAGCGCGGTCTTGGCGAGCCGCGCCGAGACCCCGACCCGCAAGCCGCCCGTGACAAGCTTCAGGAGCGCCCAGCGCCCCGAGGCGTCGAGCGCGTCGAGCCAGCCCGCCATCAGAACGCCGACATCCCCGCGCCGGGTCGAGCGCAATTTCTCGACGATTTCGGCGAGGCCAGGCGTCGGCAGGACATCGACCTTCTCCGGCGTCGGCCAGATCAGCGAAACGGTTTCCGCCAGATCGCCCACGAAATCGTAGGACCAGCCGAACAGCTCCGGATCGACCCGGGCGAGCACCAGTTCCCGGATCTGCCCGGCCTTGGCCTCGCGGAAGTTCAGATCGCCGGTCAAGGCCGCCAAGGCCCAGCCCCGCTCGGGGTCGGGCGTCGTCGCGAAGTAATCGGTCATCAGCCGGAGCTTGCCGTTTCGCGAGGGCGTGAAGACAAGCCCGTCGAGCAGAGCCGCGAAACGGTTCATGGGCCTATTGCCCTTCCTCGTCGAAACCGATCAGGGAGAGCGCGCGGGCCTTGTAGCCCTTCAGCGTGGCATGGCGGATCAGCGCCTCTTCCCGCCCGTGGGTCACCCAGATTTCCGAGGGCTTCACCTCGTCGATGGTTTGCGTCAACTCGTCCCAATCCGCATGGTCGGAGATGACGAGGGGCAGTTCGACACCGCCCTGCTTGGCGCGCTGGCGCACCCGCATCCAGCCCGAGGCCATGGCCACCACCGGCTCCGGCAATCGACGCGACCAGCGGTCGGTGTTGGCCGAGGGCGGGGCCAGCACGATCTTGCCCTTGAGGGCCTCCTTGGAGACACCCAGGACCGGCTTCAAAGGGCCGAGGGCGACGCCCTCCTTCTCATAGAGATCGCAGAGCGCCTCCAGCGCGCCATGGATATAGACCGGCTCCTCATAGCCCTGGCGGCGCAAAAGGCTCAACACCCGCTGGCATTTGCCCAGGGCATAGACACCTACCACATGGCTGCGCTCCGGGAAGAGCCGCACCGAATGGAGGAGCTTGTCGATCTCCGCCGTATCCTCCGGATGGCGGAAGACCGGCAGCGCGAAGGTCGCCTCGGTCACGAAGATATCGCAGGGCTGCGGCTCGAAGGGTGGGCAGGTCGCGTCGGGACGGCGCTTGTAGTCGCCGGAGACGACGACCCGGCAGCCCTGGTATTCCATCACCACCTGGGCGCTGCCCAGGATATGGCCGGCGGGCACAAGGGTGACCGAAACCCCGCCCAGCCGGATCGTCTCGCCATAGGGCAGCGCCTGGAGCGAGCGGCCGGCGTTCTCGCCGAAACGGCTACGCATGATCGCCAGCGTGCCGGGCGTCGCCAGGACCGCGTGGTGATTGGGCCGGGCGTGGTCGCCATGGCCATGGGTGATGACCGCGCGGGACGAGCCCGAGGTCGGGTCAATGAAGAAATCGCCGGGCTCGCAGAAGAGCCCCTTGGAGGTGACGCGCAGCCAGCTTTCGGCTTTCTTGGGATCCATGGGCGAAATGTCGGCTTCGAGGGGCGGGGAATCAATGGCTCGATAGGGGCTTGGCGATGCTTTCGAGCGGCTGGCGCTCCGCCTTGACGCCGATCGCGAGTTCCACCAGCGCAGCACCGATCATCAGCCCCGCGCCCAGAAGATAGCCCCAGAGGATATCCGTCCGGGAGCCGGAAGCGATGAGATGCCCGAAGAGCCAAGGGCCGCCCACCCCGCCGATCAGGGTGCCGAAGGCATAGAAGAGCGCAATCGCCAGCGCCCGGATTTCCAACGGAAAGCTCTCGCCCACGGTGAGATAGGCGGCGCTGGCGGCGGCCGAGGCGAAGAAGAAGACCACCGACCAGGCCACGGTCTGGCTGGTGGCGTCCAGGATGTCATGGGCGAAGAGATCCCCGGTGACCGCCAGCAGCACGCCGGAGATCGCATAGGTCGCGACGATCATGGGCTTGCGGCCCCAGGTGTCGAAGAGCCTGCCGAGCAGCAACGGCCCCAGGAAATTCCCCGCCGCGAAAGGCAGAATATAGAGCCCGACCTTGGTCGAGGGGACGTCGTAGAACTTGGTCAGGATCAGCGCGTAGGTGAAGAAGATCGCGTTGTAGAAGAAGGCCTGGGCCGCCATGAGCGAGAGCCCCAGCACGGTCCGCCAGGGATAGTCCCGCAGCAGGCTCCGTCCTACCGCGACGAGGGAAGTAGGCCCGCTGCGCTTTAGCAGGAGGATGCCTTCGTGCGGCGGCAGGGGTCCGGCAATCGTGGCGGCGATCCGGGCCTCGATGCCTAGGACCGCCTCCTCCGCTTCCGCGTGGCGGCCGTGGATCATCAGCCAGCGCGGGCTTTCCGGCAGCCAGCGACGCAGAAAGAGAATGACGAGCCCCAACGCCGCGCCGATCCCGAAGGCGAAACGCCAGCCGAGATCCGGCGGCAGGATCCCGGTGTCGATGAGTGCCAGCGAGCCCCCCGCGCCCAGGGCCGCGCCGACCCAGAAGCTGCCGTTGATGGCAAGATCGGTCCAGCCGCGATAGCGCGCCGGGATCAGTTCCTGGATCGCCGAATTGATCGCCGTATATTCGCCGCCGATGCCGGCGCCGGTGAGAAAACGAAAGACGGCGAAGCTGGTGAAATCCCAGCTCAGCGCCGTGCAGGCCGTTGCCGCGAGATAAAGCCCCAGCGTCACCGAGAAGAGTTTCTTCCGTCCCAACCGATCCGTCAGCCATCCGAAGAAAAGCGCGCCCAGGACCGCGCCGATCAGATAGACGCTGCCTGAAAGCCCGACCTCGGTATCGGTGAAATGGAGGGTGGGGCTGTCCTTCAACACGGCGGCGAGCGAGCCCGCCAGCGTCACCTCCAGCCCATCGAGGATCCAGGTCACCCCGAGGGCGACGATCACCAGTCTATGAAAGGGGCTCCAGGGAAGCCGGTCGAGCCGCGCCGGTATCGTCGATTCAACCGTGGGGTCCAAGGCGCCGCTCCCGCTCTTTCCTCAATAGCGGGAAACACCGGGAGCGACGTATTGGTTCTATGGCGAAAGTGGGACTAGACCGCGCCCATGAAGTAAAGGGTCGGCATGCCGGCGATGACCGCGCCCATGAGAAGCGCCGCGATGAGCCGCTCGGTGGGGCTCCATCTTTTCCAATCCGCCACAAGGTCACGCATGGTAAATCCAACCTGTCGACTATCACCGTGCCTGGGTCGCACGTTTCGATTAAGACCGCTGTAACATTAGTCACAGGGTCCTCATCGACAACGGGGCTGGTTGCGTTTTCTTCCCGGATTTTTACAGGCGGGACATGCTTATTTTTTTCGTTCGGCGGAAACCTGGAAGCGGCAATTGCTGCCGTTCATGAATTGCCCTTCGAAAGTGCCGCCCTTGAATTTGCCCTCGAAGTCCTGGGTGCCCGCCTTGCCGGTGAAGGCGCCCGCGTCAGAGACGGTGCCTCGAACAGTCGGATTCCCCTGCGGGAATTTGACGGAACCGGAAACGGTCTCGCCCTCCACGCGCAAGGTAACCACGCCTTGAATGGCGCAAGTCCTGCCGGCGGAGCTTGCGGAGCCTTCCCAGTTGCCGTCGAAACCGCCGGCCGCAATCGCCGGCATCGGAGCGCAAAGGCCGGCCAATAAAATACCGATTCGAATTTGCTTCATGAATTCCCCCCGTTCGGTTTTTTCTCCTATTCGCGCAAAGACTATCGCGCAGAAGAGGAGAAATACCAAGGTATGCGGCGTTCGGAGGGCTTTGGCGAAGATCGCCGGACGTGATTATTCTATCGGCTGGAGGAACTGGCCCGTGTCCAAACTCACCATCGACCCCGACCGCGATGTCCTGCTGGTCATCGACATCCAGAACGATTTCTGCCCCGGCGGCGCGCTGGCCGTGCCGGAGGGCGATGCGGTCCTTCCCGTGGCGAACCGGCTCGGCGCGCGTTTCCCCCATGTGGTCCTGACCCAGGACTGGCATCCCAGGGGCCACCACTCCTTCGCTTCGGCACATGAGGGGCGGCAGCCTTTCGAGACCATCGAGGCGCATTACGGCGCGCAGACGCTCTGGGCCGATCACTGCGTCCAGGGAACCACGGGCGCGGAATTCCATCCCGATCTTCATCTGCCCCAGGCGGAACTCGTCCTGCGCAAGGGCTTCCGGCGGGAGATCGATTCCTATTCGGCCTTCTTCGAGAATGACCGGACGACCGCCACGGGACTGGCGGGATATCTCAGGGAGCGGGGATTGCGGCGCGTCTTCGCCCTGGGGCTGGCGCTCGATTACTGCGTCGCCTATTCGGCGCTTGATGGAAGGCGGGAGGGCTTCGAGGTCTTCCTGGTGGAAGACGGCTGCCGGGGCATCGATCTCGACGGATCGGTGGCTGAGGCGCTAAAATGGATGGCCGAGGCTGGCGTCAAGCTCGTCACCAGCGAAGAAATAAACCAGTAAAATGAATCGCTTAGTGAAGTGCTGGCTCCAAGAGAAGAAACAGACCCGAACCCACCGCGAGCAAAGAACCGACAGCAATTAAGCCAATTGCCTGGTTATGATGACCGCGCGCGCCCCATGAAGGGCTGATCGCGCAGAGTAACGTCCCGAAAATTCCGATCACGGGGATTGCCATCATTTACTCCAGCGAAGAAAAAAACCAGACTCAGAACCGAACTTAACATTTCGGCGCCTTGAAACACTTGCGACGTCGAGTCGCACCTGAAGCAAAAATCCAGCATCGGCATGACAAAGTGAGAACCGCGCGAGGGCAGCTTGGTTCCGCCCTATCGCCCTCAGTGAAGAAGGGGCTGCGCAATTCCAACCTGATGCCCATTTTCTTCCCCGAAAGCGGCTAATCTAAGGCGATCATGGACGGTGCCCCCGAGGTCCTGCCGGCGCGTTTCGCGGAATGGTTCGCGGCGCGCGGCTGGCGGCCTCATCCCCATCAGCTGACCCTGCTGCGCGCGGCGCGCGACGGCCGCTCGGCACTGCTGACCGCGCCGACCGGCGGCGGCAAGACCTTGGCGGGGTTCCTGCCGAGCCTCATCGACCTTGCAGAGAACCCGCGCGAGGGGCTGCATACGCTTTACATCTCGCCCTTGAAGGCGCTGGCCGTCGATATCCACCGCAACCTCCAGATCCCGATCGAGGAGATGGCGCTGCCGATCCGACTCGAAACCCGCACCGGGGACACGCCGGCGTCGAAGCGCCAGCGCCAGCGCCTGGATCCGCCGCAGATGCTGATGACGACGCCGGAATCGCTCGCACTGATGCTGTCCTATCCCGACGCGCGGAAAATCTTCCAGGGCTTGAAGGCCGTGATCGTTGACGAGCTTCACGCGCTCGCCGGAACCAAGCGCGGCGACATGCTGGCCTTGGGGCTCGCGCGGTTGATGAAGCTTGCCCCGGAAAGCCGCCGCATCGGGCTCTCGGCCACCGTCGCCTGGCCCGACGAGTTGGCCGCCTTCATCGCCCCCGGCGGAGCGCCCCTGCTGCGGATCACCGGCGCGCCGGGTCCCCTGCCCGAGGTCTCGATCCTCGCAACGCAAGAAGACCTGCCCTGGGCCGGGCATATGGCGGTCCATGCGATCCGCGAGGTCCTGGAGCAGATCCGCAAGCACCGCACCACCATCGTCTTCGTCAATACCCGCGCCCAGGCGGAGCTGTGCTTCCAGGAACTCTGGCGGCTCAACGACGAGACCCTGCCCATCGCCCTCCATCACGGCAGCCTGGCGGTGGAACAGCGGCGCAAGGTCGAGGCCGCCATGGGGGCCGGCAAGCTGCGCGCGGTGGTGGCGACCTCCTCGCTCGATCTCGGGATCGACTGGGGGTCCGTCGACCTCGTGGTCCAGGTCGGCGCGCCCAAGGGGGTCTCGCGCCTCGTCCAGCGGGTAGGGCGCGCCAACCATCGCCTCGACGAGCCGAGCCGGGCGATCCTGGTGCCGGCCAACCGTTTCGAGGTGTTGGAATGTCGGGCGGCGGTGGCGGCCTTGAAGGCGGGTTCGCTCGACGGCGATAGGCCCCGGCCCGGCGAGCTCGATGTCCTCTGCCAGCATATCCTCGGCATGGCCTGTTCGGAGCCCTTCACCGCCGACGAGCTTTACCTCGAAGTCAGCGGCACCGCGCCCTATGCGGATCTCGCCCGCAAGGATTTCGACGACGCGCTGCGCTTCGTCGAGAACGGCGGCTATGCGCTGGGGACCTATGAACGCTGGCAGAGGCTCTTCCAAGACAGCCTCGGGCGCTATCAGGTGCGCTCCGACCGGGTCGCGCAGCGCTACCGCATGAACATCGGCACCATCGTCGAAGCCTCCATGCTCAAGGTCCGCATCCGCCGTGGCCCGTCGCTCGGCGAGGTCGAGGAATATTTCGCCCAAGGCCTGCTGCCGGGCGACACCTTCATCTTCTCGGGCCAGTTGCTGACTTTCGTCGGCATCCGCGACATGGCGGTGGAGGCCGTGCGCGCCAGCGGGGGCCTGCCGAAGATCCCGTCCTATGAAGGCGGCAGGCTGCCGCTCACCACCCATCTCGCCGACCGGGTCAGGGGCATCCTCGCCGATCCCAAATCCTGGCGCGGCATGCCGGAGCCGGTCCACGAATGGCTCAGGCTCCAGCAATGGCGCTCGGTCCTGCCGGAGAAGGACGGATTGCTGGTCGAGAGCTTTCCCCGGGGCGACCACCAATACATGGTCGCCTATTGCTTCGAGGGCCGGAACGCGCATCAGACCCTCGGCATGCTGCTGACGAAACGCATGGAGCGCATGGGCTTCAAACCCCTGGGCTTCGTTGCGACCGATTACGTGCTGGCGGTCTGGAGCCTCGATCCCGTGGAGGATGTGGATACCCTCTTCGACGAGGACATGCTGGGCGACGATCTCGAAACCTGGATGGCGGAATCCTCGCTCCTGCGCCGCACCTTCCGCAATGTGGCGGTGATCGCGGGGCTCATCGACCGGAAGCTGCCGGGCCAGGAGAAGAACAAACGCCAGGTGACGTTCAGCTCCGACCTCATCTACGACGTGCTGCGCCGCCACGAGCCCGACCACGTGCTGCTGCGGGCGACGAGAGCCGATGCCGCGTCCGGTTTGACGGACGTAAGCCGGCTCGCCGGGATGCTGGCCCGCGTCCAGGGCAAGATTTCGCTGCGCCGTCTCGACCGCGTCTCCCCACTGGCGGTGCCGGTGTTGCTGGAGATCGGGAGGGAGCAGGTCTATGGCAGCGCGCTTGATACGTTGCTGGACGAAGCAGCGGAGGATCTCATCCAGGAGGCCATAACCGGTCCGATGCAGAAGGGGTTGCTGTAGGGCGCCTTACGGACAGGGCCAAGGATTCTCACCCTCTCCGCGTCATCCTCGGGCTCGGTGTTTAGCCCGAGGATGACGAGCGGGAAGCCGGGACTTTCCGGCGCCATTCCATTCCGCCCCGTTGACGCCCCCGCACCGTTCTCTTATTGTTCCGGGCCTTTCCCGAGTGCCCAGATGTTGCCGCCGCCGAAACTCCGCTCCTCCCAGGTCACGCTCAGCTTGAGCGGCATAGAACTGCTCCTCGACGCCAGCGGTGCGCTGATCTGGCCCGAGCAACGCATGGCCATCATTGCCGACCTCCATCTGGAAAAAGCCTCGGCCTATGCGGAACGGGGCGTCCCTCTCCCGCCTTACGACACCCTGACGACGCTCGAACGGCTGGAGGCGGTGATCGCGGCCCATGACATCGCGCAAGTGGTCTGTCTCGGCGACAGTTTCCATGACGGGGGTGCCGGCGCGCGGATCGCGCCTTGCGATGCCGACAGGCTGCGCCGGCTCACCGCCGCCCACGACTGGATCTGGATCGCCGGGAACCACGACCCGGAACCTGTGGAAGGTCTCGGCGGGCGGGTGGTCGAGGAGGAATGGGCGCTGGGTCCCCTCACCTTCCGCCATATCGCGGCGCGCGAGACCGGCGAGGGCGAGATCAGCGGCCATTTCCATCCCAAGGCCAGCCTCGTCGTCCGGGGCCGCCGCCTGAGCGGCCGCTGCTTCCTTCATGACCGGCGGCGGCTGGTGCTGCCCGCCTTCGGGGCTTTCGCGGGCGGGCTCGACGCGCGGGCGGGGGCTTTCACCTCGCTCTTCCCCTCAGGCTTCGACACCCATCTCATCGCCCGGGAGAGGCTGACCACCCTGCCGCGCGGCTGGCACCGGCCCCGGGCGTGAGCGGACCGGCGCTGCTCTGGCTCGGCCGGGACCTGCGGCTCGCCGACAATCCGGCGCTGATCCGGGCAACGGCCGGAAGACGACCCGTGCTGGCGCTCTATGTGCTCGACGAAACGATCCGGCCGCCCGGACGCGGCCAGCGCTGGTGGCTGAGGCAAAGCCTCGCCGCTCTCGAAAAATCCCTCAGCGCGCACGGCATCCCGCTCGTCTTGGACAAGGGCGATCCCGCCCGCGTCCTGCCGAAAATCGCGGAAGAGATCGGGGCGGAGATCGTCGCCTGGAACCGCCGTCCGGAAGCGCCCGAGAGCGATGCCCGCGTCGAAAAGGCGCTCCAAGGCCGCGAGGTCTTCATCGGAAGCGGCGCTCTGCTGACCGAGCCCGGCCAGATCAGGACGGGGACCGGCGGCGCCTATCAGGTCTTCGGCCCCTTCTGGCGGGCCTGCCGGGCCTCGGATCCCGCCCGGCCGCAACGCATCCCGGACGATCTCGCCGGGGTCAGGCAAGCGCCGCGCGGCACAGCCCTGGACGCGCTCTTCCCGAAGGACTTCGAACCCGCGGGCGATTGGCGGCCCGGCGAAGAGCACGCCCGGGAGCAACTCTCCAATTTCCTCGACGAAGGCATGAGCGACTATCCGACCGCGCGAGACATTCCGTCGGTTGCGGGAACCTCCCTGGCCTCACCCCGGCTCGCCTCGGGAGAGGTGAGCCCCCGCCAGATCTGGCAGGCCACCCTGGCGCGGATGGCTCATGGCAAGCAGGGCTCCGAGGCCGGGGAAGTCTTCCTGCGAGAATTGGGCTGGCGGGAATTTTCCTACGGCATCCTCGCCGATCATCCCGATATGGCGACGCGCCCCCTGCGCGAGGCCTTCGAGCGCTTTCCCTGGCGGAAATCCAAGGCCGAATTCGACGCCTGGCGCGCGGGGCAGACGGGCTATCCCCTGATCGACGCCAGCATGCGGGCCCTGAAGACCGAGGGCTGGCTGCACAACCGGATGCGGATGGTGGTGGCGAGCTTCCTGGTAAAGCACCTGCTGCTGCCCTGGCAGGACGGCGAGCAATGGTTCTGGGATGTGCTGGTCGATGCGGACCCGGCGAACAATCCCGCCAATTGGCAATGGGTCGCGGGCTGCGGCATGGACGCCGCACCCTATTTCCGGATCTTCAACCCGATGCTCCAGGGCAAGCGCTTCGATCCCGGCGGCGACTATGTACGGGCCTGGGTCCCGGAACTGGCCCAACTGCCCGAAAAGCATATCCACGCTCCCTGGGAAGCGCCCGCGGATGTGCTGCGGCGGGCCGGCGTAGAGCTGGGGAAGACGTACCCCATGCCCATCGTCGAGCATGCGGGAGCAAGGCAACGGGCGCTGGCGGCTTTGGCCACGATCCGGCAACAACCCTCACCCTCCCATAGCTGACGCGACGAGTCCCGCCCTCTCCCAAGCTTGGGAGAGAGGTTCAAGGGGGATCGTCGTACTCCCTCTCCCAGGCCTGGGAGAGGGTCGGCGTTAGGGTTCGACCGGAATATTGTCGATGAGCCGGGTCCGGCCGAGCTTCGCCGCCGCGAGGATACGGCCCGGCCGATCCAGCTTCAGGAGCGGCTCCAGGGTCGCGACATCCACCGCTTCCAGATAATCGATGGGGTCGAAGCCCGCCTGACGCACATGGGCTCTGCCCTTGGCCGAGGCTTCCGCGCCCGAAGCGCCGTCTCGCAGGGCATCAGCCGCGATCACCAAGCCCCGATTGAGCGCGGGCGCCACGGCCCGCTCCTCCGCCGAGAGGTAGAGATTGCGCGACGACAGCGCCAAGCCGTCCGGCTCCCGCACCGTCGGCAGGCCCTCGATCCGCACCGGGATGTCGAGATCGCGGGCCACCCGGCGGATCACCTGGAGCTGCTGGTAATCCTTCTCGCCGAAGATGGCCACGTCGCATTGGCATTGCAGCAGCAGTTTCGAGACGACCGTCGCCACCCCCTGGAAATGGCCGGGGCGGAACTTGCCTTCCAGGCGCTCGGAAATCGGCCCGGGGCTCACCGAACTTGCGAAGTCTTGGGGGTACATTTCCTCCACCGTCGGCGCGAAGAGAAGATCGCAGCCCGCCCCGGCCAGCTTCGCCGCATCGCCCGCCTCGTCGCGGGGATAGCGCGAGAAATCCTCGCTGGGGCCGAATTGCGTCGGATTGACGAAGAGGCTCGCCACCACCTTGGGTGCCAACTCCTTGGCGCGGCCGACCAGGGCCAGATGGCCGACATGCAGCGCCCCCATGGTGGGAACGAGGCCGACGCCCTGCCCCGCCTTGTGCCAGGCGGTCACTTGCGCGCGAAGCTCGGCGACGGTGCGGACGATGGCGAGGGATTGCTGCGGTTTGCCCATGAGGGCCGCGATCTAGACCCGCACCCCCGAGACCGCAAGCGGAAACTTCACGCCCACATCCAAGGGCCGGAAACTGTCCGGATCGGCCATGACCCAGGCGGCGCGGAAACGGGGATCGTCGGTGCCGCCCAGAAGCTCGCCCGGCGCCAGCGACGGATAGAGGTCCGCGAAGGTCGCCACCTCGCGCTGCGAGATCCGCCGCGAGATATGGGAACGTGAAAACTGCGAGGGATGGTCGAGCCCCGCCGCCGCCGTAAGCTCGGCCAGGGCATGGACCGTCTCGCGATGAAAATTGGCGACCCGCGCCGCCTTATCGGGCACCACCAGCGCCCGCTGCCGGCTAGGGTCCTGGGTCGCCACACCGGTGGGACAGCGATCCGTATGGCAGGATTGGGACTGAAGGCAGCCCAAAGCGAACATGAACCCCCGCGCCGAATTGCACCAATCCGCCCCCAAAGCGATGGCGCGGGCCATGTCAAAGGCGGTGACGATCTTGCCGCTCGCGCCGATCTTCACCTTATCCCGCGCGCCGATTCCGATGAGGGCGTTATGGACGAAGGTCAGTCCCTCGCGCAGCGGCTTCCCCAGATGGTCGGTGAACTCAAGGGGAGCGGCGCCCGTCCCGCCCTCCTTTCCGTCGACCACGATGAAGTCGGGATAGATGCCGGTCTTCAGCATCGCCTTGCAGATCGCCAGGAATTCCCACTCGTGGCCGATGCACAGCTTGAAGCCCGCCGGCTTGCCCCCTGAGAGCCGCCGCATCTGGGCGATGAAATTCATCATCTCCACCGGCGTCGAAAAAGCGGAATGGGCCGAAGGCGAGATGCAGTCCTGGCCCATGGGCACGTCGCGGGTCAGGGAAATCTCCCGGCTGACCTTGGCGGCCGGCAACACGCCGCCATGGCCGGGCTTGGCGCCCTGGCTCAGCTTCAGCTCGACCATCTTGATCTGGTCGTTGGCGGCCGCATCGGCGAATCGCGCGGGCGAGAAGGTGCCATCCGGGTTGCGCGCCCCGAAATAGCCGGAACCCAGCTCCCAGACGATGTCGCCGCCGAATTCCCGGTGATGGGGGCTGTAGCCGCCCTCGCCCGTGTCGTGGAAGAAGCCGCCCATCCGGGCTCCCTGGTTCAACGCCCTTATCGCGTTGGGGCTGAGGGAGCCGAAGCTCATGGCCGAGATGTTGAAGATCGAGGCGGAATAGGGCTTCTCGCAATCCGATCCGCCGACCTGGATCCGCACCACATCCCGCGACACCGGCCGGGGGCTCAGCGAATGGCTCAGCCATTCGAAGCCCGACGCATAGACATCGTATTCCGTGCCGAAGGGCCGCTTGTCGAGCTGGAGCTTGGCGCGCTGATAGACGATGGCGCGCTTGTCCCGGCTGAAGGGCATGCCGTTCTTCTCGTCCTCGAAGAAATACTGCCGCATTTCCGGGCGGATCGCTTCGAGGAGGTAGCGGAAATGGGCCGAGAGCGGATAGTTCCGCAGGACCGCGTGGCGGGTCTGGAAAAGGTCGTGGACGCCGAGCAGCGTCAGCGCCCCGGCAACAGCCGATCCGAGAAGCCAGTACGGCCATCCAGAAACGAAATACGCCAGGGAGAAGCCCAGGAGCCCGACCGCGACGGCGGTCAGGACGATGAAACGGAGCCTCAACGGAAGAAGAAGATTCGACATAGGGCCTCCCTAACGAAATGCCATCGAATGGGAGGTGCGGGCCGCCGGGACCTCGCGCGAGATCCTTGGCTTCCGCCGTCCTTCTTCCCCCCGGGGAGCCGGTTCCGACTGCTCATTGTTTAAGCAGGGACCAGATCCTTTCGGATCGGTTTTAGCACAGATCCGCGACAATAGGATGATGCCGCTGGTCCGTAGCGGGAGGAAAAGGCTAAAATCGGGAAATGGCTCCCCCTCCGCCCCCTCTATCTCCCGCTTTCCACGGCGACGGCCACGATCACGAGAGCTGCGTCGAAACCGCGCTCGACCGGGCCGTTCGGCTTTGCGGCGAGCGGGGAACGCGGCTCACCGACATGCGGCGCGACGTGCTGGAACTCGTCTGGCGCGGGCATGAGCCCATCGGCGCTTATGACCTGCTGGACGCGCTCAGGACCAAGCATCCGGGGGCGGCGCCGCCCACCGTTTACCGGGCGCTCGACTTCCTGATCGGCCAGGGGCTGGTGCATCGGATCGAATCGCTCAACGCCTATGTGGGCTGCAACCGACCGGAGCACTCGCATGCGAGCCAGTTCCTGATCTGCGAGAGCTGCGGCGCGACGGCGGAATTGAACGACCCCGCCATCGAGGCGGCGGTCCAGCGGCGCGCGGCGGCGTTGGGCTTCGAGGTCGGGCGGCAGACGATCGAGGCGCGGGGTTTGTGCCCAAGGTGTCGGGAGGCGGGGTAAGACCCTCAACCCTCCCAGGCTTGGGAGAGGGTGCCCGTCAGGGCGGGTGAGGGCTAGCGCCCCAAAGCCAACCGCATCACCCGTTCCGTGGCAGCACTCGTCGCCATCCCTGGCAGTTCCTCCGGCGTGAACCAGCCCAGCCCCATGGCGTCGGCGTCGGGCACGCCCTCGCCCGAGCGCCATTCCGCCAGCACCACGATCAGCGCGAAGTGGTAGCGAACCTTCTCCGCCTCATCCTTTTCGATGAAATCCAGCACGGTCAGAATATCGACCGGCTCCGCCTCGATCTGGGTTTCCTCAGCCAGCTCCCGCATCGCGCCCTGGAAAACCGTTTCGCCAAGCTCCAGCATCCCGCCGGGCAGGCCCCACTTCCCCTGGTCGGGTGGGATGGCGCGCTGGAGAAGCAGGACGCGCCCGCCCCGGCGAACCGCGGCGAGCACGCCCAGGTAGGGCCGGTTCGGATAGGCCCTCGAACTCACAACTCGGTAACGGAGGCCCTGCCCTCGACCACCTTGTAGAGCTGGCTGCCGAGCTTGCGGAACTCATCCGCCTTGTCGGCAAGGCCGGCGTTGGCGTAGTCGCGCACTTCCTGCGAGATCTTCATCGAGCAGAACTTCGGCCCGCACATGGAGCAGAAATGCGCCAATTTCGCGCCGTCGGCGGGGAGCGTCTGGTCGTGGAACTTCTCGGCCGTCTCCGGATCCAGCGACAGGTTGAACTGGTCCCGCCAGCGGAACTCGAAACGGGCGCGGGAGAGCGCGTCGTCTCGCTCCTGGGCGCCAGGCATGCCCTTGGCGAGATCGGCCGCATGGGCGGCGATCTTATAGGTCACCACGCCGACCTTTACGTCGTCGCGGTCGGGCAGGCCCAGATGCTCCTTGGGCGTCACATAGCAGAGCATGGCGGTGCCGAACCAGCCGATCATCGCGGCGCCGATGCCGCTGGTGATGTGGTCGTAGCCCGGCGCGATATCGGTCGTCAGAGGCCCAAGCGTGTAGAAGGGCGCCTCGTGGCAAACCTCCAGCTGCTTGTCCATGTTTTCCTTGATCTTATGCATCGGCACATGGCCGGGGCCTTCGATCATGACCTGGACATCGTGCTTCCAGGCGATCTGGGTCAGCTCGCCCAGGGTCTCCAATTCGGAGAATTGCGCCTCGTCGTTGGCGTCGGCAGCGGAGCCCGGCCGCAAGCCGTCGCCCAGCGAGAAGCTGACGTCATAGGCCCGCATGATCTCGCAGATCTCTTCGAAGCGGGTATAGAGGAAGCTCTCGGTGTGATGCGCCAGGCACCACTTCGCCATGATGGAGCCGCCGCGCGAGACGATGCCGGTGACGCGCTTGGCGGTCATCGGGATATAGGCCAGCCGCACGCCCGCGTGGATCGTGAAGTAATCGACGCCCTGCTCGCATTGCTCGATCAGCGTGTCGCGGTAGATTTCCCAGGTCAAGTCCTCGGCCTTGCCGTTGACCTTTTCCAGGGCCTGGTAGATCGGCACCGTCCCGATGGGAACAGGCGAATTGCGGATGATCCATTCGCGGATCGTATGGATGTTCCGCCCCGTCGAAAGATCCATGACGGTATCGGCACCCCAGCGGGTCGACCAGACGAGCTTGTCGACCTCTTCCGCGACCGAGGAGGTCACGGCGGAATTGCCGATATTGGCGTTGATCTTCACCAGGAAGTTCCGGCCGATGATCATCGGCTCGGTCTCGGGGTGGTTGATATTCGCCGGAATGATGGCGCGACCGCGCGCGATCTCGTCGCGGACGAATTCGGGCGTCACGTATTTCGGGATCGAGGCGCCGAAGGATTCCCCGCCGTGGGGGGCCTTGGCGGCAGCCTCGCGGCCCAGGTTCTCGCGGATCGCGATATATTCCATCTCCGGCGTGATGATGCCGGCGCGGGCATAGGCGAGTTGGGTCGGGGACTTGCCGGCCTTGGCCTTCAAGGGCTGGCGGCCGGCGCGGTCGAAGGCGGCGACCGGGCTTTCCTCGCCGATCTTGAGGCCGTTGTCCTCGGGCTTCACGGGGCGGGCGGCCACTTCCTCTACATCGCCACGGGCGCGGATCCAGGCATCGCGGAGCGGCGGCAGGCCGACGCGAATGTCGATCTCGACGGAGGCGTCGGTATAGGGACCGGAGGGATCGTAGACCCGGACCGGCGGCTCCTTGGCCGAGGGCTCCAGGTCGATCTCGCGCATCGCCACCCGGAGGTCGGGGTTGAGCTTGCCCGGCACATGGACCTTGCGGGATGCGGGCAGCGGTCCCGTCGAGACGCTGAACGAGGGATTGACGGAGCCTTCAGGCATGGAACGACCTCCTCCCGAGAAAAATCGGCGCAAAGCAGATCCGGAAGGCAAAAGAGGGGAAATCGGCCGCTCGGGTTATCGAGCCGTTCCCTCCCTACGCCGGCATGACCCGGATCAGGTTCTAAGGGTTCCCGCGTCGGCAGCGGTATCTCAGCCCCTTAACGAGGCTCCCCTTGGAAACGCCGCTAGCATCCGACCCCGGAAGGCCCGCGTCAAGGAAGTTGCGGTCAGCCGCTATTAGCCTCGCCCGGCGATCCGCTTCAGGAACTCGATATTGAGCGGCAGCTTCTCGCCCAGCCAGAGGGCGTAATGGGCGTGATCGCTCACCGCGTCGCCGGTATTGGGATGGATCAGCACATGCAGGCGGCCATGGTTCACCATGAGCCAGGGCACCAGGCGCGGGAATTCCGCCACCTCGAAGGCCACCTGATACATCGAGATCGGATGAGGCCCCACCGGCTCGTCGTGCCAGCGGCCCATGGTCACCGTGAAACCCGCCTCGATCGCCTCGCGCAGGGCCTCCGCCTGGGGCTTGGTGACCCCGTCGTAATAGACGTGGGCGTGATAGCCGGTGATCCCGGCGGGATCGGCGTAATCGGGAACGCTATGCGACATGACGGACCTCGCGAGCCTTGATGCTCCGGAGACCCAGGATAGACCATCCGGTTCAGCCAGTCCGCCAAAAGGAACAGCCCTCGGAGAGGTCACCCTCCGAGGGCTGCGAACCTAAAGCCTCAAGTCGAGAGAAAGACTACATCGACTTCTTGGCAGCGACCTTCTTGGTGGTCTTCTTCTTCGTGGCAGAAGCCTTCTTGACCGCCTTCTTCTTGGCGGGAGCCTTCATGGTCTGCGTGGTCGAAGACTGGGCGTAAGCGGAGACGGGAATCGCGGAGACCGCGACAAAGGAGAGGAGGGCAAACGCGGTGACAAGCGCCTTCATGGGAGGAACTCCTGGGAGTCGAAATGTTTACTACGACGGTGGATCGCCTATTGACCGATTCGGCTCGAACATTCTGGCCGTAAAGGTTACGGAAGCCATATTAACATGCCCGAACACTTTTGCGACAAGATTTCATCACTCTCGATGCATAATTTTTGAAGGACTCAAGTCCCCGAATTTTTGATGATCTTTCAACGCCTACTTGCAGCAAAGACACGCGCAAGAGAAAAAATGCTTGAGCAACACAACTGGGACGAGTCGGAATCTGCGGCACGTTGCCGCAGAATCGCCATGAACCGAAGAGTTACGAGGGGAAGCAGGACTGCGCGGTCAAAGTAATCGTATAGGGCATGAAGCCCGAAACCGCGAAGGGGAAGACATAGCTCGCGGCGACCTTGTGGCCGCAGGCGACCGTGGTCGGCGTAAAGACGCTGGTCGCCACCCCGATGGTCGAGGCGCGCGCCGCCGCATAGGCCTTGATCTGGGTGCTCGTCCCGCAGGTCGTCGTATTGATCGAGGCGCAGCGGGCCGCCTCTTCCACCGCGTAATGCAAGGTGCTGAGCGTCCAGAGCACCCGCCCGAATTCGATCACCCCATAGATAAGCGCCAGGAACACGGGCAGCACGAGCGCCATTTCCACCGCGGGATTGCCCCCGGTGGATCCCAGCAGCCCCTTTGGTAAGAGGTGCCGCGCCCGCATCACCCGCTCACTTGATCCGCACGACGGAGGTCGCGCTGAGCGTCATCGGGCTGGTGACGCCGGGATAGGCGATGAGCGTCGAATAGCTCGATTGGGCGCTGACCGTCACATAGGTGCCGGCCGTGCCGCCCGCCGCGCAGGTGCTGTTGCAGGTCGCCGCCGTGATCGCGGTGCCCGTGGGGCAGCCGCAGCTCTGCACCGGGGCCGGGTTGGCGGCGAGGCCGGTCAGGCCCGTGGCCCCGGTGACAGCGCCCGATATGGCGGCGCTGTTCCAACCCTTGATCACGGCATATTCGGCGCCCGCCTGGGCGGCGTTCCGGACTTCCATCTGCTGGTAGGCCGCCATGCCGAAATCCGCCACCACGATCATCATGGCGGCCAGGACCGGAGCCGTAAGCGCGAATTCCACGGCGGCGATGCCGCTGCGGGAAGCCGCCAGCGCAGCAATAAGTGAAGGTCGCATGGGCGCCTCATCTGATGGTTTGACTGACTTCTAGCAACGACCGCCGGCCTCCGCCAGAACTCAAGCAAAGAAAAAGCCCTTATATTTAGGCAAGGACTCGATTGTTCGGCTTTTTAAATGAAATAGGGGACGATTCTGGACTTATTACTTTCGAATGAGAGTCGATTGCCGTTGCCGGATCGCCCCTGGAAGCGAAGACTGTGGGAGGTCCGAAATGGGAGCGCGCCATGGCGATCGCAGAAACGGCACTTGCGGCGGGCTGGCTCAAAGCCCGCAGCTTCGACCTGCGCTTCATCCTGGGCACGGCCGGCCTGGCGCTGGGCAGCGCCGCCGCGGTGGCCAGCGCACCGAGACTCTTTCCCATCGTCCTCCTCGCCGACCTCTGGCTCCTGAGCTATCCCCATGTGGCGGCCACCTTCACCCGCCTCTGCTTCGACCGGCAGGGCTTCGAGCGCCATCACCTCCTGGTGACGGTGCTGCCCTCCTTCGTGCTGATCGGGACGGCGGGCCTCTCCTTCGCCGGCGGCGTCTGGCTCTCCATGAGCGTCTATTTCTATTGGCAATGGTTCCATTACACGCGGCAGAGCTGGGGCATCGCCAAGGCCTACCGGCGGCTTGTCCTCAGGCCGCAGGAGGAATGGGCGGAGCGGCTCGCCTTCGCGCTGGTCCCGCTCTGGGGCGTGCTGCAACGCTCGGCGCGGGGGCCGGAGACATTGCTCGGCTTCGAGATCCGGCTCCTGCCCGTGCCGCAGGTCCTGGCGGATATCGTCGGCATCGCGGCAGCGCTGGCGCTCGCCTGGTGGATCCTCGACCGGCTGATCGCCTGGCGCGAGGGGCGGCTCTCTCCTATGCACACGCTTTATGTGGCGAGCCATCACGTGATGTTCGCACTGGGCTATGGGATCGTCGTCTCGATTGACCTCGGCTGGCTCACGCTCAACATCTGGCACAATCTTCAATATCTGGGCTTCGTCTGGCTCGCCAATCACCGGCGCTTCGGGGACCGACCCAGCGCCGAGGCGCCCTTCCTCGCGACCCTCAGCCGGAGCGGCAGCGGCGCGCGCTATGCGCTGGTCTGCATCGGCTTCGCGGGCACCGCTTACCTGGCGATCCAGAATCTCGTCTGGCTTCTGCCGGCGGCGGCGATCCTCTACCAGACGATCAATTTCCACCATTACATCGTCGACGCGATCATCTGGCGGCGAGGGCGGCGAGCCGCCGCATGACAGCTCCCGCCGACCGCCGCATCCCCGCGCTCGACGGCTTGCGGGCTTTGGCGATCCTCCTCGTCATGGCCCGCCACGGGGTCAGGCCCTTCTGGTCGGCGGAAGGCCTGATGCCGCTCGGTCCCTGGGACGCGGCCATCCCGCTCCTCAACGGCTGGATCGGGGTCGATCTCTTCTTCGGATTGAGCGGCTTCCTGATCGCGCGCCATATCCTCGACCGGATCGAGGGCGGCGGCTTCCGGCCCGGCGACTATCTCAAGCGGCGCGCGCTCAGGATCGGCCCCGCCTACGTCGGGGCGCTGCTGGTGGCGGTCTCGGGCATCGTGCCGTTCTACGGGGTGGCGCAGGACCAGCTCAGCCTGCGGGTCATCTATCACCTCCTCTTCCTGCAGGATTATCTGCCCTCCGACATCGTCGTGGCGTTCTGGTCGCTGGGGGTCGAGGAGAAATTCTATCTCCTCGCTCCGGTCCTGGTCCTGACGGCGCTGCGGCTCGACGGCGGATGGCGCTGGACGGCCCTGGCGGCGCTCGCCGCGATGCCGGGCCTGATGCGGCTCACGACCCATCTCGCCAGCCCGGGCATCGCAGGCTACGAAGCCTATTTCGAAACCTTCCGCAGCCCCTTCCACATGACCTTCGACGGCATGGTCGCGGGCACGATCTGCGCCTTCATTGCCAGGAAGGACGCCGTCTCGCGCCCTCTCGCGCATGGCCTCTTCTGGCTCGGGGCGCTGCCGATCCTCGGTCTCGTCGCCGCGACGCCCCTGCTGGAAGCGCCGGGACCTTTCGCCAAGATCCTGCTGCCGGCGCTACTCGCGGCCGGCACGGGGGCGATGATCCTGGGTCTCGTCTCCTCGGGCGGGCCGGCGTTCTTCCGGGCAGCGATCTTCACGCAAGTCGCGCGGCTCTCCTACAGCCTCTATCTCGTCCATATGATGACGATCCCCCTGGCCTATCTGACGGCGGAGCGGCTGGCGGGGCCGGGGCTCGCGGGCTTCCTCGTCTTCCTGCCGATCTACGGGACGCTGTCGGCTGGGGCCGCGGCGCTTCTGCACGGCCTGGTCGAGCGGCCCTTCCTATCGGGCGGCGCGCAGGCCCGATGGATCTCGCGGCCGCTTGCAACAATAAAACCCACAGTTTGAGAGAAAGACTATTTCTCTCAATATTTAGAAACAAGTAATCCGCATCGGAACTGAAACAAATTGCCAATCCCGCGCAGTCGGGCACATTGGTAAATACAAGGTTATCGGGCTTTGAAGCCCCGGAGGAACGCCATGCGTCGATATCTGTCACAGCTTGCACGCGACCGGAGCGGCGTCACGGCCATCGAATACGGCTTGCTGGGCGCCCTGATCGCCATGGTCATCATCGTCGGGGTCACCACCGCCGGGACCTCGCTCAACAGCAAATACACGACCTTCTCCACGACACTCAACTCTGCCGGCGGACCCTAGGTCCAGCGACCGCTCACCCCCACGAGCGGCTTAGCGCCGCCGCCGTCGCCCAATCCCCGGGCGATGGCGGCGGCTTTTTTATTTAACTAAAGAAATAAAAATTAAAATTATCCCTGGATACGGGTAAATTTTATATTCGATTTTTCCCCATATATACTTTCAAATCACCAACGATAACTTGATCTATTCCTGTCCAATACTGAACAATTAAGGTTCTGTTAGGAAATTGGACACAAGATTGCCCCGTCAACGACTTGGCGTGGAGACCACAAAATGCAGAATTTCATCAAGAAGCTCCTGGGTTGCCAGAGCGGCGTCACGGCCATCGAATACGGCCTCATCGCGGCGCTGATCGCGGTGGTCACGATCACCGGCGTGACGGTGGTCGGCACTTCACTCAACACGAAGTACGACACGATCTCGACCAAGGTCACCGCCGCCGGCGGCCCGTAATCCAAAGGATGGGCCGGGCAACGAGGGCGGCGTTCTGTCGACCGCCCTCGCTCCCCGGCCCCCTTCTTCGGGTCTCATGACTTAAAGCAAAGATTTGGTGGGGGGTCGTCATGTCGCTTACTGCTGAGATCGTCGGAACGATCGCGGTGGCGGTACTGACCGGATCCCTCCTCTGCGCGGCGGCGAGCGACCTCCAGCGCTATCTCATCCCGAATCGCTATCCGGCGGCGATCCTGCTGGCCTTCCTGGCCCAGGCGCCGCTCACCCCCTATTTCCAGAGCCTGGGCGGCCTCGCCGTGGGCGCCGCGGTGCTGGCGGCCGGCGCGCTGCTCTTCGCCCGGGGCCTCCTGGGCGGCGGCGACGTCAAACTCCTGGCGGCCGTCGCCTTCTGGGCCGGCCCCTCGATGATCGCGACCTTCCTTTTCGTCACCTCCCTCACCGGCGCGGTCTTGGCGCTCACCCTATTGAGCCCCGCGCGGCGGCTCTTCCCCGCCCATCCCAACGCGCTCGCCGTCCCCGGCGATTTTCGCGGCAGGCTTCGCCAGCCCATGCCCTTCGCCGTGGCGATCGCGGCAGGCGGGCTTTTCGTCGCCGCCGCGCGCGTCCCCTACCTGATGCCCTGAGCCGGAGTTCCCCATGCTTGCCCATCGCGTCGTCCTGGTCCTGAGCGCGCTTACCGTCGCCGGCGTCACCGCCCTGGTGGGCCGCGCCTGGCTTCAGGAACGCGGCAGCATGGTGGTTCAGCAGCAACCTGTTCAGACGGCCCCCGGCGTGCAGGTCCTGGTCGCCCGGGGCGAACTTCCCGCCGGGCAGTTCGTGCGGCCCGAAAACCTGCGCTGGCAGGCCTGGCCCAAGGAAGGCCTGGCCACAACCTATCTCACCCCCGACAAGCAGAAGCTCGAAGACCTCGTGGGCGCCGTCGTGCGCAGCGGCATCGGCGACGGCGAGCCCATTACGGAAAACCGCATGGTGCGTCCGGGCGACCGGGGCTTCATGGCGGCGGTCCTGACCCCCGGCATGCGGGCGGTCGCCGTCTCCGTGACCGCGATCTCGGGCGTCTCGGGCTTCGTCTTTCCGGGCGACCGGGTCGATCTTCTCCTCACCATGCAGGTCGCGCGGGAGGAGAAGGTCAATTTCCTCCATCACGCCAGCGAGACCGTGCTGCGCAATCTCCGGGTCCTGGCGGTCGATCAGCGCGCCGACGACCAGAAGAAGGACGTGCTCGTCGCCAAGACCGCCACCCTGGAAGTCACCGGCAAGCAGGCGGAAACCATCGCCGTCATCGCCGAATTGGGCCGGCTTTCCCTGAGCCTGCGCAGCCTTGCCCACGATGGCGAAAACGACGAGCAGCGCCTCAGCCACACCTGGGACAGCGAGGCGACCCATCTCCTGCCGCCGCCGGTCTCCCCCACCGAGATCCCGCTGAAGGTCAGCGTCGTGCGCGGCGGCGACGCCAAGGATGTCGAGTTCCAAAGGCCCCGTCGCTGACGGCGGTTTTTTGCGTAGAAGGGATTATGAAATGTCACGCCTGCCCCGCCTTCTGACCCCGCTCCTGCTCTGGGCCGCGCTTCTCGGCCTGCCCCAGGAAGCGAAGGCCGCGCAGGTCGTGTCGCCAACCGGCGCGCCGCTCAACCTCGAAGTCAGCAAGGGCCGCCTCCTCCACCTCGACCATCCTGCGGCGAGCGTCTTCGTGGCCGATCCGGACATCGCGGACATCCAGGTGAAGTCGCCTTCCCTCGTCTATGTCTTCGGCAAGTCGGCCGGCGAGACGACGCTTTACGCGGTGGGCGAAAACGACCAGCCGCTGCTCTCCTCCACCGTGGTGGTGCGCCACAATCTCGCGAAGCTTCAGCAGGCGCTGAAGGCCCTGGTGCCTGGCACCGCCGTCAACGTCAGCACGGTGGACGACCAACTCGTCTTGGAAGGAACCGTCTATTCAGCGGCCGATGGCGAGGACATCCGCCGCATCGCCGCCCGCTTCGTGCCGGCGGAGGCGCAGCTCATCAACAAGATGAAGGTCTCCGCGCCCAACCAGGTGAACATCCGGGTCCGCATCGCCGAAATGTCGCGCGAGACGATCAAGGAATTCGGCTTCAACTGGGACGCCCTCTTCCAGCCCGGCAACTTCAAGTTCGGGCTGGCCCAGGGCATCTCGACCCTGACCGGCACCGGCGCTTTCAACACGCGGACGAGCGTCACCTCCAACACCACGCTCAACAACCTCTTCGGTGGTTTCTCCAAGGGCAAGGCCGACTTGAACGTGCTGATCGACGCGCTCGACAATCACGGGCTCGTCACCATTCTCGCCGAGCCCAATCTCAGCGCCCTCTCCGGGGAGCCCGCGAGCTTCCTGGCGGGCGGCGAGTTTCCCGTGCCGGTGCCCCAGAGCAACAATTCGATCACCATCGAATTCAAGAAATTCGGCGTCGGGCTGAATTTCGTCGCGACCATCCTGGGCGACCGGGTCAGCCTGCGCGTCCAGCCCGAGGTGAGCCAGCTTTCCACCGCCGGCTCGATCATCGTCTCCAGCATCCAGGTGCCTTCGCTGACGACCCGCCGCGCCGACACGACCGTGGAACTCGCCAGCGGCCAGAGCATGGCCATCGCCGGGCTCCTCCAGAACAACGTCACCCAGGACATCAACAAGTTCCCCTGGCTCGGCGACGTGCCGGTCGTGGGGCAGCTCTTCCGCTCCGACCGCTTCCGCCGGGACGAATCGGAACTCGTCATCATCGTGACGCCCTATATCGTCCGCCCCGTCACCACGGCGAACCGGCTCCAGACCCCGCTCGACGGCTTCAACGTCGCCAGCGACCGGGACGCGATCATCTACGGCAATAGCTACAAGCCCCAGGCCCTGAAGCAGCGCAACGCGCCGCTCGGCCGCGACGGCACCGCGTTAGTCGGCCCCGCCGGCTTCGATCTCGACTAGCCCCGTCGTTCCGGGAGATTTCCGATGCAATCCTTCAGACAACCCCTCGCCTTCAGCCTCTTAGCGTTCCTCGCTGCCTGCACGCCCCCAGCCGCGGAATATTCCGCGGCCGAGGCGCCCAAGGCCCTGCGGGTCGATTACCTGACTTTCCGGCACGAGGCGGGCTTCCTGCCGGGGGCCGCGGCCCTGACGCCCCAGGAGATCCGGCGGCTCGACGCCTTTCTCGACGACGCCCAGGTCGCGGGCGGTTCCAAGGTCTATCTGCAGGCCCCGCTGGGCGACCGTCTCGCGGCCCAGCGGTCGGGCGCGCTGGTCAAGGCACTGACGGCGCGCGGGGTTGGGGCGGTCAACCTGCCGGACCGGCCCGGCGCGCAAGCCGACCGGCTTACCGTGATGGTCGAACGCTATGTGGTGACACCGCCGGACTGCCCGGACTGGACCCGGCAAGCCGTGGAGAACCACGCCAATGCGATGCCCAGCAACTATGGCTGCGCGAGCCTCACCAACCTCGCCCTGATGGTGGCCGATCCCCGCGATCTCGCCACCGGCCGCCCGCTGGGACCGGCCGACGCCGATCCGGCGCTCCTGGCGGTGCAGCGCTATCGGGCGGGGAAGGTCCTGCCGCTCCGCCCCGGTGGCGGCACCGAACCCTTTGCCCCCCCGGCCCCCGCGGCGGCGGCTCCGCCCGCGACACCACCCGGGCAGAACTGAACCATGGCTGACCTCGCCTATGCGGAAACCCGGGAGAGAGGCGAGCTTTCGCTGCTCGCCTGCGTCGCCGACGATGTGACGAAGGAGGCGGTGAGCCGGGCCGCCGGGCTGCTCGACTGGCCCGCGGTCAAGGTGCGGACCGGCGGGCTTGCGACCGCCCATCGCTTCCTCGAGGCAGGCCACCGGGCGAAGGTCATCCTGGTGGATCTTTCGGAGAGCGACGATCCGATCCAGGCGCTCGACGAATTCCTCCAGCTCCTGCCCACCGGCACGCGCTGCCTGGCGATCGGGAAGCTCAACGACCTCGGCCTCTACCGTGCCGCCAAGTCCATGGGCGCGGCGGATTATCTCGCCAAGCCCGTGTCGGGCGAGACCCTGAAGGAAGCTCTCGCCTCAGCCCTTAAGACCGAGATCCGCGAGAAGACCGCCAAGGACGGCAAGACCGTCGCCTTTCTGGGGTCGCGCGGCGGAGCGGGATCGAGCACCCTGGCCGCCGCCACCGCCTGGTGCCTCGCCAACGACCACCGGCAGAGCGTGGCGCTTCTCGACCTCGACCTTCATTTCGGAACGCTGGCCCTGAGCCTCGACCTGGAACCCGGCCGGGGCTTGCGCGATGCCCTGGAACATCCGGAACGCATCGACGGGCTTCTCGTCGCCTCCGCCATGGCGCGGCAGGGAGAGCGCCTCAAGGTGCTGGCCGCCGAGGAGCATCTCGACGAGCCACTGCATTTCGACCGGGCCGCCGCCGCCCCTCTGTTGGGCGCCCTGCGCAGCGATTTCGACAGCCTGGTGATCGACCTGCCCCGCAGCCTCGACGCGGTGAGCCGCCAGGTACTGGCCATCGCCGACACGCCCGTCCTCGTCACCGATCTGTCGCTCGCCGGCTTGCGCGACACCGTGCGCCTCGTCGAACTGCTGAAGGTCCTGGGCGCGCGGGGGGCGCCGCTCATCGTCGCCAACCAGGTGGGCGCGGTCCATCGGGGCGAGATCGGCCAGGGTGAATTCGAAAAGGGCCTGAAGGCCAAGCTCGACTACCTCATCCCCTTCGACGCCAAGGCGGCACTCGCCATGGCCCGGCAGGGAAAGGCGCTGCCCGCCGCCGCCGCGGGCAGCAAGGCGACCCTTGAGCTGCGCCGTTTCGTGCAGCGCATCGGCGGGGGCGGGACCCGCAAGCCGCGATCGTTCCTGAAAAAAATCTGGGGGAGTTAAGCTCGTGTTCCTGCGCCGCGACAAAGAACAACCGACCGAAGCCCGCGTCCTGGCGCTGCACGCCCGCCAGAGCCGGCCCGCCCGGTCGACGATCCCGTCCCATCCGCTCCATGGCAGCGCCACGCTGGATATGGCGACCAAGGCCCTGAAATCCGAGGTCACGGCTCTCATTGACGCGACCATGGTGCGCGACAAGACCCGCGGCGAACTCGCCCATATGATCGACGACCTGGCGAAATCCCGGCTCGCGGAAAACCAGCTTTCGCTCAATACCCATCTCCAGCGCGACCTTGTGACCGTGCTGCTCAACGACGTGCTGGAGGCCGCCCGCCGTTCGGGCGCCGCGCCGCGCCCGTCCCAGGTCAATGTCGCCGTCGCCAGCCGCGCCAGCATCGACGAGGCGATCCCGCGCATCTATCCGACCGTCATGGAGCGAATCGACCCGGAAATCGCTTCCCGCCTCACACGAGAGGAACTGGCCCGGCAATTGACCGGCGTCGTCGCCGAGGTGCTCACCGAGCACAAGATCCAGCTCAATCAGCTGGAACAGCGCGACCTCGTCACCGTGCTGCTCAACGACATGCTGGGATTGGGTCCGCTGGAGCCGTTTCTCGCCGACGAGACCGTCAACGACATCATGGTCAACGGCGCCAAGCAGATCTATGTGGAGCGCAAGGGCAAGCTCGAACTCACCGACGCCAAGTTCCGCGACAACCAGCATGTGATGAGCGTCGCAACCCGGATCGTGACGCAGGTCGGCCGCCGCATCGACGAGACGACGCCGCTGGTCGACGCCCGCCTCGCCGACGGCAGCCGCGTCAATATCATCGCCCCGCCCTTGGCCATCGACGGCCCCTCGATCTCCATCCGGAAATTCTCCAAGAAGGGCATCACCCTTGATGTGATGGCCCAGCAGATGAACATCTCGCCCGAGATGGCGACAGTGCTGAAGGTGGCCTCGCGCGCCCGGCTCAATATCCTGATTTCGGGCGGCACGGGCTCCGGCAAGACCACGCTCTTGAACGCCATGTCCCAGATGATCGATCCCGGCGAGCGCATCGTCACCATCGAGGACGCGGCCGAACTGCAGCTTCAGCAGCCTCATGTGGTGCGGCTCGAAACCCGGGTCTCCAACCTCGAAGGCAAGGGGGAGATCAGCATGCGCGATCTCGTGAAGAACGCCCTTCGGATGCGGCCCGACCGGATCATCCTCGGCGAGATCCGCAGCGCCGAGGCGCTCGACATGCTCCAGGCGATGAACACGGGCCATGACGGCTCGCTCTCCACCATCCATGCGAACCGCCCGCGCGAGGCCTTGACCCGGCTCGAGAACATGGTCGGCATGGCCGGCGTCAACCTGCCGAGCAAGGCGGTGCGCCAGCAGATCGCGGCGGCGGTCAACCTCATCGTCCAGATCAGCCGCATGCGCGACGGCATCCGCCGCGTCACCGCCATCACCGAGGTCGTGGGCATGGAAGGCGAGATCATCACCACCCAGGACCTCTTCCTCTACAAATACGAAGGCGAGACGCCGGACGGCAAGCTGCGGGGGAATTTCCAGACCTCGGGCCTCCGCCCGCATTTCATGCCCCGCGCCGAATATTTCGGCCTCGACCGGGCCCTGCTCGAGGCGGTCGCATGAGCGATGTGCTGGCCGCCGCGCTCGACTTCGATCCCATCGTCCTGCTTCTGGCTCTGGGCGGCGCGGCGCTGGTGGTCTGTCTCTCGCTGGCGATGGGCGGGGGCGACGACAAGCGCCGCTCGCAGCGGATCGACAAGGCGCTGATCCGCGCCCGCAAGGCCGATGGGCCGAGCGGCGCGCCGAGCCTGCGGCTCAACACCGAAGGCGGCGGGCTCGACGACATCATGCGCCGGCTGCTCCCCCGGCCGGAGCTTCTGCGCCAGCGGCTTTCCCGGACGGGGCGGCCGATTTCCATCGGGACCTATGGTCTCATCTGTCTCGCGGCCGGGCTTGTGGTGACGGGCGGCCTGCTGCTCCTCGACCTCTCGCTGGTCATCGCGATCCCGGCCGGGGTGATCCTGGGGCTTTGGCTGCCCCACTTCGGCGTGGGCTGGGCCGCCGGGCGGCGCGAGCGGAAATTCCTCGCCTATTTCCCCGATGCGATCGGCCTCATGGTGCGCGGGCTGAAATCGGGCCTGCCGATCACCGAATCCTTCCAGATCGTGGCGCAGGAGGTCCCCGGCCCCGTGGGCGAGGAATTCCGCCGGATCACCGACCAGATGCGTCTGGGCCAGCAGCTCGAAGCGGCGATGTGGGATGCGGTGAAGCGCATCGGCCTGCCGGAAATCAAGTTCCTGGTCGTCACCCTCTCGGTCCAGCGCGAGACCGGCGGCAATCTCGCCGAAACCCTAGAGAACCTCGACAACATCCTGCGCCGCCGCCGCCAGATGAAGCTGAAGGTACGCGCCATGTCGTCCGAAGCGCGCGCCAGCGCCGCGATCATCGGCTCCCTACCCTTCATCATGACGGCAGTGCTGATGGTGATGAACGGGCCTTACATCATGACCCTCTTCACCACGAGCACCGGCCACATCCTGCTGACGGCGGGTTGCAGCAGCATGGCCATCGGCATCGCCATCATCACGAAACTTGCAAAATTCGAGATCTGACGGGGAGGAAAACCATGGGCCTCATGAAGCCGCTGCAGGACGATCTCGAAACCCTAGACCTCGCAAGCCGGACGGTAAGGCGCTGGGTCGTCGTCGCCGACGAGGTGGGTCCCCTCGCCCATCCGATCCCGCTTCCGGCGGATAATCGCCGGGGCGAAGTCTGCTGGTGGGTCGAGACCGGTGAGGCCTTGTTCCCGTGAACGATCTTCTGCCGATCCGCTATCTGGCCGCCGCCGGTCTCCTCGACGAGACCGGCATCGCCATCCTGGGCGGGGTCGGCGTCTTCCTCACGATCCTGCTTTTGGGCCGCGCCTTCGTGCTGCGCGATCCCATGGAGGCGCGGCTCAAGAACCACTCGAAGCGGCGGGCGCTGCTGGTCGCCCAGGCGCTCTCCACCCAGAACAGCGGGCGGGCGCGGGGAAAATCGGTCGGCCTCCTGCGCGGCATCCTCGAAAAACTGAAACTCCTGCGCGGCGAGGAAGCCAGCAAGATGACCGAAAACCTCGCCCGGGCGGGTTGGCGGTCGCGGGACATGCTGGTGATCTTCCTGGGCGCGCGCCTCCTGCTGCCGGTGGTGGGGGCGGTGGCCGCCTGGCTCGCCTCGGCCGCGCTCTTTCCGGGACTGATCCCGCTTCATCGCATGATCATCGTCGCCGTGGGCATCGCCATCGGCGGCTACGGGCCGGTGCTGTTCCTGCGCAATGTGGTCAACCGGCGGCAGCAGAAGCTGAAGAAGCAGCTCCCCGATGCGCTCGACCTGCTGGTGATCTGCGCCGAGGCGGGCTTGAGCCTCGATTCCGCGCTCACCCGCGTCGCGCGGGAATTCGGCCCGACCGCTCCCGAACTCGCCGATGAATTGGGACTGACGGCCATCGAATTGGGATTTCTTCCGAACCGGCGACAGGCGCTCGCCAATCTCATCAAGCGCGCGGACATTCCCGCGATCCGGGGCGTGGTCAACACCCTGATCCAGACGGAACGCTACGGCACGCCGCTCGCCCATTCGCTGCGGGTGCTGGCGGCGGAATTCCGCGACGAGCGCCTGATGAAGGCCGAGGAAAAAGCCGCCCGGCTGCCGGCCATCCTGACCGTGCCGATGATCGTCTTCATCCTGCCGGCGCTTTTCGTGGTGCTGATCGGTCCCGCGATCATCCAGGTGATCAAGACGTTTTCCTGATCGCCCGGAGCGATCTTTCCCTTACTCCACCGCCATCTTCGTCGCGGCGGCGGCCTGGAAATGCATCACGGCGGCGGTGGGCTGGCCCTCGGTTCTGAGCTTGCGCGCGGCTTCCGCGGCTTCCTCATCCGAGGCAAAGCCTACGGCGCGGACCGCGTACCACGTCAGGCCGTCGCGCCGCGTCACTTTCAGGATCGCCACATTGTAGCCTTTGGCCGTGAGCTGCTTTTCCAGCTTCTTGGCATTCTCCTCCCCGGCGAAGGAGCCGACCTGGACGATCGGACCCTGGGGCGCGGTCTCGACAGCCGCCGGGCGAGGCGGCTCGGCGGGGGCGGATACCGCCGCGACCTTAACCGGAGCCGGTTGCGGCAAGACCACGGGTTCGATGACCGGATCCGCTTCCTTCGCGACGAGCGTCACGGGACGAGACACGGGCGATAGCGTTTCCGCCTCGATTTCCTTGGGAGTGACCGTCGCGGGCATGATCGTCACGGGCATGGCGGCGGGAGCAAGCGGCGCCGCAACCGGCCTGGGCGCGATCTCGGTCAGTTCCTCGACTTCGACCTTGGCCGCTGACAGCCGCGCGGGAACTTCGGGCGTCTCGGCGATGGTCGGGCTTGCGACGGCGGTCGCTCCGCTGCGCGATAGGGGCACGCCCAGGATCGCGGCGGTGCGGCTGCGGTCGTCCATCGCCCTGAGCATCGCGTAATAGGAAAGGTTCTGCTGGATCGCGTCCTCATCGAGGTCGTTTCGCGCGGCCTCCGCCGACGCGTCGCGCTGTCCCGCGAGCCCCAGCACCAGCGCGAGATTGAGCCGGTTGCGCGGGGTCGCTCCCGTCTCGGTGGCAAGCGCGTTCAGCACCCGGGCCGCCTTGTCGTAGTCGCCCGCCAGCGCCAGCGAGAGACCGAGATTGTTCCGCAGGGTCGGATAATTGGGCGCGGCCTGCAGCCCCTGGGCATAGGCTCGCTGCGCCAGGTCATGGCGGCCGGAAAGATCCTGCGCCACGCCCATCGCGTTCATCACCCGGGGATCGCCCGGATGCTTCGCCTGAGCGGCGTCGAGTTGAACCAGCGCCGCCTCGGGCTGACCCAGGGCGATGAGCGCATTGCCGAAGCCGCGCCGGATCTCCCAATCGCCCGGCGCCATGCCCACCGCGATCCGGTAGACCTCCACCGCCTCGCTGTAGGATCGCTCGCGGGCGAGCGCATCGGCGAGCCGGGTCAAGGGCAACGGATCGTTGGGCGAAAGCTCGTGGGCGCGGCGGTAGAGCGTGACGGCCGTGGCGAGATCCCCGCCCTCGCGCGTGTCGTCCGCGACCTTCATCAGGCGGGCCGCCGTGGGCTCCGTGACGGCGGCCGTCGGCCCCATGTTGGGCGGCGACCCCGTACAGGCCGCGAGGCTCAAAATAAGCGCCAGCGCGGTGGCGCAGGCAGCGCTTGGAAATCGAAAAGTTACAGGCATTTTCGGCACCGCCGGTGAGTTCCCCCAAGACGCCGATTCATGCACCTCTTTCCTTGCGGAAACGTGAAGAAATCTGCGGCTTAGAGGGTGCTCGCCAGCATGTTCACCGTCAAGGCGAGAACCACGACATTAAAGACAAATGAGAGGAGCCCGTGACCGGCTGCGATCCGGCGTATCGCGCGCGAGGTGATCGCCACGTCGGAGGTCTGGCTCGTCATGCCGATCACCGCCGAGAAATAGAAGAAATCCCAATAGTCGGGATCCTCTCCGCCGGGAAACTCCAGGCCGCCCCGATCCGGCGAGTCCGGCCCCTGGGGGGTCCCCAAGGCCTCGTCGTAATAGTGATGCGCATAGTGGATCGCGAACATGGTGTGGATGAGCAGCCAGGAGCAGACCACCGTGAAGCCCGCCAGCGACATCCGCGCCACCAGCAGGAGGGAGGGCAATCCCTCGTCCTTCTTCAGAAGAAAGCCGAGGGACACGAGGCTGACCACGGCCGCCGTCACGACGAGCGCGAGGATCACCCCCGCCCGCTCGTCCTGCTGCCGAGCCCTGACCCGCACGTCCGCCGGCTTCCCCGCCCCGATGATCCAGATCGTCAGGGCCAGGAAAACGACGACGCCTCCGTCCCAGGCAAGGGCGATCCGGGCCGGAACGAACCAGTCGCCGGGGAGGAGGAGAAAGACCGCCAGGCCGAGGGCGATCCCGATCAGAAGGCAACCCTTTCGGATCGCGCGCTTCGCTCGGGACGAACCATCTGATCGATTCTTGGGCATGCCTGATCCGGTTGTGCGGCTATTGGGCAACTATCGCTCACCCGGCGACTCGCCGCCAGCCCTCGTCTCAACGCTCCCCCGCGTCGCACGCCGGGGTATGGCATGGCGATTGCGTAAGCGACCGGATGGAAGCAGCGCCGACAGGCAGCCCTGGAAATCCGCCTCAAGAACGCCACCTTCCTTCTAGAGCATAGGCTCGACAGCAGGAGTTAGTACCTTGTCAGCACCTCCGCGCAGGCCCCCGCCCTTTCCATCGCACGAGAATTTGCGAACGGCCGCCTGTGCGATAGAGGGCATTTGCGATATAGTGAACGGCATGAGCGTTCCGGGCCTCCTCACCCGCGAAATCTCGAACCGCCCCGGCGGTTCTGAGGCGAGAAGCTCGACGATTCCTTACAGCGACGTAATGAAACTCGGCGGAATGGCCGACGCGCTCCGTGCGTTGTCCATCCCAAGAGCGCAAAATTCTTCTGGAACAGAAGGCTATGAACCGGAGTTCGATCGGGGGGCGTTGCACCCTGGCGGATCTCTGGCACCGAGCCAAAGAAACTAAGGGACGACGGAGACTTCGCGTAACTCACTTTGGGGCAGAGGTTTAGGCATGATCGCGCTAGATAACGACCTCTTCAGCATGTTTTCCCGGCAGTACGACAGCCAGAAGGAAACAGAACTCACCCTCGACGAGTATCTGCGCAAATGCGCCGAGGATCCGCTCTGCTATGCGGGTGCGGCCGAGCGCATGCTCTCCGCCATCGGCGAGCCCGAGGTCATCGACACGAGCCACGACCAGCGGCTCGGCCGGATCTTCATGAACCGCACCATCCGCATCTATCCGGCCTTCGCCGAATTCTACGGCATGGAAGAAACGATTGAGCGGATCGTGGGATTCTTCCGCCACGCGGCCCAAGGCTTGGAAGAGCGCAAGCAGGTGCTCTATCTCTTAGGCCCGGTGGGCGGCGGCAAGTCCTCGCTCGCCGAACGGCTGAAGCTCCTGATGGAGAAGGAGCCGGTCTATGTGTTGAAGGCGGGCGACCAGATCAGCCCCGTCTTCGAAAGCCCGCTCGGTCTCTTCAACACGCCCGAAATGATCGATGCGGTCGAGGAGAAGTACAAGATCCCGCGCCGCCGGCTGACCGGCCTCGCCTCGCCCTGGGCCTTAAAGCGGCTCGACGAATTCGGCGGCGATATTTCCAAGTTCAAGGTCATCCGCGTCCATCCCTCGCGCATCCGCCAGATCTGCATCGCGAAGACGGAACCGGGCGACGAGAACAACCAGGACATCTCCAGCCTCGTCGGCAAGGTCGATATCCGGAAGCTGGAGTTCTACAGCCAGAACGACGCCGACGCTTATGCCTATTCGGGCGGCCTCAACCGCACGACCCAGGGTCTTCTCGAATTCGTCGAGATGTTCAAGGCGCCGATCAAGATGCTGCATCCCCTCCTGACCGCGACCCAGGAAGGCAACTACATCGGCTCCGAGAATATCGGCGCGATCCCCTTCCAGGGCGTCATCCTCGCCCATTCCAACGAGGCGGAATGGCAGGCCTTCAAGAACAACAGGAACAATGAAGCCTTCATCGACCGGATCTGCGTCATCAAGGTGCCCTATTGCCTGCGCGCCACCGAGGAACGGCTGATCTACGAGAAGCTGCTCCAGGGCAGCGAGCTTTCGCAGGCCCCCTGCTCGCCCGGCACGCTGGAAATGCTGGCCCGCTTCTGCGTCTTGTCGCGCCTCAAAGAGCACGAGAATTCCAATCTCTTCTCCAAGATGCGGGCCTATGACGGCGAGAGCCTGAAGGACAGCGACCCCCGCGCCCGGACGGTCCAGGAATACCGCGACACGGCCGGGGTGGACGAAGGCATGGAGGGTCTCTCGACCCGCTTCGCCTTCAAGATCCTGTCGAGCACCTTCAACTTCGACACGCTCGAAATCTCCGCCGACCCCGTGCATCTCATGTATGTGCTGGAACAGGCGATCAAGCGCGAGCAATTCGCCGACGAGCAGGAAAAGCGGCTCATCGCCTTCCTGAAGGGCGAATTGGCCCCGCGCTATGCCGAGTTCATCGGACACGAGATCCAGAAGGCCTATCTGGAATCCTACGGCGACTACGGCCAGAACCTCTTCGACCGCTACGTCGCCTATGCCGACGCCTGGATCGAGGACCAGGACTACAAGGACCCGGATACCGGCCAGCTCATGGACCGCGAGCTTCTCAATCAGGAGCTTTCCAAGATCGAGAAGCCGGCGGGCATCGCCAATCCCAAGGACTTCCGCAACGAAGTGGTGAAATTCGCCCTTCGGACCCGGGCATCCCAGGGCGGGCGGAACCCCTCCTGGACCTCCTACGAGAAGCTGCGCGAGGTGATCGAGAAGCGCATGTTCTCGCAGGTCGAGGATCTGCTACCGGTGATCAGCTTCGGCAGCAAGAAGGACGGCGAGACCGAGCGCAAGCATGCCGACTTCCTGGAACGCATGGTCTCCCGCGGCTACACCCAGCGGCAGGTCCGGCGTCTCGTCGAATGGTATATGCGCGTCAACAAGGCCGGATAGGAACCGGCCGAACGGGAGGACCCAGGCGTTGATGAACATCATCGACCGGCGGCCCAATCCCAAGGGCAAGAGCGTCGCCAATCGCCAGCGCTTCCTCACCCGCGCCAAGGGCGAGGTGAAGGATGCGCTGGCCGACGCGCTCAAGAACCGCAAGATCGCGGATGGGGCTGGCACCGGCGGCAAGGTCTCGATCCCGACCCGGGGCATCACCGAACCCACCTTCCGCAATTCGAGCCGCGGCGGCCGGCGCGACCATGTGGTGCCCGGCAACCGCGAGTTCGTGGTCGGCGACCAGATCCAGCGGCCCCAGGGCGGCGAAGGCGGCGGCGGTGGACAGGCGGGCAACGAGGACGGCGGCGAGCAGGACGCCTTCGAATTCGCCCTGTCGAAGGAGGAATTCCTCGACCTCTTCTTCGAGGACTTGGAACTGCCCGATCTCATCAAGCGCGAGTTGAAGGAGACCGAGGCCTTCCAACTGGCGCGCGCCGGTTTCTCGATCGCGGGCACTCCCGCGACGCTCAATCTCGTGCGCACCATGCGCAACAGCCTCGCCCGACGCATCTCGCTCAACCGGCCGAACCCGGATGAGGTGGCGGCGCTCGAAGCCCGCATCGCCGAGGCCAGGACGCGCGGCGACGACGACGACGAGATGAAGGCGAAGCAGGAACTCGACGAATTGCAGCGGCGGCTGAAGCGCATCGCCTTCATCGATCCGGTGGACGTGCGCTACAACCGCTTCGAGCGTCATCCAAAGCCCAATACCCAGGCCGTCATGTTTTGCCTGATGGACGTGTCGGGCTCGATGACCGAGGCCATGAAGGACCTCGCCAAGCGGTTCTTCCTCCTGCTCCACGTCTTCCTGCTGAAGCGCTACAAGCAGGTCGATATCGTCTTCATCCGCCATACCAGCAACGCCCAGGAGGTGGACGAGGAGACCTTCTTCCACAGCCGGGAAACGGGCGGCACCATCGTCTCGACCGCGCTGGAGGAGATGATGCGCGTGGTCAAGGAGCGCTATCGGCCGGAAGCCTGGAACATCTATGCGGCGCAGGCCTCGGACGGCGACAATTACACCGAGGACAGCGCCCATTGCACCGAGATCATGGACCAGCAGATCCTGCCGAGCTGCCAGTATTTCGCCTATATCGAGGTCGGGCCGGAAAACGGCATGCGGACGGGCTTCGCGGCCCCGGCGACCGATCTCTGGCGCACCTATGCGGAGCTGACCGAGGGTCATCCCCAATTCTCGATGCGGCGGGTGGCCGACCGGACGCAGATCTTCCCGGTCTTCCATGACCTCTTCAAGAAAAAGACGGAGCACAGCTGACGCCATGCCCGACGACAGCGTTATCCTTCCCGACCCGTCCCCGAACCTGCTCTTCACCGGGCCGGAATGGGATTTCGACAAGATCCAGCGGGTCTTCGACGCGGTCCAGGAGATCGCCATCGGGGAACTCGGGCTCGACGTCTATCCCAACCAGATCGAGCTCATCACCTCCGAGCAGATGCTCGACGCTTATGCCTCGGTCGGCCTGCCGCTCATGTACCGGCATTGGAGTTTCGGCAAGCGCTTCGCCCGGGACGAGGCGCTCTATCGCCGGGGCATGCAGGGCTTGGCATATGAGATCGTCATCAATTCCAGCCCCTGCATCAGCTACATCATGGAAGAGAATTCCATGGCGATGCAGACCCTGGTCATCGCCCATGCGGCCTTCGGCCATAACCACTTCTTCAAGAACAACTATCTCTTCAAGCAGTGGACCGATGCGGCGGGCATCCTCGACTACCTGACCTTCGCCCGGGACTTCGTCTCGCGCTGCGAGGAGCAGCACGGGGTCGCAGCGGTGGAACGCACGCTCGACGCCGCCCATACCCTGATGAACCATGGCGTCCACCGCTATGCGCGGCGCCCCACCCTCAACCTCGAACAGGAGCGCCGTCGCGGCGAGGACCGTCGCCGCTATGAGGAGGAGACCTACGACGACCTCTGGAGCAAGACGGTCTTCTCCGACGCCGCCCGCATCGCCGATCCCGAGGGATTGGAGCGCCTGAAGGTCGAGACCCGGCGCAAGCTCGGCCTGCCGGAGGAGAATCTTCTCTATTTCATCGAGAAGCGCGCGCCCGGCCTCGAAGGCTGGCAGCGGGAGCTGGTGCGGATCGTCCGCCTCATCTCGCAGTATTTCTATCCGCAGAAGCAGACGCGCCTCATGAACGAGGGCTGCGCCACCTTCTGCCACTACGAGATCTGCAACCGGCTGCACGAAAAGGGCCTGATCGACGAGGGCACCTTGCTGGAAATCCTCCATTCCCACACCAGCGTCGTCTTCCAGCCCAATTACGACGACCAGCGCTATTCGGGCATCAATCCCTATGCCCTGGGCTTTGCCATGATGCGGGACATCAAGCGCATCTGCACCGAGCCCACGGACGAGGACCGGGAGTGGTTCCCCGAGATTGCGGGCAACAACGATCCCTATGCCACGCTGCGCAACGCCTGGGCCAATTTCCGCGACGAGAGCTTCGTCCAGCAATACCTGAGTCCCAAGGTCATCCGCGATTTCCGGCTTTTCCGGGTGCTGGACGATGCGGGCGCGGAAGCCCTGGTGGTCAATGCGATCCACGACGCGCGCGGCTACAAGGAGATCCGGCTGGCGCTCGCCAAGCATTACGACCTCGCCCGCCACGATCCCGATATCCAGGTCAAGGACGTGGACCTCGCGGGCGACCGCTGCCTCGTGCTCGCCCACACGGTCCATGACGGCATCCTGCTCGACGAGCCGAGCTGCCGGGCCGTGCTGCGCCATGTCTCGACGCTCTGGCGCTATGGGGTGCGGCTGGAGGAGATCGACGCCACCACCGACAAGGTGCTGAAGACGCACGAGGTCCCCGCGGACTAAGTCGGGACGGACATCCGGCGCCGCACCGCGTCGGCGGCTTAAGCGTCAATCTCCGTTCTATCCAAGCCAGCCATCGCTGGAGGTTGGACGTCTTTGCGCGTAATTTGACCAGCGCTGCCGGCATGCGGCGGCGCCAGGTCATCGCGCGTTTGAAGAAACCCTCCTCCCGGATAGATCAAGATGGTTGAAACCCCACGTCAGATACATCTGGCCGTACTTCTCGGTAACGGCGTCCATGTCGGCGGCTGGCGGCTGCCCGAGGCCCTCTACGACCCGGACAATTTCGCCCTCCAGCTTCGCCTCGCGAAGATGGCGGAAGATGCCAAGTTCGACATGGTGTTCCTCGCCGACACCCTGGCGACAAGCACCGCAAGTCCGCCCGTTGCGCTGACCCGGCTGGATCCGATGACCATCATGGCGGCGCTGGCCAGCACCACCACCCATATCGGGCTTGCCGCCACCGCGACGACCACCTACAGCCAGCCCTATCTGCTCGCCCGCCAATTCGCCTCGATCGACCATATCAGCGGCGGGCGCGCCGCCTGGAACATCGTGACCGGCCTCAATCCCGAGGCGGCGCAGAACTTCAGCCTGACCGCCTATCCCGACAAGGAGCAGCGCTACGGCATGGCGGCGGAATTCGTCGAAATCTGCAAGGGCCTCTGGGACAGCTGGGAGGACGACGCCTTCATCAAGGACAAGGAACGGGGCATTCCCGCCGATTTTTCCAAGTTCCACGCGGTCAACTACAAAGGCCCGCATTATCAGGTCAAAGGCCCCCTGAACCTGCGGCGACCGCCCCAGGGCTATCCGGTGATCGTCCAGGCGGGGGCCTCCAACACCGGCGTCGATTTCGCCGCCAAATACGCCGAGATCGTCTTCACGGTGCAGGAGGACATGGCGACCACCAAGGCCTTCGGCGAGAGGGTGCGCGCCCTGGCCAAGGAAGCGGGCCGCGACCCCAATTCCATCAAGATCGTCCCCGGCATCTGCCCGATCATCGCCGAAAGCGTCGAGGCGTCGAAGGCCATGCTGGCCCGGATGGCCTCCTTCGCCGAACCCGTCGCCGCCATGAAGATGCTGTCGCAGCGCCTGGACCTGCCGGAAGTCGAGAAGATGCCGCTCGACGGCCCGGTGCCGGATATCCCGCTGGAGAAGCGGCGCGGCCATGCGATCACGTTGCTGGGCATCGCCAAGAAATACGATTTCAACCTGCGCCAGCTTCGCGACTATGCCTCGGCCGCCAACGGGCATCGGCTGATCTTCGGCAATCCGCAGCAGATCGCCGACGACCTGGAGGAATGGTTCGTCAGCGGGGCGGCCGACGGCTTCATCCTGCACCTGCCCTTCGTCATGGGGCCGATGGAAGACTTCGCCAACAAGGTCGTGCCGATCCTCCAGGAGAAGGGCATCTTCCGGAAGGACTATAGCGGGACGACGCTGCGCGACCATCTCGGCCTCAAGCGCCCCCCTCATCCGGCGACATTGGCCCGGAACGGAGCCCGCGCCGCCGAATGAGAACCTGATGTCCTTCCCCTAAAACCGCGAACAAAAAAACAAGAGGGAGCGTGTCATGCAAGCCGGTAAAACCAGGGTCCTCAGTACCGCCGCCGCGATCGCCGCCAGCCTTGTGCTTTCCGGAAGCGCCATGGCGCAGACGCCGCAAAGCGGCGGGATCGCCATCACGGCGCTGAACCAGGACCCGCAGACCGTCAATCCGGACGTGTCCAGCAATGTGCCGGACCGACTGATGGGCTGCATTCTCTTCCAGGGCATGACCCAGCTCACCAACGACTACAAGATGATGCCGCTCCTGGCGGAATCCTGGACCATCTCGCCCGACGGCCTGACCTACAGTTTCACCCTGAAGAATGTGGAATGGCACGACGGCAAGCCGCTCACCTCGGAAGACGTGAAATACACGCTGACCGAGGTCAGCCCCAAATATTCGGCCATCTTCGGCCCGGCGGGCCAGGTCATCAGCAGCATCGAGACGCCGGCCAAGGACAAGGTGGTGATCAAGCTGAAGGAATCCTTCGGTCCCTTCCTGATCTCATTAGGCTGCAATCAAGGGGCGGCGATCCTGCCCTCCCATCTCTTCCAGGGGACGAACCCTCTGCAGAATCCCGCCACGAGCACCGCGGCGGTGGGGACCGGCGCCTTCAAGCTCGCGGAATGGAAGCGCGGCGACTATGTGAGGCTGGTGGCGAACCCGAAGTATCATGAGCCGGGCAAGCCCTATCTCGAAGGGGTCGTGGGCAAGGTCATTCCCCAATCCGCCTCCCAGCTTCAAGCCCTCCAGGCTGGCGAAATCGACCACATCCTTCTGCTGCCGCCGGCCGACAGGGCGGCAGTCCGGGCCAATCCGAAGTTGAAGGTGGTCGAAAACGATATCGCGCCCTCGATGAACTTCATGTTCTTCAACGCGACGAAGAAGCCGCTCGACGACAAGCGCGTGCGGCAGGCGCTGATGCGGGCGACAGACCGCGACTATCTTCTGAAGAACGTGTTCTTCGATATTGGCGACGCCGGCGTCGCGCCGATCACCACCCAGATTTCCTGGTCGGCCAACCCGGGTATCGATTACCGGAAGATGTATCCCTACGATGCCGACAAGGCCAACGCGCAGCTGGACGAGGCAGGCCTGAAGCGCGGGCCGGACGGCAAGCGCTTCACCGCCAGGATCACGACCTTCGCGACCCAATATCCGGAGCTTCAGCAGGCCGCCATCGCCATGAAGAGCATGTGGCAGAAGGTCGGCGTCGATGTGACGGTCGAGACGCTGGAAGACGCGACCATCATGAAGCGGGTCTATCAGGATCGCGACTTCGATATAACGCTCATTTCCTACACGAGCTATTCCGACCCGGCGCTCGGCGTCGCCCGCGCCTATAGCGCCGCGACCATCGGCCGGTCCTTCGGCAATCCCTCCGGATACACCGATCCCAAGGTTGAAACGCTGTTCGACCAGGGAAAGAAGGCGGTCGCTTATGAAGACCGCGCCAAATACTATCAGGAGGCCCAGGTGACGCTGGCCGAGGATCTGCCCGTCATCGTTCTGCGCCAGTATCGGGCGGTCGACGCGGCATCCCAACGCCTCCAGGGTATCTGGGGCAAATACCAGGGGAACGGCACCTGGACCGACGCCTGGCTTTCAAACTAGCCCCATCAAGCAACCTGGGCGTGAGGCAGGCCTTACCCTCTCTGACCCGATGCGGCCGGAAAGTTTCGAGCAGGCGGTATTCATGGCCGGCGCCGGGACGCGCGAGCAGCGCATAATCGGCACCGGGGAAGGCTTCGACCAGCTCGTCCAGGCCTGCTCCAGCCAAGAGGACTGAAAACCGCCCCCCTAATTCGCGTAGCCGTAGTACCACCGCCGGAGCCAGAGATAGGTCCGGGGCTCGTAATGGGCCGGATTGTCGGGGCCGATGCAGGTCGGCACAGTCTCTACCACCGCGTCGTCGCTGGGTCCGAAGAAGACCGGGATCGAATAGCGCTCCACGCCCGACCGGTTGATGACCCGGTGCTTGGTCGAGAGATAGCGGTCGTTGGTCCAGCGGCAGATGACGTTGCCGGTATTGACCAGCAGCGTATCGGGGCGGATGTCCACCAACCGCCAATGCCCCGACGGCATGCGCACCGCCAGGCCCGGCACGTTCGCCTGCGCCAGGAAGGTCATCATCGCGTTGTCCGTATGAGGCGCGATGCCGTATTGCTTGTTGCCCACGGTCTGTTGCGGCGAATATTGCAGCAGCTGCAGCGTCACCTGCGGCGTCTTGAAGAAGGGCTCGAAATAGCCCTCGGGCAGATCCAGCGAGGTCGCCCAGAGCGGCAGGAACTTCCGGGCCAGGGCCTCGATCCGCGACTGGTAGTCGAGCATCGTCTCCTTGAAGCCGGGAAGGTCGGCGGGCCAGGTAAGCGGCGTCGGCTCGCGGTCCTTGGTCAGGAATTGGGTCGCTTCGGCGTCGATCGGCCGATTGATCGTGAGCGTCGAGAGAAGATCGGGCTTGGCCTTCTCGATGATGTTCACATTGTCGGTGTCGAGTTCGCTCTGCACCGTCTCGTGCCGGTATCCCACATTGTCGATGAGCGGGATCTGCCGCTTTACCTCGAGCGGCTGGCCGTGGAAGCGGCGCGATTCCGCGAAGACCCGGTCGATGAAGTCGCGCGGGATGCCATGGCCCTTCAGATAGAAGAACCCGACCGTCCGGGTGATCTCCCCCAATTGCGCCGCGACGGCCTCCTTCGCCCCCTTTTCGCCCGCCAGATAGGGCGCGATGTCGAGAACCGGGATTTCCTCGGTGGAATCCGGGAAATCCATGAGACGGACGAGTTCGGCTTCGTCCTGGGTCGCGGCGGAAGAATCCATCGGTTTTCCCCTACTTCCTGGCTTTGAGATCCACCGAAGCGGAATTGACGCAATAGCGCAAACCGGTCGGCTGCGGCCCGTCGTCGAAGACATGGCCCAGATGGGCGTCGCATTTGCTGCAGAGGATTTCCGTGCGGGTCATGCCAAGGGTGCCGTCGACCTCGGTCTCGACATTGCCCTCCTTGGCCTCCGCATAGAAGCTCGGCCAGCCGCAGCCGGAATCGAACTTCGCCTCCGACTTGAAGAGCTCCTGGCCGCAGCAGACGCAGACATAAGTGCCGGGCGTCTTGGTGTCCCAGTATTTGCCCGTAAAGGGCCGCTCGGTGGCCTTCTTGCGCGCGACCTCGAATTGGATGGGGTCGAGCTGGGCGCGCCATTCGGCATCGGTCTTGGTGACTTTCTCGGACATGCGGTCCCTCCTGAAGCGTCTGTCCCCGAATCTAGGCATCTCGCGTCCCGCCGTGAAGGGGCCTCTTGCTGTGAATCGAGGGCCGATCCCCTATAATCGTCCCGACAGTCAATCGAAGGGCAGCATCTTCATGGCCGCGGACAGCTCCGAAGCGCGCTATCGCAACAATATGAAAGGCGAGTTGGACAGCGCCTCGCTCTATCGGGCGCTCTCCGACGCCGAGCCCGACCGGCGGCTTGCCGAGGTCTACCAGCGCCTCGCTGTGGTCGAGGAATCCCATGCCGAGTTCTGGCGCAAGCGATTGACCGCCATCGGCGCGAAGCTGCCGCCGAAAAAGCCGGGATGGCGGTCGCGGGCGCTGGCCTGGCTTGCCCGGCGCTTCGGCCCCGATTTCGTCCTGCCGCTGATCAATGCGCTGGAACGCACGGATAGCCAGAGCTACGACAAGCAGCCCGACGCGGTGAAGGCGGGGCTCGCCGCTACCGAAAGGTCACACGCGCGGCTCCTACAAGCGGTCGTCGGCACGGAAAGCGCAGGCGCGGTCAGCGGCGGTTTCCTGGGCCGGATCGAGGGCCGCCACCGGGTGGTGGGCGGCAATGCCCTGCGCGCGGCCGTGCTGGGCGCCAACGACGGCCTGGTCTCCAATCTCAGCCTCGTCATGGGCGTGGCGGGAGCGGATTTCGCCGGGAATACGATCCTGGTTACAGGGCTCGCGGGGCTTCTCTCCGGGGCCTGTTCCATGGCGCTTGGGGAATGGCTGTCCGTCAATAGTTCCCGCGAGCTTTACGCCCAGCAGATCGCCACGGAAGCGATGGAACTCCAGGAGGTCCCCGACGAGGAAAAACAGGAACTGATCCTGATCTATCAGGCCAAGGGCCTGAGCGAGGAAGAGGCGATCTCCCTCGCCGACCGCCTGATGTCCGACGAGAAGACCGCGCTCGACACCCTGACGCGGGAAGAATTGGGTATCGATCCCAACGAGCTTGGCGGGTCGGCCTGGGCGGCGGGCGGCACCTCCTTCCTGCTCTTCGCGGTGGGAGCGGTCTTCCCGGTCGCTCCCTTCGCTTTCCTCGACGGCTGGCCGGCCATCTTCACGAGCCTGGGTTTCAGTGCCGTCGCCATGTTCGGGATCGGCGTCGGCACGACCCTTTTCACCGGGCGCGGGGTCCTCTTCTCGGGCTTCCGGCAGCTCGGCATCGGGATCGGCGCGGCGGCGATCACCTTCGGTCTGGGGCGGCTGATCGGCGTGTCGCTCGGCGGCTGAGGTGCCTCTCCCCAAGGAAGCCGCTGCCCTCCCCGTCGCCGGCGTTCTCGGCGACCTGCGCAACGCGCTGAAGGACGCGGGCTCAGCCGTGCTCCAGGCGCCACCCGGCGCCGGCAAGACCACCGCCGTCCCTTTGGCTCTGCTGGACGAGGCTTGGCTCAAGGGCCAGCGCATCCTGGTGCTGGAGCCGCGCCGGCTCGCCACCCGGGGAGCTGCCCGCCGCATGGCCCAGCTTCTGGGGGAGGAGGTCGGCGAAACAATCGGCCATCGGATGCGGCTCGACACCAAGGTCGGCCCCAAGACGCGCATCGAGGTGGTGACCGAAGGCATTCTCCTGCGGATGCTCCAGGACGATCCGTCCCTGGAAGGCGTCGGCCTCGTGATCTTCGACGAGTTCCATGAAAGGAGCCTCGACGCGGACCTCGGTCTGGCGCTGACCCTCGATGCCCGGCGCTACCTCAGGGGGGATCTGAAGATCCTGGTCATGTCCGCGACCCTCGATGCGGATCCGGTCGCGAAACTCCTCGGCGATGCGCCGATGGTCACCGCGCAAGGGCGCATGTTCCCGGTCGAGACCCGCTGGCTCGACCGCCCCGGCCCCCACGACCGGATCGAGGACGCCGTGGCCGCCGCGATCCGGCGCTCGATACGGGACGACAGCGGCAGCCTCCTTGTCTTCCTGCCCGGTGGCCCCGAGATTCGGCGGGTGGAGCGCCTCCTTTCCGGCGATCTTCCCCCGGGCGTCACGGTCACGCCGCTTTACGGCGACCTGCCCCAGGCGGCCCAGGACGAGGCGATCCGCCCCGCCGCCGTGGGCACCCGCAAGGTGGTGCTCGCCACCGCCATCGCCGAGACCAGCCTGACCATCGAAGGCGTGCGTGTCGTGATCGACAGCGGGCTCATGCGCGTGCCCTCCTTCGAGCCCCGCAGCGGCATGACGCGGCTCGAAACCGTGCGGGTCTCGCAGGCCGCCTCGGATCAGCGCCGGGGCCGGGCGGGCCGGACGGAGCCTGGCATCTGCTACCGCCTCTGGCGGGAGGCCGAGCAGGTGGTACTCCAGCCCTTCACCACGCCGGAAATCCTGGCGGCCGATCTGGCCCCGCTGGCGCTCGATCTGGCACGGTGGGGCGCCACGGATCCCGCAGCCCTGGCCTGGCTCGACCCACCCCCCGCCCCGGCGCTCACCCAGGCCCGTGATCTCCTTCAACGGCTGGAAGCGCTCGACGAGGAAGGCCGCATCACCGGGGCCGGCCAGGAGATGGCCGCCCTCGCCGCCCATCCCCGGCTCGCCCATATGCTGCTGAAGGGCCGTGAATTGAAACTCGGGCGACTGGCCTCGGAGGTCGCCGCCCTCATAGAAGAACGCGACATCCTGCGAGCGCCCCCCGGCCGCCGCGATCCCGACCTGCGGCTTCGAGTCGAACTCCTGCGCGATCCCACCGCCGAGGCCAGGGCCTTGCCGGAAGGCTTCCGTGTCGACCGCAACGGATTGCGCCGGGCGGATCAGACCGCCAGGCAATATCGCCGGCAACTGCGCATCGGCAATGAGGACGACCCGGTGGCGAGCACCGGCATGCTGCTCGCGCTCGCCTATCCCGACCGCATCGCGCAACGCCGGCCGGGAGCGCCTGGGCAATTCAGATTGGCCAATGGCCGGGGCGCGGAACTGCCGGCGACCGATCCCCTCGCCCGGGAGGAATTTCTCGCCCTGGCCGATCTCGACGGCGACCGGCGCAGCGCGCGGGTCTATCTCGCGGCTCCCCTCGATCTCGACGCTATCGAGGAAGCCTTCGCCGCGCAGATCGAGACACAGGATGTCATCGCCTGGGACGAACGCGAGGAAGCGGTTATCGCCCGGCGCGAAAGGCGGTTGGGAGAACTCCTCTTGCGCGGAGACGTCCTGACTTCGGCCCCACCGGATCGCATGATCGCAGCCATGACCGAGGGCATCGCCCGGATGGGTCTCGCCGCCCTGCCCTGGACATCCGCCATCGAGGCCTGGCGGCAGCGGGTTCTCTTCGTCGGCCGGATCGAGGAGGGCTGGCCCGATCTCTCGGACGCGGCGCTTCTCGCGACGCTTTCCGACTGGCTGGCGCCCTGGCTCGGCGGGCTGACCCGGCGGGCGCATCTTGTCAGGCTCAATCTCATGGAGGCGCTGCAGACGCTGCTCGATCACGGGCAGCGGCAGAGGCTCGAAACCCTGGCCCCCAGTCACGTGACCGTGCCCACGGGATCGCGCCTCCCCATCGACTACGGCGAGGACCCGCCGGTGCTGGCGGTGCGGCTCCAGGAGATGTTCGGGGCGAAGGAGACGCCCAGGGTCGCGGGCGGCAAGGTTCCGCTGCTCCTGCATCTCCTGTCCCCGGCGGGACGGCCATTACAAGTGACGCGGGACCTCGCGGGATTCTGGGCGACGAGCTACAAGGCGGTCAGGGCCGAGATGCGCGGACGCTACCCGAAGCATCCCTGGCCGGAAGACCCCGCCACCGCCGAACCGACGTCCCGCGTGAAACGACGCAGCTGAACGGTCAGTGGCCGAAGAAGCTGACGAGCTTAGGAATGACCTGCCCTGGCGCTTCGTCCATCAGCCAATGCCCGGAGCCCGTGACGATCACGCCCTCCACGTTGGTCGCGACGAGCCTGCCCTGGTCGATCAGGAAAGTGCCCCCCGCCTTCTCGCCGGAGAGGACGAGCATGGGCATCGGCAGCATCGTCTTGGCAAAGCCCGCGAAATCCGCCGCGTCCTTCTCGAAGGCCCGGAAGACCTCGAAACCGGCCCGCATATGGCCCGGCTGGGCATAGGCCTTGGCATAGAGAATCCGGTCACGCTCCGAAACCGAGTGGCGGCGGTCGGCGGCGAAGTCGTTCCAGAAATGCTCGAAATAGATCCGCTCGCGTCCCGCCACCAGTTTCAGCGGGGTCTCGCCGTAGAAATGGAAATGCCAAAGGTCCCGCAGCAGCCAGACGTTCTGCCATTGCCCGATGCCGGGCAGGAAGGCATCCATCAGCGCGATGCGGCCCACTTCCGAGGGATATTGGGCCGCATAGGCATAGGCCACCATCAACCCGATATCATGCCCGGCAATCCCGACGCGCTTATAGCCAAGGCTCGTCACCAGGGCATGGATGTCCTGGGCCATGACCGCCTTGGTATAGCCCTCCGCCGGAGTGGAAGAGTCACCGAACCCCCGCAGGTCGGGTGCGATGACCGTATGGGTCTTCTGAAGCTCGGCAATCAGCGGCCGCCACATATGGCTGGTCTGGGCATAGCCGTGCAGCAAGACCACCGGATCGCCCTTGCCCGCGACGAGGTAATGGATCTTCACCCCGTTGACGGTGGCGGACCGGCTCTGAACCGCCTGGGCGAAGGCCCCGCTTGTCAGAAGGCAGAGGAGCAGTGCCGCGCCAAAGCTCAGGAGGACACGGCGGACCATGGGCATCAGGCCAACCGGCTGATCAACGTCGGCAGGGGACTCAAATCGTAGCCGCGCGGGGCGGCCTCCGCGATGAGCTTGGCGGGATCGTCCTTGTGATGGACCACGCGGCTCAAGGCCCAGAGGAAATGGGACCGCGTGCCGCTGCGGCAATGGGCCAGCACGGGGCCGGGATTGTCCTTCAGCGCCTGGTCGAAGGCATCGACGGAAGCCCGGGTCATGGCGCCGCCCATCACGGGGATCATGACATAGGCCATGCCCGCCTTCTCGGCGGCGGCGCGGACCTCGGCGGAACTCGGCTGGCCGGGCTCCTCGCCGTCGGGACGGTTGTTGATAATGGTGCGGAAGCCCTGGGCGGCGAGATCGGCGATGTCGCTGGGCTCGATCTGCCAGGCCACGCTGATGTCGTCGTTGATCTTCACGGGTGGCTTCATGTCGTCTCTCCGGTTTCGATTTCGCTGCAAGCTAGCGCCATAAGCTCTCTCGGTCGAGAGGAGCCCTTCGCCCTCAGAATGTCAATTTCATCGAGAATGCAACGCCTTGGTGAAACATTAAGCATTTCGGTGCATATTAAGGATAATTCGGGTTAGTTCCGACCCGGTGAACCGTAGCGTCCGTCGCCCATGTTTGGAAAGAAAGCCTCGTCCCCGCCCATCCAGGCCGTGATCGCCGAGGATTCTCGCGTGATCGGCGAAGTTACCTGCGACACCGCGATCTGCGTCGAGGGCAAGGTGATCGGGGACCTCAAGGGGGTCGCCGTCACCATCGATCGGACCGGCTCGGTTGAGGGCCTCATTGAGGCTGGAACCCTTGAAATCTATGGAATTTTCCGGGGCGAAGGAGTCGCTGACCGGGTCATTCTCCGAGCCAGCGCCGATGTCGAAGGGCCGCTATCCTTCCGCACCATCCTGATCGAGGAAGGCGCCAAGATCACCAGCGCGCTCACTCAGCTGAAGCCCGAGGACGACAAGGAAGAGCCCGCTCCGACGAGCACGCTTCTGGTGGCGGCGGGCGGCGCGTAATGAAAGTCATCACCCTCGCCAACTTGAAGGGCGGCAGCGGCAAGACGACGCTGGCGGCCCATCTGGCGACGGAAGCGACGAAAGACGGCGCGGTTGTCATGGCGGATCTCGATCCCCAGGCCTCGACCGCCCATTGGCGGGCAATGCGGAGCTTCGCCGCCCCCGTGCTCGCGGAAATCTCGGTCTACCAGCTTGCCGGCAAGCTGCCCCGGATGGCGAATGCCGGTTGCGACTACACGATCCTGGACACGCCGGCCTCGCTGATCGAGACGGTGCGCACGGCCATGGCCTGCAGCGATCTCATCGTCGTGCCGGTGAAGCCGACGCCGGTGGACATCCGGGCGCTCGACCGCACCATCGATATGGCCAAGCAGCTGCGCAAACCCTTCCGTCTCGTGGTCACGCAAGCCCAGCCCGGCACCAAGCTCGCCCATCGCATGGCGGACGAGCTGTCGAAGCTCTGGCCGGTGGCGCCGGTCATCATCCATCAGCGCACGCTCTACGCCATGGCCATGGAAAGCGGCCGTTGCGCCAGCGAAGTGGACCGGACCAGCATGGCCGCCTCGGAGATCGCGCAGCTCTGGCGCTGGCTCGGCGAGGAGTTGGAAGATCTGGCTCCGGCACCCCCTGCGGCTTTCGCGGCCTATCGCCGCTAGGGCGAAAGCCCTAAAATCGCTTCCATGAGTCCGCCAGCCCGCCCGCTTTTCAAAGCGCCGCCCATCGTCGGGGATATCGCCCCGCCTTGCGTCCTGCCCGGTATCGACCGCAATCCGGTCGATCTTAATGGCGACGCCGTCGCGGGGCATCCGGTGGTCGTCCTGTTCTGCCCGAGCTTCGGGATGCCGCCGATCGCGGAGATGCTGGCCGGCTTCAAGGTGGCTGCCACGGATTTCGCCGCTCTCGGCGCGCCGCTTTTCGTCGTCACCCGCGAGAACACCCGGGCCGCGATGGAGCAGGGTCTTCCCTTCCCCGCGCTCATGGACAAGGAGGGCGAGGCCTTCGCCGCCTTCGGCGCCAGCCGCGGCGGCCCGACGGTTTTCGTGCTGCGCCCCAATTACCACGTCAAGGCGATCCTGAAGGACGGGGCAGCGGCGGCGGCCGCCCTCTCGCTCGTCAAGGAAATGGTGGCGGAGCGTCATGTCGAGGTCATGGGACGCCATGCGCCCGTGCTGATCGTGCCCGAGGTCTTCAGCCGCGAGGATTGCGCCTATTTCGTCAGGGTCTTCGCCGAACGCGGCAAGACCTTCATCGAGCCGGGCCACGGCGACGACCATATGACCACCGACTATAAGATGCGCATCCCGGAATATGGGCGAGGCGACCGCATCGATCATTGGATCCTCGACAAGGACACCGTGACCCTGGCGGACGCGCGCCTCAAGAACCGCGTCTTCCCCGAGATCAGGAAGGCTTTCCACTATCAGGTGACGAAGCGCGAGCGGCTCCGCATGGGCAGCTATGCGGGCGACCGGGGCGGCGAGTTGCACGGCCATCGCGACAATTCGGAGCCCGTGAGCGCCTATCGCCGCTTCGCCATGACCATCAACCTCAATACCGAGGACTACGAGGGCGGCGCGCTCCGCTTCCTCGAATACGGCGACCAGCTCTACCGGCCCCGAACGGGCGATGCGATCGTCTTCTCCTCATCGATCCTCCATGAGGCGACGGAAGTGACGAAGGGAAAGCGGCTGGCGCTCCTCGCCTTTCTCTACGGCGAGAGCTGACAGCCTATTTCAAGGCCTCGTCCATCTTCTTGAAAACGTTGCGCGCGTAGCGTTCTTGTCCCGCTCCCCAGGATATGAACCGCTTATCGTAATTGAAATGAACGGTGTGGGGCGCCTCCGCGTCCACGACCAGCCGACCCACGCCACCCCATTGGTTGATGCTCGCCCGCCGGGTGAACATGATCACATGACCGCCCGGTTCGTCGGCTTCAGATTGGATGATCAGCCTCATGCCGAGAAGACCTATGCGCGACGCGTTCACAAGACGCTCGTAGGGTGCATTGAACGTATGCGAATCCGATTCTTCGAGCGTTTCGTTCTGAACCGTCTTCGCACTGCATGCTGTGGCGAGCAATGCGAGGCAGAGCGCGAGCGACCTTATTCCCTTCCCCATAAATCCCCCTTGAGCCTGAGACATAAATTCAGCTTCCCGGCGGCGGCCGGTAGGGCGCGGCCTCGGCCATCCAGCGGACGAGCTTGATGGCGGGCCACATCCAGATGAGCCCGGTGACCAGATAGAAGGGCACTTCCGCCGCCCAATGGTTGGGGACGAAGCGGACCCCGACCGACATGACGGCGAGGCCGTAAAGGGCGAGCCCGAAGATCAGCCCGAATGTGCCAAAGAGGATACGCAAGCGCATCGGCAGAGCCTACTTCAACGGCACGTGCAATGTCAGGCACAACTCGCTACCTTTCATCATGTCAGGGATTGAGGAGAAGGCGATGCAGTTCCAGACGCCCTATCTCATGTTTCTCGGCGACGCCCAGGATGCGCTGGCGGCGAAGACCGCGGCCGGGATCGCCTATTGGCGGCCGGACTGGTGCGTGGGGCAGTTGCGGCTGCCCGGCTGCAAGGTCGATCTCAACCTGCCCGACATGAGTTTGGAGGAGGCCGCCGCCGAAGGCGCCCGGACCCTGGTCGTCGGCGTCGCCAATCGCGGAGGCACACTCTCCGAAGACTGGCTGCCGGTCCTGGCGGAAGCGCTGGAGCGGGGATTGGACCTCGCCAACGGCCTCCACAAGCGCCTGACCGACTTCCCCGCCTTGAAAGCGCTGGCCCAGAGCCGAGGCCGGCAGATCGCCGACATCCGCCATCCCGACCGGGAGTTTCCCATCGCCGACGGCAAGCCGCGCGCGGGCAAGCGGCTGCTGACCGTGGGCACCGACTGCTCCATCGGCAAGATGTTCACGGCGCTCGCCATCGAGCGGGAATTGAAGCGGCGCGGCCAGCAGGCGGATTTCCGGGCAACCGGCCAGACCGGCATCCTGATTGCGGGATCCGGGGTCTCGGTCGATGCGGTCGTCTCGGATTTCGTCGCGGGCGCGGTCGAAGCCCTCTGTCCCGCTGCCGACCCCAACCACTGGGACCTGATCGAGGGGCAGGGATCGCTTTTCCATCCCTCCTATGCCGGCGTGAGCCTGGGCCTCCTCCACGGGGCGCAACCCACGGCCCTCGTCATGTGCCACGAGCCGACCCGACGCCATATGCGCGGCCTGCCGCATTATCCCCTGCCACCGCTCCAGGATTGCATCGACGCGACGCTCGATGCCGCACGGCTGACCAGCCCGGAGGCGGCCTTCGTCGGGGTCAGCATCAATACCTCGGCGCTCGACGCCTCCGCCGCCGACAGCATCCTGAAGCAGACCGAGGATGCCACGGGCCTCACCTGCATCGATCCGCTGCGGACGGGCGTGGCGGCGCTCGTCGACCACCTCTGATGAAGCTGGCCGTCCACCGGGAAGCCTGGCCGCTGGCCCAGGCCTTCACGATCTCGCGGGGCAGCAAGACCGTCGCCCAGACCGTGATGGCGGAAATCCAGGACGGCGCGTTTCGCGGCCGGGGCGAAGGCGTGCCCTATGGCCGCTACGGCGAGACGGTCGAGGGGGTCCTTGCCGCCATCGAGGCCATGGCCGGCGCTGTCGCCGAAGGTCTCGACCGTGACCGCTTGCAAGAGGCGATGCCGCCGGGTGCCGCACGCAACGCGCTGGATGCCGCGCTCTGGGACCTTCAGGCCAAGCGCGAAGGCAAGAACATCTGGCGGATCGCCGGGATCGACCCGCCCCGGCCGCTGATCACCGCCTTCACCTTGAGCCTCGGGCTTCCCGAGGCCATGGCTGCAGAGGCCAGGGTAAACGCCGAACGGCCGATCCTGAAGCTGAAGCTCGGAGGCGACGGCGATCTCGACCGGGTGAGAGCCGTGCGGCAGGCGGCCCCTCGGCCCCGCCTCATCGTCGACGCCAACGAGGGCTGGACGGTGGAGCAGCTCCAGGCCTATCCGCCGGAACTCGCCGCCCTCGGCGTGGAACTCATCGAGCAGCCGCTTCCGGCGGGCAAGGACGAGGCCCTCCAGGACATCGCCCGCCCCGTGCCGATCTGCGCCGACGAATCTTGCCACAGCCGCCAGGATCTGCCCGGTCTTGCCGGGCGCTACGACTGCATCAACATCAAGCTCGACAAGACCGGCGGCCTCACCGAGGCGCTGGCTCTGCTGGAGGCCGCCAAGGCGCAGGGTTTCCGGATCATGGTGGGTTGCCTCGTCGGGTCATCGCTGGGCCTCGCGCCCGCCGTGATCCTGGCCGAGCGGGCCGATTTCGTCGATCTCGACGCGCCGCTGCTTCTGGCCCGTGACCGCCAGCCGGGGCTGCGCTATGACGGCAGCACCGTCTATCCGCCGAAAGCGCCGCTCTGGGGAGCAAGCCCGTGAAGCTTCAATTCTGGTACGACTTCGCAAGCACCTATTCCTATCTCGCCGCGGCGCGGATCGAGACCCTGGCGGAATTGGCCGGGGTGACGGTCGAGTGGCGGCCGTTCCTGCTGGGACCCATCTTCGCGGCCCAAGGCTGGAAGGATTCGCCCTTCAATCTCTACCCCGTGAAGGGCGAGCATATGTGGCGCGACCTCGGCCGGTCCTGCGACGAGCTGGGCCTGCCCCTGAAGCGGCCGGGCGTTTTTCCCCGCAACAGCATCCTTGCCGCCCGCGTGGCCCTGGTCGCGGCGGAGGAAGGCTGGTGCCCCTCCTTCAGCCGCGCGGTCTTCCACGAGAACTTCGCGCAAGACCGCGACATCGCCTCGCCCGAAGTGATGGGCGGGATCGTCGAGGCCCTGGGGCAGCCGGGGGCAGCGGTTCTCGCCCGGGCAACCTCCGACGAGATCAAGGGCCGGCTGCGCAAAGTCACGGAGGAAGCCATGAAGCTCGGGATCTTCGGCGCGCCGAGCTTCACGGTGGGAAACGAGCTCTTCTGGGGCAACGACCGGCTGGAGCAGGCCTTGCGCTGGGCAGCCCGCTAGCCCTCGCCCCGGAGAAGCGCCGCCAGTCCCAGGAAAGCCGGCACGGGATTGGTCACGACAAAGGTCGGGATCGCTTCCAGATAAGCGCGGAAGCGACCCTTGTCCTCGAAACGGGAGCGGAAGGATGTCGCGGCGAAATCGGCGCCGAGGCGCGGCACGATCCCGCCCGCGATATAGATGCCGCCCCGGGCGCCCCAGGTCAGCGCCAGATTTCCCGCAACCGTTCCCAGCATGCCGCAGAACATCTCAAAGGCCTCCTGGCACAAAGGCTCCCGCTCGCGCAGCCGCCGGTCGGTGATCTGGGGCGGCGAATATTGCTCGGCCGGCACGCCCGCGATTTCCGCCAAAGCGCCGTAGAGATTGACCAGTCCCTGGCCCGACAACACCCGTTCCGCCGAGACATGGCCGAAGCGCCGCCTCATCCGGCTGAGAACCTCGCTTTCGCGCCCGTCCGCCGGGGCCATGGTCACATGCCCGCCTTCGCCCGGCAGCGGCACCCATCGGGTCCGGGTGCGGATAAGACCGCTGGCGCCGAGCCCCGTCCCCGGCCCCAGGACCCCGCGAGGCGCATCCTCCACCCCTTCGCCCCCGCCGACAGCGAAGCGATCCGCCAGCTTGAGATGAGGCAGCGCCAGCGCATTGGCGGTGAAATCGTTCACCACTTCCAGCCGCTCGAAAGCGAAAGCCTCGCGCAATTCTGAGATGCGGAAAGACCAGGGATGGTTGGTGAAGGTGACGGAATCACCGATCACGGGCGAAGCGACCGCGAGCGCCGCGTGACGGGGAGCCGCCGCCAAACCCAGATCTCCGATATAGGCCCGGATCGCCGCCGCCAGGCTTCCGTGATCGTCGGTGGCCTGCACGCGTGTCCGGCTCATGGCGCCGTGTTCATCGATCGTGGCGAAGCGGGTATTGGTCCCGCCGACATCGGCTATCAGCCCAAAGGGCAGGGCTTCGGCATTCGATTTCATCGCGTCGCTCCCTCATCCGCGCAGTGATCCACCCCCATTGAATTGGTCCACCTGAAAGTATGTCCTTTGACATAGGAAAGGAGGACCGAAATGCCCAGGAGAAGACCGACACCCGAGGAGATTGTTGCGAAGTTGCGGCAGGTTGACGTGCTCGCGTCGCAGGGTAGGAGCA
>CANJCB010000004.1 GCA_947473305.1 Rhodospirillales bacterium
AAGACCTGCGCCAAGCTGGGCATATCGTTCTGGGACTATCTCGGCGCCAGACTCGCCGTCGCAGGAAGTCTCGCCATCCCGCGCCTACCCGAACTCGTCGGCAACCAAGCCTGACAAGCAGACAGGCCCAGGGTTTTGCCCCTGTTACCAAAATTCCCACTAACCTATTGAAAAGAATGGCGCGCCCGGAGGAATTCGAATCCCCAACCCCCAGATTCGTAGTCTGGTGCTCTATCCAGTTGAGCTACGGGCGCCCGACCTGCCGCCATAGGGCGGCGAGGGAGCCGGAAGCTAACCGCAACTGTCGGCGAAGGCAAGCGTCGCGTGGCAGCTCATAAATCCCATGCATCGGGCCTTGTTACAGCTGCAAAGGGCCTTTCGCGTTCCGTCCGAGGCGGGTAGTCTCCCGCCATGCTTCTCGCCCGCTCATTGCCCTTCGCCGCCCCCGCTCTGCTCGTGACGCTCCTGGCCCTGCCGGGGTGCTCGACGCTCGACAAGAATGTCTGGCCGCTCTTTGCGGGCTCGAATGAGAGCACGACGACCGCCAGCACGGCCACGGCGAGCACGGGAACGGTTGCCGGCGCTTCGGGAAGCGCCGCCCCCGTTCTCCGCCCGCCCGCGGCCCCGGCTTCGGGAGACCGGCCCGGCCTTTCGGTCGCCAATGGGCTCGCCGAGCGGCGGCCCCTGGTGATCATCCGCTTCGATCGCCCGGACCCTGTTTTCGACCGTCCGCTCTACGACGCCGTGAGCCTTGCTCTCCAGCGCAAGCCCGACGCGGTCTTCGATCTCGTGGCCATGGCGCCCCCACCCGCCACCGTTCAGCGGTTGCGCGACAATCAGGCCGCCGCGGGGCGCAACATGCAGTCGGTTCTGCGCTCGCTCACCGAAATGGGGCTGCCGGAGGATCGGGTCACGCTTTCGGCCACGACCAGCGCGGCCACGGGCGGCGACGAGATCCGTCTCTATGTCCGCTGAGCCGGACGGAAACCCGAACAAAACCTTTCCCGTCACCTGGGACGAATTGCACCGCAACGCCCGCGCGCTCGCCTGGCGGCTGCTGGACATGGGGCCCTGGAAGGGAATTATCGCGATTACTCGCGGCGGGCTGGTGCCGGCGGCCATCGTCGCCCGCGAACTCGACCTCAGGCTGGTGGATACGCTCTGCGTCGCCAGCTACGACGACCGCCAGCGCGGCACGGTTCAGGTGCTGAAAGGCGTGGCCGGGGACGGCGAGGGTTATCTCATCATCGACGACCTCGTGGATACCGGCCATACCGCCCGGGTCGTCCGGGAAATGCTGCCCAAGGCGCATTTTGCGACGGTCTATGCAAAACCGGCGGGCCGGCCCCTGGTCGATACCTTCATCACCGAATTGAGCCAGGACACCTGGATCCTCTTCCCCTGGGACATCGAACATCAATTCGCTCCGCCGCTCGCCAGCGTGCGGGCGGCACAACGCTGAGAGCGGGCGTCATGCGCCTGCCGCCTGGATCCTTGCGATGGCTCGCGGTTGCCGGCTGTTTCCTGGCCGGAGCCGCAACCGCCCAGCCGGCGCCTGAGCGCGCCACCGGATCGATCGAGAAACACGCGGTTACGACCCGTCACGATATGGTGGTGGCCGAGGATGTCCGCGCGGTCGATGCCGGGGTTGCGATGCTGCGCGCCGGGGGCGGCGCCATCGATGCCGCCATCGCGACCCAGCTTGTGCTCAACCTGGTCGAGCCGCAGTCTTCCGGCATCGGCGGCGGCGCCTTCCTGGTCTATTGGGCGGCCGGGGAGAAGCGCGTCGAGACCTTCGACGGGCGCGAAACCGCTCCCGCCAGCGCCAAGCCCGACCGTTTCCTCGGCGCGGACGGCAAGCCCCTTCCCTTCTTCCAGGCGGTGGTGGGCGGCAAGTCGGTCGGCGTACCGGGCGTGCTGCGCATGCTGGAACTCGCCCATAAGAAACATGGCAAACTCCCCTGGGCGAAGCTTTTCGAGCCCGCCATCCAGCTTGCGGACGAGGGTTTCCTGATTTCTCCCCGTCTTCATGGCCTGCTCTCGGACGAGCGTTACCTGAAGCTCTACGAGCCTGCACGGAGCTATTTCTACCGGCCCGACGGCACGCCCAAGCCGATTGGCACAAGGCTCGTCAACAAGGCCCTCGCCGATACCTTCCGAACCCTCGCGGCGGAAGGCCCCGACGCCTTCTACAAAGGCGCCATCGGCCGCGATGTGGTGGAAGCGGTCGCCCATGCCGAGGTCAGTCCCGGCGATCTCAGCGAAAGCGACCTCGCCGCCTATAAGGCCGAGGAGCGGGAAGCCGTCTGCGGCCCTTATCGCGTCTACCGGGTCTGCAGCATGGGGCCGCCGAGTTCGGGCGGCATCGCGGTGCTGGAAATTCTCGGGATCCTGAGCCGCTTCGATCTCAAGGGCCTCGCGCCGCCCTCGGCCGAGGGCGTCCATCTCTTCGCCGAGGCGGGGCGGCTCGCCTATGCGGACCGCGACCGCTACGTGGCCGATCCCGCCTTCGCCCGTGTGCCGACCAAGGGCATGATCGACCCCGCCTATATCGCGACGCGAGCCCGGCTGGTCGACCCCGCCAAATCCATGGGCCGCGCGGAACCGGGCGAGCCGCCGGGCTCGCATGCGGCGCTGCAGAGCGACGACCGGTCGCCGGAATTGCCCTCGACCAGCCAGATCTCCATCGTCGACAAGGACGGTGACGCCGTCAGCATGACCACGACCATCGAGAACCAATTCGGTTCCCGGATGATGGTGCGGGGCTTCCTTTTGAACAATCAGCTCACCGATTTCTCCTTCGCGCCCGAACAGGATGGCAAGCCCATCGCCAACCGGGTCGAGGCCGGCAAGCGCCCGCGCAGCTCGATCAGCCCGGTCCTGGTCTTCGACGGGGAAGGCAGGCTGAAAATGGTCGTGGGCTCGCCCGGCGGACCGACGATCATCAATTACGTCGCCAAGACCATCGTCGCGGCGCTCGATTGGGACCTCGACATGCAGCAGGCGGCAGATCTCCTGAACTTCGGCAACCGCAACGGGTTGACCGAGATCGAGGAAGACCCGATGGCCAAGGGCCTCGCCGAAAAGCTCGCGGGCATGGGCCATCAGACCCGCATCCTCGAGCAGAACAGCGGAGTCCACGGCATCCTCGTCAGGGACGGCAAACTCGAAGGCGGCGCGGACCGGCGGCGGGAGGGCGTCGCGCGCGGCGACTGACATGACCGATACGCCTCAATCGAGACCTTCCGTGGCCCTCCAGCCCGGCCGCCACAAGCGCGCCGAGGGCGGGCATCCCTGGGTCTATTCCAACGAGATCCAGATGAACGAGGCGGCAAAGGCCCTGCCTGCGGGATCCCTGGTGACCCTGCGCGCCGCCGGCGGACAGCCGCTGGGCGTCGCCACCTTCAATCCGCACACCCTGGTCAGCGCCCGTTTCCTCGATCGCCACTGGGACTGCAAGATCGATGCGGACTTCCTGGCAAGCCGGCTGGAGGCCGCCCTGGCGATCCGGGGCAGGCTCTACCCCGAGCCCTATTACCGCCTCATCCATGCGGAAGCGGATGGCTTGCCGGGTCTGGTAGTCGACCGCTTCGGCGATACCCTTGTCTGCCAGCTCAATACCGCCGGGATGATGGGCCTCGAAGGCGCGTTGATCCAGGCGTTCGATATCGTGCTTCATCCCCAGGCCATCGTATTCCGGAACGACAGCCCGGCGCGGGGCATGGAGGGATTGGAGCCGGAGACCCGCGTGGTGCGGGGAGCCCTTGACGGCCCCATCGAGCTTCTCGAGAACGGCGCGGTGCTTTTCGCCGATCTCGCCGGGGGTCAGAAGACGGGTTGGTTCTACGATCAGCGCGACAATCGGCGTTTCATCAAGGATCTGGCGCAGGGAGCGCGGGTTCTCGACCTCTATTGTTTCGCCGGCGGCTTCGCGGTCGAGGCGGCCCTGGGCGGCGCCAGGGAAGTGCTGGCGATCGACCGGTCCGAAGCGGCCTTGGCGCTGGCCTCGAAGGCGGCCGAGCGCAATGGGGTGGCGGATCGCTGCCGTTTCCTCCGCGCCGACGTCTTCGACGAGCTCCAGCGTCTCGCAAGCCAGGGCGAGCGCTTCGATATCGTGATCGCCGATCCGCCCGCCTTCATCAAATCCAGGAAGGACCTGGGGCCGGGGCTCCGGGGCTACCGCAAGCTCGCCCGCATGTCGGCGGCCGTGGTGGCGAAGGGCGGTTATCTCCTGGCCGCTTCCTGCTCCCACAACGCAAGCCCCGAGGATTTCGCCGAAGCGGTGCGGCGCGGCGTCCAGGACGCAGGCCGCACGGGACGCATCCTGCGGCAGGCCGGGGCGGCCCCGGATCACCCGGTCCACCCTTTCCTGCCCGAATCCGCCTATCTCAAGGCCGAAGTCCTGGCGCTCGACTAGAACGTCGCACCCGCCGGCGCGGCGGCGGATTGCTCGGCTCCGACATCGGCAAGGTCAGCCGGAAGATCGTGCCTTCGCCCGTGCTGTCCACCAGCATGAGATCGCCGCCATGGGCGCGCACGACCTCCCGCGCGATGGCAAGGCCCAGACCCGTCCCGCCGGCCCGTGCCGAACCCGCGAAAGGCCTGAAGAGATTGTCCCTTGCCTTGGGCGAAAGTCCGGGTCCGTCGTCGGTGACATCTATCGCCACCACGCCGTTGCCGGTCCGCGCGGAGATCTGGATCTGCTGGGCTCCCGCCTCGGTCGCGTTGCGGCAGAGATTGTAGAGCGCACGGTAAAGCTGATCCCGGTCGGCTTCGATTTCCAGGGCGGGCATCACGTCGCGAGCCAGCCGCGGCCCCCCTTCATCGGGCGGATCGAGCATCGTCGAGAGGTCGTCGATGAGCGCCGCCAGCGAAAAATACCGGCGATGCAAAGGGGGCGCGCCGTCGCGGGTATAGTCGAGCGTGCGCGAGCAGAGCGCCACCGCCCGGTCGATGGCGGCGAGCAGCCGGGGCGCCACGCGCCGCACGTCCGGGGCATCGCTCTCCGCCAGCCCGTCGGAGACGAGACGAGCGGTGGAGAGGATATTGCGCAGGTCGTGATTGATCTTCATCACCGCCGTGCCGAGCGCCGCGAGCCGCGCGTTCTGGCCCAGGGACTGGCGGATCGTCTCCTGCATGGTTGCGAGTTCCCGCTGGGCGAGGCCGATCTCGTCCCCTCGGGGCGAGGGCACGATGACCCGGGACGCATCCTCCGGGTCTTCGCGGAAGGCGACCATGCTGTTACTGAGCCGGCGCAAGGGGCGCACCAGCATGAATTCGAGGCTCAAATAGACGAGCGTCCCGGCCATCAGCGAAATTACGATGGAGAGTTCGAGCACCCGCCAGCCGAAATCCCACATTTCGCCCACCATGGGCGCTTCGTCGAGCAGCACCTCGACGATGGTCAGGGGATCCTTGGGCGAGATCGCCAGCACGCGCAGCACCCGGTTATGGGTCTGGGCCAGCGCCACGAAGGCGTCGGAAATTGACTGGAAGAACTTGGTCGTCCGCAGATCGTAGACCGCGTCGATGGGCGGCGGCTCTTCCGCGTCGATCATGAGGCGCGTATTGTTGGGCTTGCTCAGGACGATGCCATAGGCGCCCACATGGGCCAGAAGCTCGTCGGCCAAGTCCTGGCTCACCATATTGTCGGGCGTCGCTTCGAGCGCCAGGATCGCGAGATGGCTCGAAGCGATCCGGCTCTCAAGATAAGAGAGCCGCCAACGGGCAACCGAGGGGGCGAAGATCAGGAATTCGCCCAGCATGATGAAGACGGCGGTCAGCACGAGAAGCCGCGCCGAGAGGCTGCGCCAGGGCGCGAGCTTAGTTGCTTTGCGTCCGATCATGGCCCCAAGCCTATCATAAGGTAGGAGGCCGGTCAGCCTGCGACGATCATGAACGGAGGCTGAACCCGAGCGAAAGTTGACTTCGACCGGGCGGTCCCTTATACACCCCGCCTCAACCCTTGCCCTGTCCGTAGTCGGAGCCCGTGCCGTGAAGCGCACTTATCAGCCGAGCAAACTCATTCGCAAGCGCCGCCACGGTTTCCGCAGCCGCATGGCCACCGTCGGCGGCCGGGGCGTCATCGCCCGCCGCCGCTCGCGCGGCCGCAAGCGGCTCTCCGCCTAAAACCCGCTCAAGGCTCATGGCCTCATGGGAGCCATCGCGCGCCTGACGCGACGATCGGAATTCCTGAAGGTGGCCGCGGGCCGGCGGAAGTCGGTGACGCCGGGCCTGATCCTTCAAGCGCTTGATAATCCCGACCTCATCGCCGAAAACCCTTTCCGGATCGGTTATACCGCGAGCCGCAAGGTCGGCAATGCCGTGAAGCGCAACCGCGCCAAGCGGCGGCTTCGGGCGCTCGCGGCCGAAATCCTGCCGGAGAAGGCCGCGCCAGGGCGGGATTACGTGCTGATCGCCCGTTCCGAAACCGTGACACGCCCTTTCGCCGACTTGCGCGGGGACCTGATACAGGCCCTGCGCCGGCTCGACAGGCAGGTGCAGCGATGATCGGCGCCTTGCTTCGCGGGCTGATCCGCGCCTACAAACTCTTCGTCTCGCCCATCCTGCCGCCGAGTTGCCGCTATCTGCCGACCTGCTCGGACTACGCGGCGGAAGCCATCGCGACCCATGGAGCCCTTCGGGGTTCCTGGCTCACCGCGCGGCGCCTTTCACGCTGCCACCCCTGGGGCGGCAGCGGTTACGATCCGGTCCCGGAAGCCCATCCGGCGCACCGCCCCCACACCCCGCTCGCCTGCCGCCACGGCCGGTAAGAGCGCCGTCAGGAATCCCCATGTCTGGAATGGACAATAAAAATCTCATCATCGCCATCGCGGTTTCGATCGTGATCCTGCTGGGGTTCGAGCTTTTCATTCAGCGCCCGAACGCCGAGCTTAAGCAGGCGCAGATCGCCGCCCAGCAGGCCGAAGAGGCAAAGAAGGCGGAGAGCAATCCGACGCCCGCCGCGGCACCGGCGGGAACGGTTCCGGGCACGGCCGCAGCGACCACAACCGTGATGCCCCGCGCCCAGGCACTGACCCAGGCTCCGCGCGTCCGCATCAGCACCCCGAGCCTCCATGGCTCCATCTCGCTGGAAGGCGGTCGGCTCGACGATCTCTCCCTTGTCAAATATCGCGAGACGGTGGATCCCGCGAGCCCGGAGATCGTGCTGCTTTCTCCCAACGGCGCCGAGCATCCCTATAAGGCGGAATTCGGCTGGTCCCTGGCGCAAGGCGCGACGGCGAAGCTGCCGGACGGCGACACCCGCTGGACCACCTCGGCCGACGAGTTGACCGTGGGTCACCCGGTCGATCTCTCCTGGGACAACGGCGAGGGTCTCAAATTCGTCCGCACCTATGCGGTGGACGAGAACTTCATGTTCACCGTGACACAGCGGGTCGAGAACAAAAGCTCGACGCCGGTGTCGCTCCTTCCCTACGGCCTCATCAACCGGACCGGCACGCCGGAGGTCCTGGGCTATTACCTTCTCCACGAAGGCCTCATCGGCATCTTCGATGGGAAAGAAAAGGACATCAAATACGCGGACCTGAAGCCCGCGGACGGCAAGCCCAACGAAGTCATCGAGACCCCCACCACCGGCGGCTGGCTCGGGATCACCGACAAATATTGGCTGACCGCGCTTATTCCCGACCAGAAGGAAATGGTCAAAACCCATTTCCAGAAAACCGAGGCCGGCAAGATCGAGCGCTATCAGGCGGATTTCCTGGGGCCGGAGCATGTGGCCGATGCCGGCGGTTCGACAGAATCGACGATCCGCTTTTTCGCCGGCGCCAAGGAGGTGAAACTCCTGACCGGCTATATGAACGATCTCGGAATCACCAATTTCGACTATGCGGTCGACTGGGGCTATTTCTGGTTCCTGACCCATCCGATCTTCAAGGTGCTCGATTTCTTCAATCATGAAATCGGCAATTTCGGCCTGTCGATCCTGCTGCTGACGGTGCTCATCAAGCTTGCCTTTTTCCCGCTCGCCAACAAGTCCTACCGGGCGATGGGCAAGATGAAGCTCCTCCAGCCGGAGATGGTGAAGCTCCGCGAGAAGTTCGGCGAGGACAAGGCCAGGCTCAATCAGGAGATGATGGCGCTCTATAAGCGCACCGGAGCGAACCCCATGGCCGGGTGTCTTCCGATCTTCATCCAGATCCCGGTCTTCTTCTCGCTCTACAAGGTGCTCTTCGTCACCATCGAGATGCGGCATGCGCCCTTCTACGGCTGGGTCCACGACCTGTCGGCCCAGGATCCGACCAGCATCTTCAATCTCTTCGGCCTGATTCCCTTCACGCCGCCCCATGTGTTGATGATCGGCGCCTGGCCGCTGATCATGGGCGTGACCATGTTCCTGCAGCAGAAACTGAACCCGCAGCCCGCCGACCCGGTGCAGGCCAAGATGTTCATGTTCCTGCCGATCGTCTTCACCTACATGCTGGCCTCCTTCCCGGCCGGACTGGTGATCTATTGGGCCTGGAACAACACGCTCTCGATCCTCCAGCAATGGGTCATCATGCGCCGGGCAGCAAAAACCTGAGGGCGACATGACCGAAACGGAAGCGCCGGACGCAGAAGCGATCGAAGCAGGCCGGATTCTGTTCACCCAGGCCTGCGAGTTTGTGGCCGGCGCGACCAACGTCGGGGCGCTCCCGCCGGATACCCTCATCGAGGTCGCGGTCGCCGGCCGGTCCAACGTCGGCAAATCCAGTCTCCTGAACGCGCTGACCGGCCAGAATGCCCTGGCCCGCACCTCCCATACGCCGGGACGCACCCGGCAGGTCAATTTCTTCGATCTCGGGCATCGTCTGATGCTGGTGGATCTGCCGGGCTATGGCTATGCCGAGGCACCGAAGACCGATATCCACGCCTGGCAGGAACTGATCCGCTCCTATCTCAGGGGGCGGGCGAGCCTGCGCCGCGTCCTCCTGTTGATCGACGCGCGCCATGGGATCAAACCGACCGACCTGCCGCTCATGATCATGCTCGACCAGAGCGCGGTCTCTTATCAGATCGTCTTGACCAAGGCCGACAAGGTCAAGAAGGGCGAACTCGACGCCCGGATCGCCGCGACCAAGGCCGAGCTTTCGCGCCACACCGCCGCCCATCCCGACCTCCACCTCACCAGCGCCCATGAGGGCGCCGGCATCGCCGAGCTGCGGGCAACCCTCGCCGCGCTGGCGGCTCCGGCTCAACCGAGATAAATTCCCGCCATGACCGATCCCAAAGCCCCGCCGCCGATCCCCGCCAACAAGGCCTCCGTCCTCTCCGAGGCGCTTCCCTATTTCCGCCGCTATTCGGGCAAGAAGATCGTCGTCAAATACGGCGGCCACGCCATGGGTGACGAGGCGATCGCCGATATGTTCGCCCGCGACGTGGTGCTGCTGAAGCAGGTGGGCGTCGAGCCCATCGTGGTCCACGGCGGCGGCCCCCAGATCGGCCAGATGCTGGACCGCCTCAAGATCAAGAGTTCCTTCATCGACGGGCTGCGCGTCACCGACAAGGAGACGGTCGAGATCGTCGAGATGGTCCTCTCAGGCTCCATCAACAAGCAGCTCGTCGGCGCGATCAACAACGCCGGCGGGCTGGCCATCGGGCTCTCCGGCAAGGATGGGAACCTGATCCGTGCGCGGAAGCTCCGCCGCACCAAGGCCGATCCCGACAGCAACATCGAGAAGATCCTGGACTTGGGCTTCGTGGGCGAGCCCAGAGAGATCAACGCCCGGGTCCTCGAAATCTTCGAGAGCTCGGACATCATCCCGGTGATCGCGCCGATCGGTGTCGGCGACGCGGGCGAGACCTATAACATCAACGCTGACACCGCCGCGGGCGCTGTCGCGGCAGCCGTGGGTGCGACCCGCTTCCTGCTGCTGACGGATGTGGCGGGCGTTCTCGACAAGCAGAAGAAACTCATCCCCGAACTCAGCATCGCCCAGGCCAAGGCCCTGATTGCAGACGGCACGATCTCCGGCGGCATGATCCCCAAGATCGAAACCTGCATCGAGGCGGTCGAGGGCGGTGTCGAGGCGGCGGTCATCATCGACGGAAGGGTGCCCCATTCGATCCTTCTCGAGTTGTTCGCCGAGGGCGCCGGCACGCTTATCCGCGCCAACACTTGAGGAAAGGGCCAGCATGTCCGCGATCACGCTTCGTGGCCTCGACCATGTGGTCCTGCGCGTTACCGACATGGAACGGGCCAAGCGCTTCTATTGCGATGTGCTCGGCTGCTCCGTCGCCAAAGAGCGGCCTGACCTCGGTCTTATCCATCTGAAAGCCGGCCGGTCCATGATCGACCTCTCCATCGTCGATGGACTGCGCGGCAAGGAAGGCGGAGCCCCGCCCGGCAAGGAAGGCCGCAACGTCGACCATTTCGCCCTGCAGATCGAAAGCTTCGACGAAGCGGCGCTCCGGGCGGAACTCGCCAAGCACGGCGTCGGCGTGGATCTGGTGGCCAAGCGCTTCGGAGCGGAAGGGACGGGCATGTCGCTCTATCTTTACGATCCCGACGGCAACAAGGTCGAGCTCAAGGGCCCGTCGGAAGGCCCCTGATGACGCCCGCACCGCGCGGCGGCCGGCCGCTCCATGAGATCGAGACCTGGGTTTTCGATCTCGACAACACGCTTTATCCCGCCGCCTGCAATCTCTTCGTGCTGATCGAAAAGCGCATGAACGAGTTCATCGCCGAGGAATTCAAGGTCAGCCTCGAAGAGGCGCATGAGATCCGCCGCGCCTATTTCCTGAAGCACGGCACGACGCTCCGCGGCCTCATGCTGGACAACGGCATGCACCCGAAGCGCTTCCTCGATTACGTCCATGAGGTCGATCTTTCGAGCATCCCCGCCAATCCAGCACTCATTCAGGCGTTGGAGGACCTGCCGGGCCGCAAGATCGTCTTCACCAACGGCTCGCACCGGCATGCGGAACGCATCCTCGACTGGCTGTCGATCTCCCATCATTTCAGCGGGATCTTCGACATCGTCGCCTGCGATTATGTCCCGAAACCGGATCCCTCGGGCTATCAGACCCTGATCCGCCGCCACGATTTCGATCCCCGATCCGCCCTCATGGTCGAGGATATCGCCAAGAATCTGAAACCCGCCGCGGCGCTCGGCATGACGACGGCTTGGATCAAGGGCGTGAAGGACTGGCAGGTTGCCGATCTCCAGGAAGATCATATCCACCATGTGGTCGACGACCTGGTGCCCTGGCTGGTCGAGGCGGCGAAGAAGCCGGTCGTCTGAGGTTTCCCGGCCTTTCGGCCGGGTTGACACCCTATTCCCGCTGCCGCATGGTTCGGCCCTCTTTCCCAAGCACTTCCGGTAGAAGCCTCATGTCCAACGCCGATCTCGAAGCGACCATCAACGCCGCCTGGGAGGCGCGCGACACCCTCAACGGCGGCACCAAGGGGCCGATGCGCGAGGCCGTGAACGCGGCGCTCGGCGGGCTCGACGACGGGTCCTTCCGCGTGGCCGAAAAGATCGACGGAAAATGGGAGGTCCGGCAGTGGCTCAAGAAGGCCGTGCTGCTGTCCTTCCGCCTCAACGACATGGAAGCCATCGCGGGCGGCCCCGATGGGGCGACCTGGTGGGACAAGGTGCCTTCCAAGTTCGACGGCTGGGATGCGGCGCAATTCCGCAAGGCGGCCTTCCGGGCGGTGCCGAACTGTATCGTGCGACGCTCGGCCTATATCGCGCCGGGCGTCGTCTTGATGCCAAGCTTCGTCAATGTGGGCGCCCATGTGGGCGAGAATTCCATGGTCGATACCTGGGCCACGGTCGGCTCCTGTGCGCAAATCGGGAAGAACTGCCATCTTTCGGGAGGCGTCGGAATCGGCGGCGTGCTGGAACCCCTTCAGGCTGAACCCGTCATCATCGAGGACAATTGTTTCGTCGGCGCCCGCAGCGAGGTCGTCGAGGGCGTGATCGTCGAAACCGGATCGGTCCTGGCCATGGGCTGCTTCATCAGTTCGACCACCAAGATCGTCGACCGGGCCACGGGCGAAGTCACCATGGGGCGGGTTCCCTCCTATTCGGTGGTTGTCCCGGGCAGCCTGCCGGGCAACCCGCTGCCCAACGGGAAGCCGAGCCCCAGCCTCAGCTGCGTCGTGATCGTCAAGCGGGTGGACGAGAGGACCCGCGCCAAGACCGCGATCAACGACCTTCTCCGGGACTGAGGGTTTCCCGATGACAGGCCCGATCGAACCGGCCGCGCTGGCGGCGGACCTCATCCGCTGCGAGAGCGTGACACCCCGCGACGAAGGGGCATTGGGGGTGCTGGCCAAGGCGCTCGAAGGCTTGGGCTTCACCTGTCACCCCCTGGAATTCACCGAGCCCGGCACCGATCCGGTCAAGAACCTCTATGCCAGGCTCGGCGCCGACTGCCCCAATTTCTGCTATGCGGGCCATACCGATGTGGTGCCGCCGGGCAACCTTAAATCCTGGTCCATCGACCCCTTCGCCGCAGAGATCCACGACGGTTATCTCTATGGCCGTGGCGCGGTGGACATGAAGGGCGGTATCGCGAGCTTCGTCACCGCGACCGACCGTTTCCTGCGCGCCCGCAACGGCAAGTTCAAAGGGTCGATCAGCCTTCTCATCACCGGCGACGAGGAAGGTGTAAACATCAACGGCACCCGCAAGGTGCTGGATTGGCTGGAGGCGCGCGGCGAAACCCTGGATGCCTGCATCGTCGGCGAGCCCACCAACGCCAAGTCCCTGGGCGACATGATGAAGATCGGCCGTCGCGGAAGCCTGACCGGCCATCTGACTGTCCATGGCATCTCGGGCCACGCCGCCTATCCGCATCTGGCGGACAATGCCGCTCATCGCATCGTGCGGATGCTCCATGCACTGACCAGCGAGCCTCTCGACGAGGGCACCGCGCATTTTCAGGCCTCCTCCCTTCAGGTCTCGACAGTGGACGTGGGAAACCCGACCACCAACGTGATCCCGGCGGAGGCTAAGGCGTCCTTCAACGTCCGCTTTAACGACCTCTGGACCAGCGAGACCCTGCAGGCCTGGATCGAGGAGCGGCTGGAACGCGAGGGCGGGCGCTGGGATCTCGCCGTCCGTGTGAGCGGCGAATCCTTCCTGGTCCCGCCGGGGCAGGTCAGCGATCTTCTGACCGAGGCGATCGGCCAAGTGACCGGCGAAACCCCCGATCTCAGCACCACGGGCGGTACCTCGGACGCACGCTTCATCCACCGTTTCTGCCCGCTGGCGGAATTCGGGCTCGTCGGCCTCACCATGCATAAGGTGGACGAGCGGGTGGCGCTCAAGGATCTGGAGAACCTCGCCGAGATCTATCGGATCTTCCTCGACCGTTATTTCGCCTGACGGACATGGCGCTGCTGCAAGATCTATCGACCGGCATTTCCGGCGCCTGGCGGCTCATGCGCGCCGATCCACGCGGGATGCTCCTCTTCACCCGCACGGTGGAGGAATGCCGGCGCTCCTTCATGGCGGGCGTGATCCTCTTTCCGATTTTCATGCTCATCATGGCCATGAACCGGGAGCCGGAGGTTTGGGAGGCGGTCGGGCCCGCGCGCATCCTGGCGGTCGAAACCATCGGCTATGTCGTGCGCTGGACCGTCTTCCCGCTGGCTTCCCTGCCGCTCTGCGTCTGGCTCGGGCGAGGACAACTCTATCCGGGATTCATCACCGCCTATAACTGGGCGCAGGTGCTGGAGACCGTTCCCCTCGCCCTTCTCGTAGCGCTTTCCGCAATGGGTTTCATAAGCAAGGATGCGCTGTCGGTCCTGTTTCTCGTGGTCCTGGTGCTGTCCCTGATCTACGAGGGCTTCATCGCCTGGGCGGCGCTTCGCATTCCGAGGCTCGCGGTCTTCGCCATGGTGCTGCTGGATATTACCGCGGCGGAATTCGTGAACCGGCTCACCGGGAGCTTTTATTGACGCAGAGCGAGCACCGGACATCCGAGGTCCTGTCTACACTCGCCGCCCGGCACGAAGGTGAGCGTATCTCTCTCCAGGACCTGCTCGACGCGTTGAAGGACCAGGGTTTCGGGCTTCTGCTTCTGGTTCTGGCGCTGCCCAACGCGATACCCGGGCCGATGATCCCGGGCTTCTCGCTGGTCTTCGCCCTGGGGCTTATCCCGCTGGGCTTGCAGATGATGTGCGGCAGCCATGAGCCGCGCCTTCCCCGCTGGCTGCTCCGCCGCTCCTTCGACAAGGAGATGTTCCGCCGCTTCGCCGGCCGGACGGCGCCCTTCCTGGCCCGCACCGAGCGCTGGCTCAAACCGCGCCCCAATTGGCTGACATCGAGCCTTGGCGAGAAGTTCATCGGCGGCGCCGTCGTCGTGTTCAGCCTTGTCCTGGCCCTACCCGTACCCTTCGGCAATCTGCCTCTGGGGCTCGGGATTTCGGTGATCGCCTGCGGGATGCTGGAGGGCGATGGCGTCGCACTCTGGATCGGGCTGATCGGCAGCGGGGTGGCGCTGGCCTGGAACCTGCTCATCCTCTTCGCCGGGGCTGAGGTGCTGATGTTCCTGGGTCTTCAACTCGTCGGATAGGTTCCCGGGCTTCCCGCGTTGCGGGAAAGCGTGGTCGGCGACATAGCACCGTTCCTTACCGCAACATTTGTTTGTCGGCATCGCTCGATAGCGACTACTATTGCCAACAATAAACAATGCCGGAGGGTCTCCCATGTATCCCGAAGTCCAGCTTTTCATCGACGGCACCTGGCGTCCCGCCCGGAGCGGCAAACGCATCCCCGTGATCAATCCCTCGACCGAGGAAGAGATCGGCAGCGTGGCCCATGCCGGGATCGAGGATCTGGACGAGGCGCTGGCCGCCGCCGACAAGGGTTTCAAGATCTGGCGCAAGACCTCCGCCTATGAGCGCGCCAAGGTCCTGCGCAAAGTCGCCGATCTCTTGCGCCAGCGCGCCGATAGCATCGCCATGATGCTCTCGCTGGAGAACGGCAAGCCTCTGGATCTCGCCAAGATGGACACCCTGCAGACAGCGGATGCGGTCGAGTGGTTCGCCGGCGAGTGCAGCCGCGCCTATGGCCGGGTGATACCCGCGCGGGCGGACGGCATCTATCAGCTCGTGGTGAAGGAGCCGGTTGGCCCGGTGGCCGCCTTCGGCCCCTGGAACGTGCCGGTCAATACCATCGGCAAGAAGATCTGCGTCGCGCTGGCGGCGGGCTGCTCGGTCATCGCCAAATCGGCGGAAGAGACCCCGGCCTCGGCGGCGGAAGTGGTCCGCGCCTTCGGCGACGCGGGCGTGCCGGCGGGGGCGGTGAACCTCGTCTTCGGCATCCCGTCGCAGATTTCCGAATACCTCATCCCGCATCCGGTGATCCGCAAGGTGTCCTTCACGGGCTCGACCGTGGTGGGCAAGCAGCTCGCGGCGCTGGCCGGCAAGCATATGAAACGGGTGACCATGGAGCTGGGCGGCCATTCGCCCTGCATCGTCTTCGACGATATCGATGTCGATGCCATCGCCAAGATGCTGACCCTCACCAAGTTCCGGAACACCGGGCAAGGCTGCATCACGCCGACCCGCGTCATCGTCCAGGATAAGATCTACGATCAGTTCCTGGAGCGCTATGTGGCGCATGCCAAGCAGGTGAAGGTCGGCGACGGCCTCGTCCCCGGCAGCTTCATGGGTCCCCTCGCCAACCCTCGCCGTCTCACCGCCATGGAAGGCTTCGTAGCCGACGCCGTCCAGCACGGCGCCACCATCGCAACCGGCGGCAAGCGGATCGGCAACAAGGGCTATTATTACGAGCCCACTATCCTCAGCAACGTGCCCAAGACCGCCCGCTGCATGAACGAGGAGCCTTTCGGTCCTCTGGCGCTCGTCAACCGCTTCACCGAATTCGAGGAGGCCATCGAAGAGGCCAACCGCCTGCCCTATGGCCTGGCGGCCTATGCCTATACCCGCTCCAACAAGCGGGCGACGGCGGTGGCGGCGCAGGTCGAGGCCGGCATGGTCTCGATCAACCACCACGGTCTGGCGCTGGTCGAAACCCCCTTCGGCGGCGTCAAGGATTCAGGCATCGGCTCCGAAAGCGGCATCGAGGCCATGGACGCCTATATGAATCATAAGTTCGTAACCCAGGCGAGCGCCTAGTACCGGACACTCGTGAGGTAAAGGCCGTCGGGGGGTGCTGTCGGTCCCCCGCGGGTGCGGTCCCTGGCCTCGAAGGCCTCCTGGAGCTGCGCCTTCGTCCATTTGCCGGAGCCGACGAGCTTCAGCGTGCCGGTCATGTTCCGCACCTGATGGTGGAGGAAGGACCGCGCCTCGGCGACGATCCGGATTTCCTCGCCCTCGCGGGTCACATCCAGACGGTCCAGCGTCCGGATCGGCGATTTCGCCTGGCACAGCGAATCCCGGAAAGTCGTAAAATCATGCTTGCCGAGAAGCATCTGCGCCGCTTCCTGCATGGCGTCGGCGTCGAGCGGCGTTCCCACATGCCAAACCCGGTTCGCGAGCAGCATCGGGGGCGCGCGGCGGTTCAGGATCCGGTAGAGATAGGCCCGCCCCTTGGCGGAGAACCGCGCCTCCCAGTCATCCGGCACTTCCTCGACCATGAGCACGGAAACCGCCGCCGGGCGCAGATGGAAATTAAGCCCGCTGCGGATGATTTCGTGATCCATGGCTTTGGTAAGATCGACCTGGGCGACCTGGCCCATGGCATGCACGCCGGAATCCGTCCGCCCCGCGCCATAAACCCTCGCGGCCTCGCCGCAGAGGCGCTCGACAGCGGTCTCCAGGACCTCCTGAACCGAAAGCCCGTTGGGCTGGCGCTGCCAGCCGACAAGGCTGGTACCGTCGTATTCGATGGTCAGCTTGTAGCGGGGCATGACAGCAAGCTTCCCGTCGGGACCGCATGACCGCGCAGGAAGGAGGCCGCATCCGCCGGCTTTCCCCCTGCCCGCTGGAGCATGAGACAGCGCAACGCGGCTTCGCCGCAAGCGACGGTGAGCCGGTCGTCGAGCACCGTGCCGGGCTCGGCATTGCCTTTTCCGGGGACCGGCTCGGCGTCGAGGAGCTTCACCCGCTCCGTCCCGATCTCGAACCAGACGCCGGGCCAGGGATTGAGCGCGCGCACGACCCGGTCGAGTTCCGCCGCCGGACGCCGCCAATCGACGCGTCCCTCGTCGCGGTCGAGCTTCTTCGCATAGGTCGAGCCTTCCGGGGGTTGCGCTTCGGGTTTCAGACTTCCCGAGGCTACGCCCTCCAGCGCCTCGACCGCCAGCCGCGCGCCCATCTCCGCGAGTTTGTCGTGCAGTTCAGCTGCCGTGGTGCGGGGACCGATGGGGACACTGCCCTTCAGAAGCATCGGCCCGGTGTCGAGGCCGGCATCCATCTGCATGATGGTGATGCCCGTCTCGGCATCTCCGGCCAGGATCGACCTCTGTAACGGTGCGGCGCCCCGCCAGCGCGGCAGGAGCGAGCCATGGACGTTGAGACAACCGAGGCGCGGTGCTGCCAGCACCGCTTTCGGCAGGATGAGGCCATAGGCCGCCACCACCGCCGCATCGAGCTTCAGCGCGGCGAAGCTCTCCGCCTCGTCGGGCGTCAATTTCACTGGATGGCGCAGTGGCAGCCCGGCCTCTCCCGCAAAACGCTGCACCGGCGACGGCTGGAGCTTGTGACCCCGGCCGGCCGGACGGGGCGGCTGACAATAGACGGCGGCGATCTCGTGTCCCGCCTCTAGAAGCGCGCGCAGGGTCGGCACCGCGAAATCCGGCGTGCCCATGAAGGCGAGGCGGAGTTTGGTCATGGCAGAAGAACAAGTCCTTCTCCGGCCGAGGCGAAGCATCGCTTCGCCCGCCGACAGCGCAAGTTCGCTTGCACGAAAGGCAGGGGGGAGAAAGGTTGGGATGAGGTGGATGTTGATGAAAAACTGGGTCTATTGAAGCGAGACACACAGCCCCACCTCACCCTACCCTCTCCCCCCCAGAGGGGCGGAGAGGGTTCATGAGAGAAAGCGGCGTTCTTCGAAACCAAATCTTTCAAATCAGGCCGTCACCTTCGCCCGCTTCGCCTTGGCGAGCTTGCGCAGGATGATGTTCCGCTTCAATGCCGTGATGTGGTCGACGAAGAGCGTCCCGTCGAGATGGTCCATCTCATGCTGGATGCAGGTGGAGAGCAACCCCTCCGCCTCCAGGACCCGGATCTCGTTCTGATGGTCGAGATAGCGCAGCTTGATCTTCGCCGGCCGCTCCACATCGGCGTAATGCTCGGGCAGCGAGAGGCAGCCCTCGTTATAGATCACCACCTCGTCCGACGACCCCAGGATCTCCGGGTTCACGATGCGCAAAGGGTTGGGCGGCTCGCCGTCCTTGGCGCAATCGACCACCAGGATGCGCTTCGCGATCCCGACCTGGGGGGCTGCGAGCCCGATGCCTGGGGCCGCATACATGGTGGAGAGCATGTCGTCCATGAGCTGGCGCGTCTCGTCGTCGACATGCTCAACCCGCTTGGCCTTCGTCTTGAGGCGCGGGTCGGGAGCCACGATGATCGGGAGCAAGGCCATTTGGAATCGTCGTAAACTGGGGAGCGATAGGTCACTAGGTATGCCCTGAAGCGCCGACCGTCAACCCTGGCGTCAACCCTGGCGTCAACCCCGGGAATGCCCCTTCCGTTCGAGTTTCGTTCCCTCTACACTTTCGGGGCCGGGCTGGTATTCCGGCATGCGGACACCGTCATCCTCGGGCTTGGCCCGAGGATCCACGACTAAGTAGCTGCTAAAGCCGGGCTCGATGTCGGGCACACACCTTCGTGGATCCTCGGACTAAATCCGAGGATGACGACCGAGGGGTAATTGAGTTCAGAGGCCTCAGGAGACATCGCATTGGACATCCTCGTCATCCTGCTGCTGATCGGCCTGGGCATCGCCGGCGCCGTGGCGGCGTCCCTCTGGACCCGCGCCAAGGAGGCCGCCGCCCGCCACGGGGCCGAGGCCCGTTTCGAGGAGGCGCGGCGCAGCCTCCAGGCGCTGGCCGCCGAGCGCGATAGGGCACAGGCCGAACGCCTCGCGGCCGTGGGCGAATTGGCGGCCGCCCGCCAGCAGCTTTCCGACGGAGAGCTCCGCATCAAGGATTTCGAGCGACTGAAGGAGGAAAGCCTCCTCGCCGCCAAGGCGGCCATGCTTTCCACCGCCCAGGAGCTGTCCACCAAGCTCATCGAGGACCACCGCCGCGAGAACGCCGAATCGAAGAAAGAGGGCGAGGAGCGCGTCCGCCTCACCACCGAGCAGTTGATGACCCGCATGGGCGAGATCACCACGGCGGTCGCGGCCTTGAACGGCCAGGTCAGCGAAAAAGCGCAGCAGCTCGACACGGTCTGGCGCGCGCTGTCGAACCCCAGCGGGGCCGGGCAGATCGCCGAGATCGGCCTCGCCAATACCTTGAAATCCTTCGGGCTCGAGGCGGGGCGCGACTATCTCCTGCAGATGACGACCCAGGACGACGAGACCGGCCGGCGCCTGCGTCCCGACGCGGTCGTCTTCCTGCCCGCGAGCAGCGTCTTGGTGATCGACTGCAAGGCGTCGAAGTTCCTCCTCGACATCGCCCGCGCCGAGGGCACCCCTGACGAGGCGGAGGCCTATCAGAGCTTAAGCCGCACCATGAACCTCCACCTGAAGCAGCTCGCCGAGAAGGATTACCGCTCCGCGATCCTGGGCGCCTGGAAGCAAGGCGGCCGCGAGGGCGAAATCACCCGGATCCTGAGCGTCATGTATCTGCCCAACGAGGCGGCGCTGGAAAAGCTCAACCGCGCGGACCCGGAGTTCCTGGCCAAGGCCCGCCGCGCCCAGATCATCCCGGTCGGCCCGGCCGGCCTCCATTGCGTCGCCTCGCTGGTGTCGGTCGAGATCACACTGGCCAAGCAGGTCGAGAACCAGGATCGCATCGTCGCCGCGGCCCAAGGTCTCTTGGAGGCGATCACGGTGATGCTGGGCTATACCGCCGCGGTCGGCAAAGGCCTGCGCGGCGCCGCCGAGAGCTTCGGCAAGCTCTCGGCCTCGATCAACGGGAGGCTGTTGAGCCGCGCGCGCGGCCTGGCGCGGCTGGGCGTCCAACCGCCGAAACCGCTCCCCGGCAACATCCCGAGCTTCGGCGTGGTGTCCCATGAGCCCGATATGATCGACGGCGAGGCGTCGGAGGTCGGAGAGGAACTGCCGATGGCGGAGGTCAGGACGCTGATTGCGAAGGAGGGGCGGTAGCCCCAGCCGAGAAACCGCCGCAATCCTCCGGCCCGGCGCTCGATTGCGGGTAGAGGGCAATCGTGCCACTCTGTGCCAACTTCGGCATGAGAGAGGGACGTCCCATGGATGACGTGAAGACTCGCGACCCGCGTGGCGAAATACGGGACGATGCGGAAACCGTCGCCCTGATGGATTATCCCGATTCGACCGAGGAAATCCCGGTCCTCGACTTCGCGCCCTATCTCAACGGCGAGCCCGGCGGGCGGGAGAAGGTGGCGGAGCAGCTGCGCGAAATCACCAAGACCGTCGGCTTCTTCTACCTCAAGAACCACGGCATTCCGCAAAGCCTGATCGACGACGCCTTCGTGCAGAACCGGCGCTTCCACGCGCTGCCCGCCGAGGTGAAGGCCGAGGTGCCCTGGACGGAGCGCGAGGGCTATAAGCTCGGCTATCAGCCCTATGGCAAGGACGAGGATTACCGTCCCGAGGCCAACGTCAATATCCTGAAGGACGTGCGGCCCAACCTGCTTGGGAAATTCACCTTCGTCCACCGCCGCGAAAACGGCAAACCGCCGGTGAGCTTCTGGCCGAAAAACCTGCCGGGCTTCCGCGAGACCATGGAGGCCTATGGCGAGGCGGTCGAGAAGTTGGGCCGGAGCTTCCTGCCGCTCTGGTGCGTTTCGTTGAAGCTGCCGCTGGATTATTTCGATGCCTTCTTCAAGGAGCCGCATCTCCAGCCGTCGCTGCTGCACTACCCGCCGCAGAAGGAGATCGGGAACCGGCAATACGGGATCTCGCCCCATACCGACAACGCCATGATGACCTTCCTGGCGCAGGCGGACGTACCCGGCCTCGCGGTGCGGATGCCGTCCGGCCATTGGCGGGCGGTGGAGATCAAGCCCGGCACCTTGCTGGTCAACACCGGCAACTCGCTCGTGCGCTGGACCAACGAGGAATATCTGTCGACGAAGCACCGGGTGCTCAACAACAATCCGGTGGACCGCTATTCCATCCCGGTGTTCTTCGGCCCGAGCAACGAGACCGTGGTGGAAGTGCTGCCGACCTGCCAGGGACCGGGCAACCCGCCGAAATACGAGCCCATCACCTATGGCGACATGCGCAAGTGGTACTACGGCTGACCGGCGCGGCGGCGACCATCTCAAGGCGAGGGAACGACACGACGATCATCTGAGCCATCCAAGGGGGGAAGCATCATGGGGCATGTCTGGTCACGGCGAAGCGTCGTAGCGGCACTCGGCACCTCGGCCTTCATCCGCCCCAGCTGGGCGGCCAATGGGCTTCTCGAAAAACTGCGCAAGCAGGGTTCGATGAAGGTCGGTATCGCCGACAACATGCCCTGGAGCACCTTGAGCCCGGATGGCACGATGAACGGCATCGCCCCCGCGCTCGTCAATGCGGTCGCCCCCCGGATGGGCATCCCCAAGGTCGAAGGGATCATCGCGACCTATGGCGAGCTGGTGCCGGGCCTGCTGGCCGGGCGCTGGGACATGATCGGCGCGGCGCTGCGGGTTTCGCCCGAGCGTTGCGCCCAGGTCGTCTTCACCGATCCCTTCTATCGTACCGTCGATCTTTTCGGCGTCGCCTATATCAAGGCCGACGTGCCGAACCCGCCGAAAAGCTACAAGGATGCGGCGGACCGGTTCGATGCCATCGGCCTGACGGCGGGAACGTCGGAAATCCCGCTCTGGCAGACGGCGATGGCGGCGGGCAAGAAGGGCACGATCACCCCGTTTCCCGATCCCGACCTGATGGTGCGGGGTCTTCTGGCCAAGCGCGTCCAGATCGTCTCCGCCGATATCGTCACGCTCCGGGCGCTGGCGAAGCTGCATGGCGGCTTCGAGGTCATGCCCATCGACGCGGGCCACGCGGATCGCGGGTCGAGCGGCGCTTTCCGCAAGGACGACACCGACCTTCGCGACGCCTTCCTGACGGAGTACCGGGCGCTTCGGAAATCCGGGACGGTCGCGGCCATCTTGAAGAAATACGACTTCGAATACGAGCCCCAGGCCATGGAGATCACCGGCGAGCAGGCCTGCGCGATCTGAGGGCGCCGGCTGCTAACCGCCAAACGCCTCATCGCCGGATCGAGGCGATAAAGCCACCACGGCTAACATCCCCTCACACCGGCTCGCAGGTCACTCCGAACTTCACCAGCGTCGTCGGCCCGAAGGTGTTGCTGAGCGCCACATCGGCGGCGTCGCGGCCTCGGGCCATCAGCACGCGGCCGATGCGGGGCACGTTGTTGCGCGGGTCGAAGAGTTGCCAGGTGCCGCCCAGATAGGCCTCGAACCAGGCGGCGAAATCCATCGCGCCATAGGGCGGCAGGGTTCCCATATCGCTGATATAGCCGGTGCAATAGCGCGCCGGGATGTTCATGGCCCGGCAGAGCGCAACGCCCAGATGGGTGAAGTCGCGGCAAACGCCCTTCCCTTCCTGCCAAGCCTCGAAGGCGGTCTTGGTCGGCCGGGCGTCGGCATAGTTGAAACGGATGTGATTATGGACGAAATCGCAGATCGCCTGGACCCGCTCGCGCCCGGGCGGAGTCTGGCCGAACATCCGCCAGGCCATGTCGGAGAGAAGATCGGTCTCGCAATAGCGGCTACCCAGCAGGAAGACCAGACATTCGTCGGGCAGTTCCTCCACGGGATGCTGGCGGCCGTCGGCGGGACGGGTCTCGGGCTCCGCCGAGACCTCCAGGAGAGCGGAGGTCTTGAGCGAGATCAGCCCCTGGGGGGCCACCAACCGGCTGCAGAGATTGCCGAAGCCGTCCCGGTACTGGCGCAGCGGCACCGGCGGGTCGGTCACCAGGAGGTCCGCGCTCACCACATCCTCGGCACGCGAGAAATGGGTGTTGAGCATCAGCATCATAGGGGTCGGTTGCGGGCAATCGTAAACGAGGTCGTAGCCAACGCGGAGTCGCATGGGGGTGCTTTCTTATGGAATGAGAAGGGATCAGCGGTCTTCGGTGACGCTCACCTCGACCTCCAGCCCCCGGAATGAACCCGCGGCGCCGTACCAGGTTCCCCAGAGCGGCAAAGCCTGGCGATGATCCCAGGCGACAGCGACGCGAATGAGGTGCCGGTTGCCGACGATGCCGTTGGTGGGATCGAAATCGACCCAGCCCGCGCCTGGCAGATAGACCTGCAGCCAGGCATGGGTGGCGCCTCCGCCCCGCGTCGCATCGCGCTCCGGCACGAAGATATAGCCGCTGACGAAACGCGCGGCGAGGCCGAGGGACCGCGCCGCCTCCATCATCAGGACGGCGAAGTCGCGGCAGCTCCCGCTGCGGTGGCGCAGCGTCTCGCCCGGATGGTTGACGCCCTTCTCGGTCCGGCGGGTATAGCGGAAGCTCTCGCGGATGCCCTCGTTCATGGCGCGCAGCAGGGCCATGGTGGTCCCGCCAGGCTTGACGAACTGCCGCGCCCAATCGTCCACCGCCGCATCGGGATAATGGCGGCAGAGGGCACTTTCAAGATCCGCCACCTCCTCCTCGGAATAGGCGAAGGGGAAGCTCGCGGCATAGGATTCCAGGGAATAGTCGGGCTTGCGGCCCTCGTAATGCTCCAGCCGCACTTCGCTCTCGAAGGTCAGCGCATCCGCCTCATCGGTGAAATTGGCCACCGCCACCGAATTGTCGAAGACGTCGTGCAGCCAATGGAGGCGTTCGGGCTCCGGGGTGATCCGGAGCCTCGTCTCGACAAGGCGCAGGTCATGGCTCGCCCGGGGCCGGAACATCATGCGATGCTCCCCGAATCGCACAGGCTCCGCATAGCGGTAGGCGCTGACGTGCCTCACCGTGAAGCGCTTCGGTTCCATAAACGTTCACCTTCCAAGCCGCCCGGTCCGGGACGGGCCTAAGTTAAAGTACGCGTCTGATGCCGGAGGGTTGGCAGGCAGCCCCCGGCCTTACCGTTATCCTCGCCGATCACCGTCCTTCGAATACTCGCTGACCTCCACCAAATTCCCATCCGGGTCGCGAAAATAAAGCGACATCATCTGCCCCTGGGCGCCGTTCCGGGGAACCGGCCCGAGTTCGACGACCACGCCGCAAGCTTCCAGGTGAGCGCGGAGGCCCGCGAGCGGCCGATCGGTAATAAGGCAGAAGTCTCCCGCGCCGGAGGTCGGTGTTGTGGCCTTCGGATCGAAGGTATGACCGATTTCGTGGACATTGATCTTCTGCTGTCCGAATGCGAGGGTGGTCGGCCGATCAGGTGTGTCCACCCGCGTCATGCCCAGCACCCGTTGGTAAAACCCGCAGGTCGCCTCGAGCGAGCGCACCGTCAAGACGAAATGGTCGATGCGGGCAATCCAAGGTTCGTTCATTGGCCTCTGGCTTCCACAACCTCGCGGCTCCTGACCATCTAAAGTACCCGTCGCGCCGATAGCGCCGCGCTCAGCGTTCCCTCGTCGAGGTAATCCAACTCGCCGCCCACCGGGACGCCATGGGCGAGGCGGGAGACCTTGATGCCGGTCCCCTGGAGCCGGTCGAGGATGTAATGGGCCGTGGTCTGTCCCTCGACCGTCGCGTTCATGGCCAGGATCACCTCCGCCACCTCGCCGGAGCCCGCGCGGGCGACGAGGGCTTCTATATGGAGATCCTCCGGGGAAATGCCATCGAGCGCCGAGAGCGTGCCGCCCAGCACATGATAGCGCCCGGCGAAGGCGGCGGATCGCTCGATGGCCCAGAGATCGGCCACATCCTCGACGACACAGATCGAGGCGGCGTCCCGGCGCGGGTCGCGACAGATCGCGCAAGGCTCGGTCGTATCGAGATTGCCGCAGATCGGGCAAGGCCGGATGCGCTCCGCCGCCTCGGCCAGGGCCGCGGCGAGCGGCTGCATCAGGCTCTCGCGCTTCTTCACAAGATGCAGCACCGCGCGGCGGGCCGAACGCGGCCCCAGGCCGGGGAGCCGACCGAGAAGCTGGATGAGGCGGTCGAGTTCGTTCATGGGGCGGGAGGCGCTGGTGCGAACCCACAACCCTCACCCTCCCATCGCCGACGCGATGGGTCCCTCTCTCTCCCAAGCTTGGGAGAGGGGCGGGGTGAGGGTTGGCGGTTCCGCAGGACCTTGCTCAGAACGGCAGCTTCATGCCCGGCGGGAGCTTCAACCCGCCGGTGAGCCTGCCCATTTCCTCGGACATCTGGGCCTCGACCCGGGCCTTGGCGTCGTTGAAGGCGGCGACGATCAGGTCTTCCAGCACTTCCACGTCCTCAGGATCGACCAGGGATTTGTCGATCTTGATCGACTTCAAGTCGCCCTTGCCGGTGACCATGACCTGGACCATGCCGCCGCCGGAAGCGCCCGGGACCTCCATCTGGTCCATGCGCGCCTGCATTTCGGCCATCTTGGCCTGCATCTGCTGCGCCTGCTTCATCATGTTGCCGAAGTTCTTCATCAGAAATCGTCTCCTTCCAGGATGTCGTCCTCGGGGTCCGGCGGGGGCGGGGCGGGAGTGTCCTCGGGAGCCGCCTGGGCAAGCTCGCGCACCGCCTCGATCCGCGCGCCGGGAAATGTGTCCAGCACCGCCTGAACCAACGGGTGGAGCACCGCTTCGTTCCGCAGGTCGAGCGCCTTGGCGTCGGCCTGTTCCTTCAAGGTGGCCGCCCCCTCGGCGCCCGAGACCGTCACAACCCAACGGACGCCGGTCCATTCGCCCAGAAGCTGACCCAGCTTGTTGGCGAGATCGCGGGGGGCGAGAGCCGTGGGCCGGAACTCGATGCGGCCAGGCTCGAAGCTCACGAGATGGACATGCGACCAGAGATGGGAGCGCAGCAGCCCCTCCCGGTGCTTGTCGAAAAGCTCGATGACTTCCATGAAATTCTGAGGCTGCGGCAAGCCTGGGGCTACCGCTTCGACAGGCGCGGGAGCCAGAGCGAGGCGGGTCGCCCCGGAAGCGCTCGCCTCATGCACCATGCGCGGTTGCGGCGCGGATGGGGACATGGAGGCCATGGCGGAAGATCCGCCACCACCGCCCGCCGGGGCCGAGGCCGCGGGCCGGGAGGTCATCGCGCCGCCCTCGGTCAGGGCCTTCACGAGATCGGCCGGGGCGGGCAGGTCAGCGACATAGGCCAGACGCACCAGCACCATCTCCGCCGCCTGAAGCGGTGAGGGTGCCGATTGCAATTCGCCCAGGCCCTTCAGAATCATCTGCCAGGCACGGGTCAGCGCCGGCATGCCGAGCTTCTGCGCCAAGGGCAGGCCACGCGCCCTATCGCCTTCGACGGTCGGATCGCCCTCCCCCGCCGCCGGCACGACCTTGAGCCGCGTCAGGAAATGCGTGAGATCCAGCAAATCCTGCATCACCGTGACGGGATCGGCGCCGCCGTCATAGAGCGACCGCATCTGCTGCAAGGCGCTCGCCGCATCGCCCTTCAGCACCGTTTCCAGAAGGTCGAAGACGAGCCCCCGGTCGGCGATGCCCAGCATCTCTCGCACGGAAGTCTCGGTAACGGTATTGCCGCCCAAGGCTATGGCCTGATCGAGGATCGAAAGCCCATCCCGCACCGAACCGTCCGCCGCCCGGGAGATGAGCCCTAGCGCAGCCGGTTCGGCCGTCACGCTCTCGGCCTCGGAAATCCGGGCGTAATGGGCGGTCAGAATATCCGCTGGCACGCGGCGCAACGAAAACCGCTGGCAGCGGCTCAGCACCGTCACCGGGACCTTCTGGATCTCAGTGGTGGCGAAGATGAATTTAACGTCCGGGGGCGGTTCTTCCAGCGTCTTCAGAAGCGCGTTGAAGGCGTTCTTCGACAGCATATGGACTTCGTCGATGATGTAGATCTTGAAGCGCGCCGAGACGGGCTTGTAGCGCACCTGATCGGTCAGCTCGCGGATATCGTCGACACCGGTGCGCGACGCGGCATCCATCTCCATCACGTCGACATGCCGGTCCTCGGCGATGGCGCGGCAATTGTCGCAAACCCCGCAGGGCGTAATGGTTGGCCCACCCTTGCCGTCCGGCCCCACACAATTCAAGGCCCGCGCCATGATCCGGGCCGTGGTCGTCTTGCCGACGCCGCGCACCCCCGTCAGGATGAAGGCATGGGCGATCCGGCCCGTGGCCACGGCATTGGAAAGGGTGCGGACCAGCGCCTCCTGTCCGATAAGCTCGGAGAAGGTTCCCGGCCGGTACTTCCGGGCCAGCACGCGATAGGCGACGCCCGTATCGCTCATAAGCTTCCGATCATGGGCGGCCCCGGGTCACATGCTTGGTACTAAGGCGATGGAGGGTGGGAGACTGGACAACGACCCAGACCGAAACTCGTTACGGCTGCTTCCTTCCGGACCTGACCGGGTTGGCGAGGGACCTGCCCATCGCCAGCCTCCCGAGGGCACTATATCAGGTCCCACCCACCCCCGTGCAAGGATCATCCACCCTTGCCGCAGCATCACGACCCATGCCAGTGTCCCCCGCCATGAAGCAACCCAATCTCTATGCCGCCGAATTCGACCGGATCGGCCATCGCCGCCGGGATAATGACTGGCTGAAGGCAAGGATGAACGATCCTGCCAGCCGCTTCGTCCCGGTCTGGCGCAACCAGAGCCTTGTGACAAATGGCGCGGAGGGGCCGCAGCCCGTCTTTCTCGACCGCAACCAGATCGAATGGGATCTCGACGAATCGGTACTCCTGAGCCTCGACGGCGAGACCGCCTATTTCGCGCTCGACCTTTCCACCGCCGAGGAACCGCTGAAGACGCTGAAGCATGGGGGTGAGCCCCAATTCACCGATCTCCGCACGGTCGGCGCGCTCCTGGGACCGACCGAGGGAGCCTTGCTGGCCTTCGCGCGCGGCATGTTCTATTGGCATTCGCGACACCGGTTCTGTGGCATCTGCGGGCATCCGACTCGCAGCGAGGACGCAGGCCATGTGCGGCGGTGCACCAACCCAGACTGCAAGACCCAGCATTTCCCCCGGACCGATCCCGCCGTCATCATGCTGGTGACGGACGGCGACCGCTGCCTCTTGGGCCGGCAGAAATCCTGGCCCCTGGGCCAGCATTCGACGCTGGCGGGATTCGTCGAACCCGGCGAGAGCCTGGAGGGTGCCGTGGCGCGGGAGGTTTTCGAGGAAACCGGCGTCAGGATTACCGACGTGACCTATCATTCCTCGCAGCCCTGGCCCTTTCCGGGCTCGATCATGCTGGGTTTCCATGCCAAGGCGGTCACGACAGAGATCACCATCGACCCCAGCGAGTTGGAAGCCGCCCGCTGGTACGACCGGTCTTACATGCTCTCCCACAAGGAGGATGACGTCTTCCGCATGCCCCGCCGCGGCTCGATCGCCCGGCGGCTGGTGGAAGACTGGCTCAACGGGGTGAGTTGACGCCCGCCCGGCCGAAGGGCCAACATGCTCGAAACCCATGAGTTAAGGGGGCGGACATGAAGGGTGTGGACCGCGCGGCCCTGGCGGCCGCGTTGATGACCATCGCATCGCTGGCCAATGCCGCCGATCCGCAGCGCGGCGGCACCGCTATCTATGTCCAGGCCCAGGATCCGCCGGGGGTCAATCCGGATATCATCTCAGGCCTCCCCAACCGCTTCGCCGGCTGCACGATCTTCGAGGGGTTGGTCAATGTCTCCCAGACTTACGAGATCGTCCCGGCGCTCGCCAGATCCTGGAGCATCTCGCCGGACCAGCTGACCTATAGCTTCGAGCTGACGCCGACCGAATTCCACGACGGCAAGCCGGTCACATCCCAGGATGTGAAATATACCCTTCAGGAGGTTTCGACCAAATATTCGGCTGTCTTCCTGCCGGCGGGCAAGATTATCGACACGATCGAAACGCCTGTGCCGGACAAGGTGGTCATCAAGCTGAAGCAACCCTTCGGGCCTTTCCTGATGTCTCTTGCCTGCAACCAGGGCTCGGCCATCCTGCCGTCGCATCAGTTCAAGGGCTCGGACCCCCTCACCAATCCCGGCAATACCACCAACCCTATCGGGACCGGCGCCTTCAAGCTCCAGGAATGGAAGCGCGGCGACTACATCAAGTTCACGCGCAACACGAAATATCACGAGCCGGGGAAACCCTATCTCGACGCGGTCATCGGCAAGACCATCCCGCAGACCGCTTCCGCCCTGCAGGCTCTGTTGGCGGGTGAGGTCGACATCATCCAATCCTTCCCGCCCGGCAACAAGGCGGCGGTCGAAGCCAATCCCAAGCTCAAGGTCATGGAAAGCGACCAGCCGGCGGTAACGACCTTCATCATGGTCAATATCGACCGCAAGCCCTTCGGCGACAGGCGGGTCCGTCAGGCGCTCTACCGGGCGATCGACCGCGACTACCTGATGAAGAACGCCTTCTTCAATGTGGGCAAGGTCTCGTCTCAGCCCTTTCCCTCGAATATTTCCTGGGCGATAGACCCCGCGCTCGATCTCCGGAAGATGTATCCCTTCGACATCGCCAAGGCGAACGAGGAGTTCGACGCGGCGGGCGTCAAGCGCGGCCCGGACGGCAAGCGTCTTTCGGCGCGTCTCGTGATCTATGCCCATGAGTATCCGGAGTTCCTGCCCGCCGCCACGGCGATCAAAAGCGTCTGGCAGCAATTGGGCATCGACCTCACGATCGACCAGCTCGAAACCGCGACCATCATCGAGAAGGTCTTCAAGGAGCGCGACTTCGACCTTGTCATGCTGACCTACAACAGCTTCGCCGATCCGGTCTTCGGGATCGCCCGCGAATATGTGGGACCCTCGGTCGGCAAGGCCTTCGGCAATGCGACAGGCTACGCCAATCCCGTGGTCGACGATCTCTTCGAGAAAGGCGAGCGGGCCACGTCGCCCGAGGAACGCGGCAAGTTCTACAAGGAGGCCCAGGCGATCCTGGCGCTGGACAACCCGAGCCTCAAGCTGCGCGAATACAAGAACCTCGACGCCGCGACCAAGCGGCTCGAGGGCTTCGCGGGGAATCTCATGGGCAATGGACGCTGGGCCGACGCCTGGCTTTCCAACTGATCGAAGCACCCTCACTCACAGGATCGGTATGGCAACGAACATAGACGACCAGAGCCTGCGCGGTTTCCTCGCCATGGTGGAGCGCGACTTTCCCGAGGAAATCCTGCGGGTAACCGAACGGGTGAGCCGCGAGTTCGACGTGACCTCCGCCGTCTTCGAACTGGAGCGCCGGGGCAAGAGCCCGGTGCTGGTTTTCGAAAATGTGGAAGGTTCTCCCATCCCGGTGGTGACCAATATCGCCGGCAATCGCAAGCTGCTCGCGGCCTGCCTTGGTGTCACGCCCGACACCCTGGCCCAGACATTCCGGGAGCGGTGCCAGAACTACCAGCCGGTCGAGAGGGTCGCCAACGCGCCCTGGCAGGAAGTCGTCATCGAGGGCGACGACATCGACCTCGGCAAACTTCCGATCCCCCGCCATTTCCCGGTGGATGCCGCCCCCTATATCACCGCCGGCCAGATCGTCGCCCGCGACCCCGAGACCGGGGTCGATACCACGGGCTTCCACCGGCTGATGGTCAAGGGCAAGGACCGGCTCGGCGTCTCGCTCCATTCGCGCCGCCGCATGTATGAATTCCACCGCCGCGCCGAGGCCAAGGGCGAGAACCTGCCGGCGGTCATCACGCTCGGCATCCATCCGATCCACTACATGGGCTCGATGGCCTATCACTATCCGCCCAACGTCCGGAAATACGAGATCATCGGCGCGCTCTTCGGCGCTCCCTATCGGGTGGCGCCGGTCGGCGATACCGGCCTCGAAGTCCCAGCCGGGGCAGAGATCGTCATCGAGGGCGAAATCCTGGCCAATGTCCACGAGCCCGAAGGTCCCTTCGGCGAGTTCACCGGCTATGCCTCCTACCGCTCGACGCAGAATGTCTTCGTCGCCAAGCGCATCCATATGCGGCGCGACGCCCTCTATCATTCGGTTGCCTCGGGCATGGCGGCCGACCATATCCTGGTGAGCTGCATCAGCCGCGAAGCCGAGATCATGAACACGCTGAAGCGCAACATGCCCAATGTGAAGGCGGTGCATGTCCCGACCTATACGGCGGGTGCCTTGATGGCCATCGTTTCCATGAAAAAGACAGCGGAGGGCCAGCCCAAGATCGCGATCATGGGGGCGCTGGCCACCGAGTTCTATTGCAAGATCGTGATCGTGGTGGACGACGACGTGGACATCTTCAACATGCACGACGTCATGTGGGCCATCTCGACCCGGGTCCATGCGGAGAAGGACATCCTGCTCATCCCCGGCGCCATGGGAGCGATCCTCGATCCGACCTCCGACCCGGTCGATCACACCGTGACCAAGATCGGCATCGACGCCACCAAGCCCACGGGCCGGGATTTCGCCGAACGCCTGACGATCTCGGAGGAGCAACAGGAACGGGTGAGGGGCATCATCGAGCGAGCTTTGGCTGGAAAGGGATAACAGCTTCCACCGCCGTCATGGCGAGGGGCGGTATTTTTCAGCCCGACGGTGCGAAGAATTCGATAAGACGGCGCCATTCGGGAAGATCGGCACGGTTCGGCGGCTTCGGTTTCAACACCAGCGTCGCGGCCCCCCGATAGGGAGCGAGTTGCGCCTCGATATCGGCGCGGGTCTCGGCCGCAACGCCGACCCAGGGCGGATTGCCCATGACCGCCTGATGGCGCATCTGGGACGCGGAGGTGCGGTATTTCACCACCTCCTCCGCGAGGATCGTCGCCGCATCCGGCCCCTGCGCCACGCGATGATAAAGATAGAGCGCCGGCATGGGACGGCCCGCGCGCCTGGCGCCCTCTTGGATCGTCTCCGTCGCCCAGGCAAGGCCGCTTGGCGTCATCCAATTGAGGTTCACAACATCGGCGATCTCGCCGGCGAGCCCGAGGACCTGGGGACCATAGCCGCCGATCGCCACGCGGGATTTGGGAGACGCCTCGCGCAGCGCCGCAACACCCCGCCGGTCCACCCCCAGCCTGCCGCTGGGCGTGCGGCCCGCGCCGACCCCGAAGATGAAACGGGGATCGGAAAGCCCCGCGGCTTTCACATCCTGGGCGATCTGCTCGGGCGTGTAGCGATCCAGGGGAAAGACGCCGATGGCGATCTCCATCGCCTTGGTGCGCTTGGCCGAAAGCTCGAAGGCGCGGACGGCGTTTTCCTCCCGCGCGTTGACGTTGATCCAGAAATTGTCGTAGCCGCAGGCTTCCGCCAGCACCGCCAGATCGGCGATGGCTTCGGGGCCGAGATGGCCATCGACGCCGACGCCCCGTCTTCCCGATCCGGCCATCGGCTCTATCCCTTGGGCGAGAAGAACCTCACCAAGCGCTTCCAATCGGCCACATCTGTCGGATCGGCGGGTTTCGGCTTGATGACCGGGATACAGATCCCGAGATAGGGCGCGAGTTGCGGGGCGATCTCTTCGCGCGTCATGGCGGCGATGCCGATAAAATGCGGGTCGCCCATCGTGGCCTGATGCTTCACCTGAACCGGATTGCTGCGATAGCGGGTCAGTTCGTCGGCGATGATATCCGCCGCATTGGGACCCTGAGCCACGCGGTGATAGAGATAAAGCGCCGGCATCGGACGCCCTGCCTCGCGAGCGCCCGCGGCGATCTGCTCGGTCGCCCAGCCCACCCGCTCCGGCGTCATCCAGTTGATGTTCACCACATCGGCGATGGCGCCGGAGAGCGCCAGCACCTTGGGTCCGTAACCGCCGATCCCGACACGCGACTTGGGCGAGGCCTTGCGCAGCGCCTCGATCCCCCTCCGGTCGAGATCCAGGATGCCCGTCGTCGCCCGGCCCGAGGAAATGCAAAAAATGAAGCGCGGATCGGAAAGCCCCGCCGCCGCCACATCCTCCGCCACCTCGTCGGGCGTGTAGCGGTCGAGCGGGAAGACCCCAACGCCGATCTCGAACTTGGTCCGCCCGGCGGCGGCGGCCACGAGGCCTACCGGATCCTGGTCCCGGCGATTCACATTGATCCAGAAATTGTCGTAGCCGCAATCCTCGGCCAGGGCCGCGAGATCCGCGACCGCCTCCCGGCCCAATTCACCACTGACACCAACGCCGCGCCGTTCCGTCATTTAGCTCTCCCATATCCGCCGCCACCCGGCGTTTCGATCACGAAGACATCGCCGACCTTAACATCGATCGACCAGGTTCCCCCGAATTCCTCTCGGCTGCCGTCGGTGCGTTCCACCCAATTGCGCGCCAGAGCCGCCGGCTCTCCGCCCTCCAGCCCATAGGGCGCGATCCGTCGGTGTCCCGACAGGATGGAGGCGGTCATGGCTTCCAGGAACCGCAGGCGCCGCGTCGCCCCGTCTCCTCCCTTATGCGCCCCTTTTCCTCCCGATCCGCGCCGGATGGCGAAGCTCTCCAGCAAGACCGGGAAGCGCCATTCCAACACCTCGGGATCGGTGAGGCGCGAGTTGGTCATATGGGTCTGAACCGCATCGGTCCCGTCGAAATCGGGGCCTGCGCCGGAGCCGCCGCAGACCGTCTCGTAATATTGGTGGCGCTCGTTCCCGAAGGTGAAGTTGTTCATGGTGCCCTGCGCCGCCGCCATGACGCCCAAGGCTCCATAGAGCGCGTCGGTGATGTATTGCGAGGTCTCCACATTTCCGGCCACCACGGCGGCGGGATAGTGGGGCCGCAGCATGGAGCCTTCCGGGATGACGATGTCCAGGGGCTTCAGGCAGCCGCCGTTCATCGGGATATCGTCGTCGACGAGGGTGCGGAAGACATAGAGCACGGCCGCGCGACAGACCGCCGAGGGCGCGTTGAAATTATTCGGAAGCTGGGCGTCGGTGCCGGTGAAATCGATCACGGCGCGGCGGGCCTCCTGGTCGATGGAGATGGCGACCTTGACCACGGCCCCGTTGTCCATCTCGTAGGCGAAGCTGCCGTCCTTCAGCACGCCCAGCACGCGGCGCACGGCCTCCTCGGCATTGTCCTGGACATGGCCCATATAGGCCTCGACCACATCGAGCCCGAAATGGCGGACCATGCGGTGCAACTCCTGGACGCCCTTCTCGCAGGCCGCGATCTGGGCTTTCAGGTCCGCGATGTTCTGGGAGGTATTGCGCGACGGATATTTCCCCGAGCGCAGAAGGTCCACCATCTCCGCCTCGCGGAAATGGCCTTCGTCCACCAGCAGGAAATTGTCGATCAGCACGCCCTCTTCCTCGACGGTGCGGCTGGTCGGCGGCATGGAGCCGGGGGTGATGCCGCCGATATCCGCATGATGACCGCGCGAGGCGACATAGAAGAGGACGGCGCCTTCTCCCTTCACATCTTCCTCGGCGAAGACGGGCGTGATGACCGTGACGTCCGGCAGATGGGTTCCGCCGTTATAGGGCGCGTTCAGAACATAGACATCGCCGCGCTTCATGCCTCTTCCGTCCGCCTCGCCGGCTCTCGCACGGATCACCGCCTGGACGCTCTCGCCCATGGAACCCAGATGCACGGGCATATGCGGCGCATTGGCGATCAACGCGCCCTCCCGGTCGAAAAGCGCGCAGGAAAAATCGAGCCGTTCCTTGATGTTTACGGAGTAGGCGGTGTTCTGCAGCGCTACGCCCATCTGCTCGGCGACCGCCATGAAGAGGTTGTTGAAAACCTCCAGCATGACAGGATCGACGGTGGTTCCGATGGCGACTTCGGCGGAGCGGGGAACGACCCGCTCCAGCACCAGATAGCGCCGCTGGTCGAGGGATGCCTGCCAGCCCATCTCGACGATGGTCGTTCCGGTCTGCTCGGAGATGATGGCAGGGCCGGACACGGTCTGGCCGGGCGTCAGCCGATCCCGGTCGAAAACGGGGACGGCTCTCAACTCGCCCTCCGAAACCATTTCCACAGTCGCGAGACGGCGCGGCGCGCGAGGGTCGGCGGGCACGACTTCGACCTCGTCGTCGATCGCCCCGGCGCTACCAATGACCTCTACCGCCACAGCCTCGACGACAACCGGCTTGCTGTCCATGACGAAGCCGTAGCGCTGGCGATGAGCGGTCGCGAAGCCTTCCCGGATCCCAGCCTCATCGCCGTAATCCACAATCAAGGCTTTGTCCGTGCCTTCGTATTTCACATGCACCTTGCGCAACACCGAGATGCGGTCGGCCGAAACTCCCTGGCTTTTCATCTCTTCGGCGCCCTGGGCGGAAAGCCTCTCAAGCATGAGATCGAGATCGGGCAGGATATCCGCGGCGAGGCGCTTCTCCACCGAAGCCTCCTTCAGGCTCCTGAGATCGGCGAGGCCCATGCCATAGGCCGACAGAACCCCTGAGAAGGGATGCACATAGGCCCGCGTCATGCCCAGGGAATCGGCCACGAGGCAGGCATGCTGCCCCCCCGCCCCGCCGAAGCAGCAGAGCGTATACTCGGTCACGTCGTAGCCGCGCTGGATCGAGATCTGCTTGATGGCATTGGCCATGTTCTCGACCGCGATCCGGACGAAGCCCTCGGCCACCTGCTGCGGCGTGCGCTGGGTGCCCGTCGCATCGGCGATGCGGAAAGCAAGCTCGGTGAACTTCCTTTCCACCACCATGCGATCCAGGGGCTCATCCCCCCCAGGACCAAAGACACTGGGGAAGAACTCGGGTCGGATCTTGCCCAGCATGACATTGCAGTCGGTGACCGTGAGCGGCCCGCCGCGTCGGTAGCAGGCAGGACCGGGATTGGCCCCGGCGGATTCCGGTCCCACCCGGAAGCGCGCGCCATCGAAGAAGCAGATCGACCCGCCGCCCGCCGCGACCGTGTTGATATGCATCATCGGGACCCGCATCCGCACGCCGGCGACCACGGTCTCGAAGGTCCGCTCGTATTCGCCGGCGTAGTGGGACACATCCGTCGAGGTGCCGCCCATGTCGAAGCCGATGATCTTCGGGAATCCGCCCATCTCCGCGGTGCGCGCGGCGCCGACGATGCCGGCGGCGGGGCCTGAGAGGATCGCGTCCTTGCCCTGGAAGCGATGCGCGTCGGTGAGGCCCCCGTTCGACTGCATGAAGAAGAGCCGCGTGCCGCCCAATTCGTCCGCCACCTGGGCCACATAGCGGCGCAGCAGGGGCGAGAGATAGGCGTCCACCACGGTGGTGTCGCCCCGGCTCACGAGCTTCATGAGCGGGCTCACCTCGTGGCTCGCCGAGACCTGGGTGAAGCCGATCTCCCGCGCCAGCGCCGCGAGCTTCTTCTCGTGGTCCGGGTAGCGATAGGCATGCATCAGGAGGATCGCCACCGACCGGATGCCCGACTGATAAGCCGCTTCAAGGCCCATGCGGGCGGCATCGAGATCGAGCGGCGTCAGAACCTGCCCCTGCGCGTCGAGGCGTTCCTTGACCTCGACCACTTGCTCATAGAGCTGTTCCGGCAATTGGATATGGCGCGTGAAGAGCTTGGGCCGGTTCTGGTAGCCGATACGCAGCGCGTCGGCGAAGCCTTCGGTCACCACCAGCAGCGTCCGCTCGCCCTTGCGCTCCAGAAGCGCGTTGGTGGCGACCGTCGTTCCCATCTTGACCGCCTCTATGGCGTCGCCGGGAATGGGATCGCCGTCCTGGAGCTTCAGGAGATCGCGGATCCCCCGGATCGCGGCGTCCCGATACCGTTCGGGATTGTCGGAGAGCAGCTTATGGGTCGCGAGGCTGCCATCGGGGCGCCGCGCGACGATATCGGTAAAAGTACCGCCTCTATCGATCCAGAACTGCCATTTACCGGGGATATGCATACACTCGCCTGACGTTACAACCGGGACTGGCCCCGACCCTCAACATATAGCGGGCTCGCGCTTTTCGATCACGTCTCTTGTCATGGGAACGGGCCACACATTGTTGACAATCAATCGCCCGGCGGGGACGATCATTCCAACGGCAATCAAGGTGCACAGCATGGACGGCTCGGACGAACTCCACCTGATGGAACACCCCGATTCGACGGAGGAAATTCCCGTCCTCGATGTCGGCCCCTTCCTGCGTGGCGAGGCTGGCGCGCGGGAGCGGATCGGGGCTGAACTCAGGGCGATTTCGGAGACGGTCGGTTTCTTCTATCTCGAGGGCCATGGGGTCCCGCAGGACAAGATCGACGGGATCTTAGCTGCCTCCAAGCGGCTCCACGAACTGCCTCTCGAGCAACGCCGCCGGATCGAACGGACGGACCGGGTGGGCTATCGCGCCGCCGAGGACCGCGAGGGGCTGGGCGGGATGGAGCCGATCCTGATGTCGTCTTTCGTCACGCTTCGGGAGCGCCCCCCAGGCGATGCCCGCACGATATCGAGCGATCCCTTCCGCATGGGCAACCATTGGCCGCAAGAACTGCCGGGATTTCGCGAGCAGGCCGTCGATTATTACCGGACCGTGGAACAGGTGCATTTCAACCTGCTCCCGCTTTGGGAAACGGCGCTCGATCTGCCGGACGGTTATCTTAACCGCTTCTTCCGCGATCCCTATGTGGCGCTGTCGCTGCTGCATTACCCGCCCCAGGGCGAGGTGGAGCAGCTTGGCCTTCAGCCGCACACCGACAGCGGCTTCGTCAGCATCCTGGCCCAGGGCGAGGTGCCCGGGCTCATCGTGCGAATGCCTTCGGGGCGCTGGCGGATCGCGGATGTCCGGCGTGGGGCCTTCATGGTCAATACCGGCAATATCATGGTGCGGCTGACCAACGGGCGGTTTCTCTCCACCAAGCACGGCGTCATCAACAACGGCGGGGTCGCGCGCTGCTCGGTGCCGCTTTTCGTCGGCCCCGACCTCGACGCCATGATCGAGGTCTTGCCGACCTGCCAGGGTCCTGACAATCCGGCGAAATACCCGCCGATCCGCTATGAGGACTATTATCGCTGGTTCTATTACGGCGGCGGCGTCAACGAAAAGGCCGTCGGCCCCGACGTAAAATCGGAAGGCCGCTGGGTCCCCGAACGCGCCATGGGCGAATAGTGCGTTAGGCCACGACCGGAACGGTCTCGTTCAGCAGCGGCAGCAGGCGGGCCTGGCCGCGCATCACATGCTCGCGCAGCATGCGGCTGGCCTTTTCGGGATCGCCGCTTGCCAGCGCCTCGACCATCTCGCTGTGCTCTTCGTTGGAGACCAGGATCCCGCCGCCCTGGAAGAGACTGCGGCGGCGCATCAGATGCATCTCGTTCATCAGACGCCGGTAGATCTCCAGGAGCTTCGTATTGCCCGTCATCTCCACGATGCGGTCGTGGAAGCGGATGTTGCGCGGGAAATAGCCGTCCGGATCGTTGCGGGAGGAGGCGGTGTCCATCTCCTTGATGAACTCCCTGAGTTCCGCGACCTGTTCCGCCGTGATGCGCGGCGCCAGGATACGTCCCACCATCTCGTCGAGACCGGCGCGGACCTCATAGAGTTCGGTGGCCTGCTCCCGGTCCATCTGCCGGACGAAGACACCACGATTGCGCGTCAGGCGCAAAAGCCCCGCTTCTTCCAGTGCCCGGAAGGCTTCGCGGACGGGTCCCCGGCTCACCTGGAGCCGGGCGGCGAGGTCCGCCTCGGTCAGCTTGTCGCCCGGCCCCACCTCGCCTTCGAGGATGAGGCGCATGATTTCGGCCTGTACCGCCTTGGGCAGCGATTCGGACCGCAGGATCTGAAGAAGCGAACGTTCGGTATCCATGTATCTCTCCTTCAGGCCGCGCGGAGCGCCTGCTCGAGCTTGACGAGCTCGGGCGGGTCCACAAGTGCGCCGTTGCGCACGATCTGGCGGCCGTCGATGGAAATGGAATGATTGGTCACGACGCCATCCGGATGGTTCTCCCCGCCGCCCGGCTGCCACCACGGAATGCCGAAGCCGATGGCGTTGTTCCCGGCGACGCGGATGTTCTCGTTGAAGGAGCGGCCGTCGAACTGAGCCGCCGGATGGAAACCGTGGGAGAAGTGAATGATCTTGCCGAATTGGCCTCCCGCGGCGCGGCGCAGCGATTCCTCCATGAGGCGAAGGTCGGAACCCCCGCCGGTAACTTCGCGGATCTGGCCGTCCACTTTGAACGTCATAGGCGTCTTCAACAGGGTGAAATACTTGTGGAAGGCGGCATGAGTGACCACGACGCCTTTCACGGAATCGACCTCGGGATAGATGACCGCGGACCCGGGCGGCGTGAAGGTGCCCGGCCGGTCGGTATGGCGCAGCTTCTTGGTCGCCATCTTGCCGATGGTGAAGCGCACGTCGGTGCCGCTGGTGTCGGTGATATGGCACTCCTTGCCCACCGCCCCGCCGATCAGCTCGTCAAGCGCGTTCTGCAAATCGAAAAGCCGGTCGAAATTCACCTCGGCGAAGAGCCGCGAGATGCCGCCCGCGCCCAGATCCAAGAGGTTGAGCGACCGGGTCCGGTTCTTCTTCATGGCTTCCGAATGAGCCTTGGAGCCGCTCATATAGGGGAAGGTCATGTCGATCCAGACATCGCAGCTCATGCCGGCCGCGATGGCGACTTCCGGGATATAGGGATCGGAGAGCGAGCCCTGATAGGGAAGCTGCGGGATCGTCACCACGGAAGGGATCGCCTTCTGCACGCGCGCCGCCTCGAAGAGGGCCCAGACGCCACGGGGATCCGTGGCGGCGTCGGCGGTGATGAGAACCTGCTCACCCGCCTTCACGCACATATAGTCTCGGATGATGAGATCAGCGGCTACCGCCAGCACCGATGCATCGACCGAATTCTTCATCATCTCCCAAAGCTCCTTCAGACGGCCACTGTGGTGGCGTCGTATCCATAGATCCAATCGTACCACTCGACGACCTTATCGGGCGACCACTGGCTTTCGATGTAACGCGCAGCGGTCACGGGATCGGCCAAGTCCTTGGCGTGCCTGCGGCTGGCTTGCTCCATCGACTTCTTGACGATCTGGGTGCAGCGCGGCCGTCGCGCTTCTTCGTAATGCGAAAGCGCCGACTCGGCATCCTCATATGCCTCCAGCGCCCGGGCAAGGATCAAGCCATCCTCGATCGCCATATTGGCCCCTTGGCCCAGTGTCGGCCGGGTGGAATGGCAGGCATCGCCCAGCAGGGCGACGCGGCCCTTCGCCCATTGCTGAAGCGGGTCGCGGACGAAGACGCCCCATTTGAAGGGCGTCCCGAGGCCCTGGATCAACCTCTGGATATCTTCGTGCCAGCCGGTGAAGTCGCGCGCGCATTCCTCGATGGTGCCGGGCACGATCCAGCTTTCGACGCGCCAGTCCTCGCGCTCGATATTACCGATGAAATTCAAAAGCTCGCCGCGCCGGACGGGGTATAGCGTGATGCTGCCGGTGGTGCTGATCCAATTGGCGGCGGAGGTGCGGAACCGTTCAGGCACCTGATCCATGGGTACAAGGCCGCGCCAGGCGATATAACCGGTGAATTTCGGCTCGGCAGGCCCGAAAAGCTGCTTCTGGATTACCGAATGTATGCCATCCGCGCCGATCAGGATGTCGCCCCGGACCGTCCCCCCATCCTCGAAGCTCACGGTCACGCCGCTGCCGTCATCGGTGAAGCCCGTGCAGGTCCGCGCCACATGAATGGCACCGGGTTTCCGCTGACGCACCCCATCCACCAGCATCGCATGAAGATCGCCGCGATGAAGGCAGAGATAGGGCGAACCGAAACGTGCCTCGGCCTGGGAATTATGGTTCGGAATTTCCCAGGTCTGGCCGGAGTCCCAGAGGCAGAGATAGCGCGCATCAGGCTGCACGCCGTCGCGCAGATAGCGCTCGGCAAGGCCCAGTTCACGCAGCACGCGGGAACCGTTTGGGCTGACATGCAGACCCGCGCCCACTTCCTTCAACTCGGGCGAGCGTTCGTAGACATCGACATCGAAACCGCGATCGAGCAGTGCCAGGGCGGCCGTCAGCCCGCCGATCCCCGCACCGATAACGATCACATGGGGTTTTTTCGCCATATCAGGTTTCGAGCGCCCGGACGAAGCCGCCCACCGCCGCGTCGAAGGCGGGCGGCTGCTCACGGAAGGGCATGGAGCCCGCTTGGTTCAGGATGCGGATCTGGGTCAGGGGCTGCTTCGCCGAGACGATCTGGAAGAGCGAAATCGCGAAGGGCACCGGCGACAACGGGTCCTGGTGGCCCCAGACCATGAGCGTCGGCACCGACACGCCCGTCTCGCGGAACCGGACGTAATTATTGGCCTTGAGCTTCGCCAGGGACGCCCGCACCTGGGCGCCGAGCTTGCCCTCGGTGAGTTTCGCCCGCACCGCGCGGAAGGTCTCGCCCCGGGCGGTCTCGGCGGCCTCCTCCATCCAGCGTCCAGCCCGCAGATGATGGTCGGTGTAGGAGGTCCTGGAGAGAAGCCAGCGCTGGCTTTCCGCGCCATAGATCGGATGAGGGCGACCCATCAGCGCGAAGTTGATATCCGCGTCTCCGGCAGGTGCTATGGCGGGGCTCGCCACGATGGTCAGGGAGGCAACCCGCTCCGGCGCCTCAAAAGCGAGACGCAAAGCGATCATGGCGCCTTCGTCGTGGCCGACGAGATGGGCCTTCTTGACTTCCGTCGCATCGAGGAAGCCGCGCGCATGCCGGACCAGCCCGTCGTAGGAATAATCGGCATCTTCCTTCGGCGCTTCGCTCTGGCCCTGGCCCGGTGCGTCGTAGGCCAGCACGCGGGCGCTCTGGGCGAGGCCGGCGATATTATGCTCCCAGACCGTGGCCGAGGGGCAGTAGCCCGGATCGGTCAGCGCGCCGCCATGGATCAGCACGAGGGTCGCCGGGCCGGAACCCTCCTCGACATAGCGGGTCTTGACGCCGGAGACGGTGACGAATTTGTCGGACATGACGCGCGCTCCGGTCAATTCAGGCTGCCGATGAAACCGGTCATCAGCTCGTTGAACTGCTCCGGATGCTCGCGGTAGGGGTGATGGCCGGCGGCGGCGACCACATGGAAATAGGCCTGGCGTTCGTGGGCGGCGATGGTCCGGTAGAGCATCAGGCCACGTTCGATCGAGGAGGAATGATCCTCCGCCCCCCAGATCACCTGGGTGGGCCTGAGCGAGCCCGCGTCGGCGATCCTTTGCAGGGTCTCGTGCTTCACCTTCGCAAGATCGGGGCGGAAGAGGCTGTTCTTGAGCCCGCCCTTTTCCATGAGTTCCGAGCTTTCGCGATATTTCGGCTGCGACATGACCTCGAAGCCCGCCTCGACGAAATTTTCGCTGACGCTGGAAAGGTCATAGGCGCAGCGTTCGAAAAGCCAGCGCTGCCCCTCGCGACTGAATGCGGGATGCGGACAGCCCGCGTAATTGACCTCGTTGAGGCTGACGCCGGGCGCGAGGCTGCTGCTGTTGATGACAGTCAGGGACCTTACCCGTTCCGGCACCAGATGAGGCAGCGCCGCCGCCGGCAAGGCCCCGGCCGACTGCCCCACCACATGGGTGCCTTCCAGGTTCATCACCCGCATGAAGGCGACCAGATGGCGGTGGACAGCCTCCTGGGTGTAGTCGCCGTTCCTGGGGTTTTCGGTGTGGCCGTGGCCGAGCTTGTCGACCACGATCACCCGGTAGCGCTGCGACAGCGGCCCGATGTTGTATTCCCAGGTCTCCGCGGGCGAGGCCGCCACGGTATTCCCGTAGTGACTGCCCGTGATGAAGAGGATCGGCTCCCCTTTTCCCGCCTCGAAATAGCGGGTGCGGATGCCGTCCACATCGACCCAGCTCGGCGCGACCGCCATCGCCATCTGATGAATGCTCCTATTGCGCGAGATAGGCGTCGACCCAGTGGCCCTGCCCCTGGATGATTCCCCAGAGGCCCTTGAGCCGCACGCTGGCCGCGTCGTTGTTGCGATATTGCCGGAGCGTCAGCGCCGGCAGGTCCGAGGCCAGGATCGACTGGACCTGGCGATAATATTGGCCACGGCCTTCGGTCGTGACCGCGCCCTGGGCCTTGTCGAAGAGGGCATCGACCTCGGGGTTCGAATATTGGGTCGCATTGCCATAGGGCTTGGCGATCGAGGAAGTCACGAAAACGCGCGCGATGCCCAGCGCCGGATCGGAGAAGCTCGAATAGGGCGACAGCGTCCAGTCGAAGTCGTGGTCCACGAAGACCTGCTTCAGATAGGTCGCGGTCTCCAGGTTCGACAGCTGCAGGTCGACCCCAACCGCCTGCCACATGCTCTTCAGCGCCGGCGCCACGAGCTGGTACTCAGGATATTCGTGACCGTAGTTCAACATGCGGAAGGTCGCCCGCTTGCCGTCCGCGCCCCGCTTCAGCCCCGCCTCGTCGAGCAGCGCATTGGCCTTGGCGACATCGAAGGGATACATCTTGTTGTAGTCGATCTCCGGGTTCGCGGCCCAGGAGATGTCAGGGGCAAAGGGCATGACGGCGACAGCGCCCTGGTTGAAGAAGGCGTTCTTCATCAGATAGTCGCGGTCGGTCGCCATGAACATCGCCTGGCGCACCCGCTTGTCGTCCAAGGGCTTGTTCTTGTTGTTGGGCATCAGGAAGACGGTATTCGGCGGCACGTCCCCGGTCTCGATCTTGAGCTTGGGATTGGCGCGAACCGCCGCGAAATCGCTCGGCTGCAGCAGCGGCACCATATCAACCTCGCCCGCCTGGAGCGCCTGCAAGGCAGCTGAGGCCTGGGTGATCGTCTTCGTCGTGATCCCGTCGAGATAGGGTTTGCCCGGTTCCCAATATTTGTCGCTCTTCACGAGCCGCATCGTGTCGCCACGCTTCCACTCGACGAGCTTGAAGGCGCCGGTTCCGATAGGCCCCTCCATATTGGCGGGATTCTGCGGGATATTGGTCCCGCGAAACTGCGCCGGCTGAAGGATCGCCGCACCCTGGGAGCAGGTCATCGACACCAGGAAGGGCGCAAAGGGCTTCTTGAGCTTGATCACCACCTTGTCAGGCGCCGGGGCCTCGACGCTGTCGAGTTCGCGGCCGGCGGGTGCGAAGGTCGGGGAGAATTTGGCGCTGACCTCCGTCAGGGAATATTTCACGTCCTCGGCCGTCACCGGCGAGCCATCCTGGAAGCTCGTCTTGTTGAGCTCGAAACTATAGGTCAGCCCGTCCGGCGACACGGTCCAGGACTTGGCGATCAAGGGCTTGATCGAATAGTCCGCCGCGACCTCGACGAGGCCCTGATAGATCATGCAGCCCAGCAGATGATTGATGTAACCCGAGGTGATGTTGGGGTTAACATGGGGCGGGTCCTGCGCTAGCACCACGATGGCCGTGCCACCCTTTTGCGGCGTCTGGGCTTGAGCGAGCGGCGCCGCGAGGCACAAAGCGGCGGCGAGGCTTGCAAAAACCTCGGTACGGCGCATCCACATGAGACCCCCCTTTTGACTTTTGTCGACGATCCGACGCGATCCTAGTGCTTTCTCGCGCCGGATTGAACAGGCTGGTTCATGTTTTTTTGAGGGGGCCGCCCCAGGTTTCCCCCAACAGGCGGGTCAGGCCAGCTTATTAAGCGGGTTCAGCACTTTGCCCTGGAGGAAAGCGCGGATGTCCTCGACCGCCACGGCATAGGCCTGGAGATAGTTCTCCTCGGTGACATAACCGAGGTGCGGGGTCACCAGCGCATTGTCCAGCGCCAGGAAAGGATGATGCGCGGGCAGCGGCTCCTGGTCGAAGACATCGAGCGCCGCCCCGGCGATGCGGCGTTCGCGCAGGGCCTGGAGCAGCGCCTTCTCGTCGATGATCGGGCCGCGCGAGGTGTTTACCAGCCAGGCGCTATGCTTCATGCCCCGAAGCTCGGCGTCGCCGACGAGGCTTTCCGTCCGCTCGCTCAATTGCATATGGATCGTCAAGACATCGGAACGCGCGAAAAGCTCGGCCTTTTCCACCCGGGTGACGCCCTGCTCCGCCGCGCGCTCGGCTGTCAGGTTCTGGCTCCAGGCGATGACCTCCATGCCGAAAGCCAAACCCACCTTTGCAACCTGCGCGCCCAGACGGCCCAAGCCCAGCACGCCGAGCGTCTTGCCCAGAAGCCCCGTACCCAGTGTCGTTTGCCAGCGACCTTCATGGGTCGCCTTGATCTCGGCCGGGATATGACGGAAGGCCGACAGGATCAGACCCCAGGTAAGCTCCGCCGTGGGATAGGGCAGTGTCGGCGTGCCGCAGACCTGCACCTTGTGATGCGTCGCCGCATCGAGATCGATGGAGGCGTTGCGATGGCCCGTGGTGACGATTAGCTTCAAATGGGGAAGTTTCGGGAAAATCGCGGCCGGAAAGGGAGTTCGTTCCCGCATCAGCACCACCGCATCGAAGGGCCGAAGCCGCGCGGCGACGGCATCCATGCTGTCGAGATGATCCGGAAAGGCTACGACCTCGACCTCGGGCTCCAGGCCGCGCCAATTGGCCATGCGGAGCGCCACACGCTGGTAATCGTCGAGAATCGCGACTCTTATTGCCAAAATATGCTCCCGGCCCTATTGGCGGCCCGCGAGATTAGGCGCTGAGGCGGCGCAACGCAACGGGCCGCAAGCGCGACTCTAAGCCGCCCGTCCCGCGCCAAAAGACCACGGCTAAGAAAGCGACGGTAGCCGGACTTGTTCCCCAAATCGAAGTTTCAAAAGGTAATCGTCGTGCGCAACGCCAGCAGCAGGACATTCCGAAGCGGGGTTCGTCCCGACGCATCGGCGGGACTGGCGATATGGGTGCCGGGATGCCGAATGAACTGGATATCCGGCTGCAGCACCCACCAGGGTGCGAGCTTGGCCATATAGGTCACTTCGATCACGGTTTCGTCGTCCCGCCGCAGGTGATCGACGCCGGTGAACCGCGGAAAATCACGATCCAGCGCGCGCGCCGCCTCGCCCACCCTGGCATAGCTCAAGGCAAAGCCGACAAGATCGCCGGATCGAAACCCCTGGTAGGTGACGCCCGCATCGAGATACCAGGCCAGGAGATTCCGGTCCCCAGGCGCGGCGCCCAGCCGGAAGAAACTTCCGACCGAGCGATTGTCCGCGCCGCGCCAGAGCAATTTGTCGGCGACGAGATAGACCCCGAAATCGCTCCTCCGGGCCGCCGCCACGCCGGTGCCCGACGGATCCGCGAGGGAACGGCCAGCGGCATCGAAGCGTTGATCCGGGAACCGGCCGCTATGCGCCCAGCCGCCCAGTTTCAGGGTGAATGGCAGGCCGGCAGCGGCTTGCTCCCGATCGGTCGCATAGGCGGCTTCGAGAAGGAGCAAGACGTCCGAAGTCACATGGAAGGCCAGCCCATCCTTATTTTTGGCCAAGGGATCGCCAAAGCCCGCACCGGCGGGATCGCCGCTGAAAACCGCGGCCTGAAGCGAAAAACTGTCCGAGAGCGACGCCCTGGCCCTCACGCCCGGCGCCGCCAAGGGAAAGGACGGCCCGCCGCCCGGCAGATTGACGCCCACGATGGCCGGCCAGCCGAAGGTCGAATTGACGAAAGGCACGGCGGTATCGCTGACGAAGAATTCATCATCCGCCGCGAGTTGGCCCAAGCGGAGCGAAAAACGCTTGTCGGCGGTCTTCTGCTGCAGCCAGAAATTATAAAGGCGCGCCGCGCGATCCGCCTCGATGCTGCTGACGGCATTGAGGTTTGCGACATAATTGGCGCTCAGGCCCCGGCCGTGGGTGATCCAGGCATTGGCGTAAAGGGTCGCGCCCGTCCAGTTCGCGAGCTTTCCCAGATCGGCGACGGCATCGAGTTCCAGCCGGCCCTCGTAGACCGTCCCCCGCCGGATGCCGCCCGAGAGATTCCCGACCGCTTCCCCGATATAGGCCGCCGAGAATTGGAGCCCCCGGTCCTGGATCGCCTGCCGGAAGCCCGCCCAATCGCCGGTCAGGCTTTGACGTGTCCACAAGCCTTCTTCGGCCGAAGCGGCCGGAACCGGTCCCAGAAATGGAAAAATCGACAGCCAAAGTGCGACTGTCAGCCTCTTGGCGAGCCCCTGGATTGTGACGCCTTGCGCGATCGCCCCCTCCGTTGATCGCAAACCTGGTCCGCAGATTTCAATAATAGCCTCTCGTTGCCGCAGAATGACAAAATTCGCGACGCTCTTGACGGGCATGAGGGCGAAAGACAGGCTCCGGGAAAAGGGTTATACCGACATCGCCTCACCCCGGATGATGCAGGATAGGATTGCTTTGACGTTGCGCGCCGAGACCGTCCCGATGAAACGCACTTTCGCGCTGGCCACCGCCCTCGCCCTGCTGCTTTCCGGCTGCTCGCTCTTCTCTTCCGACAAGGACAAGCCGGAGGAGCCCAAGCCGGTGGTCGAACGCGTCAGCCCGGAAAAGCAGGACGAGCTTTGCCGCGATCCGAACTGGCGGCAATCGCACCTCGGCCTCTGGTTCTCGGTCTGCCGCGGCACGAGGCTTTAAAGCTTTGCTGAACCTCATGAAAAAGGCGATGTCAGAGGGGCGGCCGACCTATGGTTATGTCCTCTCCATTGCAAGCCCGCAGATCGCCCGGCTTCTCGCGGGGACCGGCGTCGATTGGCTGATGATCGACCTGGAGCACGCGCCGATCGGGGTCGAGACCATGGCGGCGATGATCGGGGCCACGACGGGAATGCCGGTAACGCCTATCGTCCGGGTGCCGGGCGTCGGTTCCGATCTGGTGAAGCCCGCGCTCGACAATGGCGCCCTGGGCGTCGCTTTTCCCCAGGTCGCCACCCGTCAGGAAGCCGAGCAGGCCGCCCTCTCGACGCGTTATTCACCGCAGGGCTACCGGGGTTTCGGGCCGACCTATGCGGCGCTTCGCTGGGGCATGGCGCCTTTCGACTACGTCAAGGCCGCCAACGAGCAGATGCTGACGATCATCCTGATCGAATCGCCGGCCGGGGTGGCTCAACTCGACGGGATCCTGAAGGTGGATGGCATCGACGTCGTGGTGATCGCGCGCGGCGACCTGTCGGAGAGTCTTGGCCTCGCCGGCCAATTCGACCACCCCAAGGTCAAGGAGATCGTGGCCGAGGCGGAAACCAAGATCCTGGGCGCCAAGCGCGCGGCCCTCGGCGGAATCGCCTTTTCGAGCGCAGACGCCAAGGACATGGCGGCACGGGGCTATCTCTTCATCGCATTGGCTTCGGATGCCGCGCTGGTCCAGCGCGCCGCATCGTCCCAGATGAAGGAAATCAGGGGCTAACTTCCCCGAGACGCCCGGAAATCGATGCCGCCGCTTATCTTGCGGAAGCGGAGAGGGTCGCCGCCCTCCGCCGGTTGATCACCATTCGATCATGAAGCTCGGCAATCGTCTTCGACCCTGTCGTGACGAACAGAAACGGCAGCACCCCATGGACGAGGCAGGCCAATCCCGCGAGCACTAGGCGAAAACCGAAATCCGACGCCGTATGGAGGTGCTCCCCATAGGTTTCGCCAACAGTCTCGGGATGCTCGGTAAAGGACAGGCGGGTCATGAAAGTCTCTCGTAACAGGTTGAGAGAATTCTATCCGTGCGAAGGGGAATAAGGTTGCAAACTCGCCTCCATTTCAGGCTAATTTTGGAATTATATTCCTAGTTATATGGCCATAGAGAAATGGATTTTCACCTCGACGAGATAGATCGGAAAATCCTCTCCGCTCTCCAGGAAGACGCGACCTTGCCCGTAGCTGTCGTTGCGGAACGGGCGGGCGTCACGGCGACGCCCTGCTGGCGGCGCATCCAGAAGCTCGAAGCAGCCGGCGTGATCAAAGGACGAGTGGCGCTCCTTGATCCGGAAAAGATGAATGTGGGCGTTACCGTCTTCGTCTCGATCCGCACCAACCAACACAATCTCGACTGGGCGGAGCGCTTCTGCGCGGCCGTGTCCGGCATTCCCGAAGTCGTGGAATTCTACCGCATGAGCGGCGACGTCGATTACCTGCTGCGGGTGGTGGTGCCCGATATTGCCGCCTATGACGGGGTTTACAAGCGGCTCATCAAGGTGGCGGAACTCTTCGACGTGAGTTCGAGCTTCGCGATGGAGCAGATCAAATACACGACGGCCCTGCCCACCCGCTACGCAAGGTAGCGCTCCGGTTGCGTCGCCCCCGTAATTAAAGTTCACTACCCCAAGCGCATATCCTTCGCGCAACAAAAAGCGAAACGGGAGGGGTGAGGATGGGATCGAAGAAGCTCGGAATGGCGGCCGCCTTCGTGGCAGGCGCTCTCTGTCTGACAGCAACGGCCAATGCCCAGGACGCCGGCAAGCCCGTGAAGGGTGGCAGCCTCATCCTCGCCATCGGCGTCGATCCGCCGACCGTCAATCCCGCCATCACCTCGGGCATCCCGGACAAGCAGGTCGGCTGCCTCATCTATGAAGGCATGATGCAAGCGACGGCCGATGGACGGCCGATGCCACTGCTGGCGAAGTCCTGGACCATCTCGCCGGACGGCAAGACCTATTCCTTCAAGCTCAATCAGGCGAAGTGGCACGACGGCAAGCCCTTCACCTCCGAGGATGTCGCTTATTCCATCAAGGAGGTGAGCGCCAAATATGCCGCCGTCATCGCGACGGCCGTGCGGCTCATCGACCGGATCGAGACACCGGCCTCCGACGAGGTCAAGATCATCCTGAAGGAGCCTTTCGGCCCCTTCCTCATCTCCTGGTCCTGCGGAGAGGGCGGCGTCGTCCTGCCCGCCCATATCTTCCGGGGCACGGATGTGCCGGCCAATCCCGCGACCTCCGCCACGCCGGTCGGAACGGGCGCCTATAAGATCGGGGAATGGAAACGGGGGAACTACATCCGGCTCGTCCGCAATCCCGATTACTGGGACCCGAACAAGCCCTATCTCGATGAGATCGTCGTCCGCATCATGCCCGAAAGCACCACCCGGATGCAGGCGCTCCAGGCGGGCGAGATCGACTATCTTCCCGGCAATTACTTCGCGACCAACGACCGCGCGGCGGTGGCCGCCAATCCGAAGCTCAAGACCGCGCTCTCAGGCTTCCCGCCCGCCAGCTATCACCTCTTCTACAACATCACGCGCAAACCGATGGACGATGTAAGGGTCCGCCGCGCCCTCGCCATGGGGCTCGACCGGGACTATCTCGTGAAGAACGTCTGGTTCGGCGACGGGATGCCGGGGAGGATGCCCTTCACCCAGGTGATGAAATGGGCCGCCGATCCCAATGTCGATTACAACAAGATGTATCCCTACGACCCTGCCAAGGCGAACGCGCTGCTGGATGAAGCCGGCTTGAAGAAGGGCGCCGATGGCACCCGTTTCACCCTGCGCCTTTCCTATTCGAACGACGCCGCCGAGCGGAACCAGGCCGCCGCCGCGATAAAGAGCATGTGGCGCGCGATCGGGGTCGAGACCACGATCGATTCGAACGACCGCGCGACCGACCAGAAGAAGGTCTTCCTCGACCGGGATTTCGACGTGACCATCGAGAATTACACGAGCTACGGCGACCCGGCCCTGGGTATCGCGCGTACTTTCGTGAGTTCCTCCGGCGGCAAGCTCTTCGGCAATCCCACCGGCTATGCGAATCCTGAGGTGGACGAGCTTTTCGTCAAGGGCGAGCAGGCGACGGATCAGGCCGCGCGCGGCGAATTCTACAAGAAGGCCCAGGCGATCCTGGCGCGCGACCTGCCGTCCCTCAATTTCCGCGATTACCAGACGGTCGATGCGGCTTCCGTCAAGCTGCAGGGCGCTTGGGAAGTCCTGGGGCCGGCCTCGCTTTTCGACGCCTGGCTCGCGAAATAACGGCGCGGTGAGCCGGAACTGGCGTCGATCTAGCTGCCCGCCTCGAGCGTCGCCAGCACCGGCGGCGGCTCCGTCCGTCGCGAGAAGCCGACCGATCCGACACCCGGGAGCTTCAAGGCCGGCGACTTGAAATCTATACCGAGATTGAGCCCGAGGAGGTTGGCTTCAACCCCCTCCTCCTTGGCGACCAGCAAGCCCGCGAGGCCGAAGAAGGAAAGCTGGTAGCCGGTGCCGGACGGAGCCTCGGCGAAAACGCTGCCGGGCAGCCAGTCCTTGCCGATGGCGTTGGAGGGCAGGCTGACGGCAAGCTCCGGCACCGAGCGCGCGACGAAGGCGACGAAGGTGTTGCTGTTGGGACCGGGCCAGGCCCGGTACTCATGCGGATAGGGATAGGCCTTGACCGCTTCCCGCACCTTGTCGATCAGCGCGTCGACGCCGGGGCCGCGCTTGTCGTAGATCAGCTCGGGCTTGGCGCCGAACCAGTAATTATCCGGGCCGGACCGATCCGTCCTGACCGAGGACACCGTATCGGAAACCCCGAAGCCCACCACCTCGTAACGGGAGAAAGCGGGCGCATCGGTCGGTTTGACCGCGATCCAGGTATGGACCGCGAAGACCCCGCGCCAGGACACGGCCCGGGCCGCATAGACCTGGATCACCGCCTCCGGCGTCGTCTTGGGATCGGGCGCGAGCCCGGTCGCATCGCGCCGGGCCTCGTACCAGGGAACTGAAGCGTCTCGTCCGAACATGCAGGCATTCACCGCCAGGGGAAGGAGAAGCACCAACCCCAGCGCGAGACTTAACCGTCGTTTCTTCCTTTCAGCCGGCATTGCGCCTGCTGATCCGGGAGTAACGATCGGTTTTGCCGGGGAACGACCTCATCTTCCTGGCATATGGGAATGCGCGGGTCAGTGTAAAGCACCCCCTATCGGTGGCCGATGACCGGCATTCCCTCAGGCACCGATACTTGCGTGTTGGTGCAAGGGTTGCGCGTCTTTCTTCAGATGCACGTTGGTATAGAAGTCAGCCTCAAGCTTATAGGGTGAGACGACCGGCCGGCCCCCCTGCGGGAGATTGAGCCAGAGCCGCATCAGATAGCGCTTCTTCTCCGCCGAATCCTCGAAAGAGGTGCGGGAATGCATGACCGTGTAATTGTTAAACATCGAGATTTCGCCGGGCTGCAGCATGAAGTTCGCGTGGATATCCTCGCGCGCCGCAACCTCCTTCAGATAGGCGATGGCCTCGACCAGATCCGCCGGCATCTCGACGCCGAGCTTCTGCGCCGCAGCCTCCATGAAGCCGCCGGTATAGATGCAGCTGAGCTTGCCGCCGGTATAGGAGAAGATCGGGATCTTATAGGGCGTTACGGGCTGGGCGGTCAGCGCGGCCTCACGGCTCGCGTAGTAATAACCCTCGTAGAGCGCCGGCAGGACTTCCGGCCGGGTCTTCAGGATCTCGTTATGGACGGCGGCCGAGCTGGCGAGCTGGCTGTAGCCGCCGGACTGGGCGTTCTGCACGCACATGAGGCCGACAAGCTCATTGAGATCGGTATGGAGCGTCAGCTCCTCGTTGCTACGATAGGCGCGGTTGGTGGGATTTTCGGGGCCGACCGGCGTGAAGGTGACGCGCCCGATCTTGTCGCCCTTGGCGCTCTGAGTGACGGCGGTGCCCCAATGGGTCCCGAAACCCCAGTAGATCCGCTCGAAATCCTCGACCGAATAGCGCTCCGGCGTGCAGCCCTGGACGATGACCGCACCGCGGCCGTTTTGCAGGATGTCGAAAAGCTCGGCCAGCATCTTGTCGAGCGTCGGATCGCTGAATTCCTTGCGGGTCGCCTCCTGGATGCCGAGATGCCGGGTCTTCTTGAGGGCCGCGTCGATCCCGTCGAGCTGGGCCTCGGTCATCTTATAGGTCAGGCCGTCCTTGCCGCCGATCGCCTTGTTGGTCCAGGCGCTCGGGTGGTCGATGATCTGGCGATAGATTTCGGTCATGAGGGGGGCTCCTTCGCTCGACGGCGGATCGTGTACAATATGCGCCCCGACGGAAGTCCGTCAAATGTCCGTCCGAGGGAGGTCAGACCGTATCGGGATCGGCCATGCGCGGAATGAGGACCGTCACCACCGTCCCCTCGCCCGCCCGGCTTTCCACCATGAGCCTGCCGCCGTGCAATTCCGCGAGCTTCATCGCCAGGGGCAGGCCGAGGCCCGTCCCCTCGCGGTCCTTCGCAAGCGGATTGTCGATCTGGCCGAAAGGCTGGAGCGCGATACGGATGCCGTCTTCCGACATGCCCACGCCGTCGTCTTCCACCCGCAACATCATCTCGCCGGAGGGCGCGATGCGTGCCGAAGTCTGGATGTGGCCCCCGGGGGGCGTGAATTTGATGGCGTTCGACAGCAAGTTCAGGACGATCTGGCGGAGTCGCCCCTCGTCACCCCGGATTTCCTGGGCATCGGGCCCGACCTCGACCGAGATCTCCAGCCCCGCGGCTTCGGCCTGCGGCTGCACCGTACGGCGGCATTCGTCGAGCAACAGCGGAAGATCGACCGGCCCCAATCTCAGCGACAGCGCCCCCGCCTCCACCTTGGCGAGATCCAGGATATCGCTGATGAGGGACAGGAGGTGCCGCCCGCTCGACATGATGTCCCGGGCGTATTCGCGGTAGCGCTCGACCCCGATCTTCCCCAGAATCTCCCCTTCGATCACCTGGGAGAAGCCGATGATCGCATTCAGAGGCGTCCTGAGCTCGTGGCTCATGTTCGTCAGGAAATCGGATTTCGCCCGGTTGGCGTATTCCGCCTGTTCCTTGGCGGCGCGCAAGGCCTGCTCGTAGCGGATGCGCTGGGTCGCGTCGCGGACCGTGCTGATGATCTCCGAGGTGCCGGTCTCCGGGTTGTCGGCCCGGGTGATGCTCGCCTCGACCCAGATCCATTCCCCGTCCTTGCGACGGACGCGGTGGGTCACCAGGGCATGGGCGTGGGGTCCGACGCCGCGCATCGTATCCTCGAGATGGGCGATATCGTCGGGGTGGATGAGAGCCTGGAGCGGCATGCCCAGAAGCTCCTCAGGCTCATAGCCGTATATGCGGCGCACGGCGGGTGAGGAATAAAGCCTGCGCCAGGTGACCGGATCGACCCGCGAGATCATGTCGGAGGAATGCTCGGCGAGGAGCCGGTAGCGTTGCTCGCTTTCGCGCGCGTCGAACTCGGCGAGCCCGCGGCGGCGCAGTTCCCGCACCAACCCCGCCGCCAGCAGGAAGGCGATGATCGTGATCGTCGCGATGGTCGCGCAGATGATGAAGGTCTTGCGCGCCCATTGGTCGAGCACCGCGTCCTTGGAGAGGCTGACCGCTATCATCAAGGGCAGGCTGCCCACCTGCTTATAGACAACGAGACGGGCGAGGCCGGTCTGTGGCGAAAGGTCCTCGTAGCTTCCCATCGGCGATTGGGTGAAACGGCGGAAAAGCCCCGTATTCTTGAGATCGCTGCCGATCAGGGTCTCCTCGTAGGGCCGCCGCATGAGCATGGCGCCGTCGGTTTTCATCAGGAGGACCATTCCGTCCCGACCGAGTTCGATCCCGTCGAAGAGCTGCTGCACATAGTTCAGGTGCAAGGTGCCCGTGACGAGGCCGGCGAAGCTTCCGTCCGGTTTCTCCAGCCGCCGGCTGAGGCCCAGCGCCCATTGATTGTCCTGGCGGCCCTTGAAGGGTCCGGTGATGAGCAATCCGGTTTGCAGCTTGTCTTTATGGATGCGGAAATAGTCCCGGTCGGCGTAATTCGCCTGAGGCACGCGCAGAGGCTGGTTATCGGCGACCACGTCCCCCTGCTCGTTCAGGATGAGCATGATGCCGAGATCGGGGGCGGTCGCCGCCAGGTCGAAAAGGATGAGGTTGCGGACCTCGCGCTGGAAATCCCAGATGCCGGGAACCTTCAGGCCTTCGTTGGCGGCCTGCAGAGACAGGTCGTAGAGCTGGATATTGCGGTCGATGTCGCGTTCAAGCGTGGAAACGAGGTTCGCGGACGACTGATAGGCGTCGTCCAGTGCGTCGTTGCGGGTATCCCAGGTCACCCAGGCGGTCAGGCCCAACACGCCCACGAGCACAAGCGCCGCCGCCGCCAGCGCCACAAAACGTCGCCGGGCGCCGGTGAAGGTCCGCACTCTGACCGAAGGCGTTTCGCTCGGCCGCACCCCAAAGCCCCCTCTTCCCGGCAACGGCCGCCCGTTTTAACGCAGTAAGCTTAAGAAAGCTCGGGCTATTGTGGGAGAATGTAACTTGTCATTCACATGCGGAAGAGAATGGACGGCCTCCCCACGCCACAACGATATTGGGCGATCCTGACGCTCGCCATGGCCATCGCCATGGCCGTGCTCGACAGCTTCATCGCCAATGTGGCGCTGCCGACGATCGCGCGGGATCTCGATGTCAGCCCCGCGACCTCGATCTGGGCGGTCAATGCCTATCAGATCGCGGTGACCGTCTCGCTTCTTCCCCTCTCGTCGCTGGGCGATATCTACGGCTATCGCCGGGTCTATCGAGTGGGGCTTGCTATTTTCACGGTCGCTTCGCTCGCCTGCGCCCTGGCGCCGAGCTTCTGGACGCTGACCGCCGCGCGCGCCGCCCAGGGCATCGGCGCCGCGGGGATCCTGAGCGTGAACGTCGCGCTTATCCGCTTCATCTATCCGAAAGCCTCGCTCGGGCGCGGCATCGGGACCAACGCCCTGGTCGTCGCCACGGGATCGGTCGCCGGACCTACCGTCGCCGCGGGCATCCTCTCCTTCGCAACCTGGCCCTGGCTTTTCGCCGTCAATCTGCCGATCGGCCTTGTGGCGCTTTGGATGGCCCGAGCGCTTCCCGCCACCGAAGGCTCGGGCCAGAACTTCGATTTCGCGAGCGCGCTGATCAGCGCCAGCACCTTCGGCCTTCTGATCCTGGGCATGGGAAGCATCGGCCAGCCGGGCCCTATCGCCTGGATCGAGTTGGCCGCAGCGCTCTGCCTAGGTCTGGTGCTCATCCGGCGCCAAGCCGGTCAGACCCGCCCGATGCTGGCGATCGATCTCTTCCGCCGGCTGCCCTTCACACTCGCCATCGCCACCTCCTTCTGTTTCTTCGTAGCCGCCTATCTGGCCTATGTCTCCCTGCCCTTCTTCTTCCAGAACGTGCTCGGGCGGTCCCAGGCGGAGACCGGACTGCTGATAACCCCTTGGCCGGCCGCGACGGCCCTGGCCGCGCCGCTGGCCGGCAGGCTCTCCGACCGCTGGCCGGCCATTCCTCTCGCCGTGATCGGCATGGGGACCATGGCGCTGGGCCTGATCCTCCTGGCCCTTCTGCCTGCGGCCCCTTCGAACCTGGACATCGTCTGGCGGATGGTGATCTGCGGGCTGGGCTTTGGGCTTTTCCAGACGCCCAACAACAAGGCGATCGTCACGAGCGCTCCCCTCGACCGGAGCGGGGGGGCCAATGGCGTGGCCGCGACGACGCGGCAATTGGGCATGGCCACGGGCGCGGCCCTCGTCGCGATCGTCTTCAGTCTTGGCGCAGGTCAGAGCCTTTCGCGCGATGTCATTACGGCATTGTTGCTCGCCGCGGGATTCGCGACGGCTTCAGCCCTGGGCAGCAGCCTCAGGATGATCGGCTTTGCCCGGGAAGCAAGAACCCGGCCCTAACAGGCCGGGGCCTGGTTCAGCGGTCGACGGTCACGCGCGCTTCAGCGACCACGAGGTCGCCCTTCCCCGAGGCGCCAACGCAATAACCGAAGACCCAAAGCTTGGAAGCGCAGGTCGGCCCCAGCATCGGGCTTGTTCGTTGCTCGGTGTCGCCCACCGTGCAGGAAGCCAGCATAGCCGCGGCCAGGGCAAAGAACGTCACTTGCAAAAACTTCATCGGGACAGGCCCTTCGAAAAGGTACGGTTATTGGGGTCCGATTTTAGGAAGATCGGTCCTCACGTCAAACGATATCCCCGTTAATCCCATAGAAGAGCGCTCGAAGCGACAATATGGCCGGCCCCGCGATGAAACGAGGCCGGCTGGATTGCACAATCGGATCGGCCGGATCAGCCCGCGATCCACTGGGTCCAGCGTTCCCGCATCTTGGCGAGGTTGGGGGCGAGCCATTCGTCGTCCTGGATGAAGCCCACCTTAAGATGCTCCTCCGAACTCGGCATCTTCGCCGCCTCGGTTGGGGAAAGATATTTGAAGGCCTCGGGATTGGAAGGGCCGTAATTCATTCCCCTCGCGAAATCAGCCATCGGCTTCGCCAGAGAGGTGAATTCTATATATTTCCAGGCGAGCTTGGCCCTGGGCGTTCCCTTGGGGACGAAACGCTGGGTGAAGCTGACCTGCGTGCCGGGCCACATGATTTCCAGCGGAACGCCACGGTCGATCAACTCCTGGGCACGGCCGTTCCACATCGGCACCATGTCGACCTCGCCCGATTCGATCAGGGTCTGAGACTGGGTGCCTTGGGTCCACCAGACTTTGATATGGGGCTTGATCTCGCTCATCTTCTTGAAGGCGCGGTCGAGATCCATGGGATAGATCTTGTCCTTGGGAACCCCGTCCGCCAGGAGCGCGAAGGCCAGCATGGAATAGGGCTGATCGAAGCCGCCCCGAATTTGAGGAAACTTCTTCGCATCCCAGTAATCCGCCCAGGTCTGGGGGCCGCCGTTGGGGAACTTGTCCTTGCGGTAGACGAGCCCGGTGCCAAGGCTGGTCGAAGCGACACAGACATCCTTATAGATCACCCCCGGGGCCAGCTTGTTCTTGTCGAGCACCGTGTAATCGACGGGCTCCAACAGGTTTTCGAGCAGGGCTTGGCGCACTTCGCTGATGGTGATCGAACTCACGTCCCATTCGTAGTTGTTGCTCTGAACCTGCGCCTTGAGCTTGGAGAAGGAGACGGGGGCCACGGTCCGGATCTCGATGCCGGTCTCTTTCGTGAAGGGCTCGAAGAAGGCCTTGCGCTCCACTTCGGTATAGCCGCCGCCCCAAGTATTCACATAAAGCACCTCGGCGCCCAGCGCGGAGCGGGGGAGGATGGCGGGAGCCGCGAGGAGTGCGGCACCTCCCTTCAAAAGGGTTCGGCGGTTCGGATTACGAAAATCGGTCATTCTCATGCTTCCCTGTTTTTTAAGCTCACTCGGCGGCGGCGCGTTTCGCCTTGTGCCAGGCGGCCATGATTTTTGACGATGGCTCCACCAGCCCGAAGAGCGTGCGGAGGCTTTCGAGCGAAGGTTCGTGAAGATGCCGTGCCCGATCCGGCACCGCGACGCAATCTTCGGCGATGACGAGGTAATAATCCCGCATCGCCGCATCCCGCGCGCTCGATTCCACGCAGCAATTGGTCGTGACGCCCGCCATGATGACGGTCTTCACGCCATTGGCGCGCAGCAGAAGGTCCAGCCGCGTGTCGACGAAGGCGCTGAAGCGGTGCTTTTCCACCACTTGCTCGCCCGGTTGCGGAGCGACCACATCCATGATCTGCCCGCCCCAGGTGCCCACCACGCAGACCTCGCGGCCGTTGGCCAGTACGTCCTCGCCTGCCCTAATCTCCGTGGCGGAGGTCGTGAAACTCATCTGTTCGCCCGGCGCGAAAGGCCGGACGCGATAGGGCGAGCCCACGTTGCGATAGACCTGCCCGTAAGTTGCCTTGACGAAGATGACCCTGACGCCGGCCTCCCGCGCCGCCAGAAGCAGGTTGCGAATGCGGGGAACTGTCTCTTTGTACATCTCGATGGGGGCGCCGGATTTGGCCGTCATGCCCTCGGGGTGGCAGAAGTCGTTCTGCACGTCGATCAGCACCAGCGCGGCATGGGCGGGATCGACGCGGTCTTCGAGGGTCCGCAGGACATTGGCCGCCTTGACCTCGGGTTGCCAGTTGCGGGGGCCGGCCGCGGCGGCGTTCCAGATCGCCCTGATTTCCGTCGAGAGGGCGAGACGGCCGAAGGTCTGATTGAGGAGCGCCTGGGAGGCCGCCCCGGCGGCTTCCGAGAAGGGACAGGCGCAGTCGGTCGCCATGACGACCCGATAATCCCGGAAGAAGGCGTCCCTGGCCGTCGATTCCACGCAGACTTCGGTGACGATACCGGTCAGCACCACGGTCTCGATGCCGTTGGACCGCAGCACCAGGTCGATATCGCTCCCGGCGAAAGGGCTGTAGCGATGCTTGGTGACGACCACCTCGTTGGGCAGGCCGACAGGCCCCGTGCCTTCGACGAAATCGGGGCCCGTGGTGCCGGTGAGGCAAAGGCTGTCCTTGAAGTCGCGACGGGCGAATTGCTCGGCGAGGGGCTGGCTCAAAACCGGCTCGTCGTAGACCGCGCGGATATAGACGATGAAGACGCCGGCCTTGCGCGCGTCCGCGATCAAGGGTTTCAGCCGCTCGATCATTTCCTGGGCCGCCGTGACCGCCTTGCCGCCCCGGGCGACGAGGCCGTCCGGCGCGGCGAATTCGTTCTGCACATCGACCACCACGAGCGCCGTATGGGCGGGATCGATCCGCTGGGAAAGAGTGGGCTCCCAGCCCTTCTTGTCGGTAATCATCGGGACTGCACTCCCCTTAGAGTTCCGGAAACGGGACCTTGTCCCAACCTGTCAAAACTTCGACCGCGCGGCCGACGCGGATCATCATGGCCTCGTCGAAAGGCCGCGCCACGACCTGCAGCGAGAGCGGCATGCCGCCCGGCGAGAGACCGATGGGCACGCTCATGGCGGGATGGCCCGAGACATTGAAAGGCACCGTGCGGGTCGTGGCGCCCGAGGCGCGGTGATCGTATTCGTCGAAACGGGGGGCCGGCTCCAGAATGCAGCCGCAGAGCAGCGCGTCGTAGCGCTGGAATTGCGCGTTCACCGCCGCCGTGAGTTCCCGGCGCAGGCGGAAAGCCTGGACCAGATCAGTGGCCGTCAGGAAAGCGCCGGCCATCAGCCGCTCCAGCCCGATGGCGCCGAAATCCTGCGGGCGGTTCCGCAGATTGTCCTCGTGGATGGCGTATCCTTCGGCTCCCGCGATCACCGCGCGGCAAAGGGCGAAAAGCGGGTAATCGGGAAGCCGCATGTCCTCGACCGTGGCGCCGGCGTCGCGCAGCAAACCGACGGTGCGGGCAATGGCCTCAAGAGCCACGGGTGCGGCGGGCGCCTCCTGGAAATTGGTGATGACGCCGATCCGCAAACCCGTGACGCCCCTCTCAAGATCGGCGCGGAAATCGGGCACCGGCTGGTCCACGCTCGCGGGATCCTCAGGGTCGTAGCCGGCGATCACCTGGAGCGCGATGGCGGCATCTTCGACGCTGCGCGCCAGCGGCCCCGCATGATCGAGGGAATAGGAAAGCGGCAGGACCCCGCGCTTGCTAACCCGTCCATAGGTAGCCTTCAGACCGACATCCCCGCAAAGCGCGGCGGGGCCTCGGATCGAGCTCGTTGTGTCGGTGCCCATGGCGACCCGCATCAGCCGCGCCGCGACCGCCGCCGCCGAGCCGCTCGAAGAGCCGCCGGTGAAATGATCCGTGTTCCAGGGATTGCGCGACGGCGGCCAGGGAAGATCCCAACTCGGGCCGCCGATGGCGAATTCATGGGTTGAGAGCTTGCCCAGCAGCACCCCGCCGCCCTCGTGGAGCTTCTGGACGACGACGCTGTCCTCTGTCGGCACATTGTCGATCAGCAGCTTCGAATGACCGGTCGTGCGAATGCCCTTGGTGTCGTACATGTCCTTCAGGCCGTAGGGCACGCCATGGAACGGCCCCCGGTCCTTGCCGGATTTCAGTTCGGTATCGGCGCGGCGCGCATCCGTGAGCGCCCTCTCCTCCGTCAGGGTGATGAAGGCGTGGAGCTTGGGCTCCAGCGCCTTGATCCTGATAAGGAGATGTTTCGTCAGCCCTTCCGAGGTCAGCGATCCGTCCCGGAGTTTCCGGCCGGTTTCCGCGACGGAGAGATCCTCCAGGCGTTCCATCAGATCGGCGTCGCCAGCAGGTTCGGGATCGCGAAGGTATCGACGACCACGATCCGCTCCTTGAACTGCGCGGCTTCGCCGTCGAGCACGATCTTGTCGCGATAGCAGCCGACGCTATAGAGCCGGCTCTCCCCCTCCGGATCGGTCTGGTAGAGCGAATAGCTGCTTTCGACCGCGTATTCGTTGCCGCCCAGGGGCTTGATCCGGGGGCTGCCGGTGACGTGGCGGTCCCAATGAATGTTGAATTCGCAGGCCTCGCGCAGAGCCGTGACCCGGTCGCGGATCATGTTGCGATTGTTGCAGACGATGAGGACGCCAGTGAGGCCCTGCTCGATGTTCTCGCGCGGCACGACCCGGTAAACGCCATCCTCGGCGAAGAGCTCAGCCCAATCCTCGAGCTTGTTATTGTCGAGGCGGTAGACCGATTCCGTGAGGAGACCGTTGATCGCTTCCCAGGTGCTCATCGAATGGCACCTTCCGGCTCGATGTCCATCAATTCGGCATAATAGGACCAGAAGCCCCGGACCGGGATGTCGCTGATCTTATGCTCGACCTCCTCGGGGATCGCGCCGCCGCCGCCCATTTCGACGATGGCCGAGCAGTCGGCATCGGGACGGGTGGCACGATGGGCGACCTCGACCGCCTCGCCGTCTTCCATGGAGATGAAGCCGCCGGGGCCGACCATATTGGTCTGAAGCTCGCGGAAGTTCTGCATCTCCGCCGTATCGTCGTCATAGCCGAAGAGCGTCCAATGGAGCTCGAAGTCGTTGATCCCCCGGGTGCGGATCTGGCGGGCGGCGAGGCTGTTGCGGATCTGCTGGAAGGTCACATTCGGGAAGACCGAGCAGATCGCGAGGCTGATGCCGTCCTCGAATTCCGGCAGATATTCCAGCACCTGTCCATCGCTGAGGCCGAAGTCCTTCACCTCGACCTTGCCCTGCTGATAGGTGGCGGAGAACTGCTCGGTCGAATCGCTGCCCTCCTTGCCCCAGGAGATATTGTGGCGATGGCGCGGGTCGAGGCTCGCGCCGCCCGTATGGGTCACGCGGCTGATGCCGAACTTGCGGTGGAACTGGTGCAAGAGCGAGCCGTGGTACTGGTCGCGCACGTTCTCCGCATAGAGCTTCCAATTGCCGTGAATGCGCTGGCGCTGATAGCCCATGATCCGGATCGGCTTCGCCGTCAGCCGTTCCAGATGCCAGAGCATTGTCGCGCCGAGATAGTCGCGCAAAGGCTCGACCTCCTCGGCGAAGGTGCCGAAGATGATGCCGTTGAGCATCTCGACCCGGATCTTGCGGAGCGCATGGTCCTTGGTCTTGAAATCCGGCGACATGCCGCCGCCTTTGCCGGGAACCCCGCGCTGGAAGGGCACGCCGATGAGCTTGCCTTCGAGGTCGTAGCACCAGCGGTGATAGAAGCAGGTGTGGTCCGTCGCATTGCCGTGAGACTCGCGGCGGACATTCGCCCCGCGATGGACGCAGCGGTTGACGAAGGCGTGGACCTTGCCCTGCATGTCCCGGTTGAACAGCACCGGCGTGTCGCCGAGCCAGGTCGTGCGGAAATCGCCGGGCTTCGGGATCTCGGCCTCAAGACCGACATAGAGCCAGACCGGCCCCCGGAAGATACGCTCCTGCTCCTGCGTATAGACATCCTGGTCGTGATAGAGGGCGAAGGGGACCCGGGAGTAATCCTTGGTCGTCCAGATATCCTTGGTCAGCATCGAAACCTTCCTCCGTCCGGCAATACCGGCATCGTCATCCTTCGAGCTCGCGCACCGCGGACAGCGCGAGTTCCGTCGTCAGTTGCAAATGATCGCGCAGCAGGGCGCAAGCCTCCTTGGACTTGCGGGCAACCGCCGCCGCCATGAGACGGCGATGCTCCTCCAGCGAATCGCGCTTGGGATGGGTCCCCTTGGTATAAGCCAGCGCCAGATGCCGGTAGCGTTCGGCCTGGGCATAGAGCACCGCCCGAAAGTCCAGGAGCCGGCGCGAACCGCAGGCCGAGACCAGCACCGTGTGAAACCGCCCGTGGCGCAACTCACGCTCGTCATTGCCGGCGAGGTCTTCGCTCATCCTCTCCTCGACGCGGAGAAGATATTGGAAGGCCCCCGCAAGCTCGGCTTCCCAGCGGTCATCGCCCCGCTCGATCGCCTTGGCAAGAGCCGCCCCTTCGATGGTGATCCGCAGTTCCGCCAGATCCAGGAAATCCGTGACCGAGATGCCCGTTACCCGCGCCCCCTTGTGGCTTTCGATCTCGATCAGCCCTTCGGACTGGAGCCGGGACATCGCCTCACGCAGGGGGCTCACCCCAACGCCATAGCGCAACCTCAATTCATCGAAGCGCAGGCGCGCATTGGGCGCGAAATGGCAGCGCAGCAGATCCGAGCGGAGGTGTCGGTAAGTCGTCTCGTTGATCGTGCGGGACGGGCTCTCGTCGTCGAGCGCAAGGGGTTGTCCCACTGCCTTTGTCACGGTCGGTTGCTCCGTCAAGAATTTACGAAGATTACCTAGATTTTCGAAAACTTACACTCTAGCCTAAGTGAGCAGGCGCTCTTCCGCCAAGAAAAATCGCGTGCGGCGATCCTTGACGAAGCGTGCAAGCAGCGGCGAGCAATCGGCCAAAGACTGGATCCAATTTACTAAACCCCGTTGACGGAACCTAAGTTAGCCGACACTCTCCTGCCAAGGAAAAACGCAAAGCAAAGGGGCATAAGGTGGAAACTAAACAGGTCGGCAATCCCAAGGAACTCCCGCAGCCAGCCGGCGTCTGGTCCAATGTCGTGGTCTCGAAGCCCGGGCGCATGGTCTTCGTGGCCGGGCTGCTGGCCGTGGACGGGCAGCGCAACATCGTCGGCCCCGGCGACATCCGGGCTCAGACCCGCCAGGTCTGCGAGAACCTGAAGACGGCCCTCGCCAGCGTCGGCGCAGAGATTTCGGACGTGGTGCGGGTCGATGTCTATATCGCTGACATGAAGCATTTCGACGCGATCCACGAGATCCGCCGGCAATATTTCACCAAGGATCCGCCCGCCTCCACCATGGTCGAGGTGAGCCGCTTCACCAAGGAAGAGGCCCTGATCGAGATCACGGCGATTGCGGTCATTCCCTGAGCGACCCGAACCGGAAATAGGAAGGGCACCGGCAATGGCGCGTATCGCAATCTATGCGGCTTTCGGAGTTGCCCTTCTGACGGTGCTCGGAACGGCGCAAGCGCAGGAACCGAGACGCGGCGGGACCGTGATCACCACGGTCCAGGCCGATCCCAATGTGATCAATCCGGCGATCTCCACCTCGCCGCCGGACGGGATCACCGGCTGCATGGTCTATGAGGCGCTGACCAAGGTCGCGGGCGAGCGGATCATCCCGCTGCTGGCCAAGTCCTGGACGGTCTCGCCGGACGGCAAGACCTATAGCTTCAAGCTCAACGAAGCGAATTGGCAGGACGGCAAGCCCTTCACCTCGGCGGATGTGAAATGGTCGTTGACCGAGGTCAATGCCAAATACACGCCGGCCTTCGCCCCCACGACGGGTCGCCTCCTCGACGGGATCGACACGCCGGCGCCGGACGAGGTCGTCATCCATCTGAAGCAGCCCTTCGGGCCGCTGCTGCGCACGCTCTCCTGCAACCAGGGCGGCGTGCTGCTCCCGAGGCATGTCTTCGAAGGCTCCGACATCTTCAAGAATCCGGCGATCCGCGCCCCTATGGGCACCGGCCCCTATAAGCTCGCGGAATGGAAGCACGGGGATTACCTGAAGCTTATCAGGAACGAGACCTATTGGCAGAAGGGCAAGCCCTATCTCGACGCGGTGATCGTCAAGGTGATCCCCCAGCCCTCGGCCCGCACCCAGGCGCTTGTGACCGGCGAGACCGATTTCGTCTCCTATTACATCTTCCCGACCAACGATCTGCCCATCGTCCGGAACAATCCGAAATACACCCTGACCGAGACCAAGATCCCGCCCAGCCAGAACATGCTGCTGTACAACGTGAAACGGAAGCCGCTCGACGACAAGCGGGTCCGGCATGCGCTCTTCATGGCGACGGATCGGGATTATCTCGCGAAGACCGTCTGGCTCGGCCTCGGTCCCGCGGCCATCGCCCCTTTCAATTCGAGGCTCACCTGGGCGGCCAATCCCGATATCGACTATCGGAAGATGTATCCCTTCGATGCAGGCCGCGCGAACGCGTTGCTCGACGACGCGGGCTTCAAGCGGGATGCCAGCGGTAACCGCTTCACCCTCCATATCGTCTTCGCCGCCGACGAGCTCAATTTCGCCGGCGTGGCCGTAGCGCTGAAATCCATGTGGAAGGCCATCGGGGTCGAGGTCGTGGTCGATGCCATGGACCGCCAGATCGCGGAAAAGCGCGCCTTCGAGGAAGGCGACTTCGACCTTCATCTCAACAGCTATACCAGCGGCGGCGATCCCGCCATCGGTCTTGCCCGCATCTTCACCACGAGTTCCATCGGCAAGACCTACGGCAATGCCTCGCGCTATTCCAATCCCGAGGTGGACCGGCTCTTCGTCGAGGCCGAGCAGGTGGTGGATCAGGCCGACCGGGGCAAGGTCTATCAGAAGATCCAGGCGATCCTGGCCGAGGACCTGCCGGTGCTGACGCTGCGCGAGGGCACAGCCTATGACGTTTATACGAGCGCCATCCAGGGTCTCGAAAACGACGCCTATTTCCCGACCTGGGCCGACGCCTAGCTGAAGCAGTAAGATAGTAGGGTCGATGAGCGAAGCCGAGGCAAATCTCTCAAACTGGCGGACCACTCCCTTCAATCAATGGGCCTTCCGGAATGTCCCTGAACTCGTGCCTTGTGCCGAGATCGCCGGCGCGCCGGACAATCCCCTGCCCCTGCCGAGCGACACCCAGAGTTTCCCGGGCTTCAGCATCCAGGCGGAAGACGGCGCATCCCTGTCGCTGCGGGATGTGTTGAAGGCCACCAATACCGACGGCTTCATGGTCCTGCACCGGGGCCAGGTCGTCTTCCAATATTACGCCAACGGCATGACGGCCCAGACGCCGCATATCCTGATGTCCGCCTCCAAGTCGGTCGTCGGCCTCGTCGTCGGGATCCTGGAGGGCGAGGGCAAGATCGACCTCGACGCCGAGGTCGCGGATTACGTGCCGGAAATTGCGAACGGCCCCTATCGCGGCGCCACCGTCCGGCATCTTATCGATATGAGGACAGGCATCGTCTTCGATGCCCGGCAGCAGCGCGCCTACGACATCGCGACCAATTGGTTTCAGCTCCAGCCGGGCGAAGAACCCGGCGATTTCCATTCCTTCTTCGCGAGCCTTGCCCCTTCCGGCGCCGTCCATGGCGGACCCTTCAACTATGTCTCGGCCAATACGGACTTGTTGGGATGGGTGATCGAGCGGGCGTCGGGCCAGGCTTTCGCCACCTTGGCAAGCACCCTCCTCTGGCGGCCGATGGGGGCAGAGAGAGCCGCTCTGATGACCCTCGACCGCAAGGGCGCCCCCCGAACCACGGGCGGCGTCTGCGCGACGGTCCGGGATTTCGCGCGCCTGGGACAACTCGTGGCGCGGAACGGAAGACGCGGTTCGCGGCAGATCGTTCCCGAGGCCTGGATCGACGATATGGCGCAAAACGGCGATCGCGAGGCTTGGAACAAAGGCGCCTGGACCCAGGGCAGCTACGCCGGGCTCAACATGCATTATCGCAGCGGATGGTGCGTCTTCAACGACGAGCCCAAGACGCTGCATGCGACCGGCATCCATGGGCAGAACCTCTACGTCGACCGGACGAACGACCTGGTCGTGGCGAAAGTCTCCTCCTGGGCCGACCCCAGCGACTATCCGCGCGCCCGGCTTGTCCAACGCGCCGTAGCCGAGATCCGACGCTGCCTCCTCGAAGGACAGAGGCAAGCCTGATAGGATGACTCGCAAAACACGAAATGAAACGACAAAAGGGAAGAGGGATATCACGATGGGATATTTGAAAATTTCAGCCGCGACGGCGGCGGCGCTGCTGGCGCTTTCTGCCTATTCGCCGGCAGAAGCCCAGACTACGCCCAAGCGTGGCGGCACGGTGATCGTGGCCATCCCGAGCAACCCGGGTGCCATCAATCCGACGACGACCAGCTCGGTGGCGGATCAGGTCGCAAGCTGTACGATCTACGAAGGGCTGGTGAAGATCTCCGGCCAGAAGATTTTCCCGCAGCTCGCCAAATCCTGGTCCATCTCGCCGGACGGCAAGACTTATACCTTCGACCTCGTGAAGGCGAATTGGCAGGACGGCAAGCCCTTCACCTCCGAGGATGTGAAATGGGCGCTAACGGAGGTCAATTCCAAGATCACCCCCTCCTTCTCCGCGGGCGTCGGCCGCATGCTCGAGGGCATCGACGCGCCGGCCCCCGACAAGGTTGTCCTGCGCCTGAAGCAGCCCTTCGGTCCGGTGATCCGGTCCTTGTCCTGCAACCAGGGCGGCGCGCTTCTGCCCAAGCACATCTTCGAAGGGCAGAGTGTGCTGACCAATCCCGCCACCAAGGAGAAGCCGGTCGGAACCGGGCCCTTCAAGCTCGCCGAATGGAAACAGGGCGATTTCCAACGCCTCGTCCGCAACGACGACTACTGGCAGCCGGGCAAGCCCTATCTCGATACGATCATCGTGAAGATCATTCCGCAGTCGACGGCCCGGGTTCAGGCGCTGAAGACCGGGGAGATCGACTTCATCCCCTATTATTTCATCCCTGCCAACGACCTGGCCCAGTTCCAGAACAACCCGAAATACACCATCGAAGAGACGAAGGTGCAGCCGGCCCAGGCCATGCTGTTCATCAACCTTCGCAAGAAGCCGCTCGACGATAAAAAGGTCCGGCAGGCGCTGCTGATGGCGACCGATCGCGACTATCTCATCAAGAACGGCTGGCTCGGCATGGGCGCCGCCGGCACCGCCCCCTTCACCAAGAAGCTCACCTGGGCGGCCGATCCCGATATCGACTACAATAAGATGTATCCCTTCGACTACGCGAAGGCCAATGCGGCGCTGGATGCGGCGGGCTACAAGAAGGACGCGAACGGCACTCGCTTCCAGACCCATATCCTCTTCCCCGCCGACGAGACCGACTTCGAGCGGGTCGCGGTAGCGATCAAGTCCATGTGGCGCAACGTGGGCGTCGATGTGGTGGTCGACGCCTTCGATCGCGCCATCACCGAGAAGCGCGCCTTTATCGACAGCGACTTCGACACGCATATCAACAGCTATACAAGCTATGGCGATCCGGCGCTGGGCCTCGGCCGCATCTTCCTGACCTCGGCGATCGGCAAGGCTTACAGCAACGCATCGGGCTATTCGAACCCCGAGGTCGACAGGCTCTTCGCCGAAGCCGAGAAGGGCACCAGCGAGGAGGAACGCGGCAAGATCTATCGTCAGGCGCAGAAGATCCTGGCCGACGATCTACCGGTGTTCACGCTGCGCGAGTTCCTGGCCTATGACGTCTATTCGAGCAATATCCAAGGGCTCGACAACGACGCCTATCTGCCCTCCTGGACGGACGCCTGGCTCAAGAACTGAGCGGCACCAGGAGCGCGTCCACCGCGATAGCGCCCTTAGCCGTCGCAATCACCGGGTTGAGGTCCAAGGACTGAAGCCCGGTGGCGGCGCCCAGGGCCGCCACGCGTTCGATGGCATCGATCAGCGACGCCCGATCCACAGGCGCGCTGCCACGATAACCCTCCAGCAGCCGCGCCAAGGGGAGTTCCGCCAACATTTCCGCCGCCTCGCCCTGGCGGAGCGGGACCGGCCGCAGGACGACTTTGTCCATTAGCTCGGTCAGCACGCCGCCAAGTCCCACGGCGATGCAGGTGCCGAGCCCCGGATCGCTCTGCAGCCCGAGAATCAGCTCGATTCCGCCCGTGACGCAGGTCTGGACCAGGATCGGCGCCTTGACCGCGCCAGCGGCCCGGCAAACATCATCTTCGGTGCTGAGGTTCAGGAAAACCTGACCGCTGTCCGACTTGTGCAGCACGTCCTTGGCGCCGGTTTTGACCACGACCGGGAAGCCGATCTTTTTTGCTGCCATCACGGCGGCCTCCACCGTAGCCGCTTCTATGGATCGAACTGTCGTCAGCCCGATGCCGGCGAGAAGATCGAGCGCCTCCTGGCCGGCAAGCGGCTCCGTCAGTGCAGCGATAAGGCCCAGGACGGTCTTGTCGAGGGCTAGCACCGGACCCGGACCCGGGACTGGCTTCGCATAACGGGCTACATTCTCCAGCGCGTTGAGCCCGGTCTCAATCCCGCCAACCAAGGCAATCCCCTGGGCAGCAAGCCGCTCGGCCACCGCCGGCGCGACATCGTCGTTGGCGGAGAGCACGACAACCGGCTTCGTCCCCGCCGCGTGAAGACGCTCCGCCGCGGCGATCATCGTCTCCATGGGCTTCACCACGCCGGTCGGATGACGGTTCGTCTGGAGCATCAGCATCAGCCCGTCGAGCCCCGGATCCGTCGCCATCGCACCGGCAGCATCGGCCAGGACAATGCCGCCCGTGTCGAAGGGATTATGCGCGACTTTCGCCCGATAAGGCGGCATCAGGGCGCAGAGCTTCTCCACAGTCACGTCGCTAAAGTCTGGAAATTGGAGACCCGTCGAAGCCGCCGCATCGATCATCAATTCGATCTGCCCGCCGGAGGGGCAGAAAGCGCCGATCCGGGGGCCTTGCAACCGGCGGCCCGAAAAGGCGATGCAAGTCTCGACCAACTCGCCGAGCGATTGGACTCGGGTCACCTTGTGCCGTCGCAAGAGCGCATCGACCATCCGGTCCGGTCCCGCCAAAGCGCCGGTATGGGCGGCAATAGCGGCAGCCGAGGCCGGGCTGCGGCCGGCTTTCAACACGACGACGGGCTTATCCGCCGCCGCAGCCTTGTCACAGGCGGCAAAGAAGGCCTGGGGCTCGCGGATGGTTTCGAGATAGGCCGCGATGACGCGGACCCCATCGTCCTCCGCGAAAGCCGCGATGAGCTCCGCGACCGTCACCCCTGCCTCATTGCCGAGCGAGATCGTATAATTGGTCTGCGTCCCGCGGCGGATCAGGTGGTTGGTGATCCCGGTGCTGACCGAACCGCTATGGGCGATGACCGCGACGCCACCCGGCTTCATCGGCTCGTAGATCTCGTCCATCCACAGGGCAGCGGGGGCGAGCGTGTTGATGAAGCCCTGGCAATTGGGACCGATCAGCGCCATGCCAGCACGGCGGGCGGGCTCGACGAGCTTTTCCTCGAGTTCCCGACCCTCTGGTCCCGCATCGGCGAAACCGCCTGTCAGCACCGCGACGCCGCCGACACCCGCAGTGGCGCAGTCTTCTACCGTCTTGATCGCCAGATCGCGGCGGACCACGACAATAACCGCATCGGGGACAAGGGGCAGCGTCGGGATCGAGGGATAACACGGCATCCCGTCGATCTCGGGATATTGCGGATTGACGAGGAAAATCTCGCCACGATAGCCCAGCGTCCTCAGACTTGGCACCATATGGCGGGTCCAGGCCTGGGTGGGGCTCGCACCGACGATCGCCAGGGATTGCGGCGCCAAGAGACGCCGCAGCGCGTCGGGCTTCAGGCTCATTCGGCGGCGGCCGGCTGGCTCTTCCTGAGGCGCGCGTCTTCGATCAACTGCCAGACGCGCGGCGGCGACATCGGCAATTCCAGGGGCTCGATCCCAAAAGATTCGAGCGCCGCGGCGACGGCGTTGGCGATGACGCCACCCACCGAGATGATGCCGCCTTCGCCACCCCCCTTGATGCCCATGGGGTTAAGCGGCGAGGGATGGAGTTCGGTCTCATACCCCCGGATCGTCGGGAAATCCGTGGCGAGGGGGAGCAGGTAATCGGCGAAAGTGCCGGTCAGCAGTTGGCCCTGGTCGTCATAGACGAGATGTTCCAGCAGCGCGCCGCCGAGACCCTGGACGATGCTGCCGATAAGCTGCCCCCTCAGCGTGAGCGGATTGACGATCCGGCCCACATCCTCGACCGCCATGTAATCGACGATCTCCACATGACCCGTCTGCGGATCGACCGCCACATGGGCGGCCGCGGTGCCATAGGCCCAGGTGCGCTTCGAGTTGACGAAGCTTTCCTCGATCGCGATGCCTTCGTCGCCAAGCTCGGCAAAGGACACGGATCGCCCGCCAGGCCCCAGCACCTTTGCATCGACGATTTCGGTTTCGGCCGCCGTGCAACCCAGACGCGCCGAACCCGCCTCGCGGATTGCCTTGCGGAAGGCTTCCGCCGTGAGCAGCACCGCCGTGCCCCCCATGACGGTGGAGCGCGATCCGAAGGAGCCGAAGCCCGACTTCACGCCGGTCGTCGACCCCTGGATGAGGGTGATGAGGTCCATCGGCACTTCGAGCGCATCCGCCGCGATCTGGGTCAGGATAGTCACCAAGCCCTGCCCCACCGCCGAAGACCCGACGTAGAGCGTGATCCGCCCGTCCTTTTCCAACACCAGCTTGGCGTTCTCGCTGGGGCCGGAAGCGCCCGCCTCCACGAAGCAGCCGATGCCGATGCCGTGATAGCGGCCATCGATGAGCTTGCCCTGGATCCCGGCCTTTTCCTCCCAGCCGATCTCCTTGGCGACCGCCTCCAAGGGCTCCAGATAGTCGCCGCTGTCGAGCTGGTCGTCCTGGCCGTGCGGCGTCACGATCGGGAAGGGATAGGGCATGGCCGATTTCGGCACGAGATTGCGGCGACGGAATTCCACGCGATCGATCCCGAGGTCGCGGGCGACGATGTCGAAGAGCCGCTCCCGGAAGAAATCGGATTCATAACGCCCAGGTCCGCGGAAGGTGCCGACCGGCGTCTTGTTGGTCAGCACCATATGGGTGGTGACATGGGAATTCGGGATCTTGAACGCGCCGGAGAGCGCCAGCGCGATGCTATAGGCGTTGGTGCCCGCATGGGTCCGGATATAGCCGCCGCCGTCGATCCAGGCCGTGCCGCGCAAGCCCCGGATGGTGCCATCCAGCTCGCAGGCGATCTCCAGATCGCAATCGCATTCGCGGGAATGGTTGGTCGCCATCAGATGCTCGCGGCGATCCTCGGTCCATTGCACCGGCCGTCCCAAAAGGCGGGCGGCGAAAGGGACGAGGAAATCTTCGGGATAGAACTCCCCTCGCGCCCCGAATCCGCCCCCGGTATCTCCCTCGATCATATCGATGGCGCTCTCCGGCAGATCCATGAGCGAGGAGAGGATCTTGCGATTCTGGAAAGGCACCTTGGCGGCGCCGAGAACGAGCATCCGGCCCGTCTCGGCATTCCACTCGGCCAACACACCGCGCGGCTCCAGGGGACAGGCGAAATGGCGGTGCACCGCGAAATGCTCGCGCCGCACATAAGGCGCATCCCGGAAGGCCGCCTCGATGTCCCCCATTTCCGCCCGATAGGTGATCGCGGTATTGGTGGAGGTGCCGTCGAAGAGCAGGGTCTCGTCCCTGCCGGCCACTTCCCGGTTGGCGAGCACGGGCAGAGGCTCGATATCGAATTCGATCGCATCGATGGCGTCTTCCGCGATGGCGGCGGTATCCGCGACGACGAAGGCCATCGGATCGCCCACATAGCGCACCGTCCCATCGGCCACCACAGGCTGAAGGTAGGGCTTCAAGCTGTCGTCGGGAAAGAGGCGGATCGGGATATGCGGCATGGGCCGGCCGATCTCTGCCGCCGTGATGACCGCATGGACCCCCGGCATCGCCCGGGCGGCGGAGGCATCGATGCTCCGGATCCGGCCGTGGGCAACGGGACTGCGCAGGATCGCCCCGCGCAGGACCTTATCGAGGGTGAGATCATCGACGAAGCGGCCGCGCCCCCGCAGGAGCCACATATCCTCCAGTCGCTCGATGGGGCGGCCGACGTGGACGTTGGCGGTCTTGATCGGGTGAGTCACGGCGCGCTCAGGCGTCAATTGGCAGATTGATCATGAGCTGACTTTACTGCGAGATCCAGGCGTTCCGCCAGCTTCCGAAATGGGCTTCGACCAGATAATCGTGGAGCTTTGTCGACAGCGCATCGTCGAGCGCCTTCTCCCGCAGGGTGAAGACCGGCAGATCCTCGGCCAGGATCTTCTGGGCCTGCTTATAGAAGACACCGCGTTCCTCCGGGCTCGTCACGCTCTCTCCCTTGCGGAAGAGTTCGTCCACGGCCTTGTTGGAATAGGAAGAGACATTGGCATAGGGCTTGCCGATCCCCGAGGTGACGAAGCCGCGCGCGATGCCGAGCGCCGGCTCGTTGAAGCTGCCGTAGCCGTTCAGCGTCACGTCGAAATCGTGGTCCGTGTAGATCCGCTTCAGGAAAGTCGCGCGCTCGGTCGGCTCGATCAGTACCTCGACGCCCGCCGCCGCCCACATGCTCTTGAGCGCGATGGCGACTTGCACATAATCGGCCTCTTCCGAGGCATAGGGCATGTGGACCTGGAAGCGGATCCCCTCGGCCTTCCGGGGAAAGCCCGCCGCATCGAGAGCCGCGTTCGCCTTCGCGAGATCGAAGGGATACATCTTGTCGTAGTCGATCGACTTATCCGCCGCCCATTCGATCTTATTGGTGAAGGGCATCGTTCCCGGCGACCCGCGCCCCAGCCAGGCGGTCTTGACCAGATAATTGCGATCCGTCGCCATCAGCAGCGCCTGCCGCACCTTCTTGTCGTCGACAGGCTTGCGCAGCATGTTCAGGAAAAGATAGTCGATCGCCGCCGGGGTCGCCGACCGCGCCATCTTCAGCTTAGGCGAGGCAGAAACGACCTTTTCGTCGCTGCTCGGAAAGAAATAGAAGCTGATGAAATCGATCTCTCCGGCGAGCAGGGCCTGGGTGCGCGCCGCGGGCTGGGGAATGATGCGCGCGACGATCTCGTCGAGATAGGGCTTGCCGGGCTCCCAATACGCGCTGTTCCGCACGAAGCGCAGATGATCGCCGCGCTTCCATTCCTGAAACTTGAAGGCGCCGGTGCCGATCGGGGTCGCCGTCGCCATTGTCGCCGGGTTCTGAAGGGGATTCGTGCCCTCGAAGATATGCTTCGGCAGGATCCCGCCGCCCACCGGGCAGGCAAGAGAAAGAAGAAAGGGGCCATAGGGCTCCTTCAGATGGATGGTCAGCTTGTCGGGCGCGGGCGTCTCGACCTTGTCGATCAGCGCGCCCGCGTTTGAGAAGGTCGGACTGTATTTGGCGCTGACCTGGACCAGCGAATAAGCCGCGTCGGCGGAGGTGAAAGGCTTGCCGTCATGCCAATTCGCTTTGACGAGATCGAAATTATAGGTCTTCCCATCCGGCGAAATCGTCCAGGATTTGGCCAGCAGCGGCTCGACCTCCCCGGTATAGAGTTCCTGCGTCAGGCCTTGATACATGATGCAGCCCGCGATCCCGTCCGGAACCCCGGTGGTGATCGAGGGATTGACCGTCGGAGGATCGCCGCCGAGGGTGAGGAGCACCGTGCCGCCTCGCTGCGGGGTCTGGCTTTGCGCCGAGGCAAGGGGAGCGGCCGCCAGCAATCCGGCCAGCGCCACGGCCGCAAGCCTCTCGATCCCTACCGCCATGCCTCTTCCCCCGCTTCTATCGTTATGGCTCCAGGTTGGCGACCTCCGGAACACCGGGGACATAGATGCCCCCGCGACGTCCCGCCCCGAATTCCTCGTAGTACCAATGCGGCAGCGGCGGTGCGTCAGGCGTGACCATCCAGAGCCGCAGGAGATAGCGCCGCTTCTCCATCTCGGGGAAATCCTCGTAGGCCGAACGGCGATGGGCGATGACGTAGTTGTTGAGAAGCTGGACGTCCCCCTTCTGGAAATCCATCCAAAGATGGAAATCGGGGTCGTTCATCAGCTCGTCGCCGAGCGCTAGCGCCTCCAGCTGCGCGGGGCTCCGGGGTGGCAACTCGTTGGTCAGCTTCTCGATATCCAGCCTGCCGCGCCGCCAGCAGGCATAGATGCGGCCGTTGTGATAGTGAAACTGGGGCATGGGGAAGAACGGCTGCTTGCCCGCCGGGATTTCCTTCCGGCGCTCGATCCACCAGGGCTCGTAAAGCGCCTTCAGAAGATCGGGGCGGCGGCGCATGATCTCGTTATGGATCGACACGGTGCTGACGATCCGGCTCTCGCCGCCGCTCTTGGCGGGCCTGAGGCAGAAAAGCCCGACGATGTCGCATTGGTCCACGTGATAGGTCGTGCCGCTGGTGCTGGCGAAGCCGCGCAACTCGGTGTGGATGAAGCGTTCGCCCCGGTTGGAGCCGGAGCGATCCTCAAGCGAAATTTCGCCGAGGTCCGTGACATGGCCAAGGAGATGTCCCTTGGCGTTCTGCATGACGGGATATCCCAGATGCATGCCGATGCCCCAATAGAGCATCGCCGCATCCTCCATCCCGACCTCGTCCACGGGCAAGCCGCGCAGCAGCACGAAGCCGCGGCCGGAGATGATTTCCTTCCGCAGCTCCCGCAGGGTCCCGGAAAGGCTACCGAGCGGGAAGTCGCGCTTGCCGACCTCGACCATGGCAAGGCCTTCGCGCTTCACATGCGCGAGCGCCGCTTCGAGCTCTTTCAGCTCCTTGCCGTCGAGGCGGTATTGCCAGTCGGTCCGTTTCTGCAGATCCCGGCCGAGCCAGGCGGCGGCATTCTCAACCGGAGCCTCCGGCATGGCGATGGGCGGGCGGGCCTTGACCTGTGCTGTCGCCCAATCTCCGATATTCATACCCCGCCTCCTCCCTGCTAGCCTTTCAGGCCCGGCCGCGAGAAACCGATAGTCCTCCCGGAACCCTCCCGGGGCGTCCCCGGGAGGGTTCCGATAGCTTTTACTTATCGATCCAGGCGTCGCTCCAAACGCCCGTTCCCTGGGCTACGCCCCAAAGGCCCTTGAGCTTCGCGGAAGCGGCGTCGTTGTCGATATATTGACGCAGCATGATGAGCGGCACGTCGTCGGCGAGGATGGTCTGCGCCTCCTTGTAGAACTTGCCGCGCTCCGCCGGGACCGGCGACCGCTCGCCCTTCTGCAGGAGATCCTCGACCTGGGGATTGGAATAGCCCGAGGGATTGCCGTAAGGCCGCCCGATCGATACCGCGTTATACATGCGGGCGATGCCGAGCGCCGGATCGGAATAGCTCGTATAGGTCTGGATGCCCACGTCGAAGTCCCGGTCGACGAATTCCTTCTTGATGAGGGTTGCGTCTTCGAGCGCTTCGGTCGAGGCGTCGACGCCGATCTGCGCCCAGGTGCTGCGCATCGCCTGAGCGGCCTGCACGAACTCGGGATAATTGTTCGAGAAGACCGTGATCTTCAGCGAGAAGCGCTTGCCATCGGCGCCCCGCTTCACGCCCGCTTCATCGAGCAGCGCATTCGCCTTGGCGATATCGAAGGGATACATCTTGTTGAAATCGATGTCCGGGTTCGATGCCCAGGCCATGTCGGAGGTGAAGGGATTGACGCCCGGCTTGCCCACATTGAAGAAGACGTTCTTCATCAGGTAGTCGCGGTCGGTCGCCATGAAGAGGGCCTTGCGGACCCGCTTGTCGTCCAGCGGCTTCCGCGTCGTATTCAGGAAGGCGAAGGTCATCAGCGGCGAAGCGTCGGCCACCTCGACCTTCAACTTCGAATCCTTCTTAACCGTATCGATGTAATTGGGCGGTATGCGCATCAGGGCGTCGATCTCGCCGGATTGAAGCGCCTGCACACGAGAAGAGGGGACCGTGATCACCTTGCCCACAATCTCGTCGAGATAGGGCTTGCCGGGCTCGAAATACTTGTCGAAACGGACGATCCGGACGCGGTCGCCCGGGACCCATTCGGCGAGCTTGAAAGCGCCGGTCCCGATAGCCTTCGCACCGGACGCCGGATTCTGTGCGGGCACGGTACCCTCGAAGAGATGCTTCGGCAGGATGGCGCCGCCCTGCTCGCAGGCCAGCGAGAGCAGAAAGGGACCGAAGGTCTGCTTCATCTTGATGACGACCTTGTCCGGCGCGGGCGTCTCGATCTGGTCGATCGCCGCACCGGCGCGGGAGAAGACGGAGGAGAACTTGCTGCTGACCTCGATCAGCGAATATTTCACATCCGCCGAGGTGAAGGGCTTGCCGTCGTGCCATTCGGCCTTGTTGAGGTCGAAGGTATAGGTGAGGCCATCCGGGGAGACCGTCCAGCTCTTGGCCAGCAAGGGCTTGATGCTGTAGTCGGGGGCCGCCGCAACCAGGCCCTGGAAGATGACGCAGCCGAGGATACGGTCCGGCACGTTCGTCGATAGATCCGGGTTGAGCGTCGTCGGATCCTGGTTCAGCACCACGATCGCGCTGCCGCCCTTTTTCGGCGTCTGGGCATCGGCCGGCCCGATCATTCCGATCATCGCGACGGCCCCCACGGCCACGGCCCCGAGGCGGGGTAAAGTCATTCCGCTCATCTCAAACCCTCTCCTGTTTCGCCGCCGGTTATCCCCGGGACGGCCTTGGTTCGTAAAATACTTCCGCTATGGGTTCGCCCGCTCACCGCCGTAACCCTCGCCGGGGCGCAGGGCGCTGCCGGCGAAGATCTGCTTGCCGCGCAGGGAGGCGGCGCCCTTCCAATGGCGGAAACCCTCCTCGGTGCATTCCGCCTCGGGACGCGGCACCGGATCGAAATTACCGTAGGTGTCCTGTCCCCGGATCAGCATCGCGGTCTCGCGGCCGCCGTCGGTGCGATGCGCATGGGTCGGCAGCATCGAGACCAGGATCATGAGCCGGCGATCGTCGCTCAGATTGGGCGCCGAGCCATGCACGATCTGCGTGTCGATCAGCGCCATCTCGCCGGGACGCAGGACGAGATCGACCACATTGGACTTATCGAAATCGGTCGAGATCTGCTGCCCGCGCGCCAGCAGACTGGTCGGATCCTCGAAATCCTGATGGGGCAGCGCGTCCCACTTGTGCGATCCCGGCACGACCTTGAGGCAGCCAGCCTCCGCATTGCATTCCGACAGCGCCAGGATGCCCAGCATGAGCCGGGGGCTCATCTCGCCGAGGTAGATGTGATCCTGGTGCCAGCCGGCAAAGGTTTCCCCATCGTTCGCCTTGATGCGCCAGGCCATGTTGCGCAGCAGGAGATCCTGGCCATAGAGGTCGCCGAAATAATCGAGCATGCCCGGCGAGGACGCCATATCGACCACCCAGGGACAGAAAGCGTGGCTGTCGCTGGTCAGCTTCTTGACGTGTTGTGGATAATTTCCCTCGAAACGCTCGAGTGCGGCGCGGTAGCGGCCGACCTCCGCGGGCGACAGGACAGGCACGCCCGGCAGATAGCCGTCGCGTTCCAGAGACTTCATCGCTCCCTGAGGCAGGATCTTCATTACGCCGCAAGCCACCCCTTGTCGTTGGGGTGAGCCTAGGCGTAAGCGCCGGAGCCTGTCAATCGAGGGGGGAGGCCCCACTTAGGGCTGCCAGCAAAGAATCCGCTCCGGCCCGCCTGAGATCGCCGATAGCCGTCAATATCCAGTCCTGCCGCTGTGCATTACATACGATCCCCGACAGCTTGCGGAACTTCGCCTCGATCTCGGCCCGGGAAAGCGGATTGGCCGGCTCGCCGCGCGGATGCTCCACCAACCGCCCGAAAGTCCCTTTCGTCGTGCGCAGCGTGACATGGGCCGGTGTTTCGCCCGGAAAGCGGGCCTCGAAAACCGGATCGAGACGAAGGCTGACCTTTTCGGCGAAGGCGACGACATCGGGACGGCCGAGGAGCGACGGCTCGATGGGCAGCATGGAGCCCGGCCCATCGATCGCCACGGCGGCCAAGGAAAAGGGGATGCTGAATTGCGCAGCTTCCACCGTGGCGGGCGACGGCTTGTTGTCCATACGCACCGCCGCACCGAAAGTCGCGACTTCCACCGCCTCGATATCGCCGGGCGCGAGGCCCTGCTCCCGCATGAGCGACAGGAGCGCGTCGAGCGCCGCGTGATTCCAGCGGCAGCAGGAATAGGGCTTGATATAGGTGCTCTCCAGCAGGAAGCCCTCGCCGAGATTGTCGAGGAAGACGCCACGGTCGAAAAGATGCGCAAGATCGAGGAGATCGGGCGACCCGAGGAAGCCATTGCCCGCGAGCTCGGCGGCGGCAAAGCCGGTGACGGTGGCCCAGGGTATGCCCTCCTTCACATGCCCGACCTTCAGGCCATGGCCCTGCGGTATGAGGCTGGGGCGATGGGCGGCGGCAATTGCCAAGGCCTGCGCGATGCGGGAGGCATCGTAACCGCGCAGATAGCCCACCGCCGTCGCGACGCCGAGCGAAGCCCATCGGCCCGTCGCATAGAGCCTCGTTTGCAACCGGTCCGCTTGTGCCGCGGCCGCGCGCACCCCGACCTCGTAGCCGAGCAGGATCGCCGCCGCCAAACGCTGCGGGCTGGTCTCGCGTTCGGCCGCTTCCGCCAGGACCGAGGAGATGATGGGCGCGCCCGGATGGCCGATGGCGGCGCGATGTCCGTCGTCCACGTCGAGCGCCGAAGCGGCGGCGCTATTGGCATAGGCCGAGGCGACGGGGCTTAGATGCCTGCCGTCGAACCAGACCAGGGAAGGCCCATCCCGGAACAGCGCGGATGCGGTCGCCCGAACGGCTCCGACGGCGGGAAGATGCTGAGCGGCCGCCGCCGCGCCAATCGCGTCGATGAGAAGATCTTCGAGCTTTCTCCAGAGCTGCGGGGTCACACGGGCAGCGTCGAACCCCGCCACAAATTCACCCAAGGCGTCCGCGACCAGCATCGTGCAGCTCCCCCTTTGCGTAACGCGCATCCTGACCCGTCCTCTTTCATCCTCCAAGAGACAAGCTTCACTCAAAAGTTGCGGGATCGGGACGAGCGACGCGAGGCTAGGGAGCGCCATCATAGCGACACGGGCTTTGGCGAGCAGGTCCGGTCGAATTGAGGGCTTCCCAGAGCATCCCAATTCATGCTTGATTTTCTACCTAACGGAGGTCTCAAGAAGCAAATTGGTAGGGGAATGAAATGCGGTTCATCGCAATAGCCTTATTGGCGCTCATGGTCGCCGGATGTCGTGGCCAACCTATTTACAACGTCACCAATCATCCCATTCCCAGCGCCGCTCAGGCTTTCCCGCTACCGAGAATCGAAGCCTTGATCATCGAAGCGGGACAGTCCCGCGGTTGGAAATTCGACCGCCGGGAGGCGGGACATTTGATCGCGACCGAAACCGAGCCGAAATACTCGGCGACCGTCGATATTTACTTCGATCAGAAGAATTTTCGCATCATGCATAAATCCACGATTGGCCTGAAGGAACGCGCCGATGGCACAATCCACAGCCATTACAATATGTGGATTCTCAATCTCGAGCGCGACATAGAGGTTCGATTGACCAATGCCACGCTTGCGCCGAGTTCTTGATCCAGTCCTATCGGCGACTTGCGACCAGGTTGATCAGGGTCTCTTCGCGTTGAAGGGGCGGCTTTATTCCAAGCAGCCATTCCGGGAGGCCGAAGTCCGCCCGGCTCCACCAGAGGTAGGGATAGGATATCGCTTCCGGATCGACCTCGAAGCCGGCCTTGTCCAGCATCGCCAGATACTCGGCCGCGGATCTTTGCACATCCATGTCGTGGCGGAACAACAGCCGAATAACCCAGGAATGAATATATTTCCGGGTGGATTCGGCAAGCAGCAGCAAGCCCCCAGGTTTTAAGACGCGATTGAATTCACCAAGCGCGCCTTCCTGATCCACGAGGTGATGCAGCGTCTGATGGCAGAATATCATGTCGACCGTTCCACTCGGAATCGGCAGCGACGACGCGTTGCTTTTCCTGAGATCCACTGAAATATTGTTTTTGGAAGCTAATATATTTGACGCTTCGAGCAGCTTTTCATCCGTATCGATGCCGATCATCTTTTCCGGGGAAAATCTGTCACTCAGATATTTGAACGACTGCCCCCAACCGCAGCCGACATCGACGATTACAGGATAAGAAGGCTTGCGGTCTTTTATCAGCCTCTCAAGATCGACGATCGCCCGCTTCAAGACATGGATGGACCAGGTTTCCGTTCCCAGGAACCAGACCCCGAAAGACGATTCCGGGACGACATCGGGAATGCTCCGCGTCTCGCTCGCAGTCGTCACCACCGGCTAGGCCCTCTCGAGGATGGAGCGTTCAATATAACGCGGCCGGGCATTTAAGTACTTGCGATAAAATCCGATATTGCCGCCAGGACCTTCTCCCGCTGATCGAAATGCGGAGAATGGCGGCAGTCATCGAGAAGGAGGCGCGTGACTTGCGCTCCCGTCATCCCCTTCTCGATCGCGTCGATCTGCTCGATCCCGGCATATTCGTCCTGCCGCCCCTGGATCAGCAGCGTCGGCGCACCGATGCGGGGAAGCCCATCCTCTATGTTCCAATCGCGGAAAGCCGGCGACAGCCAGACATCGGCCCAGCCGAAAAAAGTGCGCTCCGGATCGTGGTGATAGGCCGCCATCCGGTTCCCGAGATCGCCGCTGCGGAAGGTCTCGACGATACCGCGGATGCCCTCCAGGTTCGACTCCTCCACGAAGACATGCGGCGCCATCAAAACAAGCCTGCGGGGTTCTCCCAACCCACTGCCCGCATAGATAATCGCGATGGTCGCGCCGTCGCTGTGGCCGACTAGGATCGGATCCTCGACATTGAAGGCTTCCAATAATTCAGGCAAAGCCTCGGTCGCCTCCCGGTGGAGGTAGTCGGTCTGGCGAGGGCCGTCCAGCACCTCTGATTTGCCGTAGCCGTAGCGCGACCAGGCCAATACCGCGAGCCCGGTTCGCTCCGCCAGCGCCTGCGGGAAATCGCGCCAGAGGCCGATTGACCCCAACCCCTCGTGCAGCAGCACCAAGGTCGGCCCTCCCGCCGTCCGGGGCGCGATCCAGAGCACTTCCACGGAACGGTCGGCAAGGGTGACGTTGAGGCGCAATTCGCTCATCGAGCCGCCTGTCCGCCCAACCCATGGACGAAGGTCAGAATGCCGGTCCTGACGATCCGGTCGAGCGATGCCCCGTAACGCCAATTGGGATCCGAAATCGAGAGATAGGTCGCCCCCAGCCACATGCTCCACAAGGTAGCCGCCGTTTCCCCGCTGTCCCGCGAACCGATCTCGCCTCGTTCTATCGCGTCCCGGATGCATTCCTCCACCACCCCCATGGCCGAGGCGAAGATATCCTCGACCCTCTGCGCCACATCGGGGGGCAGTTTGGTGCCGCGACCCGGGTAATAGAAGAAGGACAGGGTTTTGTAATATTCTGAATTCTCGCGGAAATACCGCAGGTATTCCTCGCCCAGCAGCAGAAGATTGTCCTGCACGCTGCGGGTCTTGTCATAGGCGGCCCGCAAGGCGTCGACCAGGACCTGGAGGTCGGTCAGCAGGACGCCCTCATAGATTTCCGCCTTGGTGCGGAAATAGAGATAGACGGCCGCTTTCGACAGGCCCGCCATGTCGGCGATCCCCTCGACCGTGACCTCGCTATAGGGTTTGGCCACGAAAGCGGCCTTGGCGGCTTTCAGGATCGCCCCGCGCCGGCGCTCGACACGCTGCTCTCGCCTTGCGGCCTTTGCCGGATCCATCAGAGCTTCGATCGCCAATTCCTCCTCGCAGGCTCTATATCCGATAGAGCCTCCATCGGCACCCTCAAAAAATTAGACAGATTTCTCAATTCGACTAGGATACAAGCAGAAACAATCGGATTGTAGGAAGGGGGGACCTCATGGACCAGATCAACAAGCGCCCAACCCGGCGCAGTGTGCTGAAGGGCGCGGCCGCGCTGACCGGCGCGATGGCGGCGCCTGCCGTGCTGAATGCGGCAATGGCCCAGGAAAAGACCGTCTATCTCCAGACCTATGGCGGTGTCTACACGGCCGCCGAGGAAGCGGCCTATATCAAGCCCTTCACCGCGGCGACCGGGATCGCCGTAAAGACCGTGACGCCCTGGTCCTATGCGAAGCTCAAGGCTGAGGTGCAAGCCAAGGTCTATGACTTCGACATCTCGACCATGAACCCTGGCGAAATCTACCAAGCGCGGGAAGAAGGGCTTCTGGAGCCCATCGACTGGACCGTCGTCGACCGCAGCAAGATCCCGCCGCATATGATCCTGCACGATGTGGCGATCGGCTCCATCGTGCTGTCAACCAATCTTTGCTACCGCAAGGACAAGTTCCCCAATGGCGGCCCCCGCACCTGGGCCGATTTCTGGGATGTGAAGAAATTCCCCGGACCGCGCGGCATGTTCGACCGTTCCTGGACCTCGCTGGAATTCGCGCTGCTCGCGGACGGCGTGCCGATGGACAAGCTCTTCCCGCTGGACCTCGACCGTGCCTTCAAGAAGCTCGACGAGATCAAGCCTCATATCAAGGTGTGGTGGAACCAGGGTAGCCAGTCCCAGCAGTTGATCAAGGACAGCGAGGTCATCATGACCCCGCTCTGGAACGCCCGCGCTCAGGAACTGATCGACCAGGGCGTGCCGATCGAGATGGTCTGGGAGGGTGCCGAGGATCACACCACCTTCTGGTATGTGGCCAAGGGCACGCCGCGCGCAAAGGATGCCTGGCGCTTCGCCGCCTTCGCCGTGGAACCGAAGCAACTCGGCGAGATGGGCAACCGCACGCTCTACGGCCCCCAGGACACCCGGGCGCTGGAATTCGTGAAGCCCGAACTCAAGCAAGCCATGCCGACGCTGCCCGAACATTGGAAGGTCGGCTTCCTGCCGGATTACGACTGGCTTGGGCCTCGCCTGCCGGCGCTCAAGGAGCGTTGGACCCAGTGGCTCGCGAGCTGACGTGAGCGAGGTCGTCCTCTACGAGACCGACGGAAAGGTCGGTCTCGTCACCTTGAACCGGCCGGACAAGCTCAACGCGATCAGCCCCGAGCTACGCGAAGCGCTGACCGCCACCCTCGCCCGCGCGGACGAGGACGCGACCACCAGTGTCGTCGTTTTGCGCGCCGAGGGGCGCAGCTTCTGTGCCGGCTTCGACCTGGGCGGAGGCGGCGCCAATAAGGACGATTGGCGCTACGATCCCTTGAAGTGGCATCCCTACTTGAAGATGTGCCTCGACTTCGAGATGACGCCTTGGTTCATGCGCAAGCCCGTGGTCGCCTCGGTCCAGGGTTATGCCCTGGGCGGCGGCTGCGAGCTGACGCTGTTCTGCGACATGACCATCGCCGCCGACAATGCGAAGTTCGGCGAGCCGGAGACCCGACTGTCCTCGGCGGGACCGGGGCTCATCCTGCCCTGGCTCATCGGCTACAAGAAAGCGCGCGAGCTGCTTTATATGGGCGACATGGTTTCCGCCCAGGAAGCCCTGGACCTCGGCATGATCAATCGGGTCGTGCCGACGGCGGAACTCAAGGACAAGACCCTCGCCTTCGCTCATCGCCTCGCGCTGATCGCGCCCGAAGCTCTCGCCCAGACGAAGCTCGCGATCAATCGGGGCGCCAATGCGGCAGGCTTCCGCAACGCCATGCAGGCCTGTCTCGACACGCTGGCCCCGCTCTATGCCGCGCGGACCGAGATGCGCACGAAAATGCAGGAAATGACCAAGGAGAAGGGCTTCGGCGCGGCGCTCAAGTGGCGCAACGCGCAATTCGAAGACTGATCGCCCGCCATCCGAAGAGGTATAGGATGCCGTCTCCCGCATGAAGCACATGGAGACGGCATGAGTACCGACGGCGTGACCGCTGAACCCTTGATCCTCTTCGAGACCGATGCGAATGGGGTCGCCACCCTCACGCTCAACCGGCCCGCCAAATACAACGCCTTCACCCAGGAAATGGTGATCCAATGGGCCGAGGCGCTCGACCGCGCCGGGGAGGACCCGAATGTTCGGGCCATCATCGTCACAGGCGCCGGCAAGGCCTTCTGCTCCGGCGGTGATGTCGGCAACATGGCCAAGCGCACCGAAGAGGATGCGCTCCAGCGCAAGGACTATCTCTACCGCTATGTCCACCGGGTCGCCTTCGCCATGGAGCGGCTCGACAAGCCGGTGATCGCAGCGATCAACGGCGCGGCGCGCGGCGCCGGCCTCGACATGGCGCTGATGTGCGACATCCGTTACATGGCGCAATCGGCAACCGTGGCCGAAAGCTATATCAACATGGGCTTCATCTCGGGCGACGGCGGGGCATGGTACCTGCCCCGGCTTATCGGCATCGATCAGGCGCTGGAGCTTTTCTGGACGGGCCGCGTGGTCGGCGCGGAAGAGGCCAAGGCCATGGGCCTCGTGACCCGGATAGTCCCGGACGAAGACCTTATGCCGGCGGCGCGGGAACTCGCTACCAAGATCGCGAGCCAGCCGACCGCCGCAGTCAGGATGTTCAAGCGGGCGGTCTACCAGGGAATGACCACCTCGCTTCACGCCCATCTCGACCTCGTCTCGTCCCATATGTCCGTGCTGCGCGACAGCCCCGAGCACAAGGAACGGGTGCGCGCCTTCCTGGAACGGCCGAGAAAGAGCAAATAAGTCGCGGGGACGCGGCCCCTTTCTTCCCCGTATAAAACTCACACGTACAAAACTGGTCCTCGCTCTTCCGCTGGAAAGTCGCAGCCTGCGCGCCGTCCCGAAAACGCTCATCCCTTTTATCGTCGGCTCGGCGCTCTTCATGCAGCAGCTCGATTCGACGGTGATCGCCAACGCGCTGCCCGCGATCTCCCAATCCATCGGGGCGGATGCGGTGACGCTCGACCTTGCCATCACCTCCTATCTGTTGTCGGTCGCGATCTTCATCCCGATCAGCGGCTGGGTGGCCGACAAATACGGCGCGCGGAACATTTTCCGCATCGCCATCGCGGTTTTCACCCTGAGCTCGATCCTCTGCGGTTTCGCCGATTCCCTGGCAACCCTTGTGGCGGGCCGAATCCTCCAGGGGATGGGCGGCGCGATGATGGTGCCGGTCGGCCGGCTCGTGATCCTGAAGACCGTGCCGAAGTCGGAACTGGTGCGGGCCATGGTCTATCTCACCACGCCCGCGATCATCGCGCCGGTGCTGGGACCGCCCATCGGCGGATATATCGTGACCTATGGGTCCTGGCGCTGGATCTTCTTCATGAACGCGCCCATCGGGCTCATCGGCATCCTGCTGGTAACCCTCTTCATGGAAGAGGTCCGCGAACACGACGCGGGACGGCCGGATCTCATCGGCTTCATGCTGACCGGCATCGGGCTTGCCGGCCTCGTCTTCGGTTTCGAGACCATGGGGCGGGGCATGATCCCGCTCACGGCCGTGCTGGGACTTCTCGCGGGTGGCAGCATCGCCATGACGCTCTATTGGTTCCACGCCAAGCGGGTGGCCCAGCCGATCATCGATTTCCGCCTGTTCCAGCACAAAACCTTTTTCGCCGCCGTCTTCGGGGGGAACCTCTGCCGCTTCGGGCAAGGCAGCCTGCCCTTCCTGCTCGCGATGATGCTGCAACTCGGGTTCGGTTATTCCGCCTTCGTCTCAGGGCTGCTGACCTTCAGCAGCGCGGCCGGCGCCATGTGCATGAAATTTTCCGTGGGTCCGATCATCCGGCGCTTCGGCTTCCGGGCCGTGCTGGTCTACGATACGGTGATCATCTCGCTCTTCTTCATCGTCTATGCGCTCATTACCGAAACGACGCCCTATTGGGCGATCATGCTGGTGCTGCTGGTCGGCGGGTTCTTCCGGTCGCTTCAGTTCACCAGCCTGGCGTCATTGACCTATGCCGACATTCCCACGCCGATGATGAGCCGCGCCACCAGCCTCGCCAGCATGGGGCAGCAGCTGGCGCAGAGCATCGGGGTCGGGCTCACCGCCTCGATCGTCCATCTGAGCCTGATCTGGCGCGGCGGCGAAACGGTGTCCGCCGAGGACGTGCGCCCGGCCTTCGTCGCCCTCTGTTTCTGCACCCTCGCGGGGCTCTACTTCTTCAAGTCGATGGACCCGCGCGCCGGCGAAGAATTGAGCGGCAGGGGCAAGATCAAGGCTTCCTGATCAAGGCTCCAGCCAGGCCTCCGCCCAATCTTCCGATCCGCTCTGGACCTTGCCCCAGAGATCGTGAAGCCGCTTCGTCGCTCCGTCGATCGCCCGGTAATCGCGGATCGTCAGGGAGGGCAGGTCCTCGGCCAGAATGGTCTGGGCCTCGCGGTAGTATTTCCCACGCTCCTGGACATCGGTCGCATGCTCGCCCTTCTGGAAAAGCGCGTCCACCGTGGGGTTGGAATAGCCGGTGGGATTGCCATAAGGCTTGTTGAGCGTCCCGCTGATGAAGGCCCGCTGGATGCCCAGCGCCGGATCGCCGAGGCTCGTATAAGACATCAGGAAGGTGTCGAAATCGCGGTCGACATAGACCTTCTTCACCAGGGTCCCGCTTTCCATCGCGTCGATCACCGTCTCGATCCCCGCCGCCTGCCACATGCTTTTCAAGGCGACGGAGACGGGCAGGAATTCCTGGTGCTCGTTGCTGAAGATGGCGAGATGAAGGGTCATGCGCTTGCCATCCACCCCCCGCTTGAAACCCGCCTCGTCCAGCGCTGCCCCGGCCTTTACGGGGTCATAGGGATACATTTTGCTGTAGTCGATATCGGGATTGGCCGCCCAGGCGATATCCTTGGTGAAGGGCATGGTCCCGACATTGCCGACGCCCGAAAAGGCGTTCTTGACGAGATAGTCCCGGTCGGTCGCCATGAAGAGCGCCTTGCGCACGCGCTTATCGTCCAGGGGCTTGCGCGTGATGTTCATGAAGATCGAGTTGAAGAGCGGCGCCACGTCCGACTGCACCACCTGGAGTTTCGGGTTGGCGGCCACCATCGCCCGGTTGGACGGTTCGAACTCCGGCACGATATCGACCTCGCCGGCGGCCAGCGCCTGCATCCGCGCGCCGGAATCCGTGATGATCTTCGCGATGAGCCCGTTGAGATAGGGCCGGCCCTCGCGGTGATATTTATCGTATTTGACGAGACGGATATGGTCGCCGCGCTTCCATTCCACGAATTTGAAAGGTCCGGTCCCGACCGGAGCCTGGGTTGTCGCCGGGTTCTGCAACGGGTTCGTTCCCCGAAAGAGATGGGACGGCATCACCGCAGCACCCTGCTCGCAAGCCAGCGACTGGAGGAAGGGACCGAAGGGCTCCTTCAAGCTGATGACCACCTTGTCCGCCGCGGGGGTGTCGATGTGGTCGATATCCCGGCCGGCCGCGGTGAAACTGGGCGAGTATTTCGCGCTGACCTCCAGGAGCGTGTATTTGACGTCTTCGGAGGTGACGGGCTTGCCGTCGTGAAATTCGGCCTTGCCCAGCTCGAAGCTATAGGTCTTGCCGTCCGGTGTGATCGTCCAGGATTTGGCGAGCCTCGGGATCACCTCGCCTTCCGGCGTTATGCTCACCATCCCCTCATAGAAGATGCAGCCGATGATCTTGTCCGGCAGTCCCTGGGTCACATTGGGATTGACCACAGGCGGCTCTTGCGGCAACACGAGGATCGCCGTTCCGCCCCGATGTGGCGTCTCAGCCCGAGCCGCCACAGGCAAGACCGACAAGAGACCGGCGAGGACCAGGGCGATATTTTTCGGCATCGGCGCTTCTCCTGGACGACACGGTCATCGATACTAACGGCATGCCGGCGCTCAAGAATAGCCATTCCCATCCCGCTTGGGGGCGGGCATGATACGGCGCCGGTTTTGTAAACAATAAACCAAAGGACGGATCTCATGGCGACCAGCACCGACCACAGCCCGACCTGCGCCGACGCCATCGTCGGCACGCTGACCGCCCATGGGGTCGACCGGATCTTCTGCCTTCCCGGCGTGCAGAACGACGCCTTCTTCAACGCGCTCTTCGATGCCGGGAATCGGATCCGGCCGATCCATACGCGGCACGAGCAGGCTGCCGCCTATATGGCGCTGGGCGCGGCCCTCTCCACCGGCAAGCCCGCCGTCTACAGCGTAGTGCCGGGGCCGGGGCTGCTCAACACCTTCGCGGCGCTCGCCACGGCCTATAGCACCAACGCCCCGGTGGTCTGCCTCACCGGGCAAATCGCCTCGAAGATGATCGACAAAGGCATCGGCGTGCTGCACGAGATCCCGCACCAGCTCGACCTCCTCAAGACGCTGACCAAATGGGCGGATCGGGTCTCGGAGCCGCAGGATGGGGCCTCCAAGACCGCCGAGGCTTTCCGGCAGATGCTCTCCGGACGCTGGCGGCCCGTCGGCCTCGAGATCCCCCCGGATATCCTCTTCGGCAAATCGCCGGTCTCCCATGCCGAGCCGCTAGCCCTGATCCCCGATGCGCCCCTTGACGAGGACGCCATCGCCAAGGCCGCCAAGCTCCTGGGCGACGCGCGCAACCCGATTATCTGTGTCGGCGGTGGGTCGCAGGACGCCAGCGCCGAAGTGCGTGCTCTGGCCGAGCGGCTGCAGGCGCCGGTCATCGCCTATCGCATGGGGCGTGGCGTGCTGGACGATCGGCATCCCTTGAGCCATACGCTGACCGCGGGAAACCATTTCTGGAAAAGCGCCGATGTGATCCTGGCGGTCGGAACCCGTTCGCAAGCGCGGCAGATGGTCTGGGGCACCGACGAAAACATGAAGGTCATCCAGGTCGATATCGACCCGGCCGAATTCGAGCGCTCGCCGAAGCCGCATCTCGGAATCGTCGGGCGCGCGGCACAGGTGTTGTCCAAGATTTCCGACGCCTTGGAGAGGACAGGCGGGAAACGCCCCTCTCGGGACGACGAGATGCGTGAAGTGAAGGCTCGGGTGGCGCGCCAGTGGCAGGAAGTCCAGCCGCAGCAAGGCCTGCTCCAGGCCCTGCGCGAGGCGCTTCCGGAAAACGGCGTGGTGGTGGACGAATTGACCCAGGTCGCCTATGCGAGCCGCGCCCTCTGGCCCGTCTATGAGCCGCGCAGCTTCATCTCAAGCGGCTATCAGGGGACACTCGGCTGGGGCTTCTGCGCCGCGCTGGGTGTCAAGGCGGCAAGGCCCGACCGACCGGTCGTCTCGCTCACCGGCGACGGCGGCTTCATGTTCGGCGCGAACGAGATGGCGACCGCCGTGCAGCACAATCTCGCCACCATCACCGTGCTCTTCAACGACGGCGCCTATGGCAACGTCCAGCGGGCGCAAGTGATGGACTACGGCAACCGGGTGATCGCGACGGAACTTCGGAATCCCGACTTCATGAAATTCGCGGAATCCTTCGGTGCGATGGGGATCCGGGCGAACGGCCCCGTTGAACTCAAGGCCGCCGTCCAGAAGGCACTGAAGGCGGATGTGCCGGCGCTGATCGAAGTCCCCTGCGAGCCGATGCCGAGCCCCTGGAAGCTGATCGACCCCGGCAAGGTCCGGGGATAGATCCTACCCTAGCAGCATCCAGGCTGACGGCTGGATCGAAAGGTCGACCTGCTCGCCGGTGGCGAGCAGGGGGCCTAGTTTGGGTTGCATGACCGCAAGTTCGATCCCCGCAGCATTGACCACATAGCGCACCATCAGGCCGAGGTAATCCGAACTCGTCACGACGCCCTTGACGATTGACGCGCCGGGCTCGGCGGTACCGGGCTTGCCCACCCTTACCCGCTCCGACCGGAGAAGCAGGCGAAGCGTGTCTCCGACCGGGCCTTCGTGCGCGACCTGTACCGTGGCGCCGTCGCCCAGCACGACATCGACGATGCCGTCGCGGCGGCCGACGACCTTGCCGGTCAGTTCGTTCACCTGGCCGAAGAAGCGGGCGACGAATTCGGACGTCGGGCGGCTGTAGACCTCGTCCGGCGTGCCTTCCTGCTCCATCTTGCCGTTCTGCATCACGACGACCTTGTCGGCCATGGAGAGGGCCTCGGCCTGGTCGTGGGTCACGAAGACCGTGGTGATGCCAAGATTGCGCTGGATGCGCTTCAGCTCGAAACGCATCTCCTCGCGCAAGCCTGCGTCGAGCGCCGACAAGGGCTCGTCGAAGAGAAGTAGGTCAGGCTCGATCACGATGGCGCGGGCGACCGCCACGCGCTGCTGCTGGCCGCCCGAAAGCTGGGCCGGAAGCCGCTCCTCCATCCGGGGAAGGCGCACCACGTCGAGCGCCGTCTTGACCCGGCGCACCACGTCCGCCTTGGCGACGTTGCGGTATTTCAAGCCGAAAGCGATGTTGTCGAAGACCGTCTTATGCGGGAAGAGCGCCAGATTCTGAAAGACCATCCCGAAATTGCGCTTGTGGACCGGCACGTCGTTGACGCGACGGCCTTTCACCAGAATGTCGCCCGCGGTCGGATGCTCCAGCCCCGCGATCATCCGCAGCGTCGTGGTCTTCCCGCAGCCTGAAGGCCCGAGCAGCGCCACGAAATCGCCCTCGCCCACCGTCAGGTCGAGACCGGCCACGGCCGCAACCTCGCCGAACTTCTTTTCGACGCCCTTTATTTCGATCGCCGCTCCGGCCATCAGACTACCCCTCGCCCTTTACCCAATGACCCGACCTCACCGTCGGCGCTTTTCGAATCGGCCGCCAGCCGCGCCGCCAAACGCTTGGCGCGCAGCTTCGGCAGGGTCGTCGTCAGACCCTTCGCCGCCAGAGTCGCCAGGACCGGCACGCCGACCGTGAAGCAGATCAGCACCGTCGCCAGCGCATTGATGCGATGATCGATCTGGAACTGCAGCATGGCCATGATCTGCGTCGGCACGGTCTCGACATTCGCCGGACGCCAGAAGAGCGTCGCCGTCAGCTCGTCGAAGGACGACATGAAGGCGAAAAGGAAGGCCACCACGATGGCCGGCGCGGCGAGCGGCAGGGTGATCGCCGCGAAAGTCTGAAGCCCGTTGGCGCCCAATGTGCGGGCCGCCTCCTCATAGGAGCGCGAGATCGACTGCAGCCGATGCCGGGTCATGATGATGACGAGCGGCATGGTCACCGCCACATGACCGACCACCAGCAGCGCAAAGGTTTTCGGCAGCCCCATCAGCCGCCAGGCCAGCAGGAGCCCGACACCCAGGATCAGATGGGGCACCAGCATGGGGATCAGCAGCACGAGCTGGACGAAGTCCTTGCCCGGCACCCGATAGCGGGCCAGCGCATAGGCCGCCGCCGTCCCCAGCGTCGTGGTGATGGCGGCCGAGACCAGTCCCAGGGTGAAGGAGATCCGGACGGAAGCCAGAATGGCCTGGTCGTTGGCCAGCATGTAGAACCACTTGAGCGAGACTTCCGTGAAGGGGAAGTCCCCGAGATCGCGCGGGTTGAACGCCAGCGCGATGACGACCAGAACCGGCGCCAGCAGGTAGAAATAGACCAGGAAGGTCATTCCCTTGAGGAAACGGGTAAGCCACGGGCCGCTCGGCATCAGCGGGTCTCCCTGAACATATGCGATAGACCCATCAACCGGCCGTAGACCGCCAGGCTTACCGTGAGGAACAAGACCGACAGCAGCGCCAGGGTGGAACCGAAAGGCCAATCCTGCTGGGTAAGGATGTTTTCATAGACCAAGGTCGCGTAATAGGTCGTCCCGGGCCCGCCCAGGAGCATCGGCGTCACGAAGGACCCGAGCGTCCAGATGAAGCAGATGAGACAGCCGGCCGAAAGCCCGCCCATCGAGATCGGAACCGTCACGCGGAAGAAGGCCTGGATGCCATTGGCGCCCAGCGTGCGGGCCGCATCCACAACATTCCGATCGACCGACGTCAGCCCCAGATAGATGTTCAGGATCATGATCGGCAGCACATATTGGAGGATGCCGACATAGATCGCAAAATCGTTATAGAGGAGCTTTATCGGCTCGTTGGTGATGCCCAGTCCTTGAAGCGCTGTATTCACCAAGCCATTGCGGCCCAGGATCTGAATCCAGGACATGGTGCGGACGATATAGCTGATCCAGGACGGCACGAAGAGCAGGAGCACCAGGGCTCCGCGCTTCTTCGCCGGGATCGTCGAGAGGTAATAGGCGGGCCCGTAGCCGATCAGCACCGCGAGCACCGTGGTGACTGCCGCCAGCCTCACCGTTCGGAGAAGGATCGTCCCGTAAAACGGGTCCTTGACCAGTTCCCGCCAGTTCTCGAGCGTCAGCGTCCGATCGACCGCGCCCGCCACCATGTGGCCCCAGAAGGAATAGGCGCCGATGCAGACAACCGGCAGAAGAACGAACAGGCAGCTCGAAAGAACCGCGGGTGACACAAGAAACGCGGGGACGACCTGTTGACGCGCGATTGCCATATAGGAACGAACCTCTCGCCTGCCCTGTAGATTGCCGGTCGGCTTTTAACGCCGGACCGATTGGCCCGACATGTGCCATGATTCAGCCGCTGCGACAAATCAAGAATTGCGGCGCGCTCTTTCGCCCGGTTGGACCCGGCCGTTGGTCGCGCGTTCCCACATTGTATTCAAATCGCATTGTCCGCGCCAATAGAGTGCATTACCGTAATCGCTTATTGCCTTTAACTGGAGCAAGTCATGGCCTTGCCGCCCTCACGGCGTCTCGATTTTTCCGAAGTTCCCGTCGTCGACGTAAGCCCCTTCGTGACCGGCGACCGGTCGGGCGAAGCCGCTACCGCAGCAGCCATCGCCAAGGCCTGCGGCGAAGTCGGCTTCATGTATGTCAAGAATCACGGCGTGCCCAAGGCGCTTCTCGACAACCTCATGGTCGAGACCGAGCGCTTCTTCAAGCTGCCCGTCGAGCAGCGCATGGAAGTGGCGGTCGAAAACTCGCCGCAGTTCCGCGGCTATCTGCCGATCAAATACGGCGGCGAGCAGACCAAGGGCACGAACCTCCAGGAAGCCTTCATCATGTTCGACGATCGGCAGCAAGCCGATCATCCCCTGAACGGGCCCAATCAATGGCCGAGCCAAGTGCCCGGCCTCAAGAAGGCGATGTTCGACTATTTCGACGCGACCGCCAAATTCGCGCAGCAGATGCTGCCGGCCTTCGCGCTGGCGCTGGGCCTCAAGCGCGATTTCTTCGAAAAGATGTTCGACGACCCGCTGTTCATGCTGAAGCTCAACCACTACCCGCTTCAGCAGGCCCCGGAGAACGATCTCGACATCGGGGTGAAGGGTCATTCGGATTCCGGCGGCTTCACCATCCTCTGGCAGGACAATGTCGGCGGGCTCGAACTCATGAACAAAAGCGGCGAATGGGTCGCCATGCCGCCGATGGAGGGCACCTACGCGCTCAACATCGGCGACATGATGCAGATCTGGTCGAACGGCCGTTTCTCGTCCACCGCTCACCGGGTTATCAACACCTACGGAACGGATCGTTATTCGATCCCACTTTTCGTTAATCCGAATTACCATACCGAGGTGAAGCCCTTGGTCGGCGAGATCAATGCCGACTTCACGCCCTTCCAAAGCGGCGAATATCATACGTCCGTCTATCGGGCGATCTATCCGCAAAAGGCGAAACGCCAGCCCGTCGAGGCGGCGCAGTAGGAACAAACGGAGGCAAGAATGGGGCGTAAGCAGGATATTACGAAGCAATACGAGGGGCTTCGCGAGCGTTTTGGCAACGGGGACATCGACCGGCGGACATTCCTGTCCAGCATCGGGCTCATGGCCATGGCGGCGGGCGCGGTGACGACGAGTTCGTCGGTTCTGTCCCGCGCGGCTCAGGCGGCCACGGATCAGATCCGCTTCGACAGCTTTGGCGGTTTCTCGGGCCAAGCCTTCCGGAAATTCGCCTTCGATCCCTTCACGGCGAAGACCGGCATCAAGGTCGCGGAAGGCTCCTACGGCTCACCCGACGAAGTCGTCGCCAAGGTCCGGGCCGAAGGTTTGGGCATTTATAATTTCTTCTGGTCCTCGAACCTCACGACCATCTGGGGCGTCCGCAAGCTCGGCATCGGCGTCGAGATCGACGAGACGAAGGTGCCGCAGATCAGCAATCTGGTTGCCAAGTTCGTGTCGCTGCATCGCGATACGGTCGGCGGCGGCAAGATGACCTCGATCCCCTGGAGCTTGTCCGGCGCCACGATGGCCTACAACACGAGGAAGATCGACAAGGCGGAAGTCGAAGCCAAGGGCTTCAAGATCCTGCTCGACCCCAAATACAAGGAAGGCATCGTCGGCGACCGCAACTACACCAGCCGCGTCTGGATGGCGGCTCTGCAGACCGATCAGGATCCCAACAATATCAAGGATCTGAAGGCGGTCTGGGACGTGATGCGCCAAGCCAAGGGCAATGCGCTCAAATATTGGTCGACCAGCGCCGAGCAGATCAAGCTCTGGACCGAGGGCGATGCCTTCCTGGGCGATGCCTGGTACGTGCCCTTCTACAACATGCGGAAGAATGGCCTGCCGCTGGCGCATTACCGCGATCCGCAGAGCCTCTATGTGACGCCTGGCGGCATCGTCGCGCTGAAGGGCAGTCCGATGGATGCTTTCTACGAACTCGCCAGCATCCTCTTCAGCCCGGAAGTCATGATGAATTGGTCGGTCGCCTCGGGCAATCTGCCCCTGCTCGACCCGACCAAGATCGCCTTCCCGCCGGAAGTCCAGGCCATCCCGGGTTACGACAAGACGGGCACCATGGATGGCTTCCTCTGGTACGATCCGCAATATTGGGGCGACAACGCGGATATGTTCGCCAAGGAGACTCAACGCATCATGGCCGGGGCATAAGCCTCCGCCTAACGCGAGACTATCGACGGCCGCGCCTGAAAACGCGGCCGTCTTCGTATCGGGAAAAATGCGTCGCCGTCAGGCACGCCAAGGGCTGAAAGCCAGCTAATCGCGGTCCACCGAAGTGGCACCGCAAAAAGGGGGAAGGTAATGAAGCGCGACTGGGGAGTACTGGGCTGTTTCGCAGCAGCCGTGATGATCATGACGACGGTGCCGCAAGCCTATGGGCAAGGCACGCCGACGCGCGGCGGGACGGCGGTGATGGCCATCGGCGCCGATCCGAGCACGCTCAACCGCAACATCGGCAGCAATAATGCCGACGGCCATGTGGCTTGCGTCATCTATCAGGGCCTGATGCGGATGGACGCCAAATACAAGCCGCAACCGCTCCTCGCCAAGACCTGGTCGGTTTCACCGGACGGCAAGACCTATAGCTTCGAGATAAACAAGGCCAATTGGCAGGACGGCAAGCCGATGACCTCGGCCGACGTCAAATATTCCATCGAGGAAGTGAGCAAGAAATACAGCTCGGTCTTCGCCGGCGCGGGTCGGATGATCGACAGCATCGAGGCGCCCGCGCCCGATAAGGTGATCTTCCATCTCAAGGAGCCCTATGGCCCCTTCCTCATATCGCTCGCCTGCCAACAGGGCGGCGGCGTGCTGCCGAAGCATGTCTACGAAGGCACCAACCCGCTTCAGAACCCGGCGACTACCACAAGCCCGGTGGGCCTGGGTCCCTTCCTGCTGAAGGAATGGAAGCATGGGGACTACCTGCGGCTGACCAAGAACCCCACCTATTGGGAGCCCGGCAAACCCTATCTCGACGAGGTGGTGATCAAGGTCATTACCCAGCCTTCGGCCCGCATCCAGGCGCTTCAGGCAGGGGAGGTGGATTTTGTGCCCTCCTTCTTCCTGCCGCTGACCGGCTATGCGCCGCTCAAGGATTCGCCGACCATCGGCCTGCCTCCTTCGCCCTCGCCACCGACAGTGGATTTCCTCTTCCTGAACATGACCAAGAAGCCGCTGGACGATAAGCGGGTCCGGAAGGCGCTCTACATGGCGACCGACCGCGAGCTCCTGCTTCACACAGCCTACCTCGATATCGGCGGCGTTGGGACCATGCCCTTCACCAACAAGCTCGAATGGGCGGCCAATCCCGACATCGACTATCGCAAGATGTATCCCTTCGATCCGGCGAAGGCGAATGCCATGCTGGAGGAGACGGGCCATAAGCGGGGCGCCGACGGCATCCGCTTCAAGCTCAACCTCCTGGTCGCTTCGGACGACGCGGCCGGCCCCACCGTGGCCCAGGCCTTGAAGAGCATGTGGCGCAATGTCGGCGTCGATCTCACCATCGAGCAGGTCGACCGCACCGCCGCCACCAAGAAGCAGTACACCGACATGGAGGCCGAGGTCAGCACCAACGCCTATACGAGCTTCGCGGATCCAGCACTCGGCATGGCGCGGGCCTGGATCACCTCCTCGATCAAGCAGCCCTTCGGCAATGCGTCGGGCTATTCCAACCCGGAGGTGGACCAGCTCTTCACCCAGGGCGAAAGAGCGATCGGCGAGGCGGCTCGGGGGGAATTCTACAAGAAGGTGCAGGTCATCCTGGCCGACGACGTGCCGGTCTTCACGCTGCACGAGCAGAGCGCGTTCAACGCACAGGCAAAGAAGCTCCACGGCATCGAGGACGAACAATTCCTGATGACTTGGCGCGACGCCTGGGTGAGTAAATAGGGAGTCCGACGGCGCAGACGTAGCGAGGCTATCGCTCGCGCCATAAACTGGGAGCCGAGATGATGGAAAGCACGGGTCTCGTTCTGCGCCTGACGGCCGCTCTTGGGATGGCCGCAATGATCTCCAGCCCCGCTTTGGCACAAACGCCGAAGCGGGGTGGGACGCTCGTCCTGGCGATCGGTGCGGATCCCGGCACCTTGAGCCGCAACGTCGGCAGCAACAATGCCGACGGCAATGTCGCCTGCGTGCTCTACCAGGGCCTGACGCGGATGGATTCCAAATGGAACGCCCAGCCGCTGCTGGCCAAGACCTGGAGCGTCTCGCCCGACGGGAAGACCTATACCTTCGAATTGAACAAGGCCCAGTGGCAGGACGGCAAGCCCCTCACCTCCGAGGATTTCCAGTACACCCTGCTGGAGGTCAGCGCGAAATACAGCTCGGTTTTCTCGGGCGCCGGCAAGGTCATCGACAGCATCGACACCCCCGCCCCGGACAAACTGGTCATCCACCTGAAAGAGCCTTATGGGCCCTTCCTCATCTCGCTCGCCTGCCAACAAGGCGGGGCCGTGCTGCCGAAGCATGTCTACCAGGGCACCAACCCGCTCACCAACAAGGCGACCCTGACCGATCCCGTAGCTTTGGGACCCTTCTTGCTGAAGGAATGGAAGCACGGGGATTACCTGCGCCTGACCAAGAACCCCAATTACTGGGAGCCCGGCAAACCCTATCTCGACGAGGTCATCGTCAAGGTGATCCCGCAGCCCGGTTCCCGCACCCAGGCGCTCCAGGCGGGAGAGGTCGATTTCATCCCCTCCTATTATTTCGCGCTCAACGACTATGCGACGATCAAGGGGAACCCGAAGCTGATGCTGCGGCCGGCGGCGCTGACGCCGACCGTCGATTTCATCTTCCTCAATGTCGGCCGCAAGCCCTTCGACGACCGGCGCGTGCGGCAGGCGCTCTTCATGGCGACCGACCGGGATTATCTCCTGCATACGGTTTATCTCGATCTTGGCACGGTCGGGACGATGCCCTTCACCAATCGCCTGCCCTGGGCGGATGACGACTCGATCGACTACCGCAAGCTCTATCCCTTCGATGTCGCCAAGGCCAACGCGCTGCTCGACGAGGCCGGGCTGAAGCGCGGAGCCGACGGCATCCGCTTCAAGGCCACCTTCCTCGTCTCTTCCGACGAGGCTACGGGTCCGTCCCTTTCCCAGGCCCTCAAAAGCATGTGGCGGGCCGTGGGCGTCGATCTCTCAACGGAATCGGTGGATCGTACCGCCGCGACCAAGCGGGTCTATACCGACCGCGATTACGACGTGACGGTGAACGCCTATGCGAGCTTCGCCGACCCGGCGCTCGGCATGGCGCGGGCCTGGGTCACAAGCTCGCTCGGCAAGGCTTTCGGCAACGGTTCGGGCTATTCCAATCCCGAGGTCGACCAGCTCTTCGATCTGGGCGAGCATGGCACGACGCCCGCGGAGCGCGGCGTCCACTACCGCAAGGTCCAGGCGATCCTCGCCCGGGACCTGCCGGTCTATACGATCCACGAGTGGCAGACCTTCGACGGCATGGCGAAGGACATCCACGGCATCGAGGAGGAGCAATCCTTGAACACTTGGCGCGACGCTTGGCGGGACTGATGGCAGAGCCGAAACACAGCTTCGAGACGATCAACGGCTGCAAGATCAGCCTCCGCCGCGCCGGCAAGGGCGAACCCCTGCTCTTCCTCCACGGCGCGGGAGGCGGCCACATCTGGTTTCCCTTCATGGCCGCCCTGTCGGAACGCTACGAGGTGTTTGTCCCGGAACATCCGGGCTTCGGGCCTTCGGACACACCGGAGTGGCTCGACACTGTGGGGGACCTCGCCTTCTTCTACCTCGACTTCATGGAGCAGTTCGGGCTCCGGGACGTTCATCTCATGGGCGCCTCATTGGGCGGCTGGACGGCGGCGGAAGTGGCGGTGCGCAACACGAGCCGCCTCAAGACCGTGACCCTGGTCTCGGCGGCAGGCATCTATGTGAAAGGCGTTCCCATGGGGGATATGTTCCTCTGGCCGCCCGAGGAGGGGATCCGCCACGTCTGGAAAGATCCGAAGTGGCAGGAGAAGATGCTCTCCACCCCTCAGACGGAAGAGCAGCAGGACCTGGCCCGGCGCAACCGGCTGACCACGGCGAAGCTCGCCTGGCAGCCGCGCTGGTATAATCCGCAGCTCCGCAAATGGCTGCATCGCATCGACGTGCCGACCCATATCGTCTGGGGCGATGCCGACGGACTTTTCCCGGCTCCCTATGCGAAGGCCTATCAAGAACTCATCCCGGGATCGACCATGACCATGCTCTCGGCCGGCCACATCCCCCAGGTCGAGCAGGCGGATGAATTCGTCGAGGCCGTCACGTCCTTCATCGGTAAGAGCGCATCATGAAGTTCTACTTCTTCCACCTGATGCCTTATGCCGACCTCGACCTCTCCTATCAGGAGAAGCACAATTCGGCCTGGGTCACGTTGCCTAACAGCTACTACGACCCGAAGAAGGGGCACCTTCTCTACAACCGCTATCTCGACGAATTGGAATATGCGGCCGAGGTCGGTTTCGACGGGGTCTGCGTCAACGAGCATCACCAGAGCGCTTATGGGCTGATGCCGACCCCAGGCGTCATCGCGGGCGCGCTGGCCCGCCGCATCGGCCCCACGGCCAAGATCGCCGTGCTCGGCCGGGCCTTGCCTCTCCTGAACAATCCGCTCGTGGTGGCGGAAGAATACGCGATGCTCGACAACATCACCGGCGGGCGGCTGATCGCAGGCTTCGTGCGGGGGATCGGCACGGAATATCACGCCTGGGGTGTCAATCCGGCGGAATCCCACGACCGTTTCCACGAGGCCCATGACCTCATCCTGCGCGCCTGGACCGAGGAAGGACCCTTCGCCTTCGAGGGCAAATATTACCATCTCAATTACGTGAACATCTGGCCGCGCGCCTATCAGCAGCCGCGTCCACCGATCTGGATCCCCTCCCAGGGCAGTCGTGAGACCATCGAATGGGCCTCGCACAAGTCGCGGAGATACACCTATCTCCAGACCTTCAGCCCGGTCGCCGCGCTGTCGCGCTATATGGGCATGTACAAGGAAGAGGCGGAGAAGCAGGGCTATACCGCGTCATCCGACCAGTTGGGCTGGGCCGTGCCCACCTATGTGGCCGAAAGCGACGAAGTGGCGCTCCGCGAGGCCAAGCCGCACATCGAAAACCTCTTCAATAAGTTCCTCCACATGCCTTTGGAGATGCTGCTGCCGCCGGGATACCTGTCGCTCGCGTCCATGAAGGGCGTCATGCAGGCCAAGACCTCGACCACCGGCGGTCCCCAGACCATGGAGGGCCTGATGGCCAACGGCATGTTCCTCTGCGGCAGCGCGGAAACGGTGCGGGATCAGATCGCGCATTATCAGAAGACCATCGGCTTCGGAAACATCCTGCCCATGATGCAGTTCGGCACACTGCCCGCCGAATGCGTGCGCAAGAGCACGGAAATCTTCGCCAAGGACGTGATCCCGAAACTGCGTCATCTCGGATAGCGATCCATGGCAACCAACCTCGATATCCAAGGGCTGGTCTTCGATGTCGGCGGGACGGTCATCGACTGGCACGGGACGGTTTCCAGCGAGCTTGCCGCCTTCGGCAAACGCAAAGGCTTCGAGCGGGATTGGGCGGTTGTCGCCAATTCCTGGCGCAAGCAGGCGCTGCAAGGCGTCCGCGCCCTGAAGCCGCCAACGGGCAAGACCAATATCGATCATATCCATCGGGCTACCCTGGACCCGGTACTGGCCGAATTCGGACTGACCGGCGTCACGGAGCAGGAAAAGCACGAGCTGACCATGGGTTGGCATAAACTCGCCGCCTGGCCCGACGCGGTGGAGGGACATGCGCGGCTGAAACGGAAATTCGTCGTCTCGGCGCTGACCATCCTCTCGACGTCGCTCATGATCGACGTATCGCGGTTGGCGCCTTTCCATTGGGACTGCGTCATCTCCTGCGAGATGCTGGGCCGTTACAAGCCCGATCCCCTCACCTATCAGCGCGCTTCGGAATTGCTGGCGATTCCCTCCGGCAAGCTGCTCTTCGTCGCGGCCCATAATTTCGACCTGATCGCGGCGAAGGCGGAGGGCTATCACACCGCTTTCATCCGCCGCACCGCGGAACATGGAACCGGAGCAGGCCCCACGCCGGAACCGGACGCTTCCGTCGATCTGGTGGCAACCCACATGCTGGATCTGGCGACGCAACTCGGCGCGTAATTCGACCGCCTGTCGGAACGTAGGACAATCCGAATTTCTCGTGCTAGGACTCCTGGAAAGAACGGGGAGTATCTGGGACATGAAGACAGTATTGGCAGCGGCGGCGACCCTGGCGATCCTTGCGGCACCGTCAGTCCAGGCGCAGGTCACACCCAAGAAGGGCGGCACGGTGGTCGTCGCGATCGGCAGCGATCCCACCGGGCTCAATCCCGTGGTTTCCACCGCAACGGCGGATATGTACCTCGGCTGCGTGCTCTACCAGGGGCTGACGCGGGTGGTCGGCGGCGACGTCCTGCCGATGCTGGCGAAATCCTGGACGATCTCGCCCGATGGGCTTTCCTACAGCTTCGACCTCGTCCAGGCCAATTGGCAGGACGGCAAGCCCTTTACCTCGGCCGACGTCAAATATTCGCTGATCGAAGCCAATGCGAAGCTCAATTCGCTTTATGTCGCGCCGGGCAAGATGATCGACGGGATCGACACCCCCGCGCCGGACAAGGTCGTCATCCGCCTGAAGCAGCCCTTCGGTCCCTTCCTGCTGTCCCAGGCCTGCGACATGGGCGGCGCGATCCTGCCGAAGCATGTCTTCGAAGGCACGAACATCCAGCAGAACCCGGCGACGACGGTGAGCCCGATCGGGCTCGGCGCCTTTACCCTCAAGGAATGGAAGCGCAACGATCAGCTCCGCTTCGCCGCCAATCCCAGCTATTGGGAGAAGGGGAAGCCCTATCTCGACGAATTGGCCGTCAAGATCATCCCGCAATCTTCGACGCGCAGCCAGGCGGTCCAGGCGGGCGAGGTCGACAATCTCTATTACGTCTATCTCGCGACCAGCGACATTCCGGTCGTCCAGGCCAATGCCAAGCTCAAGGTCTTCCCGACCAAGGCATCGCCGACCAACGACACCCTTTCCTTCAACGTCCGCAACAAGCCCATCGACGACAAGAAGGTGCGTCAGGCGCTGCTGGTCGCCACCGACCGGGATTATCTCCTGAAGAACGCCTGGCTCGGCTACGGCAAGGTCGGCACGATCCCCTTTTCGACCGAGATCACCTGGGCGACGAGCGATATCGACTTCCGCAAGCTCTATGCCTTCGACCCCGCCCGCGCCAATGTCCTGCTCGACGAGGCCGGCGTGAAGCGCGGCGCTGACAGCACCCGCTTCAAGCTCAAGGCGGTGATCGCGGCGGAAGAGCCCGAGCATATCCAGGTGGCCGCCGCGCTCAAGAGCATGTGGAAGGCGGTCGGCGTCGATCTGGAGGTCATCACCGCCGAGCGCGCCACTCAATTGAAGCGTGTCTTCCAGGACTTCGACTTCGACGTGACGCTCAACGGCTACGGCACCTATTACGATCCGGGAATCGGGCTGGCGCGGCTTTACCTGACCTCGTCCATCGGCACGACCTACGGCAATCCCTCGGGCTACAAGAACGCCGCCATCGACGACCTCTTCGCCCAGGGCGAGCGGGCCACCGGCTTCGAGGCACGGGGCGCGATCTACAAGAAGATCCAGGCGGTCGTCGGTGACGAGATCCCGGTCTTCCCCCTGCGTGAGAAGGCCTTCCTCAGCGTCGCGAGCAAGAAGGTCCAGGGCCTCGACAACAAGGGGGCCGAGAAGTTCGGCGTCTGGCGCGACGTCTGGCTGGCGGAGTGAGCTAAGCGGGAGATTTCTCCCCCGTCGTTCCCAAAGCGACCCCGCCCAGGATCAGACCCGCGGCAAGGATCAGGGTGAGCGTCAGAGGCTCACCCAGCGCCAGCGTCGCGGTGACGATGCTGACGAGCGGGGTCATCAGCAGGCCCAGCGAGATTGTGAGTGCCGACAGGCCCCGCCCCGCCGTGGCGATGGCCCAGAAGGACAGCGCGTTCCCGATCACCGCAGAGAAAAGCATCAGCAGGATAAGGCTAAGGTGCCACTCGACCCAGCGAAGCTCGCCGAAGACGAAAGCCAGCGCCGCGAGCAAAACCGTGGCGAGGAGCGCTTCCCAGGGGATCAGTTGAAAAGGCGTCGAGCGCCAGACATGCCCCCGAATATGCAGGATGCTCCCGGCCCAGAGAAAGGCCGCGCCCAGCAGCGCCAGATTGCCGAGCACGGCCGTCCGGTCGCTCCAGTCCAAGGCCAGCGGGTTGAAAAGAACCACGAGCCCCGTCAACCCGACGCCGACCCCCAGGGCGCGCCGTTTCGACAGCTTTTCTTTCAGGAAAAGCGCAGCACCCGGCATGACCCAGAGCGGCGTCGTATAGGACAGAACCACGGAGCGCCCGGTAGAGACAAAGCTTAAGCCCACGAAGGCTAGCACGGTGAAACCCACCATATGCAGGACGGTAATGCTGAGGAGTACGGGCATGTCCTCGCGCGGCGGCAAGGTCAGGCGTCCCCTAGGCAAGGCCATCGCGAAGAGCACGATTGTCGCGATGACCGAGCGCCAGGTGAGCATCAGCAGGGGCGGCATCTCCTGGAGCATGGCCTTGTTGACCGGCCAGGTGAGCCCCCAGATCAGCGCCACCGCGCCGAGCAGCAGGAGCGCCCGGCCGCGCGGCACTCCGCCGTCGGGTGAGCTTTTCAGGGGTCTTGTCCGACGCGGACGAGGAGCTTACCGAAATTCCGGCCCTTCAGGAGGCCGATCAGCGCCTCGGGTGCCTTTTCGAGGCCCTCCACCACATCCTCCCGGTATTTGACCCGGCCTTCGCGCAGCCAGCCGCCCACCATTTCCAGGAACTCTTTCTGCTGGTCCTGGAAATCGCTGACGATGAAGCCGCGCAGGGTAAGACGATTGGTCAGGATCGCGCGCATCATCACGGCGGACATGTCCGGCCCGGCAGGCGGGGCGGCATCGTTGTAATTGGCGATCAGCCCGCAGACCGGCACCCGCGCGAAGGGATTGAGCAGCGGCAAGACCGCCGCCCAGACCGCGCCGCCGACATTTTCGAAATAGACGTCGATCCCCTGGGGGCAGGCGGCCTGGAGATCCGCCGCGAAGGTCGGCGAACGATGATCGACGCAGGCATCGAAGCCTAAGTCTTCCACCACATGGCGGCACTTCTCAGGCCCGCCGGCGATCCCGACCGCGCGGCAGCCTTCGATCTTCGCGATCTGACCGACGAGCGAACCCACGGCGCCCGAGGCGGCGGCGACCACCACCGTCTCACCCGCCTTGGGCTTGCCGATATTGCGCATCCCCACATAGGCGGTCATGCCCGGCATCCCCAACACGCCGACCCCGGTGGAAATCGGTGCGACAGCCGGGTCGACCTTACGCATGCCGCGTCCATCGGCGATGGCGTATTCCTGCCAGCCGATCCAGCCGGCCAGGATGTCGCCCGGTTTGAACTTCGGGTTGTTGGACTTCATGACCTCGGTGATCGTCCCACCCGCCATGACCGCCCCGACCTCGACCGGCGGCGCATAGGACTTCGCCGCATTCATCCGGCCCCGCATATAGGGGTCGAGCGACAGCCAGATGGTGCGCAGCAGAAGCTGCCCCTCACCCGGCTCCGGCAAGGGCACCTGGCGAAGTTCGAAGTTTGCCGACGTGGGCTCTCCCGTGGGACGGGCCGCCAAAACGATCTGGCGATAGGTGGTTGCGGTCATGATGTCTCCTTGAAGGACTTTGCGTCCTCGATAAGCTGCCACAGGCGCGGCGGCGAAAGCGGCAATTCGCGGGGCTCGATGCCCCAGGCCTCCAATGCGGCAGCGATCGCATTGGCGACGACCCCCGCGGTGGAGATGATCCCCCCCTCCCCAGCGCCCTTGGCGCCCAGAGGGTTGTTCGGCGAGGTATATTCTTCCAGCGCCACCACATGGATCTTCGGGAAATCCCCGGCGGTCGGCAGCAGGTAATCCGCGAGCGTCCCGGTCAAGAGCTGCCCCTCGCCATCGTAGATAAGCTGCTCGAGGAAAGCCCCGCCCAGTCCCTGGACAATCGCGCCCATGGTCTGGCCATGAAGCGTCATGGGATTGATGATCCGGCCGACATCCTCCACCGCGACATAATCCAGCACCTCCACCTGCCCCGTCTTTGGATCGACCGTGACATGGGCGGCATGAGCGCCGTAGCTGTAGGTCCGCTTGGTGCTGCCGAACTCCGCCTCGATTTCCAAGGGAGCGAGATTGCCCAAGGATATCGAGCCGCCCTCATGGACAGCCCGACCTTCGACGATCTCGATCACCTCCGGCTCACAACCGAGTTTGTCCGCGGCAGCCTCGCGGATTTTCTCCCGCAGTTGAGCCGCCGCTTTCAGGATCGCGGAACCGCCCATGACCACGCTGCGGGAGCTATAGGTCCCGAAACCCTGCGAGACATGGGATGTGGAACCGTGGAAGACGCCGCGGATCCGGTCCATCGGCACTTCGAGCGCATCGGCCGCGATCTGGGAGAAAACGGTTTCGAGCCCCTGCCCCACAGCGGACGAACCGACGAAAACGCCGAAGCGGCCATCCTTTTCCAAGACAAGGCGCGCCGTCTCCTTGGGCCCGGAGCCACCCCCTTCGATATAGCAGCAGATCCCCAGGCCATGGCGCCGACCGCCCACCTCCTTGCCCTGGAGGTGTTGCTTCTCCCGCCAGCCGATCTCCTCCAGGCAGCGGTCGAGGGTCATGGCATAGTCTCCACTGTCGCATTCACCGCCGAGCCCGAAAGGCTCTACATTGGCGAGCGGATAGGGCATCTCCGCGGAGGAGACCAGGTTGCGGCGACGGAACTCCACCCGATCGAGCCCTAGATCCCGCGCCGCCATGTCGAAAAGCCGCTCCCGGCTAAAATCCGCCTCGACGCGGCCCGGCCCGCGATAGGTGCCGACCGGCGTTTTGTTGCTGAGCCAGGGCGATACGGTCAGATGGATATGCGGGAACCGATAAGGCCCCGAGATCACCTGGGCGATATTGCGCGAAGGCGTGGCGCCGACGCCCTTCACGAAAGCGCCGAGGTCGGTATGCGCCTCGCCGCGCAAGGCGAGGATCGTCCCATCGGCGCGGCAGGCAATCTCCAACTCGACCTCGGCCTCCCGCGCATGGGTGGTCGCCATCAGGTTTTCACGCCGATCCTCGATCCAGCGCACCGGACGCCCCAACCGGCGGGCGGCGAAGGAGACGAGAAAATCCTCGGGGAAATATTCACCGCGCGCGCCGAAGCCCCCGCCGACATCGTTTTCCACAAGGTCCACGCTGGCTTCGGGCAGATCGAGGTGCTTGGCGAGCACACGCCGGTTATGGAAGGGGATCTTCGCTGCGCCATAGAGAGTCAGCCGCTGGGCCGCCTCGTCCCAGTCGGCGAGCAGGCCGCGCGGCTCCATGGGCGAGGCGCATTGGCGCGGGATGCGGAACCGTTCCCGCCGCCGATAGGGGGCATCTTCCGGAAAGCCCGCCGCCCCGTCGCCCCGCAGGGCGGTCATGACGGTGGCGAGGTTCGTGCCGGCCTCCTCGAAAACCAGGCCCGCATCATGCCGGTTTCCGACCACGGGGAGCGGCTCTATCTCCAGCCCGATCCTGTCGGCCGCATCCTCCGCCAGCGCCGGGCTTTCGGCGACCACGAGCGCCACGGGCTGCCCCACATAGCGCACTTTCTTCTCGGCGATCACCGGCTCCTGGAAACGGGTGAGATCCGGGATCGCTTCCTGGCGCATATGGATCGTCGGGATCGGCGAGCTGATATCGGCCGCCGTGATGACCGCGACCACGCCAACCATTTCCAAGGCCGCAGCCGTGTCGATGGCCCGGATCAGGCCATGCGCCATCGGGCTTCGAAGTACCACGGCATGGAGCATGCCGGGCAGCACGAGGTCCCCGACATACTCCCCCCGCCCTCTCAGGAACCGCAGATCCTCGACACGCTCGACCGGGCTTCCGATAAAGGAATTGACCCGGCCTAGCGCCCGGGGACCAGCTGAACTCAAGGGAAGGGCTTCAGCGTGACGTCCGCGATATATTGGCCGCTCTCAGGATATTTCGCCGCCATCTCCCGAAGCTGCCCGCTCAGGATCAGCACGTCGAGCGAGGTGTTGATAAAGTTCAGAAGATCCGTATTTCCCCGCTTTACGACCCAGCCCGTGGGGCGAACGTCGATCGGCTGGTCCAGCATCATCTTGGTGCTGGGATCCTGCTGCACATATTGCCGCGCCGCCCAGACATCGTTGAAGCCGACATCCGCCCGGCCCGACGCCACTTCCATGAAGGCCGCCGACTTGTTGGTGGTGTTGAGCGCGATCGGCGTCACATTGGGCAGGAAGCGCTTGATGAAATCCTGGGTGGAACCGCCCAGGAGCGAAGCCACCTTGATGCCCGGCTTGTTGATATCCTCGATGGTCTTGAAGCGGGTCTCGTCCTTGCGCACGACCGGCATATTCCCGAGGAAGAGAAGCGGCCGAGAGAAATCGACCGCCGCCGCCCGCTTGATGGTGATGATCGAATCGGCGATCGAGAGATCGATTTCCCCCGATTGAATCGAGGCGACGAGGTTCGCGAAGGTGATCTCGCGGAACTCGGGCTTCACGTCGATTTCCTGACAGATATAGCGGAGCGCATCGACGAAATAGCCCGAAAGCTCGCCGGTCCTCACGTCCCGCATGATCAGCGGCTGGTAGAGGCTGAAGCCCACGATGATCTTTTTCTCACGCAAAATGCGGTCGAGGGTTCCATCGGCTTGTGCAGCCGGAACGGCGACACCTGCACCCAGAACCAAGCCCAGGACAGCGAACGAAATTTTTTTCCAAAGCGACATCAAAGGTAACCCCTCTTTTTTGCGCGTTTTATCCAATCGCGGCTATGACTTCCTCCGTGCTCATCACATCGGCGAACCCCAGGAGGTTCCCCAGGGTGGCGTTGTGCTCCGTATCGCTCAGCGCCGCGGTGCCATCCGACACGAAGATTACCTCATAGTTCAACATCATGGCATCCCGCGCCGTCGACTCGCAGCAGACATTCGTCGCCGTTCCCGTCACGATCACGGTGCGGATGCCCCGCGCCTGGAGCAGGCCGTGCAGGTCGGAAGACCCTTCGACAAAGGCGCCGTAGCGGTATTTCGGAACCTTGAAGTCCGCCGGCGCGATCTCAAGCTCGGGCCAGAGCTTCTGGCCCTCCGCCCCGGGCGCGAAAGCTTCCTCAAGCCTGGCGCGGCGGGCGGGACTGGAGAAGCGATCGAGATAGGTCGTCCATTCCCGGCCGACCTTCGCATCGATGGTATTCTGGATGAAGACGTTGAGACCGCCCTTCGCCCGGAGCGCGGCGCTGATCCGGTTCACGTTGGGCACGATCTCCCGCGCCGTCACCACTTCGCAGACCGCACCCGGCGCCATGAAGCCATTCTGAAGGTCGACCACGAGATGAGCCGTGTTCACCGGGTCGAGGTCGTCGAAAATGTGCTGGCGGCCCCGCCGTGAGACGATCCGTTCGATAAGATGATGGGGAATATCGATTTTATGCATGGAATACCTCGCCACACGAGATTATCACATTCAAGGAATTACCATGGCCTGACGCAAAAGAGGAGACGGCCCCCATGCCGCTAGACGAGACCCAACCCTTGGACCTTCGCAGCTGGCTCGCCCGCATGGAAGCGATGGGCGAGTTGAAGCATGTCAAGGGCGCCGACCGCGAGAACGAGATCGGTGGGATGCTCGACATCTATATGCGCAAGATGGGCCGGCCGGCGCTGCTTTTCGAGGATATCCCGGGCTATAAGCCTGGCTTCCGGGTGCTTGCCAATATCTTCACTTCCGTGAAGCGCATCGCGGTCACCATGGGCCTGCCGGAAAGCACGACCGAAATCGACCTCGTCCGCTTCTGGCGCGAATATTTCAAGGGCGCGCCGATGATCGCGCCCACCACGGTCAATACGGGCTCCGTGCTGGAGAACAAATTCACCGGGAACGACATCAACCTGCTGACCATCCCGACGCCACGCTGGCACGAAGGCGACGGCGGCTATTACATCGGCACCGGCTGCATGGTGATCATGAAGGACCCGGATTCGGGCTGGATCAACTATGGCGCCTATCGCGTGCAGGTCCATGACAAGAAGGTCGCCTCGGTCATGGCGTCCAAGGGCAAGCACGGCAATATCATCATGCGGAAGTACCACGAGCGGGGCGAGCCCTGCCCCATCGCGGTGGTCGTCGGCGTCCATCCCGGCCTCTTCTCGGTCGCGGGCTTCGAGATCCCCTATGGCAAGAACGAATACGACGCCGTGGGCGGGCTCCTGAAGCAGTCGGTCAAGGTCATCCAAGGCCCCCAGACCGGCCTGCCCATCCCGGCCGACGCGGAAATCGCCTTCGAGGGCTATGTCCACAAGGACGACCTCATCGAGGAAGGCCCCTTGGGGGAATGGACCGGCTATTACGCGGGCGGCACGAAGATGGAGCCCGCGATCCGGGTCGAGACCTTTATGCATCGCCACGATCCGATCCTGACCGGCGTGCTGCCGGCCGTGCCCCCCAACGACGACACCTTCTATCGCGGAACCTATCGTGCCGGCGCGGTTTGGCACGAGATCGAAGCGGCGGGCGTGCCGGAGGTCAAGGGCGTCTGGTCCCATGAGGCGGGCGGCAGCCGCATGTGGCTCACCGTCTCGATCAAGCAGATGTACGGCGGGCATTCGAAGCAAGCTGGCATTATCGCCTCCCAATGCCATGCCGGCGCCTATGCCAACCGGGTCGTGGTGGTCGTCGATGACGACATCAATCCCGCCGATATGGACCAGGTGGTCTGGGCGATCTGCACCCGCTGCGACCCGCGCGAGGGCGTCGAGATCCTGAAGGGCTGCTGGAGCACGTCCCTCGATCCCATGGCCTATCCGCCGGACCAGCGCAACCTCAACGCCCGCATGGTCATCGACGCCTGCAAGCCCTGGAACCGGGTCAAGGAATGGCCGGCCACGGTGCGGTCCAGCAAGGGGCTCGACGACCAGCTCCGCGCGAAGTTCCCGGACCTGATGCCGCCGGGCTTCTAAAAGACCATGGAGGCGAGGCCCCGCAGCGGGATCAATACCTATGTCGGAAGCCCCATCGAGCGGGTGGAAGACTTCCGGATGCTGCGCGGCGAAGGCCAATATGTGGGCGATCTCGCCCTGCCCGGCATGTGGCACGGCGCTGTGCTGCGCAGCCCCATGGCACATGGCCGCATCCGCTCGCTCGACGTGGCGGAAGCTCTCAAGGTGCCGGGGGTTCACGCCATCGTCACGGCGGCGGATGTGGGGCCTGACATCCCGATCATTCCCTTCCGTCGCCCCAATACCCTGGCCGCTGCCTTCCGCCAGCCGGTGATCGCCCGGGATATCGTTCGCTATGTGGGCGAGCCCATCGCCTTCGTGCTCGCGGATAGCGCCGAGGAAGCCGAGGACGCGCTCCAGGAAATCGCTTTCGACATCGAGCCTTTGCCGGTGGTGGCGGATTGGCGGATCTCGGCCAGCAACGAAATCCTGCTGGTGCCCTCCAACGGCACGAATCAGGCGGCGCTTTTCCAGGCCAGGGCGGGGGATGCGGAAGCCGCCTTCGCCCAGGCCCCGCATGTCATTCGCTCGGATTTCAGCATCCAGCGCCAGACAGCGCTTCCTATGGAGACGCGCGGCCTCCTGGCGGTCTGGGACGAGGAGAAGGGCCGGCTCTCCATGTCGGGAGCGGCGAAGCTCCCCTTCTTCAACAAGCGCACCATGGCGGTGATGCTCGATATTCCCGAAGACAATGTCGATTACATCGAATTCGATGTGGGCGGCGGGTTCGGGGCGCGCGGCGAATTCTATCCCGAAGATTTCCTCGTCGCCTTCTCGGCACGGCGCTTCAAGCGTCCGGTGCGCTGGATCGAGGATCGGCGTGAGCATTTCACCGCCATCGGCCATAGCCGCGAGACGGCGGCCGATCTGGAACTGGCCCTGGGAGTTGACGGGGAGATTCTGGGACTACGCGGGGAAGTCCGGGTCGATATTGGGGCCTATTGCCGGCCCAATGGGACCACAGCCGTCCGAAACGTCGCTCAATGCATGAGCAGCGCCTATCGGATTCCCAACCAGCAGGTCGACGCTCTCGCCTATGTCAGCAACAAGACGCCGTCGGGTACGTACCGGGGACCGGGCCGCTATGAAGCATGTTTCTTCATCGAGCGGCTCCTCGACATGGCGGCGGAGCGTTTCGGCTTCGACCGGGTGGAACTCAGGCGCAAGAACCTCGTCACCGCCGAGGAGATGCCCTGGCCCCTGGCAACCTGCATGCCCAACGACGGCTGGGGCAATACCGAATGCGACAGCGGCGATTTCCGCATCACCTTCGAGCGCTGCCTGGAGGAAGCCCATTGGTCGGAGCGCGCAAAACTCCAAGGCAAGCTGATCGACGGCAAGTACCATGGGCTCGGCTGTTCCGCCTTCATCGAGGGCGGCGCGTCAGGCCCGCGCGAGAATGCCCGCATCGAGACGAAAGCCGACGGCAGGGTGGTGGTCTTCGCCGGTTCTTCGGCAATCGGCCAGGGGCTTGAGACGATCCTGTCCCAGATCGCGGCGGACGCGCTGGAGGTTGATATCGGGCGCATCACGGTGCTGCACGGCTCGACGACCTTGCTAAAGGAGGGGTTCGGCTCTTTCGGGTCTCGCGCCACCGTCATGGGCGGATCGGCGGTTCTGCTGGCGGCGCGCGCGGTGCTGGAGAAATTCCGCGCCGCGGCTGCGGAGAAATTCGGTGTCGCGCCCGACAGCCTGCATATTGCCAATGCAACAGCCACGGCGCCGGACGGACGGTCGATGACGCTCGCGGAGGCTGGAGACTTGGAGGCGGATGGCACCTTCGCCAATTCCAAACAGACCTATACCTATGGGACGGCGGTCGCCTATATCACGGTCGATGCGGGAACGGGGCAGGTCGAGCTCAAGGACTATGTGGTCGTGGACGATGTGGGCCGCGCGATCAATCCCCTGACGCTCCATGGCCAGGTAATCGGCGCGGCGGTCCAAGGCCTCGGCAGCGTCTTCGGGGAGGAGATCGCCTATGACCGGGAAGGCCAGCCCCTGGTCGGCACCCTCGCCGACTATATGGTGCCGCTGGCGACCGACTTTCCCGTCCTCCGCGCCGTGACGCTGGAGATGTTTCCCTCACCCAACAATCCGCTTGGGGCCAAGGGGGCCGGCGAAGGCGGCACCATTCCGGTCGGGGCCGCCATCGGCAACGCGGTCGCCTCGGCGCTCAAGGAGTTCGGGGTCGAGCCCCGACATCTGCCCCTGACCCCGGCCCGGATCTGGGAGCTGATCGTGGAAGCCAAGGCGAAGCCCGCAGCATAAGCGATAGAGGTTATTTCTTCGGCGGCGGAGGCGGGGTCGTGGCGATGACGCTTTTCCGGGTCATGTGGCGCTCGATATAGGCCTTGAGACTTTTCGCCTTGCCCAGCATCCGAATGCTCTCCGGCAGTTCCTGCAGGTAATAGAGGATCGGGATCACGTTCATATCGGCCAGCGTGAAATCCTTGCCGACAAGATGTCCGGTCTCCGCCACCGCCTGGTCCAAGACGCCGATCTGCGTCTCCATCTTCTCCAGAGCCCCCTCGATCCGCTTGCGGTCGGGGGCGCCGTCGGGAAGACCTGAGAAGAAATAGCCGCCGAGATATTGCCGGACCGCGACCGGATCGAAGGCCGTGTTCACGATCGAAATCCATTGTTCGACCTTGGCCGCCGCCACGGGATCGCGCGGCGTCAGCGGCGGGCCGTCGAAACTATGGTCGATATAGGAGCAGATCGCCCGGGACTCACAAAGCGTCACCTCTCCATGGCGCATCGCCGGGATCTTGCCGAGGGGATGGATCGCATTGGCCTCGGGCGCATGCGGCATGACGGAGGTGAGCTTATAGGGAACGCCTTTCTCCTCGCAGGCGATGCGGCAGACCCAGACGTAATTGCTGAGCGCCGCGCCGATAATTTCCACCTCGGCCATGGCCGGTCTCCTTTGGATTCTAAAGACCGCGGGAAACGCCGCCGTCCACGGTGATGTTCTGCCCCGCAACATAGGCCGCCGCCTCCGACAGCAGGAAGGCAACGGTCTGTCCAAGTTCCGAGGTCGTGCCATAGCGGCGCAGGGGCACGGTGGCGGCATTGGCGGGATTGGGTGGAAGCCGCGCATGGATGAAGCCCGGCAGCACGTTGTTCATCCGGATGCCGACGGGTCCGTACTGGTCCGTATAAAGCTTGATATAGGCCGCGAGCCCCGCGCGCAGGCAGGAGGAAACCGGATAGGTCAGCGAGGGCTGGAACGCCATATAGGTCGAGATATTGACGATCGACCCGCCGCCGGCCTTCTCCATGATCGGCGTCACCAGCCGCGCCATGCGGACGACGTTCAGGAAGACCATTTCCATGCCCTGGAACCACTCGTCGTCGGTGATCGCCAGGATATCGCCCTTGGGCGGATGGCCGGTGTTGTTGACCAGGGCGTCGATCCGGCCGTGGCGCTCCATCGTGGTCGCCACCAGCCTATCGAGATCCTTAGCGTCGGTCACCGAACCCCGGACCGCGATCCCGCCCAACTCCTGGGCGAGCGCCTCGACATCCTCGCTGCGGGAGAAGAGGACGAGGCTATAGCCCTCGCGCGCCAGCTCCCGGGCGATGCCCGCGCCGATACCCTTGCTCGCCGCCGTGACGATGGCGACCTTGCCTTTGCCGTTCATCTTTCCTGTCCCCTATTTGGCCAGCCATGCGTCGGTCCAATTGCGATATTGGTCCGTGTCGTTCGCAAAGCCGTTGAGTTTCTTGGTCGCCGCATTGAAGAGGGCCTTCTCCCGCAGCGGCACGGTCGGCAGGTCGACGGCGAGGATCGCCTGCACCTGACGATAGAGCGCGCCTCGGTCGGCCTGGGACGGCGCGCCCGCCGCCTTGTCGAAGAGATCGTCGACCACGGGGTTCGAATAGTTGGACGAATTGGCGTAAAGCTTGCCGATCGCCGAACTGATGAAGATCCTGGCCAATCCCACCGCCGGCTCATTGAAGGTCCCATAGCCATTGATCGTGATATCGAAATCATGGTCCTGGAACACGCGTTTCATATGGGTCGTGCGATCCACCGCCTCGATATCGAGATCCACACCGACATTCTTCCACATGCTCTTCAAGGCGGTGGAGACGAGCTGGTTGTCGCTCTCGTCGGTCGCATAGACGAGCTTCAACTTGAAGCGCGTGCCGTCCGCTCCGCGCTTCAGCCCCGCTTCATCCAGCATCGCATTGGCCTTGGCGGGATCGAAGGCGTAGATCTTGTTGAAATCGATCTCGGGTGCTGCCGTCGCCCATTTGATCTCGCTGGACAGCGGCATGGAGCCGGCGCGCCCCTTGCCGAGCCAGCCGTTCTTGATGAGATAATCACGGTCGGTCGCCACATAGAGCGCCTGCCTCACCCGCTTGTCGTCGAGCGGCTTCCGCAGCACGTTGAAGGCCATGTAGTCGAGCGAGGGCGGCATGCTGGTCTGTTCCAGCTTCAGCTTGGGATTGGCCTCGATCGAGGGATGGTCGCTGTTCGGCAGGTAATAATAGAAGAGATAATCGACCTCTCCCGCCTGGAGCGCCTGGGTCCGTGCGGAAGGCTGTGGGATGATCCGGGCGATCACCTCGTCGAGATAGGGCTTGCCGGGCTCCCAATAGTTGGGGTTCCGCACCATCCGGATGTTATCGCCGCGCTTCCATTCCTTCAGCATGAAGCCGCCGGTGCCCACCGGATTGTTCGTGGAGGCGGGGTTCTGCGGAATATTCGTGCCCTCGAAGACATGCTTCGGAAGAATCGCCCCGCCCCAACCGCAGGCGAGTGAAATGAGGAGAGGGCCGAAAGACTGCTTCAAGCGTACAACCGCCTTGTCGGGCGAAGGCGTGTCGACGCCTTCGATCATGCCTCCCGCGGCGGCAAAGGGCGGACTGATCTTGGCGTTCGCCTCGAGGAGAGAATATTTGACATCCGCCGAGGTAAAGGGCTTACCGTCGTTCCAATTCGCCGTCACGAGATCGAAAGTATAGGTCTTGCCGTCCGGCGAGATGGTCCAGGACTTGGCGAGCTGAGGGGCCACCTCGCGCTTCCCATTCACCCGCGTCAGGCCCTGGAAAACCATGCAGCCGATGCTGCCATCGGGGATGCCGGTGGAGACCACGGGGTTCAAGGTCGGCGGATCGGCGCCAAGCACCATGATGACCGTGCCGCCGCGCTGCGTCGTCTCCTGCGCGAGGGCGGCGCTCAGGGGATTGAGACTGAGAGCTGCGACGAAAGCGGCCACGCCTGTCAGAGTACGGCCGCCGGTCAACCCGTTACGTTCCATGACGCCATCCCTCCGTATTATTTATGCAATCGAGATTATACCTTTCCGCCCCTGCCTGTCGTCCCTTTCTTGAGACGGCAAGTCGCTATAACCAAAAGAAAATAGCGCCTGACAACTTCCTTGTCTTCAACTCGATGTGATGCCTTCCAGCAATGTTCTGTGTGATCATTGGGCAGATCTTCGATCGGAGGGGTAGATGGCGACGCTCAACGTCAACGGTAAAGCCTATAAGGCGGATGTCGATCCGCGCACGCCCCTGCTCTGGGCATTGAGGGACACCCTCGGTCTCACGGGCACCAAATACGGCTGCGGCATCGCCCAATGCGGAGCCTGCACGGTCCATGTGGAAGGGGTCGCCACCCGCTCCTGCTCGGTGCCGGTAAACGCGGTCCAGGGCAAGAAGATCACCACCATCTAAGGGCTCGAAGTCAACGGCAAGCTCAGCAAGGTGCAGCAGGCTTGGCTCGACAACGACGTGCCCCAATGCGGCTATTGCCAGAGCGGCATGATCATGGCGGTGACGGCGCTCCTGAAGGAGAAACCGAAGCCGACCGACGCGGATATCGACGCCTCGCTCACCAATATCTGCCGCTGCGGCACCTACCAGCAGATCCGCCAGGCGATCCACGCCGCGGCCAAGGCATAGGGAGGCACGACCCATGACCCATATGCCGAAACTCAATCGCCGCTCCTTCCTCACCGGCGCCGCAGCCGTTGGCGGAGGCCTGTCGCTGGGCATGCGCCTGCCCTTCGGCGGCAACGAAGCGCTGGCCGCCGACGCAACGCCCGAGGTCAATGCCTGGGTCGTCATCAAGCCCGACGACAAGGTCGTGATCCGCATCGCGCGCTCCGAGATGGGCCAGGGCACCCTGACCGGCCTCGCCCAGCTCGTCGCCGAGGAGTTGGAATGCGACTGGTCGAAGGTCTCGACCGAATATCCGACGCCCGGCCAGAACGTGGCCCGCAAACGCGTCTGGGGGAATTTCTCCACGGGCGGCAGCCGGGGCATCCGCGAATCCCATGAATATGTCCGCCAAGGCGGCGCCGCCGCCCGCGAAATGCTGATCGCCGCCGCCGCCGCTCAATGGAAGGTGCCGGCGTCGGAATGCAGCGCCGCCAAGAGCGTCATCACCCACAAGCCCTCGGGCAAGAAGACCACCTATGGCAAGGTCGCCGACGCGGCCGCCAAGCTCGAACCGCCCAAGGATATCAAGCTCAAGGATCCCAAGGACTGGAAGATCGCGGGCAAGGGGCTGAAGCGCCTCGACACCCTGCCCAAGGTGAAGGGCGATCCGATCTTCGGTATCGACATCAAGATGCCAGGCATGCTGACCGCCGCGATCCGCGACTGTCCGGTCCAGGGCGGCAAGATCAAAAGCTTCGACGCCGCGAAGGTCATGAAGATGCCGGGCGTCAAGAAGGTGGTCCAGGTCGGCGATTCCGGCGTCGCGGTCGTGGCCGACAGTTTCTACAACGCCAAGACCGCCGTGGCCGCGCTGCCCATCCAATGGGATGAAGGCGAAGGGGCCAACGTCTCCAGCGAGACCATCGCGGCCCTGCTCAAGGAGGGTCTCAACGCCGAGCAGGCCTATGTCGGCAACAAGCAGGGCGACGCCAAGGCCGCCATCGCCGGGGCGGCGAAGAAGGTGGAGGCGGTCTACGCCTATCCCTATCAGAACCACGCCACCATGGAGCCGATGAACGCCACGGCGCTCTATACGGCCGATAAATGCGAGGCCTGGGGACCGACACAGAACGGCGAGGCGGCTCTCGCCGCGATGGCCGAGGCGGCGGAACTGCCGGTCGCGAAATGCGACTTCTACAAGACCCCGCTGGGCGGCGGTTTCGGCCGGCGCGGGCGGACCGACTACGTCCGTCAGGTGGTCCTTATCGCCAAGCAGATGCCGGGGATTCCGATCAAGCTGATCTGGACCCGCGAAGAGGACATGACCCATTGCGCCTACCATCCGATCACCCAATGCAAGCTGACGGGGGGCTTCGACGCGGCGGGCAATCTGGTCGGGATCCATATGCGGATTTCGGGCCAGTCGATCTCGGCCTCTCTGGCGCCGCAAAACTTCCAGAACGGCATGGATCCCGTGGTGTTCCAGGGGCTCAATGCCGCCGGGGCCGAAGGGCAATACGGCTATAACGTGCCGAACCTGCTGATCGACCATGCGATGCGCAACACGCACATCCTGGCGGGCTTCTGGCGGGGCGTGAACGCGAACCACAACGCGATCTATGTCGAATGCTTCATGGACGAACTCGCCCATGCGGCGGGTCAGGATCCGCTGGCGTTCCGGCGCAAATACCTGAAGCCCAAGCATCTGGCCGTCTTGAACGCCGTTGCGGAAAAGGCCGGTTACGGAAAGGCCCCCAAGGGCGTGTTCCACGGGCTCGCCCAGATCATGGCCTTCGGCAGTTATGTGGCCGCCTGCGCCGAAGTCTCGGTCACGGACGGACAACTGAAGATCCGCCGCATCGTCGCCGCGACCGATCCCGGCTACATGGTCAACCCGACCCAGATCGAGCGCCAGGTCGCGGGCTCCTTCGTCTATGGCCTCTCGGCCATGATGTATGGCGAATGCACGGTGAAGAACGGCGCCATCGAGCAGACCAATTTCGACACCTATAACGTCATGCGCATCGACGAAATGCCCAAGGTCGAAGCGATCATCATGCCCTCGGGCGGTTTCTGGGGTGGGGTCGGCGAGCCCACTATCGCCGTGGCGGCCCCGGCCGTGCTCAACGCGATCTTCGCGGCCACGGGCAAGCGCATCCGGGAGTTCCCGCTGATGAACCACGATCTGAGGACTGCGTGATCGGAAGAAGAGCGGCGCTCGCCGCCGTCATTCTCCTCTCTCCCCTGGCCGCGCGGGCGGCGGAGGCTCCTTCGGGGGCTGCCGCCTGCTCGGGCTGTCACGCGGCCGGCACCTCGGTGGACACCCCCGTGCCGCCGCTCGCCGGGCGTCATCCGCTGGAACTCTACGGGGCGTTGCAGGCCTTCAAGACCGGGCAGCGGCAGGGCACGATCATGGATCGGATCGCCAAGGGCTTCACCGACGATGAGCTCAAGTCGATCGCGGAATGGTACGGCGCGCAGAAGGAATGACGCCATGAGGAACCGGCGCGATTTTCTCAAGACCGGCGTCGGCGTGGCGGCGACAGGCCTCTTTCCGCACGTCGCCATCGGACAGACTGCCTCGCCCAAGGTCGTGGTGATCGGCGGCGGCTTCGCCGGCGCGACCTGCGCGAGGATGCTGAAGCGGCTCGATCCCCGGATCGCGATCACCCTGGTGGAACAGAACCCGGTCTTCACCGCCTGCCCCTTCAGCAACGAGGTCCTGGCCGGGCTCCGGGATATCAAGGATCAGGAGTTCGACTACAAGAAAATCGTCGGCGACGGCGTAAACCTCGCCGTCATGGCGGCCACAGGCATCGATCATCAGGCCCGGACCGTCAGCCTGAGCGACGGTTCGACGCTTGCCTACGATCGTCTGGTGGTCGCACCGGGCGTGGACTTCCGCTGGGATGCGCTGCCCGGCTATACCGAGGCGGCGGCGGAGCGGATGCCTCATGCTTGGAAAGCGGGTGCGCAAACCCTGCTCCTGCGCCAACACCTCGAGGCCATGGAGGACGGTGGGCTTGTGGTCATCGCCGCGCCCGCCAATCCTTATCGCTGTCCTCCGGGACCCTATGAGCGGGCAAGCCTCATCGCGCATTACCTCAAGGCAAAAAAACCCAAGTCCAAGATCGTCATTCTCGATACCAAGGACGCCTTCTCGAAGCAGAAGCTTTTTGAGGAGGGCTGGAAAGCGCTCTATCCCGGCCTTGTCGAATGGGTGCCCTTGTCCCAGGGCGGGAAAGTAACCTCGGTCGAGCCCGCGTCGATGACCGTCGCAACGGATTTCGACAAGCACAAACCGGCCGTCGCCAATATCATCCCGCCGCAGAAGGCCGGAAAGATCGCGGAGTTGGCGGGGGTTGCCGACCGCACCGGCTGGTGCCCCATCGATCCCCTGACCTTCGCCTCGACGCTCCAGCCCAATATCCATGTGATCGGAGACGCCGCCATCGCGGGCGCCATGCCCAAGTCGGCTTTCGCGGCCAATTCCCAGGCCAAGGTCTGCGCGGCCGCGGTGGCAAAGCTGCTGGCCGGCGGGACGGTCGCCGAGAACAAGCTCGTCAACACCTGCTACAGCTTGGTGGCGCCCGATTATGGGATCACCGTGGCCGGGGTTTATCATCCGGTGAATGGGCAGCTCGTCGATGTCGAAGGCGCCGGCGGCACCAGTCCGGTCAATGCGCCGGCCACCACCCGCGCGCTGGAAGCAAGTCTCGCCAATGGCTGGTTCAAGACGATCACCGGCGAAGTCTTCGGTTGAGCGCGTCGCCCTGGCGATGCTCGCCCTGACGATGACGGCGCCAGCCCTCGCCATGGATCCGCAGCCCTATGCGGTGGTGGGCGACACGATCCCGCTTTCCCTCACCGGAGGGAGAGGCGATCCCGCAAAGGGCCGCTCCATCGTCGCAACACGAACCCAGGGGCTTTGCCTGCTCTGTCACAGCGGGCCGATACCGGAAGAACGGTTGCAGGGAACCCTCGCGCCGAACCTCGCGGGCGCGGGGTCTCGCTCGACGGAGGGGCAGCTCCGGCTCCGCATCGTCGATGCGAGCCGCGTCAATCCCGATACGATCATGCCCCCCTATTACCGGACCGACGGTTTGGAGCGGGTCTCGAAATCCTTCGCCGGAAAGCCCATCTTGACGGCGGAAGAGATCGAGGATGTGGTGGCCTATCTCCTGACGCTGCGAGAGGCGCCGTGACCGGTATCGATGAAACGAGACGCGGCCTCCTGATCGGCGCTGGCCTCCTGGTGCTTGGCATAAAGCCGGCCCGCGCCACGCCGGAGGCGATGAAGGACGCGATCCGCACGGTGATCGGCGACGCTCCCTTGCGCGAGGGCAAGGTAACGCTCGACGTGCCGCCCCTGGTGGAGAACGGCAATACGGTGCCGGTGACCGTCGCCGTCGAAAGCCCCATGACCGACGCGGACTATGTCCGGGCGATCCATGTCTTCAACGAGAAGAACCCGCAGCCCTTCGTCATCACCGTCCGCCTGACGCCGCGCAACGGCCGCGCCCGGATCGCGACCCGCATGAAGCTCGCCGATACCCAGACCGTGATCGCCGTGGCGGAAATGAGCGACGGCAGCTTCTGGAAGGCGAGCGCCGAGGTCATCGTGACCATCGCCGCCTGCATCGAGGACATCAACTGATGGCGCGCGCGCTCATCAATGTGCCCGCCACCGCCAAGCCCGGCGAGATCATCGAGATCAAGACCCTGATCTCCCATCCGATGGAGACGGGCTATCGGGTCGGCTACGACGGCGCGATGATCCCACGCGATATCATCGCCAATTTCACCGTGACCTATAATGGCGACGAGATCTTCCGCGCGCAGCTTTCCCCCGCCATCGCCGCCAATCCCTTCGTGAGCTTCTGCACGGTCGCGAAGGAGAGCGGCACCCTCACCTTCCATTGGACCGGCGACAACGGCTTCACCGCCACCGAGACGGCCAAGATCACCGTGGAATGAGCAGGCAGGGCCTGGTCGCGCTCGCTTGTCTCTGGATCGCGGGTCTTGCCGGGCTCGTTTCCTGGGGCGGACAAGCGGCGGAAATCCCGCTTCAAGACCGTCAATCCGGCTACCAGCTCATGACGCCTGAAACCCGCGCCATGCAGGACGACGATGCCGCCAATCCCGGCATGCTCTGGGTGCTCGACGGCGAGGCGCTCTGGCAGCGCAAGGACGGCCGGGCCAATCTCTCTTGCGCCGACTGCCACGGCGACGCGCGCCAGTCGATGAAGGGCGTCGCCGCGCGCTATCCCGCCGTCGATCCCGGGCTTCAAAAACCGGTCGATCTCGAACAGCGCATCGAGATGTGCCGCACGGAAAAACAGCAGGCGCCGCCGTTAAGAGCGGAAGGCAAGGACCTCTTGGCGCTGGCCGCCTATGTGGCGCGGCAATCGAAGGGAATGCCCATCGCGGTGGTCGAGGACGACCACACGCGCCCTTTCATTTCCGCGGGCCGCGAGATCTACGAGCGCCGGCAGGGCCAGCTCAATCTCTCCTGCGCCAATTGTCATGACGACAATTCCGGCAAACGGCTTGCGGGCTCCCCGATCCCCCAGGCGCATCCCACGGGATACCCGCTCTACCGGCTTGAATGGCAGACCCTGGGCTCGCTTCAGCGGCGGCTCCGGAACTGCCTCGTGGGCATGCGCGCGGAACCCTATGCCCCTGGCGCGCCCGAATACGCAGAGCTGGAGCTTTACCTGATGTGGCGCGCACGGGGGATGCCCATGGAAGCGCCGGGAGTGCGGCCCTAGAGCGATTTCCACTCACGTGGAATCGCTCTAGGTAATAGGGCCTCCGGCCGCTCAAGCGCCGCTTGGGCTGTCGCGTTTCCATCCAGATGGAAATCGCTCTAGCCGCACCCCCGCCTTGAAGCCACTAGCGCTTGGCGGCGACGAAGAGCGCGTCGACGATGCGCACCTCGCCGGAACCCTTGCGGATGAGGACCGGATTGAGATCGCATTCCGCGAGCACGCCGCCCATATCCGCCGCCAGTTCGGAGAGATTGGCGACGAGGCCCGAAAGCTTCGCAAAGTCGGTCTTCGCGATCAGGTTGCGATAGCCACCGAGGAGAGCGCCCAGCCGCGTGCCGCCGATCATCCCGGAAGCCTCTTCCGCGGTGACAGGGCTGAGGCTCACGGTCCGGTCGTTCTGCAATTCGACCATGGTGCCCCCGGTGCCGACGATGATCAGCGCGCCGAAGGGAGGCGTCGCCTGGAAGCCGACCATGGCCTCCACGCAATCGACCATCTCTTCCTGCAATTCGTAGCCTTCGATGCGGGCCTTGGGCACATGAGTGCGTACCGCGTCCTCGATCGCCGCGACCGCCAGACGGAGCGCTGCGGCGTCCTTGATCCCGAGTTTCACCGCGCCGATGTCGGAGCGATGCGGCACGTCGGGGGAAAGCACCTTGGCAACGAGCGGATATCCCACCTTCTCAGCCAGCTTCACCGCGTCTTCCGCCGACTTCGCCACGGCCGAGCCGACCACGGGGATCTTATAGGCATCCAGCAGCCGGCGGGTGAGATCCGCCGACAAGGGGCCGGAAACGGCCTCGATGTCCTGACGCAGCGTCGCTTTTTCGGCTGAAAGCTGGCGGCTGCCGCCCCGGCGCGCATCGGGTTTGCGCAAGGCCCAATCCGAGAAAATCCCGGCGGACTTCAGCCCGACGCGGAGGCCACGCAGCAGCGGTACGTCGCTGCCATCGAGGCCCGATTTGATTTCCGGATGAAGCGCCTCGCCACTCGACGAAGCGACAGCGACGGGTTTTTCGGTCGTCTTGCTGAATTCGGCGACATTCTTCATCTGCTGGGTATAGCGACCCGAACTCCGCCAGGCCAAGGAGGCCTGGGCGTCCTGGATCACGAAGATCTGGTCGACGTTCGGATCCTTGGCGATCACATCGAAGGCTTCGAGCTCCGAGCGTGACGCGGCCGTCGTCGTGACCGAAGCGCCGAAGTCGATGGGATTGATCCCGTTGCAGCCCGGCAACAGCCGCTGAAGCTCGGCGGTCGTCGCGTCGGTGAAGGTCGAAAACGTGACGCCGAGGGATTCCGCCAGATCGCAGGCCAGAGCCGCCTCGCCGCCCGAAATGCCGACGACGGCGATCTGGCGGCCGCGCGGCCGCCGCTCCGTCTTGGCGAAATATTCCATTGAGGCGACCAGTTCCTCGTAGTCGTTCACGGTCGGGATGCCATAGCGCTTGAAAAAGGCATCCGTCGCATCCCGGCTGCGGATCAGCGCGCCGGTATGGGCCTGGGTCGCGACGGCGCCCAGCGCCGACTGCCCGACCTTCAGCACGACAGCAGCCTTGCCGTTCGCTTGCAGAAGATCGATGGCATCGGCAAAGGCATCGGGATCGGGGATCTGTTCCAGCACCATGCCCACGACGCGGGTGTGTTCGTCCGTGGCGAGCCAGCGGGCGAAATCGGCCGCGCCGATCTGCCACTCGCTGCCGCTGGTGATGACCTTGGAAAACCCCACGTCGGTCGAATTCATGACCGAAATGGCGGCCGAGCCGGATTGCGCGATAAGCGCCGCATAGCCGGGCTTCACCCGGGACGTGGGGATCGCCGTATAGAGCTGGATCAATTCCGACCAATTGATATGGCCCATGCAATTGGGCCCATGGACGATGATCCTGCCCTCGCGGCAGATGCGCTTGGTCTCGGCCTCTTCCTCGGGCGTGAAGCCGTTGGACATGACGATGGCGGATTTGCAGCCGATCTGGTCGAGCCGCCTCAGCGCATCGGGCACGCTGGAAGCCGGCACCGAGATCACTGCCGTATCGACCTCGGAACCCGGAAGATCCTCGATCCGCGCCACCGCCTCATAGCCGACGATCTCCTTCGCTTCCGGATGGACGGGGATCACCCGCCCCGGAAAGTTCGCGTCGTGAAGGTTGATGAGAACGACATTGCCATTGTTCTTCCGCGTGGCCGAAGCCCCCAGCACTGCCAAGGTCTTGGGGCGGATGACGGGGTCGAGATTCCTGATCATTCCATGCTCTCCGAATTGCACCGGGCGCTCCTCCCTGAAGCGCCCGGCGGTTCCCTTTTTGCCTACATTATTTCCCGTTTTTCAACCAGACTTCCGCCCAATTGGGATACTCGTTGAAAGAGACGTCGAACTGGGTGTGCAGAGCCTCGAAACGGGTCGAGAATCCGTGGAAAGTCGGCACATTGGTCATGCTGATCTCGTTGAGGTCCCGCGCCACGATTTCCTCGTAGGTCTTGTAGAACTGCTTCCGGTCGGCCGCCGCCGCCCCATTGGCCTTGGCCGCGATGGCGTCGAGTTCCGGGTTGCAATAGCCTGAGGGGTTCACATAGGGCAGCTTGTTCGGGTTGCAGAGGAAGCTGCGGTCCACGCCCAGCGTCGGATCGGTGCGTCCCGTCAGGGACACGAGGGACACATCGAAATTATTCTGCTTATAGACCTTGTCGATCCAGAGCTGGTCGTCGAGGCCGGAAAGCGTCGTTTCGATCCCGACCTCTTTCCATTGAGCCGCCAGGATCTGGGCGATCGGCTCGAAGGTGGAGCGGTTGAAGACGCTGGCGGAATAGGTGAGATCCACCGTGAACCGCTTGCCGTTGACCAGCGGGAAGCCGGCCTCGTCGAGCAGTTTTCCCGCCTTCGCCACATCATGCGGATAGAGCTTGCCGTAATCGACCGACGGATCGGAAAGCTCGGTGAACTGCGCCGGGATCGCGTTGGTCGCGAGGAAGGCGAAGCCATGATAGGCATCGGAGATAATACGGGTGCGATCCATGGCATGGAACACCGCCTGGCGCACCTTCTGGTTGTCGAAGGGCGGCTTCCGCATGTTGAAATCGAGCGAGGCGCGTTCCGGCGCGCTCACCTCGACCTGTCGCGCGAAGACCTTGCCGGTAGCCTTGGCCGCTTCCTGGACCCGGGCGACCTGGGTATAGGGCAACTTCACGAAGTCGATCTCGCCCTGGAGCAGCGCGTTGATCTGCTGCTGGGTGTCGGTGATGATCGCCACCACCAGACCGTCGAGATAGGGCTTCGGCTGATCCCAGTAATTGGGATTGCGCACGAAGGTCAGGGACCGGCCCTGCTCGAAGGCCTGCAGCTTATAAGGCCCGAGACCCACCGGATTGCGGTTGGCCGGATTCTGCAGCACGTCGGTGCCTTCGTAGATGTGCTTCGGCATGAGCGGAAGCACTTCCTTGTCGAAGCCTTCGAGCGCGGCGGCGAGCGGCGCCTTCAGCGTGACGACGACGGTATTGGCATCCGGCGCCTCGACGCTCTCCATATTGGGCAGCATCTGGGTCTGATAGGTGTTGAACTTCGCCACATCCTTCAGCGTGAAGACCACGTCGGCGGAGGAGAAGGGCTTACCGTCCGACCATTTGAGGCCCGCGCGCAGATGGAAGGTATAGGTCTTCTGGTCGGGCGAGATGTCCCAGGAAGTCGCGATATGCGGGACCTTCTTGCCCTTGCCGTCGCGGGCGAAGAGCCCGTCGGCCCAAAGATCGGACACCATGAGCACCGGCGTCGCGGAGGTCGCATGGGAATTGAGCGTCGTCAGGCCCGAACCGTCGGTCCCGATGACGGCGATGCCGCCATGCTTCGGTGTCTCGTCGGCCGCCCAGGCCGCCGTGCCGACGAGCACCATCGCCCCCGCCGCCAAGGCGGTCCAGCCGCCTCGCATCATGCTTCTGTGCTTCAGTTTTTCAGCCATGATTTCCCCCTTCTCCAGTGTCGATTCAAGCAAGCCCGGCCCGTTGCCGGGCAAGGCGTGGATCCGCCGTCAGCCGCGCTGCCAGCAGCGATTTTGTGTAGCTGTGCTGGGGCCGGCTCAGGACTTCCGATGCGGGTCCGGCTTCGACGATCTTGCCGAGATACATGACCGCGACCCGGTCGGCGATGGTCGCCACCACATTGAGGTCATGGCTGATCATGACGAGGCCCAGGGAGAGCCGCCGCTTCAGCCCGATCAGCAGGTCGAGGATCTGCGCCTGCACCGACATGTCGAGGCTCGACAGGGGTTCGTCGGCGATGACGAGCTTGGGCTCCAGGCAGATCGCCCGGGCAATGGCGATCCTCTGCTGCTGCCCCCCGGACAACTGATGGGGATAGCGGTCGAGATAATCCGTGGCCGGCGTCAGTCCCACCGATTCCAGCCGTTCGGCGATGACCTGCCGCATCGTGGCCGGAGTCGCGAGACCATGCCGGGCGAGGACGTGCCCCAGCGTCGTCTCGATCCGCATGCGCGGGTTCAGGGAAGAAGCCGGGTCCTGGAAGACCGGCTGGATCTCGCGCCGGAAGACCCGCTTTTCCGAAGCGCTCAAGGCCTCGATGGGGCGGCCGCGATAGAGGATCTCGCCGCTGGTGGGCGGCACGAGGCCAAGCAGGATCCGCGCGAGGCTGCTCTTGCCCGAGCCCGATTCGCCGACGATGGCGAGGGTCTCGCCCTCGCGCACCTCGATATCGACCTCGTCGACCGCCCGCACGCCCTGCCTTTTCCACCCCTGCCAACGGCCCTTAGCGAAGGATTTGACCACCGACCGCGCGGCAAGAATCGGTTCGGTCACGAGGCCACCTCGTAACCGGGCTGGAGCAGCCGCCGCCCGGCTTCGATCAGGCTTGCGGTATAGGGATCCTTCGGCGCTTCAAAGAGCTCGATGATGCCGGCGCTCTCCACCACCTTGCCGCCATACATCACATAGACCCGGTCGCAGAGTTCCGCGACGAGCCCGAGGTTGTGGGAGATCACCAGCATGGCGACCCCGTTCTCGCGGTTGAGGCGGCGCAGGGTCTCGATCACCTGGATCTGGACCGTGGCATCCAAGGCCGTCGTCGGCTCGTCGGCGACCAGGAGCTTCGGTTCCGGCGCCAGGGCCATGGCGATCAGAGCCCGCTGGCGCATCCCGCCCGATAATTCATGGGGATAGAGGCGAAGCACGCGCTCAGCGTCGCCGAGCCCGACCTGCCGCAGAAGTTCCGCCGCCCTTGCCTTCGCACCGCGCCGGTCCCAGGCGGGACGCAACGCCTCCTCCATCTGGGAGCCGATCTTGCGGGTCGGGTTGAGATGGCTCAGGGGATCCTGGAAAACCATGGAGAAGCTGCCGTGGCGGCGCAGGCGGCGCAGGTCGCCGTCCCCCATCGCCAGCACGTCCCGTCCCTCGAACAGCGCCTGGCCCGAGAGATGAGCCAGTTCCACATTGGGCATCAGCCGCGTGACGGCGCGGGCGAAGGTGGTCTTGCCGGAACCGGACTCGCCCAGGATGCCCACGCATTCCCCGGCATTGACGATGATATCGACCCCATCGACGGCCCTGACGATCCGGTCGCCCACCCGGAGATGGACCTTGACCTGACGGGCGTCGAGAAGCGCGGCCATCAGCTCTGCAGCCTCGTGCCGGAGGAGGAGCGCGGGTCGAAGATCTCGTTGAGCCCATCGGCCAGCAGATTGAGCCCCAGGACCGTGATGCAGATCGCCGCCCCGGGGAAGACGCTCATCCACCAGGCATTGTCGAGATAACTCTGGCCGCGGTTCAAGATCTCGCCCCAACTTGGAATGCTGGGGTCGGACAAGCCCAGGAAGCCGAGGCCTGCCGCAATCAGCGTGGCGAGGCCGGCGTCGAGCGCCACCTGCGCGATGACCGGCGGCAAGGCGTTGGGCAGGATTTCCCGCAGGATGATATGGCTTGTCGAGAGCCCCGCGGCCTGGGCGGCGGCCACGAATTCGCGCTCCTTCAGCACGACGAACTGGCCATAGACGATCCGCGCCTCCAAGGGCCAGATCGCCACGGCGACCGCGCCGATGAGGAGCCAGAAGCTCGAGCCCAGCATGGCCACCACGAAGAGCACGACGACGATGACCGGCAGGGTCTGAAAAAGCTCGGCGATGCGCATCAGCACCGCCTCGACCGGCCCCCGAAGATATCCCGCCAAGGCCCCGATGGTCCCGCCCAGCAGGAAAGCGATCGCCGCCGCATAGAAGCCGATCGCCAGCGACGCCCGCCCGCCATAGAGCACCACCGAAAAGAGATCGTGCCCGACGTTATCGGTCCCCATGAGATGAAGCCGCGAGGGCGGCAGCAGGCTCTTGTCGGCCAGTTCGATGGGACCATTGGGCGCGATCCAGGGTGCGAACCAGGAGACCAGCGCGAGAGCGGTGATGATGATGACACCGGTGCGTCCCGCACCCGTGCGCATCAGGGCCCGGAAGCCCGTCCAAAGCGAGCGGATCCAGGTTGGCGCGGCGGTAACTTCCCTTGTTTCCACTCCGACTGTCATGCGCCCCCGACGCCTTTAGCGAGCCAGCCGGATCCGAGGATCCAGCCAGGAATAGAGAATATCCACGATGAGGTTCATCAGGATGACGCAGACCGCGACGAAGAGCACGACGCCGACAATCGTCTGGTTGTCGCGAAGCCGGATCGATTCGATCAGCAGCGAACCGACCCCCGGCCAGGAGAAGACGCTTTCGATGAGAACCGCGCCGCCCATGGCCGTGCCGAAGGAATAGCCCATGGCCGTGACCACGGGCAGGATCGAATTGCGGATCACATGGCCCTGGATGATCTCGCGGCGGCTCAGGCCCTTCTGGCGGGCCGTCACGATATAGCCTTGCCCCAGCGTCCCGATCACGCTGGTGCGGATGAGCCGGGCGACGCGGGTCGCCTCGTAGATCGCATAGGTCGTCATGGGCAGCGCGAGGTAGCGCATCCGGTCCAGGACCCAGGCGAAGCCGGTGGAGCGGTCGATCAGCGGCGCCATCCCCTGGGTCGGCAGCCAGCCGAGGTTCATGGCGAAGACAATCACCAGGAGCTGCCCGATCCAGAAGGTCGGCATGGCGTATCCGACCAGCACGAGCGCGTTCCAGAACCGATCCACCGAGCGATGATTGGTCACCGCCGACTGCACGCCGATCATGATGCCGACGACGATGCCGACCGCATAGCCGCTGGCGGCGAGCAGCAAGGTGCGCGGCGCGCGCTCGACGATCAGGTCGAGCACGGGCCGCTGGGCGCGGAAGGAATATCCCAAGTCCCCCTGGGCCAGGTTCACGAAATACTGGAAGAGGCGGATGTAGAGCGGATCGTTGAGGTGGAAGCGTTCTTCAATCGACGCGCGATAGGCCGGCGGCACCGGGAACTGGCCGATGATCGCCTGCACGGGATCGCCCGGCACCATCTGCAGAACACAGAAAATGACGACGATCACCCCGATCAGCAGCGGAATCGCGTGACCGAGCCGGGCGATGATGAAACGAGCCATCCCACTCCTTCAATGTCGGAGATCCGTCGTCCGGACGCTCGCTCCCAAACCTCGTGTCGGCTCGGCGCCTCTGGCGGGCGCCTCGTTTCAGAGCCGGAAGAACCGCTTCGCGTTGCCGTAGAGCCACTTCTCCACCACCGCTTCCTTGAGCGGCAGGCCCTCGTATTCCTTCACAAGGTCTTCCATTGGGACGCCGAAGGCCTCCCATGACAAGCCTACCATGACCTTGTCCTGGGAGAGCGAATTGCCGAACTGCAGGAACATCTCCCAGCCGGAGCCCGGCTGCGCGAAATAGCGGGGCCGATGGGAGCCCGTGTCGCAATAGAGATTGGGATGGCGACGCAGCAGCCCGACCATTTCATTGACCCAGGGCCAACCGCTGAGGCCCGCGACGATCCGCAACTCGGGGAAATCCATGGCGACCTGATCGAGGTGCTTCGGATGGCCGAGATCGTAGGGCCGGTCGCTCGCATAGTTCATGGCCGTATAGATGCGGACCGGCACGTCGAGCTCGCAGGCCTTGGCATAGAGCGGGTAGTAGCGCCGGTCGCTCGCCGGAACCATGTTGTAGAGCGCCGAGACGCGCAGGCCGCCGAAGCCCTCTTCCTTCACCAGCCGCTCGAACTCGCGCACGCCGCGCATGCCGTCATGCGGGCTCAGGTTCGCCATGCCGATGAAACGATCGGGGTATTCCTTGAGGATATTGCCGAGCAGCTTGTTCGGTCCCCGGATGACGCCCTTCTCGATCCCGGCCTTGTCGAGCCGACCCACGAACTCCTTGAGGGAGACGCCTTCCTTCTTCTTTTCCGTCGCCACGCCCGCACCGCCTGTGCGGTTCGTGAAGATGCGCTTGTAGTTCTCGAAACCGTGTCCCGGCAGTGAGTCCAGCTTCTCCGGGTCGCCATAACCCGGCGGATGGTGCATCCCATCGTCCTTGCGAGGGTTGCCGTGCTCATCCGGCGGCAGATCGCATTCGAGATCGATGACTTTCCGCATGGTGCTGAAACCTCAGAAGGAAAGGAGCGAGATCGGAGACCCCGCTCTCAAAAACGTAACCGGATCGTTAAACGAGAGGCTTGCGCGCGGTGGCGCGAATGTCAAGCCGTCACCGGCGCCCGCTCAAGCGAGGGGGATCGCCACATATTTTCTATAACCCGGTCGCTGGGCGATGCGCTCGCCCCAAGCCTTGAGAGCGGAGAGTTTCGGCCGTTCCACCGGGACATTGGTCCACATGTAATACATATTGCCGAGGCAGATATCGGCCAGGGTCAGGGATTTCCCCGCGAGATAGTCGCGGCTTTCCAGTTGCGCCTCCAGCATTCGCCAGAGTTCGCTCGCGTGATGCCGCGCCTCTTCCAGGGCGACCGCATCGCGCTTTTCGGGAGTCGTGCGGATCCAACCCACCATCAGGATCGTCAGATAACCCGCCATCCGCGAGATCTGCCAATCCATCCAGCGCTCGACCTGGGTCCTTATGGCGGGATCCCTGGGGTAAAGCGCCTCGCCCCCAGCCCGGGTCGAGGCCAGATGCCGCAGGATCGTGTTCGATTCCCAGATGACGAGCCCCTCGTCCTCCACCGTCGGCACGAGTCCGTTGGGATTGAGCTTTAGATAGGCGGGCTCCTTATTGCCGCCGAAAGGGCCTCCGACATCGATCCGCTCGAAAGGGATGCCCAATTCCTCGCAGCACCAGAGCACCTTCTTGACGTTGGAAGATGTCGCCCGTCCCCAGATCTTCAGCATCGGCTTCCCCTATCAGGTCGGACGCAGTGTGACCGAACCCGACGCTCCCTGCCATTGCCACGTCGGGCGGGGCGGCGCTGGGGGCCGCGGCGTCATCTCGCCCTTGACCTCTATGGCCCGGAAACGGCTCGCTGTGAAGGCAGCCGACCAATGATTGTCCGGCATGCCCGCCTTGCGCTTCAATTCGCGCAGGAAGGCATGCGCTTCCGGGATCGATTCCCAGACTGCCGGCAGGAAAAGCGCGCGCCGCCCCGCATCCTCGATGATGAGCCCGTCAACGCCGGGGCGAAGCTGCGCCAGAAGATCCGCCTCGCTCGCGATGGACATCGGTTCCGGCGGCGTCAGCACGGAGACGGAGAGCGTCAGTCCCTCCACCTCTTCCTTGCCCAGGGGCGGGAAGCGGGGATCGCGGAAGGCTGCGTTGAAGGCATGATCCGTCACGTCCTTGGCGAGAGACCGCCAGGCCTGGGGCGATCCGATGCAGCCCCTGAGATCGCCGCGCTTCTTGATCGTGACGAAGGCGGCGCCCGGCGCCGTCAGGATCTCCGGCAAATCGCCGGCGACCGGCGCCGGCTTGCCCTCGGTCAAGCCATGCAGGATCGAGGCGCTCGCCATGGCGAGCAATTTCGGTCCGATCGTCCGGATCGCGGCTTCCGTCTCGTCCACTTCGATCTTGGCCGATTGCGGCTCGAAGAGCGCCCAGCTCCCATAGCCCACGACCCGGTCGCGCGGTCCCGCCGTATCGCCCGAATTGCGCAAGTCGAGCCTGGCGATGCTCATACCCCTTCGGCTCGCGGCCAGAAGCATGCCCCGCACCGGCACCCTCCCGCAGGCGTCGTCCGAGCCCAAACCTGCGATATCCAGGCGCTCGATGGCCTCGGCCGCCTTGAGGTCGCTCGCCTGACAGGCGCCGTAATCGAGGTAGTGGGAGAGGTCCGTGGATATGACGATCAAGGTCTCGGGTCCGCCCCAGGCTTCCTCCAGGAGCGCCGCCACCGCCTCGGGCGCGGCGTCCCCGGCAACGAGGGGAACCAGTTGGAACGTGCCGAGAGCGGCCTGGAGAAAGGGGAGATGCACCTCAAGCGCATGCTCGCCCTCGTAGGCCTGTTCGAGCGTGGAGGCCAAGCCCCGCTCCATCAGCCGGCCGATCATCTTGCGGTCGAGCGGAACATCCCCGAGAGGCGTCCGCCAAGCCTCGGCACCCGTATCGACGGCGATGCCCCGGAAGGGAACGCGATGGGAAGGACCGATCAGCACCACCCGGTCGATCCGCCCGCGGGCCGGGGCCAGGCGTGCATAGGCGGAGGCCGCGATGGGACCGGAATAGATATAGCCCGCATGGGGCGCGATGATCGCCTTCGGCACTTCAGCCGAGGCGGGTGCCCGCGCCGCGCTGAGAAATCCCTCGACCTGATGCTGCAAGGCGGCGGGATCGGCGGGATAAAAGGAACCGGCGATGGCCGAGGAGCGGATGGCGGTCATTGCAGGGGCCTCCCGAGGCGGCACTTTCGCCAGGGAAGGTAGGACTCGTCGCCCGCTCTGTAAAGCCATCCTCATTGCGTCGGCAATGACACGCGCCTACCTTTGGCCCCATGGACGGGATCGAAGGATCGCAATTCCCCGCGCGCTATTGGCACCGGATCGAGGACGGCCGGATCCAATGCGACGTTTGCCCCCGTTTCTGCAAGCTCCACGAGGGCCAGCGCGGCCTGTGCTTCGTGCGCGCCCGCTCCGGCGACGCGATGGTGCTGACCACCTACGGGCGGTCCTCGGGCTTCTGCGTCGATCCCGTCGAGAAGAAGCCGCTCAATCATTTCCTGCCGGGCACGCCGATCCTGTCCTTCGGCACGGCGGGCTGCAATCTCACCTGCAAATTCTGCCAGAACTGGGACATCTCCAAGGCCAGGGAGACCGACCGCCTGAACGACCAGGCCGAACCGGCGATGATCGCGGCCGCCGCCCAGCAACTCGGCTGCCGGTCCGTCGCCTTCACCTATAACGACCCGGTGATCTTCCTGGAATATGCGGTCGATACCGCCAAGGCCTGTCATGCGGTGGGCGTCAAGACCATCGCCGTGACCGCGGGCTATGTGGCCGGCGAGGCGCGGGAGGAATTCTTCTCCCATATGGACGCCGCCAATGTGGACTTGAAAGGCTTCACCGAGGATTTCTACCACCGGCTCTGCGGCAGTCACCTCGACGCGGTGCTCGATACGCTGGTCTATCTGAAGCGCGAGACCAAGGTCTGGTTCGAGATCACCACCCTGCTGATCCCCGGCGAGAACGACAGCCCGGAAGAGATCGACGCGATGAGCCGCTGGATCGCCCAGGAACTTGGGCCGGACGTGCCCCTGCATTTCACGGCCTTCCATCCGGATTGGAAGATGCGCGACACGCCCGCGACACCGGCCGAAACCTTGCAGCGGTCGAGAGCCATCGCGAAAAGTCATGGCCTGCGCTACGTTTACACGGGCAATGTCCATGACCTGGAGGGCGGAAGCACCTGGTGTTCCAACTGCGGCAACCTTCTGATCGGGCGGGATTGGTACGAACTCAAAGGTTGGGGGTTGGACGCCGAGGGGGCCTGCGCCAAATGCGGGACGACGACGGCGGGACATTTCGAGGCGCGTCCGGGGACCTGGGGACGCAAGCGGCAGCCGGTCGCCTTCCGGCGCTGAGGGCCAGTTGGGGGAAAAAGAGATGAGCAATGTCGAACCGGCGTCAGAGGAAGAGGAGGCCTCTTCCAATCCCGCGCTGCCTTTCACCGCCTGGAACGTCAATCCGGCGATCAACATGCCCATCGTGCCGGCGGAACGCGCCCGGAACTGGATGGACAATACCAACAAGCATTTTGCCAACCGTTGCCTGCCCTTGCTGATGGCCAACCAGGCAGGCTGGTTCGTCCTGAACAATCATCGCATCGCCGTGACCTGGGGCGGGCTCGACGCGATCGACAGCCTGATGGTGAAGCATCTCACCGGCGAGCCGCCCTATTGCGCGTCGAGCCATTTCGGCTCGGGCATCCTCACCTTTACGATCCCCTATCTCTTTCGCACGCCGCCCGGCTACAACCTGCTCGCCCGCGGGCCGGCCAATTTGCCGAAGGACGGCATCAGCCCCCTGGAAGGCATCATCGAGACGGATTGGACGGATTCCACCTTCACCATGAATTGGAAGGTGACCCGGCCGCACCAGACGATCATTTTCGAGATCGGCGAACCGATCCTCATGATCGTGCCGCAGGCGCGCAGCGAACTCGAACGCTTCCAGCCGGAGGTCCGGGACATCACCAGCGATGCCGAGACCAACGAGGCCTATTGGGCCTGGGCCAATTCGCGACGCCAATTCATGGACGATCTCAATACCTCAGGCTCGGAAGCGCGCCAGCAAGGCTGGCAGAAGCACTATATGCGCGGCACGTCGATGACCGATCCCAAGACCCGCCGGACCGAGCATCAGCAGAAACTCGACTTGGCCCCCTTCGCCCATCACGCCCCACCGGCCAAATCCTGATGTGACGGGGGTCACGGCGGGATCGGCGCGGGCGCCGCTATAGTCGGTTTCATCGAAAGTTAACGATGAGGCCGGCGATGGGCGACCAGCACGATCTGGACAGGGCGGCACGGCACATGAGGGATCACTACGGCAGTGCCGCATCGATCCGGGCACGCCGCCGCGCCAATCTGCTCCTCCAATCCGGCGAGCAGGTCACGGCGATGTTCTGGGAGACCCTGGCCCTGCATCTGGAAGCGGTGCCGGCTTAACACGAGCCTTGACGGTGGCACTTCCACCCCTCACATCCTTCCCTGCGGCCGCTCCGCGCGGGAGGTGCGATGACAAGCTCCGAAACCGACACCAATCCGATGGGGACGGACGGCTTCGAATTCGTCGAATTCGCGGCCCCGGACGCCAAGGCGCTGGGCGAACTCTTTCTGCGCATGGGCTTCGCCGCCACGGCGCGCCATCGCTCCAAGGATGTGACGCTCTATAAGCAGGGCGACGTCAATTTCATCGTCAATGCGGAGCCCGAGAGTTTCGCCCAAGGCTTCGCCCGGGTGCATGGACCCAGCATCTGCGCCATCGCCTTCCGGGTCCGCAACGCGGCCAAGGCCTATGAGCGGGCGCTTTCCCTCGGCGCCAAAGCCTTCCAGAGCAAGATCGGCCCCATGGAGCTCAATATCCCCGCGATCCAAGGGATCGGGGGGTCGCTGATCTATCTGGTGGATCGGTATGGGCCGCGCGGGTCGATCTACGATGTCGATTTCGACCCACTGCCGGGCGTGGCTCCCCAGCCGACCGGGGTCGGGCTTACCGGCATCGATCATCTGACCCATAACGTCCATCGGGGTCGCATGGCGGATTGGGCGGGCTTCTACGAGCGGCTCTTCAATTTCCGGGAAATCCGCTATTTCGACATCGAAGGCAAGGTCACGGGCCTGCGCTCCAAGGCCATGACTAGCCCCTGCGGCAAGATCCGCATACCGATCAACGAGAGCGCCGACGACAAGTCCCAGATCGCGGAATATCTCTCGGTCTATCATGGCGAGGGCATCCAGCATGTGGCGCTCTCCACCGGGAATATCTATGCCTCGGTCGGGGGCTTGCGCGGCAACGGCGTGCCCTTCCAGACCGTCCCCGACACCTATTACGAAGGCGTGGACGCGCGATTGCCCGGCCATGGCGAGGATATCGACCTTCTGAAACAGAACCGCATCCTGATCGACGGGGCGCCGACGAAGGACGGCGGGCGGCTCCTGCAGATCTTCACCCAGAACCTGATCGGCCCGATCTTCTTCGAAGTGATCCAGCGCAAGGGCGACGAGGGCTTCGGCGAAGGCAACTTCAAGGCGCTTTTCGAATCGATCGAACTCGACCAGATCCGGCGCGGCGTGCTGAAGGCCAACGGATCGAAAGAATGAGCGATCCCGCCTATCTCACCGGCTTCGGCAATTCCTTCGCCAGCGAGGCCCTGGCCGGTACGCTGCCCGAGGGGCAGAACTCGCCCCAGAAAGTTCCTTTCGGGCTCTATGCGGAACAGCTTTCCGGCACGCCCTTCACCGCCCCCCGGGAGGAGAACCAGCGATCCTGGCTTTATCGCATCCGTCCCTCCGCCGGCCATGCCCGATATCGACGGCTGGATGACGGGCTTCTGCGCAACGGCCCCGAGGCGGAGATCGAGACGCCGCCGGACCGCTTGCGCTGGAACCCGATGCCCGCGCCGGACAAGCCGACCGATTTCGTCGATGGGCTCGTCACCATGGCGTGGAACGGCAGCCCCGAGCGCGGCGAAGGTATCGCCGTCCATCTCTACCGCGCCAATCTCTCGATGCGGGACCGCGTCTTCTGCGACGCGGACGGCGAGTTACTCTTCGTTCCGCAAGCCGGCCGTCTGAGGTTGGCGACGGAACTCGGCCTCCTCGATCTGGCACCCGGAGAAATCGGGATCGTGCCGCGCGGGGTTCGATTCCGTGCCGAATTGCCCGAAGGCCCCGCCAGCGGCTATCTCTGCGAGAACCACGGCAACCTGTTGCGCCTGCCGGAACTGGGGCCTATCGGCTCCAACGGGCTCGCCAATACGCGGGATTTCCTGACGCCCCGGGCCTGGTTCGAGGAGAGCGAGCGCCCGACGCAGCTCGTGCAGAAATTCATGGGCCATCTCTGGGCGACGGACCTCGATCATTCGCCCCTCGACGTGGTCGCCTGGCATGGCAATTTGGCGCCCTGCAAATACGATCTTTCCCGCTTCAACGTCATGGGCAGCACGAGCTTCGACCATCCCGATCCCTCGATCTTCACCGTCCTGACCTCGCCGAGCGACAGGCGGGGCACGGCGAACCTCGACTTCGTGATCTTCCCGCCGCGCTGGATGGTGGCCGAACACAGCTTCCGACCGCCCTGGTTCCACCGCAACGTCATGAGCGAATTCATGGGGCTCATCCGGGGCGCCTATGACGCCAAGTCGGAGGGCTTCCTGCCGGGAGGGGCGAGCCTCCACAATGCGCTGGCGCCCCATGGTCCCGATGTCGCAAGCTGGGAGCGCGCCGTGGCCGAAGACGTGAAGCCGCGCAAGATCGAAGACAGCCTCGCCTTCATGTTCGAAACCAACCACGTGCTCCGCCCTACCCGCTTCGCGCTTGAAACCCCGGCGCTCCAGCAGGACTACGATCAGTGCTGGGCGGGCTTCCAAAAGCATTTCAAGGGAACCCCATGACCGACTTCACCCACGATCCCTCGCGCAAGAGCTGGGTCGCCTCCGCCAGTGGTCACGGGGACTTCCCCCTCCAGAACCTGCCGCTCGGCATCTTCCGGCCCCGGGGCGAGGAACCGAGGGGCGGCGTCGCCATCGGCGATGAAATCCTCGATCTTCCGATGGCGCTCGCCCAGGGGCTTTTCACTGGAGAGGCGGAACAGGCCGCACGCGCCGCCTCAGGGCGCAGCCTCAATCCGCTGATGGCGCTTGGCAAAGGCTCGCGCGCCGCACTCCGTCGCCGCTTGTCGGAAATTCTCGACGGCGCCGGCCCGGAAACCGCAATGATCAAGGAACTCGCCCCGCGGATCCTTCATCACGCCCAGGATTGCGCGCTGGAGCTGCCGGCCGAGATCGGCGATTACACCGACTTCTATGCGGGCATCCAGCACGCGACCAATACCGGACGCCTGCTCCGGCCCGACAACCCCCTGATGCCCAACTACAAGCATATCCCCGTCGCCTATCATGGCCGCAGTTCCTCGGTCGTGACTTCCGGGACGCCGGTGCGCCGGCCCCAGGGGCAGCGCAAGCGCGGCGACGAGGCAGCGCCGACCTACGGCCCCTCGCGGAACCTCGATTACGAGCTGGAACTCGGCCTCTGGATCGGCCCCGGCAATGCCCAGGGCGAGCCCATCCCGGTCGCAGAGGCCGGCGGCCACGTCATCGGCTTTTGCCTTCTCAACGACTGGTCGGCGCGGGACATCCAGGGCTGGGAGTATCAGCCCCTCGGTCCCTTCCTCGGCAAGAGCTTCTCCACCACGATCTCGCCCTGGGTGGTGACTGCCGAAGCACTGGAGCCCTTCCGCCAAGCCCAGGCCCCGCGCGGCGAGGGAGATCCGGCTCCCCTTCCCTATCTCTGGGATGATGCGGACCAAGGCAATGGCGCTTTCGGGGTCGATCTGGAAGTCTTCATCGAAACCCCCGTCATGCGGGAGAAGGGCGCCGCCCCGCAGCGTTTCTCCCGGGTCAGCGCCGCCAATCTTTATTGGACCGCCGCCCAGATGGTGGCCCATCACAGCTCCGGCGGCTGCAACCTCCGGCCGGGCGATCTCTTCGGGTCCGGCACCATCAGCGGCGTCGAGCGCGAGACCTGGGGAAGCTTGCTGGAGCAATCCGCGGGCGGCCGCCAGCCCCTGGCCCTGGCTTCGGGAGAGACCCGGCGCTTCCTGGAAGACGGCGACGAGATCGTCTTCCGCGCGTCCTGCCAGAAAGAGGGCTTCGCCCCCATCGGCTTCGGCGAATGCCGGGGGCGGATCGCGCCAGCCTGACGGTCAGGCGTCGGGCGTCGCTCCCCAGCCCTCGCCCGTTCCTCGCTGCATCACCTCGTCAGATCCGACGATCTCTCCGGAACCGATATCGGGGAGCGTCGCGAGTTCCCGGTAATAGGGCGTGAAATCCGGCCGTGTCGCCGCGAAGATATCGTCGAAGGCGCGGATCACGAAATAGGTCTTCTGGAAGGTGTCGATCCGGTAGCGCGTCCGCATGACCCGCATCAGGTCGAAGCGGACCCGGTTGGGTGCCCCGTCGTCCAGGCAGTAGATCGATTCGCCCTTCGACGAGAGAATGCCCGAGCCATAGATCCTGAGACCTTCGGGCGTCTCGATGAGGCCGAACTCCACCGTATACCAATAAAGCCGCGCCAGGTTCGGCAAGGCCCCCAGCGCGAGCGCCTTGAGCCCGCCCCGTCCATAGGCCTGCATGTAATCGGCAAAGACCGGATTCATCAGCAGCGGCACATGGCCAAAGATGTCGTGGAAGACGTCGGGCTCCTGGAGGTAATCCATCTGCTCCGGGCGCCTGATCCACCAGGTCACCGGGAAGCGCCGCGCGGCCAGATGCCCGAAGAAAACCTCGTCCGGCACGAGGCCCGGCACCGCAACGATCCGCCAACCCGTCGCCCGCTCCAGGATCTCCGACAAAGCATCGAAGCGCGGCACCCCATCGGCCGCCACCTTCAGACCGTCGAGACCGGCGATGAATTCCCGGCAGGCCCGGCCGGGCAGGATGCGCGCCTGCCGCTCGAAGAGCGCCCGCCACGTCGCATGGTCTTCGCGCGTATAGCGATGCCAGGGCTGATCGATCGTGAAATCGGACCGGATCTCGCCTATCGGGATAGGGACGGTCATGAACGCATCCTCGCGCAAGGCCTTGAATGATCTTTACCCGAGAACGGCCAAATGCCGCCTTTGTTTCGCGCAATATTACCCGGCTTTGGCCAGACGCCCCCAAAGAGGGCGATAACCGCTGCACTTTATTGCTGTTGGGTCGCTTCCGCCATCGGGGGTAAAAATTCTGAAAAGCAATGATGGAGGAGACGATGCCTACCCTGCAGGATCTGGTCCCTCACCCGACCGTGCGGACCTCCCCGGAGGTCGAGCTTCTGGCCACTCTCGTCCGCAACACACTGGCAGACCTTCAGAGCAAAGGCATGGATCGGCTTTCGGCGACCCGCAGGACCGTCGATGCGCTTCATCGCCAATGTCCCAATCTCAGCGACACCGCCGCCCTGGCTGCAGTCTGGCGGTTCCGGGAATTGGGCGACGGTTCCTAAGGCTTAACCCGGGACGCCGGGAAAGAGCCCCTTTCCAGAAACCCGAAGAGGGACCCTCCGCCGACCGCCCCTCGGCGCCAGCCAAGGGCATCATGAAACACGATCAACACCCTCACTGGGAAAAGAGGGGACTTTTCGGGCGTCTCCTGTTCCACTACTAACGTGGGGCAACGAACAACGAGATTGCCTGTAAGGGGGTTTTCATGAGGGTTGGCTTTACGAAAGCGCTGCTGCTTGCGCTCGGGCTTACGCTCGGGCTCGGCGGTGCGGCGGGGGCGCAGGACAAGCCGCATATCCGGATGTCGAGCCTGACGCTGCCCGTGCTCAATCCGATCATCGTCAACATCCTGAAAGCCAAGAACTTCGACGAGAAGAACGGCTTCGTCATGGACGTGACGCAGCTGCCCTCGATCACGGCGCTCTATGCCGCCTTTGCGACCGGCGAAGTCGATACGATCATCGGCGGGCCCACAGTCATCCAGAAGCTCCGCGTCGAAGGCGCGCCGGTGAAGATCATCGGTACTGGCCTTAAGCTCTCCGATCTCGTGATCTTCACCGAGGAGCCCGCGATCAAGACCTTCGCCGACCTCAAAGGAAAGCAGCTCGCCGCCGACATGGGCTCGCAGCAGTACCAGATCGTCGCGATGTACGGCCTCTCCAAGAACCTCAAGATGCGCGAGGACGTGACCATGGTGGACGCTAATTTCGCGCTCGCCCGCAGCCAGCTCGCCGCCAAGCGGGTCGATGCCGCCATGGTGATCGAGCCGATCGCGAGCCTGATGCTTAAGGAGAACCCCAACCTCCGCATCGTCTTCGGCGGCGCCGACGCCTGGAAGGAAATGACAGGCCGCGACGGATGGGAACTCGTCACGGGCCTGCGCGAGGAAGCCATCAAACGCTGGCCCGGCGCTCCGCAAGCCCTCATCGCCTCGCTCCAGGACGTGGAGAACTACATCAAGACCGATCCCGACGGGGCCGACAAGATCGCGGCGGATACGGTGAAGCTGCCGCCCGGCACGCTGAAAGCCGCCGTCTCCGCCAATCGCTGGCAGTTCGAGGTAAAACCCGCCTGGGGGCCTGAGCGCCAGGCGATCTGGGACATGTTCGACCGCGCCGTGAAATCGGGTTTCCAGCAGAAGCTCCCGGATGAAGCCATCATCTATTCTCCCTGAGGCGAAGGCCGCCGGCCTTTTCGGTCGGTTTCCCAGGGAAGGGCTGGTCTCGCTCCTCGTTCTGGCGGCGGTTTGGGAAACCCTCGCGCAGCTTTCGCCGACGCTCGGGATTCCTCCCTTCGCCGTCCCGAGTTTCGTGCGGATCGGACGCAGCCTTCTGACCGTCACGCCGATCGATGTGGCAATCACCTTGCTGCGCGTGCTGGGGGCGCTTCTCGTCTCCTTCGTCTTGGGCATGACGCTGGCCATGGTGATGTATCTGTCGGAGACGCTGGAGCGGCATGCGCGGCCGGTGATCCGCCTCCTGATGGCGGTACCGATCATTTCCTGGATCCTTTTCGCGATCCTGTGGTTCCGCGGGGTCGAGTTCCGTGTCGCCTTTGTGCTTGTGATCGTCTGCGCGCCGGTCTTCCTGGTGGATGCCCTCGACAGCATGCGGGACGTCTCGCGCGATTGGCGCGACATGCTGCGTTCCTTCCGGCCAACGCGGGTCCAGTTCTTCACCAAGCTCATGCTGCCCGCGACCCTGCCCAGCATCCTCACGAGTTGGAAGATCGTCATGAGCCTGGCGATCCGGGTGGTGACCATCGCCGAGCTCGTGGGCGCGGTGACCGGCATCGGCCATCAGCTCAACGTCGCCCAGCAGCTTTTCTCGGTGGCGGATGTCTTCGCCTGGACCCTGGTCCTCGTGGCCTCCCTCTTCCTGCTCGAATACGTCCTGACGCTGGCCGAGGCGCGGCTCCTGAAATGGCGGCCGGCATGAACCGGGCCGCCCCCGTCGAGGTCGCGGGCCTCGGCAAACGCTATCGCCAGACGACGAGCGGCCAGGAGGTGGTCGCCATCGACCGTCTCGACTTCCGGATCGAGTCCGGCGAGATCGTCGCCATCGTGGGCCAGACCGGCTGCGGGAAATCGACTTTCCTCGATATCCTGATCGGCCTCGAAGCGCCGAGCAGCGGAAGCCTCTCGGTCGGGGGTTTCACCCCCTATGGCGACTTCGACCGGTTCCGGGGCCGGATCGCCACGGTCTTCCAGCAGGACCGGCTGCTGCCCTGGCGCAGCAGCCTCGACAACGTGCGCCTGCCCCTGGAACTGGCGGGCATGCCCGAGAAGGAACAGCGCGAACGCTCGCTCGGATGGCTGGAGCGATTGGGCCTCGGCAAATTCACCGGCGCCTATCCGCACGAGCTTTCGGGCGGCATGCGCCAACGGGTCGCCATCGCCCGCGCCTTCGCCCTTGAGCCCGCGATCCTCCTCGCCGACGAAGCCTTCGGGCATCTCGACGAAGTGACCGCGGCGGAACTGCGTGAGACCTTCGTGAAGCTCGCCCGGGAATGCGGCAGCACCTCCGTGCTCATCACCCATCAATTGGAAGAAGCCATCGCGGTGGGCGACCGCATCCTGGTCTTCGGCAAGCCTGCCACCGTGCTCGCCGACGTGTCGGTCGCGCAATGGCCGCGCGAGGATTATGCTGGGCTGCGCGAGGCGATCCAGGCGACGCTCCAGGCGAATGCCCCGGACCCGCGCTTGAAGCGTTAGAGGTAACGATGGATTTTTCCCTGTCCCCCGACCAGCAGCAGATCCGCGACGAGGCGTTGAAGCTCTGCGCCGGCTTCGACGACAGCTATTGGCTGGAGAAGGACAAGGATCACAGCTTCCCGGAGGACTTCTACACGGCCATCGCCGAGGGCGGCTGGCTCGGCATCGCCATGCCGGAGGAATATGGCGGCGCGGGACTCGGGATCACCGAGGCGGCGGTGCTCATGGGAGCGGTCGCGGAATCGGGGGCCTGCATGAGCGGGGCCTCGGCCATCCACATGAATATCTTCAGCCTCAATCCGGTGGTGGTGCTGGGGACCGAAGAGCAGAAGCAGCGCATGCTGCCCCCCCTGATCCAGGGCAAGGAGAAAGCCTGCTTCGCGGTGACCGAGCCCAATGTCGGGCTCAACACGACCCAGATCAAAACCCGCGCCGACAAGAAGGGCGACCGCTACATCGTCAACGGCAGCAAGATCTGGACCTCCACCGCCCAGGTCGCGAAGAAGGTCCTGCTGCTCGCCCGCACCACGGCCTTGGAAGACGTGAAACGCAAGACCGACGGGCTCTCGCTCTTCTATACGAACCTCGACCGCAGCAAGGTCGAGGTCCGCGAAATCCCCAAGATGGGTCGGCACGCGGTCGATTCGAACATGCTCTTCATCGAAGGGCTCGAAATCCCGGAGGAGGACCGCATCGGTCCCGAGGGTCAAGGCTTCCGCTCGATCCTCCACGGCATGAATCCGGAGCGCGTGCTGGTCGCGGCGGAAGCGGTGGGGATCGGTCGGGCCGCCCTGAAGAAAGCCGCCGACTATGCCCGGGAGCGCATTGTCTTCGACCGCCCCATCGGCCAGAACCAGGGCATTCAGCATCCTCTGGCGAAATGCTGGGCGGCGCTTGAAGCGGCGGACCTGATGGTCTTCAAGGCGGCGAGCCTCTACGACCAGGGCAAGGACTGCGCGGCGGAGGCCAATGCCGCCAAGTATCTCGCCGGGGAAGCGGGTTTCGAGGCCTGCCAGACGGCGGTCATGACCCTGGGCGGCATGGGTTATGCCAAGGAGTACCATGTCGAGCGCTACCTGCGCGAAAGCCTCATCCCGAGGATCGCACCGGTGAGCCCACACATGATCCTGAACTTCATCGCCGAACGGGTGCTGGGACTGCCTAAGTCCTATTGAGCCCTCCCGGCTTGTCGCATCGCGTCAACTCGGTTATCACAACTTCGCAATATTGCAGGGGCGGGCGGCTTCTCCGCCTGCAAGGGCAGGAGGAACGTCCAAATGGACCTCGGTCTCAAAGGGAAGAAGGCGCTCGTCACCGGCGGCAGCGAAGGCATCGGCAAGGCCATCGCCTGGGCGCTCGCCAAAGAAGGCTGCGACGTGGCGATCTGCGCCCGGCGCAAGGAGCCTTTGGAGAAGGTTGCCAAGGAAATCGCCAAGGCGACCAAGCGCGAGATCATCGCGATCCCCGGAGACCTGACCAAGGCCGAGGACGCCAAGAATTTCATCGATACGGCGGCCAAGCATTTCAAGCGCATCGACATCCTGGTCAACAACGCGGGCTCGGCGCCCGGCGGTCTGATCGAGACCCTGACCGAGGCCGATTGGGCCCAGGCGCTGCAGCTGAAGTTCATGGGCTATGTGCGTTGCATCCGCTATGCCTTGCCCTATATGAAGAAGCAAGGTGGGGGGCGCGTCGTCAACCTCATCGGCAACGACGGCAACAAGCATTCCTTCTGGGAGATCGCGCCGGGCGCGGCCAATGCGGCGGGGCAGAACCTGACGCTCTCGCTGGCTGGCCAATACGGCAAGGAAGGCATCACCTTTGTCGCCATCAACCCCGGTCCGGTGGATACCGAACGCTGGAACGGGATGATTCGGAATATGTCGAAGAATTGGAACATTCCTTACGAACAGGCGGAGCGGCTGGCTCCCAGCAGCATCCCGATCGGGCGCATCGCCCGGCCGGAGGAATGCGCCACCCTGGTTGCGATGCTGGCTTCGCCGCTGACCTATTTCGTCAATGGCACCATGATCGAGATCGACGGCGGTCAGCAGAAGCCGCTGATGGACGCGAGCCGCAGCCTGGCTTCGGCCAAGAAGAACGCCGCCCCCGCCAAGAAGGCTTCGGCGAAGGCCGCCAAGGCCCTGAAACCCGCAAAGAAGGCCGAGGCTCCGGCCAAGAAGGCGAAAGCGGCCAAAGCGCCCGCCGCAGCCGCAAAGAAATCCGCACCGGTGAAGCCGGCGAAGAAAGCCGCGGCCGCCAAGGCTCCGACCAAGAAAGCCGCGGCGAAGAAAGCAGCCAAGAAATAGTCTGCCAGCCGATGAGGGCCATCCGCCCATGATCGGCCTTGAGGACGCCTTTGCCCGGATCGCGGCGGAGAACGGACGGATCGGAGCGCTTTCCGATCCGATCCCGCCTCCCGAGCGACCCCTTCGACAGGGGCCTTTGTCGGCCATGCCGATCGCGGTCAAGGACATGATCGACACGACCCCGGCGCGCTGTTCGTCGGGGCTGCCATTTCTCACCGATTATCGGCCCAAACGGGACGCCGCCCTGGTGCGCCGCCTGCGCGCGGCAGGGGCAGTCATCGTCGGTGTCGCGGAAACCGATGCCGGAGGCTTCGGCGCCAGGACCTCCAAGGTCAAAAACCCCGCGTTTCCCGATCGCCTTGTCGGCGGTTCCAGTGGTGGCAGCGCTGCCGCGGTGCTCGCGGGCTTCGCGGAAGCCGCCATCGGCACCGATACGGGCGGTAGCGTGCGCATCCCCGCCGCCTGCTGCGGCCTTTACGGATTAAAGCCCACCTACGGCCGCATCTCCATGGAAGGGGTGCGGCCGCTTGCGCCCTCGCTCGATCACGCCGGCGTCATCGCCCGGAACCTCGACAGCTTGATGGCGGTAGCCGCCGTCCTCGACCCGGCGATGGCGCGCGGCGGAGCCGACCGTGGGCGCAGCGTCGCCGTCTCCATCGAACTTCTGGAGCAGGCGACCCCGCCCGTGCGCCGGGCGACCGAGCGGGCGATCGAGGCCTTCGTGAAGCTAGGCTTCACCATCTCGCTGACGCTGTCGCTGCCGCGCGTCGCGGAAATCACCCGGCTTCATTGGTCGGTCTTCTGCGCCGAGGCGGCGCTTTCCCATCGGGAATTCTTCGCGACGCATCTCGCCAGCTATCCGAGCTATGCGCGGGAACCTCTGGAGCATGGCGTCGTCGAAGCGGCCGGCGAATATCTCGACGCCAAGCAGCGCATGAGCGCGATCCGCCGCGAGATCGACCGCTGGCTGCGTCGGCACGATCTCCTGCTTCTGCCGACGATGCCCATCGTGACGCCGCTGGCAAATGCGGAGCGCGCGTTGGTCGGCGGGCGCGACATGAGCGTGACCCGCGCGCTCATCGCCAATACCTGCCTTTTCAACCACACGGGCCATCCGGCCCTCGCCGTCCCCGTGGCCGAGGAAGGCAGCGCGGAACCGCCCGCGAGCATTCAACTCATCGGCAGGCGGAACGGCGATGCGGCGTTGCTGGGCATTGCGCGGCGGCTGGCGGAAGTGCTCCCGCCGCCGCGCTACGAGGACTGATCTTCAGGCGTTCGTGACCCGGTGTGCCATCCAGCGCCCGGCATCGGCCGCCGTGAAAAGCTCGAAAATCGCCCGGTTGAAAGCGTCGGGCTCCTCGCTGTTGATCGTATGCCCGGCGCGCGGCAGGACCAGCAAGCCCGCCGTCGGCACCGTCTGCTTCAGGAAGACGCTGCCTTCGAGGCACCAGGCATCCTCGTCGCCGGAAATCACCAGCATCGGGATGGTCAGATCCTTGAGGCGGGGAGCCAGTTGCTGAAGGGTTGGCCGCTTCGCCGGAACATTCAGCATCACGAGCGCATGGCCGAGGCCTGAATGCTCCGACATCCAGCGCACGAACTCCTCGTAGCCGCGCGGGTCCTTGCCTTTATGCGCGAGACGGACCGGATATTCGGCATAGGTACGCGCGGCCGCGACCACGTCCTTGCGGAACATATCCGCCACGTCCTGGGCGAACTTGGCCTGGGCCGCCTGGGCTTCGGGATCGGATCCCCAGCCGCAACCCGCGATGGTCAGCGACCGGCAGCGCTGGGGGTGATCGAGGCCCACATGGAGCGAGGTATAGGCGCCCATGGAATGGCCCACCACATGGGCCTTGTCGATCTTCAGGTGATCCATGACCGCGATCACGTCGTCCCGGGCGATCGCCTGGGAATAGTCCTCGTCGCGGGTCGGCACGTCCGAAGGCGGATAGCCCCGCACGCTGAAGGTGACACAGCGATATTGCCGGGAGAAGAACCGCATCTGCGGCTCCCAGGAGCGATAGTCCGCCGCATATTCGTGGACGAAGACGATGGGGGTGCCCGTGCCCGCTTCCTCGTAATAAAGCTTGATGCCGTCCTTGGTCGTCAAATAGGGCATGTCAAGTCTCCACATCCTTGCCGGCAAGCCAATCCGCGCCGAGTTGCAGCACGCGCTTTTCCTCGGGCGAGCGAAGGGTCGGCAGGTCCTTCCTGACGCTCAATCCCTGCTTGGACTGACCGTAGGCCAAGTGCCGGTAGCCTTCCGGGAATTGCGCCAGGAGTTCCGGATCGAGCTTCAAGACCTGGGAGGGATCGACCGGATCGGCCCGATCCTTCTCGAAGATCGCCTGACGCAGCACGATCACCCAGCGGCCGTCCAGTTTCTCGAAGAGATCGTAGAAACGGCCCATGGTGGTGACGTCGCAGAGCACGCCCTCAAGCTTGTCACGCAGGGAGATCGCGACCTTTGACTGAGCCACGGCGCGGTTGCCCTCGACGTCGATCACCGAGCCCGCCAGACGATGGAAGGTCGTCACGCCCCTTGCGATCCCCTTGTCCGCCATGGCGATGAAATCTTCCGCCGTGCCGGTGAACCAGGTGGCGATCATCTTCCCGCGCGTCGGATGCCAGAGCGTGCGGAAACGGTCCCATTCCCCCTGATCGCGCCACACGACCCAGCTCTCCACCACTTCGCGAATGCGCAACCGTTCCAGCAAATCGTCCGACATTAAAAGGCTCCCGATGGCCCGCATCAGCGGGCGGAAACGAAGGACCGGAGATTAGTGCAGAGGATCGTCCGCTGCCAAGTCGGGCATCCGCTTCTTGCTCTGCTCGGCCAGGGTCCAGAGGGCGCGTTCGAGATCCGCCCGGCGAAAGGGCTTCTGAAGCAGCATGAAGCCTTCGCGCTTCGCCTCCGAAGCGGATTCGCTGTAGCCGGTCATCAAGAGCATCGGCAGATCGGGATAACGTCCCTTTATTTCCCGCGCGAGATCGAGGCCGCTGAGACCGCCCGCCATGACGACATCGCTCACCACGAGGTCCGGCAGGGACTGGCGTTCCAGGAAATCGAGCGCTTGACGCACATTCTCGACATGCGTCACCTCGAAACCCATTTCCTGGAGCAGGGTCTGGGAGATCTCGGCGACCTGCGGGTTATCCTCGACCAGAAGCGCCTTGCGGGCAGTGGCGAGCTTGAGCGAGCCACTGGCCTCTTCCACCGTTTCGGCCGCGATGACCGCATGGGAGCGCGGGAGATAAAGGGCAACGGTGGTCCCGCCTCCGCGCTTGCTGCGGATAGTCGCAGCGCCACCGGATTGCTTGGCGAAACCATAGACTTGGCTCAATCCGAGGCCGGTTCCCTTGCCCACATCCTTGGTCGTAAAGAAGGGCTCGAAAACCCGCTCCAGCACCTCTTCATCCATGCCCGATCCGTTGTCGGAAAGCTCGACCGCGACAAAATCCCCCTGGAGGCCCGTCCGCTCGTCCTCGTTTTCGGAGAGCGAGACATTCCGCAAAGCCAGGATGAGCTCGCCGCCGGAGGGCATGGCGTCCCGGGCGTTGACCGCCAGATTGAGAAGCGCCAGCTCAAGCTCGCCGGGATCGATCTCGACCGGCCACAAATCGCCCGGCGCCTTCATCCTGAATTCGATATCGCCCCGAAGCGACCGGCGCAGCATATCCGTCAAGATGGGCAGCCGGGCGGTAAGATCGACGGGACGCGGGCGCAGGGCCTGGCGGCGCGAGAAGGTGAGCAATTGCCGCGTCAGGCGCTCGCCTTGTCTTGCCGCCTGCGCGATCGCCGCCATGAATTTTTGCGCCCGATCTCCAGACGCCCTCTGCAGCAGTTCCAGATTGCCGTTGATCACGGTGAGGAGATTGTTGAAATCATGCGCGATCCCGCCGGTGAGCTGGCCGATCGCCTCGAGCTTCTGCACCTGGCGGAGCGCCATCTCGGCCTGTTCGCGGCGTTCCGCCTCGATGCGCAGCCGGTCCGCCGCCTTCATCTCCCGGCGCGTGCTGCGCAGCGCGAGCAGGGTGATCGTGAAAAGCGCGATGGTCGCCGGCACCCCGAAAATCAAATGGCTCATCATGGTCGACCGCCACTCGCCTAGGACGGCGGATCGGGATTGGCCCACGCCGACATACATTGGAAACTCGCCGACCTTGCGATAGCTGACCAGCCGCGCCTCTCCATCGATCGCCGAACGGGCGGTCTCGTAGTCGCCGTTGTCCTGCCCGCCCGCGATGGCCTGCGCCAGAGGGTTCCTGGCACTCCCGTCCTGGCCCGCAGGCGCCAGGGGATAGCGGGCCAGAATCCTGCCCTCGGCCAAGAAAAGGGAGGCGACCCATCCTTCTTTGGGCATCGCCCGGGCATAGAAGGACGTGAAATAGTTAGGCGTGATCGAGGAAATCACGATCCCCCCGAAGCTCCCATCCGCCAGGAACCTCGGGCGGGCCATGCTGAAGTAATCGGTATTGCTCTGGCTTCCGTGGTGGATGCTGCTGATAAAGAGGCGTTGGGTCGTGGCCCCCAGGAGAGCCCTGAAATAGTCGCGTTCCGAGAGGTCGAGCCGACGGTCGATCGGATAGAAGGCGCTCGTGACGAGGGGATGCCCCTCTTTGTCGTAAACCCACAGGCCCTGCTTCTCCGGCAGCCCCTCGACAAGCGCCGCGAGCGCGTCGTGGATTTCCTTTTCCCGCTGCCCGATTGCCTCGTCGTCGAGACCGTTGAGATCGTGGACCATGTCGAGAACGGCGATGTCGTTGATCTTGATGGTGCGGAGAGCATGCTCCATCAGCACATCGGCCAGACGCGCCACCGATTCCCGGGCATGCTCCGTGACTGTCCGATAATTGAGCCAGCCGGCGAAGACGAAGAGGCAGAACGGGCCGACGATGCTCATCGCCAGCAACACCCGAAGCCAGTTTACCGCGCTATTCGATCGGCTGGACGCCGGCTGCATACCTTCCACCAACCTCGCTTGCCGTCGCTATTCAGCTACGGGCGGGAGCCATCGACGGTTCATAGCCGTCCGGAACGGTGCGCGCCCCGCGATTGAGCGCCCATTCGAACCACTCCGTCTTGGCCATGCCCCGCACCAGATCGGAGCGGAGCGGCAACATGGAGGCCGGAGTCTTCGCCACCAGCAGGCCATAGATATAGGAGAACCACTGGACATGGTCTGTCAGCGGCCGCTGCTTCTTCTCCCAGCGGGTAAGCGCGTCCGGCACGTCTTGCGATTCCGTCACCGTGAGAGCAAGCGACATGGCGTTGGTGAAAGCCATATTGGCGGCCTGCCCCAGGTTGGGCGGCATGGCATGGGCGGCGTCGCCGATCACCGCCACCTTGCCTTCGGACCAGCGGTGACAGCGCACGTTGACGATGCGGTCCCAGCGCGCGCCCTCCGCAGCCGTGCAGCGGTCGATGAGATCCTTCGCATGGGGCAGCATCTTGGCCCAGAGATCCCGGTCGATGGGCATCTGGCGGGAGCGCTCGTCCAGCACCGGCGCCGACAGGAAAATGTAGTTATGGCTGTCCGTGCAGGGATTGAAGAGGAGCCGCCACGGCCCCTGCCAATATTCCGTGCAGATGTCTTCGGGATCGCTCGGGTTCCAGTCGATCAGCATCCGGATCCCGGCTTCCGACCCATAATCGATGGAGCTGGTGCAGTAGCAGGACTCGCGCACCCGGGAATAGGCGCCATCCGCGGCGATCACCAGATCGGCCTTCAGTTCGCGCCCGTCCTCCATGATCAGCACGCCTTCGGGCCTTGCGCCGACCGCCACGGAAGAGGTCTCGATATCGACGCCAAGCTCCACGGCCCGATCGATCAAGGCCTGATAAAGATCCGCGCGGGGCGGCAAGAGAAGCTTATCGTCCGGCGTGCAATGACGGGCCATGAGGATATTGCCGGCGCCGTCGGCGACTCGCCATTCCTTGATGGTTTTGGCGCGCTTCACCGTCTGCTCGTAGGCGCCCAGGATCTGCAGCGACTTGAGCCCGTTTTCCCAGAGCCAGATCCCAGCCCCGAACATCCGGAGGTCCTTGCCGCGCTCATGCATGCGGACATGCCAGCCCAATTGCGCCAGACGCACCGCGATTGAGAGACCCGCGAGCCCTGCTCCCGCGATTTCTACGGTCCGACGTGCCATGCTTCCCCCTCAGCCTCCTGCAGAATGTTATCGATCGCGACTTCGAGCTGCCTGGCAGCTCTGGCGATAGGTTTTCTCGGCTGGATCCCTCTCCGCCTTAAAGGATGGAGAAGGATCCGTTCGAGCCTTTTATCAGAGATGCTTGTCGAAGAACTCCAGCGTGCGCTTATGCGCCAGCGCCGCCGCCTTGGCGTCGAAGCTCGGACGCTCGTCGCAGGCAAAGCCATGGGCCGCGCCTTCGTAGACATAGACCTCGACGCCCGGCTGGGCCGCCTTGATCGCGTCCACGTCGGTCATGGGGATCGCCGCATCCTTCTCGCCGAAATGGAGCTGGACCGGGCAATTGGGCTTGTCGGTCTTGGAAGCGGCCACGCCGCCGCCGTACCAGCCGCTCGCCGCCGCGAAAGCCTTGGACTTGGTGGCGCCCCACCAGGCCACCGTCCCGCCGAAGCAATAGCCGACGATGCCGACCTTGGCCGCGCCCAGATAAGCCGCTGCTGCCTCGATATCGAGGACCGTCACCGCTTCCGGGATCTTGCCGCGCAGCTCACGGCCCTTCGCCATGTCTTCGGGCTTGTAGCCCAATTCCTGGCCGCGCTCGGCCCGGTCGAAGAGGGCCGGGCAGACGACCGCATAGCCGTCTTTCACGAATTGGTCGGAAATATTCCGCATGTGGTGGTTCACGCCGAAAATCTCCTGAATCACCACGATATGGTGCTTGGGGTTCTCGGGCGATGCGACATAGGCGGAAAACTTATGGCCATCCTTGGCCGTCAATTCGATCGTTTTACCCATTTTGATCCTCCTGGTTGATTGGCTTGATCGATACGGCGGAAGGTCCCGAAGGACCGGCCGAATTCTTCTAGAGCAGCCGCCTCAGGCCGGCACGTCGCCCTCGGCCACTACCCGGTGCATCTCGCGGCGATGGCCGTGGTAATTGTTGATCGGATGATGCATCGCACAACGATTGTCCCACATGGTCAAGGTGCCGGGAGCCCATCCCACTTCACAGGTGAATTCCGGCCTGACCGCATGAGCGCAGAGGTAGCGGACGAGCGGCAGGCTCTCCTCTTCCGTCCAACCCTCGAAGCGGATGACATAGGTCTTGTTGACGTAGAGCGCCTTCCGGCCGGTCACGGGATGCGTGCGCACCACGGGATGGACGACCTCCTTGGTAATTGCCTCCTTGATCACGTCGTCATCGCGCAACTGCATCGTCCGGCCGGCATAGCGGTTCGTCTGATAAGAGCGAGCATAGGAACGGCTGGTGTTATGGACCGCGCGGAGCTTCAAGAGTTCCTTCTTGAGCCCTTCCGACAGGGTCTCATAGGCCAGATACTGATTGGCGTACATCGTGTTGCCGCCGACCGGCGGCACTTCCTTGGCATGCAGGAAAGACACCGCGGGCGGGCGTTCCAGGAAAGTTGAATCCGAATGCCAGGATTCCCCGAAAGCGTTCTTCTCGGTGGCTTCCTTCACGATCACGAGCATTTCCGGATATTTATCGTGCGCCTTGACATAAGGGTCGACGATCAGCGGCCCGAAGCGCTTGGCGAAAGCGATCTCCGTCTCAGGCGTCAAGGGCTGCCCGTGGAAGGAGACCACCAGATGCTTCATGAAGGCGTCGTGGATTTCCGCGAAGGCCTCGTCGGACAAGGGTCTGGAGAGGTCGACACCCGATATCTCCGCGCCGATGGAACCGGATATCGGTTCGACCACGATGTGCTTATAGGTCATCCCCACCTCTCTCGCCGCAACGAGCACGCTCCCAGCCTATGGGAGAATTCGGCGGGAGTTTGCTCGATCATGCCGCATCGCACAACCCGGCAGATCGCACCAAGCCGTTATCCACCAGGCTCTTTAGTAGGATCGCGGCATCCCCAGGACGTGCTGCCCCACAAAGGCGAGGATCAGGTTCGTCGAGATCGGCGCGGTTTGATAGACCCGGATCTCCCGCCACTTCCGCTCGATGTCGAATTCCGTGGCATAGCCGAAGCCGCCATGGGTCTGCATCGCCGCCTCCGCCGCCTTCCAGGCCGCTTCGGAGGCCAGAAGCTTCGCCATATTCGCATCGGCGCCGCAATCGAGGCCGGCATCGAAGAGCGCTGCCGCCCGGCGCACCATCATGTCGGCGGCTTCGAGTTCCGCATGGGCGCGGGCGATGGGAAATTGGACGCCCTGGTTCTGGCCGATCGGACGGTCGAAGACCACGCGCTCCTTGGCGTAATCGCTCGCCTTCTGCACCATCCAGCGGCCGTCGCCGATGGCCTCCGCGCCGATCAGGATGCGCTCGGCGTTCATCCCGTCGAGGATATAGCGAAAACCCCGCCCCTCCTCGCCGATGAGGTTCTCCGCCGGGACCCGGAGCCCGTCGAAGAAGACCTGGGTCGTGTTGTGGTTGGTCATGGTCTTCAGGGGCTTGATGTCGATGCCCTTGCCCTTGGCCTCGCGCAGATCGACCAGGAAGACCGAGAGCCCATCCGATTTCCGCTTCACCTGATCGACCGGCGTGGTGCGGGCGAGAAGCAGCATGAGGTCGCTGTGCAGCGCGCGGGAAGTGAAGACCTTCTCGCCGGAGATCACATAGCTGTCCCCGTCGCGCACCGCCTTCGTCCTGAGCTTCGTCGTGTCCGATCCTGCGACCGGCTCGGTCACCGCGAAGGCCTGCAATCGCAATTCGCCGGTCGCGATGCCGGGGAGATAGCGCTGCTTCTGCTCCTCGTTCCCGTGCCGCAGCAATGTGCCCATGATGTACATCTGGGCATGGCATTGAATCGCCGTGCAGCCGGCCCGGTTGATCTCCTCCAGGATGACCGCCGCCGCCCGCAGAGGCAGCCCCGCGCCGCCGTATTCCTCGGGAATAAGTGCGCCCAAGAACCCCGCCTCGGTGATCTCGGCGATGAATTCGGTCGGATAGGCGGTGCGTTCGTCCATCTCCCGCCAATAGGCGCCCGGAAACTTGGCGCAGGCGCGCCGGACGCTTTCCCGGAGTTCGGGATAATCGTCGCCCAGGGGAACGGTCGGCAGGTCGGTCATATGTCTCTCTACCTCTTACCCAGATCGGCCAAGGCCTTGTCGACGAAGCTGTTGTCGAGCACCTCCTCGGCCTTCACCTCGCGCTCGATCATGCTGAGTTCTTTAGAGACGCGAGAGGTAAAATTCACAACCTCGGCCTCGTTGCCGCCATTGATGCCCCAAACCTTTTGCTTGCTGAGCTCGCGGACCACTTCCTTGGTCATCTCAAGGTCGATATCGGGGGTCCGCTTGTTCAGCAGAACAGCCGCCTCGTCGGGTTTGTCCTGGACGAAGCGGGCCCCGATGATCGCGCCCTTGGTCAGGATCTCATAGGCTTTGCGCTTTTGCGGGTTGGTGAGATCCGAATCCTTGGTCACCACCATGACGTAACCGACCGAGGGAAAATCGTCCACGACCCTGGCGACCACATTGACCGCCCCGTCGCGCTGCCCCTTGACGCTGGTCAGCGTGTTGATGAGCGTCGCCTGGGCCTTGCCCGCCTCGACCGCCTGGAGCCGCGCCGCATGGCCACCGACCTGGATGAAGCGGGTCTCGCCGGGATCGACGCCGTGCTTCTTCATCATCATGCGGACAAGTTCTGCGGTCATGTCGTTGGGACCGACGGCCGCGAAGACCTTGCCGGAAAGATCCTTCAAAGTCGCCCCGATCTTCTTGTCGGCGACGATCTGGTAATCGACCACCGGCTGCCAGGCCCCGATGGATTTCAGCTTCGCCCCCTGGATCACCGCGTTGAAGACGGTGGGTGGGCCGATGACCGCGAGATCCATGTCGCCCGCCAGCAAGGTCCGCATGGCGGTGGCGTCGCCGTTGACGAAAGTCTCTTCGACCTCCAGGCCGTTTTCCTTGTACCAGCCCTGGTCCTGAGGCACGAGATAGGGCAGGAAGAAGGTCGTCACGGCCGTTGGGAAGACGAGCTTGATCTTGACCTTTTCCTGCGCCGCGACCGGCCCCGGGGCCGCGGCAAGCAAGGCGGCGGCAAGTCCCGCGAACGCCAGCAAGCGTCCCTTGGATAAGACCATTCTATCCCCTCCCCTGAGTTTGAGATCCCCGGAGAGTCTATCGCTCATTCAGGGTAACGCGCGAGCGGGATTCAACTGGCTCCGCCTTGTTCGACCAGAGCTTCGGGATAACCGATTGCACCGCCGAACTCTAAAGAATGAGTTCCCGGGTAACGCCCCGCACGTCCATCTCGTAATCGAGGCAATCGACCGGCGGGCGGCAATAGTGCCAGGTGAGCCCTGCCCGCATCGCGCCCCGCTTCACCAATTCGTCGCCGAGGAAGGGATGCGGGTCGAAGACCGTATAGAGCTGGGTCGCGGTCGCGTCGTTCCAGGTGTGGCCGAGAACGCCCATTCGGCGCTCCATCTCGCCCAAGACCCATTGCGCCTTCTCGCGCATGGCGGAGGGCGACTGGTCGCCGTTGCGGATCGTCATCTCCGCATAGGTTCCCTTGCCTTCCGCCGCCTCGCCACTGCCGGCGACGACGAAGCTGCCGGGATTGCCCGGTACGGTGTAGGAGAAAGCGTAGAACGACGGCGTCGCGGGCGGATCGATGGCCGGACAGACGTTGCTGCGCGCGATGGGATTGACCTCGTTCCGGAAGACGCCCCAGCGTTCCAGAGTTCCCACATAGATGCGGTTGAAATCGGTGAACCCCTGCTCGGTGAAGGGCGCCGGGGAGCGCAATTCGCAGGCGCAGAAAGCCGTGAGCGGTCGCCCCAGCCGTTTCAGATGCGCCTCGATCGCCGCGAAGCCTTCGGCGAGGGGCAGGGGCCGGCGAAAGCGGGCGCGCTCGATCTCGAAGCCGGCCTCGGGCGCGACACCCGCAGAATATTGGAAGACACCCGGGACATAACGGTAGTTGCCGGGTTCGAAACGAATGGCGTCGGTCATAAGACTCCCCACGAAAAAGGTGCCCATGATTGCCGGGCGCGTCCGCTCTGGCAAGCCTAGATGCCAAGCGCCTGGATCAGGGGAGCGAGCAAGGCGGCCGCCGTTCGCCAACGGCCGACCGCGCTTCGGTAGATGGGCTGCCGCACCTGCGCGGCGGAAGCCGTCAGGACGGGACGCTCGGTCTTATGAAAGGCGAGACAGGCGTCCTCCCAGGGCATTCCCACATGCGCCAGGATGCGGCGGGCCTGGCCCTCGGGATCGGCGACCAATGTTTCGTAGTCGATTTCCAGCATCACGCCTGCCGGCAGGACCCGGCGCCAATGCTCCATCTGCTCCAGGTAGGCCCGGTAATATCGGCCCAGTTCGCCCATCTCATAAGCATAGGGCTGCGCACCCACGAAGAGCTTGGAATAACAGGAGACGCAGGTATCCAGGGGATCGCGGCGGGTATGGATGATCCGGGCGCCCGGCAATGCCAGATGGATCAAGCCCGCGTAAATGAAGTTGGACGGCATCTTGTCCGTGATGCGGAGCGCCCCGGGTTCCCTGGCCGTCAATCCCTCGAGATAGGCTCGGCCGATGGCGCGAAGCTCGCTTTCGGTCATGGCGGCGAGCCGGTCGGGGGCTGGGGTGCGGGGCGGATCGTGCCCCAGGACTTTGGCCAGAACCTCGGAGAAATCGCGCAGTTCTCCCGCACCGAAGATGCCGGAATGGCTCGCCAGGATCTGCTCGACGAGGGTGCTGCCGGAACGCGGCATGCCCAGGATGAAGACCGGGACCGGAGAGGAATATCCGACGTCTCCGCGAGCCATGGCTTCGGCGCCGATCGCGTTCCGGACATCACGGAAGAATTTGAAAGTCGCGGCCTCGTTATAATGCAGCTTCTGCCGCTTCAATTGATTGGCCGCGATGAAGTCTTCGACCGCCGCCCCATAGTCCTTCAGGTCGGCGCGCATTTTCCCCAGTCCGAAAAGCAATTCCATCCGGTCATCCGGCGAAAGCGACGCGATTTTCTCGGACAGGACCGCGCCGCGCGCGATCTGCGGTGCGCCCGGTTCGAAGGTCAAGGTTTCCGTCAGGTTGCGGAAATATTTCCCGCTCAAGGGCCGCAAGTCGAGCGCCTGTTCGAAGGCTTGGCGTGCTTCGTCGATCCGGCCCAGCGTCTCGAGCGCGATCCCCAGATTGTTGAGGGCATCCGGATAAGCCGGCCGGATCGCGAGGGCTCGCCGGCAGCTCTCCGCCGCCCCGAGGGGATCACCCCCAAATTGCTGGACGAGCGACATATTGTTCCAGGCCTCGGCGTGACGGGGATCGAGCGCCAGAGCCCGGAGATAAGCCTCTTCCGCCTCGTCGAACCGATCGAGCGCCTGGAAAGCCACTCCCAGATTGCACCAGGCATCCACGTAACCAGGCGCCACGGCGATGGCCTTCTTGTACCAATCCATCGCCTCCGCATGTCGCTCCAAGGCGATGAGAGCGCTGCCCATGTTGTGGAGCGCCTCGGCATAATCGGGCTTCAGCTTGAGCGCGGCCTCGTACCAGGAAAGCGCCTCGGCCGGGCGGTTCGCATGCTGGAGCGCATTCCCGATGTTATAGGGCGCGATATGATATTTGGGATTGAGCAGCAGCACCCGCCGATAGGCCAGGATGGCCTCTTCGCTACGTCCAAGCGCCGCGAGCGCATTGCCCAGATTGTTGAAAGCCTCGGCATGATCGGGCTTCAAGGCGATGGCGTGCTGAAGACATTGCACCGCCTCGTCGAAACGGCCTTGGGAATGCAGCCCATAGCCGAGATAGGCCAGCACGTCCGCATTGTCCGGCTGCAGGTCCAGCACGTCGCGATAGAGCGAGACCGCCTCTTCGTAACGCCGCTGAAGCAGCTGCACATACGCGAGGTTGCCCAGCGCCACCACATGCTTGGGCGCCAAGGCAAGCGCCTGGTGATAGCCCGTCTCGGCCTCGGTCAGTCGGTTTTGCAGCTGGAGGGCAAAGCCCAGATTGTTATACGCATCGGCATAGCCGGGCTGGAGTTCGATCGCCCTTTCATAGCTGGAGACCGCCTCCTCGTGGCGCCCCAGGGATCGCAGCAGAACGCCCAGATTGCTGTGACCTTCAGCCGCCTTCGGATGATGCGCGACAGCTTTTCGCAAGACCGTCAGAGCTTCGTCGACCCTGCCCTGTTGCGCATGCAGGATGCCGAGATTCTGAAGCCCGGCATAATGCGCCGGCGTCATTGCCAGCACCCGGACGTAACCAGCTTCGGCCTCAGCGGTCCGACCGGCCCGGTGATGCGCGAGAGCCATCTGAAACCGCCGCTCGACCTCTGCGGATATCGCGATGATCGCTCTCCCGGAGCATGCCTTGAGGGAAACCATCGTAATCATGGAATCACTCGCCTCGGTAGATAAAATTTATTTCTAATGCGCCAACTGGTCGCAGAACCGGGGACATCGATGCCGGAACAAGTCTTCTTTATTGCTCTTTAAGCCTCGTTTCAGGTCGCCATGCCAGGGTGTGCAGGAACGAGGATTGCCAAATGCCGAAGAAAAAACCTCTGCCGCCCACGACGATCGCCCCATCCGGCACACGTCCCCCGTCGCCCCGGCCGGGTGAGATTTTTACGATCCTGGAGGAAGGCGAAGCCCCGCTCCGCAAGAAATCCCCCGGGACCTCCCAGGAAGACCAAGGCAAGCACGCCGCGTAACCGTTCGGGCGCGCGCTCGGAAATTCAAAACACAAATACAAACCTAGCGCACGGGCTTTGCCCTCAAGAAATCGAAATCGCAGCCTTCGGGGGCTTGAAGGACTTCGTCGAAATAGAGCCGCCGATAACCCCGCGCCGGCCGTTCCGGCGGCAATACGATGCGGCGCGCCAATTCTTCCGCCGGGACCAGGAGATCGAGGCGGCGTTCCTTGACCGAGAGCCGGATGCGATCCCCGTGACGGACCGCGGCGAGAGGTCCCCCCGAGGCGGCGTCCGGCGACACATGGAGAACCACGGTGCCGTAAGCGGTCCCGCTCATGCGCGCATCGGAGATCCGCACCATGTCCTTGACCCCGGCCCGCGCGAGCTTCTTCGGAATGGGCAGATAGCCCGCCTCCGGCATGCCCGAGGCGCTCAAGGGACCCGCGTGTTTCAGCACCAGGAAATCGTCCGGCGTCACGTCGAGACCGGGGTCGTCGAGCCGCGCCGCCAGGTCTTCCGGATCCTCGAAGACAACCGCCCGCGCCTCCCGCTCGAAGAGCGCCGGGTCGGCGGCGGACCGCTTGAAGATCGCGCCCGTGGGCGCCAGCGATCCGAAGAGCGCGACGAGACCGCCCTGCGGCTGGATGGGCTCGCCAAAGGACCGTATGACGGAGCGGTCGACCCAGGCTCCGTCTTGCCGCGAGAGACGCTCACCCAGGGTCTCGCCCGTGACGGTGAGGCAATCAAGATGCAGCAGGGGCTTCAACTCGCGCAGCACCGCGCCGACGCCCCCAGCCGCGTGAAAATCCTCCATGTAATGAGGGCCGGTCGGCTTCAGATCGACCAGAACCGGCGTCTCGTCTGAAAGCGCGTTCAGCCGGTTGAGATCGATCTTGATCCCCGCACGGCCGGCAATCGCGGTCAGATGCAGGATGCCGTTGGTCGAGCCGCCGATGGCGAGCAGCACGCGGAGCGCGTTCTCGACCGAGCGGGGCGTGACGATGAGGTCCGGCGTCAGCTTCGAGGCGACGAGCCGCATGGCCGCTGCCCCGCTCGCCTCCGCCGCGCGCAGCCGGTCGGCGTGAACCGAGGGGATCGCCGCCGTACCGGGCAGCATCAGCCCCAGAGTCTCGGTCAGGATCGCCATGGTCGAGGCCGTGCCCATGACCGCGCAGGTCCCGGCCGTGGTCGCTAGGTTGCGTTCGAGTTCGCCGATTTCCTCCGCCTCGATCTCGCCCGCCCGGAACCGCGCCCAGAAGCGGCGGCAATCGGTGCAGGCGCCGAGCCGCTCGCCTTGCCAGCGGCCGGTCATCATCGGCCCGGTGACAAGCTGGATCGCCGGGACATTGGCGGAAAGCGCCCCCATGAGCTGCGCCGGCACGGTCTTGTCGCAGCCGCCCACCAGGACGACCGCATCCATGGGCTGGGCGCGGATCATCTCCTCGGTATCCATGGACATGAGGTTGCGATAGAGGAGGCTCGTCGGCGTAAGAAAGGTCTCGCCGAGGGAAATGGTCGGGAAGGCCAGCGGCAGCCCGCCCGCCGCCAGCACGCCGCGCTTCACCGCTTCGACCAAGTCGGGCACAAGGCGGTGGCAATTGTTGAAGTCGCTGGCGGTGGTGGCGATGCCGATCACCGGCTTCGCCATCATCTCCGCCGAATACCCCATGGAGAAGGCAAAGGACCGGCGCAGATAGAGCGCGAAATCGCGGTCGCCGTAATCCGTCAGCCCTTGGGCGAGTCCGACCTTCTCCGTCATGAAGGCCTATCCCCGGCCGACCAGCGCCAGGGTCCGAACCATCTCGTTCATCTGGATCATGAACCCCAGATCGCCGCCCGAGCCCGGCTTGGCGAAGAGATAGCTGGGCTGGCTTGCAAGCGCCACATGGGCGCTGATGCGCGAGGTAAGATCCGTCTCGTTGAGCGAGCCGCCGAGCGAGATGCCCATGCCCTTGCGCCGGGCATAAAGCGTGGCGGCGATGGCGTTGTTGATGCCGCCCAGGTCCGGCATCTTCACCTGCAACATGTCGCCCGCCCCCGCATCGGTGAAATCGATGACGTCCTGCAGGGTATTGCACCATTCGTCGACGATAGCCTGGGTCCCATGGCCCTGGCGTTTCACCACCGCGCAGAGCTGGCGGTAGATGTCGATCTGCTCGTCGCGGGTCTTCATGATGATCGGCGCCTCGATCATCAGCTCCAGCCCGCCCACCGCCTCGCGGATCTCGCCGAAATAGCTGCCGATCTTGTCGAGGTCGTTGTTGAAGAGCTCGCCGATGGTGCCGTAGCAATCGAGATGGATCGCCGGGCGATAGCCGGGCTCGCCGATCTCCTTGATCCGGTTCGCCACGCGCTTGGCATAGGCGAGCAGGATCTCGCCCTTGAGGCCGATATCCTTCTCCACGACGTAGAAGGAGCTATGCGGGAGAATGTCCACCTTCTTCAGGATGATCCGGTCGAGCGCCACATGGTCGTGGGTCCCGCTGCTGCCCAGGATCGGGATCGGCTTGGTCGCCAGGGTCGCGCCATATTCCCGCGCGATGGTGCAGGCCATGGGCTCGTGATTGGCGAGCGCCGCCGCGCTGAGCAGCGCCTGGGTCAGGCCATAGCGCACGGCGGTATGAAGCGCCTGGCCGTTGCGCCGATGCAGGTCGAGTTCGTCGGCGTGAGCCTTGAACTTGGAAATGTCGCGCCCCTTCAGGAGGCGCGGCAACTCGTCGTTCATCCAGCCCACGTGATCGGCCGCTACGAAGAGCGGATCGCGCCCCTGGACGCCGCCCGCGATCACATCGACGCAGTCGCCCATGGCGACCTGGCCGTCCTCGAGCCGAAGCTGGATCAGGACCGTGCTGCCGGGCTGCACGATCTGGCGGTAACCCGGCTGCATCGGCTTGCCCAGATAGGTGGCGCCATCGGGCACAGCCCCCGCCTTGATCGCCACACGGTCGCGGTTGAACCCGCCCGACTGGCCCACGGCACAGACCACGTCCTTGATGATCATCTGGCTTCTCCCGATCGATGAAAAAGGAAACCGCCGGGTTTCCAGATCGGGACGATACGACCTCTCCCGCCGAAGGTCGAGCCCTAGCCCATGGCGGAAATCGACGCCGGCTCGATCTCGTAGATCACGCGAACTTCACCCTCCTTGCGGAAGGGATAGCTGTCCGCATCGAGATATTTCTTGGCGAGGCTGTCGATATGGGCGTCGGCCCCATCCTGGGTATGCCGGCGGACACGGCCCCGCACCTGCATATAGCGATAGGCATTGTCGGGATCGATGATCGCCACGGCGACCGCCGCCCCATCCTCCATATTGCGCTGTTTCACACGGCCCATGGCCGTATTCACCCGCAGCACATCGCCGCTCCAGTCGAACCAGACGGGCGTCACCTGAGGCGTGCCGTCCGGCATGATCGTCGCGAGGCTGGCGAAGGCCTTCTTCTGCAGGAGATCGCGGTAACCCTCGGGAACTGTCGGCATGATGAGCGCTCCTCAATGATAATGTCTTTTAGAGATGGCGCGGCCGGGTCAGCGATGAAAGACCCCGAACCACCAGGCCGTCATGCCAAGGGCGATGACAAGCACGATGGCGAGATACCAGGCCCAGAGATGCCGCTTCTCCGCATAGGGGTCGGTCATGGCCTTTTCGCTGCGCTCGGGGAATTGCGCGACCTGAGTGAGCGCACGGCCGAAAGGCAGATTGATCCTGAGCCCGGTATTCACCGCCCAGCCCGAGGCGTCGAGGATGGGTCCCAGGTTGCGGCTCTGGAGCTTCAAGGCCGCGATCAGGCAGGAGGGGCCTGAAATCAGCAGCACCACGCCCAGGATCGCCAGCGGCATCTGCCACCAGACCAATTGCATGAAGCCGGTCACGACCGAGGCGACCGCCGTGCCGATGGCCCCGATGGCAAGGCCGATGGCGGCGAAAATACCGGCGAAGCGAGCGGCGTCGAAGGTCTGCTGCGGCCCGGTCGGAGCCGCCGAGGGTGCTGCGGCCTGGGGTGCCGATGCGGCGGAGGCGGGCGGGGCTCCCGGAGGCGCTGCGGGAGAAGGTGCGGGGACATTGACCGCGTTCTCGGTGACCCGGGTCACGGTCGAGCCCACCTGGGTCTGGACCATAGCCGAACGCGCGGCGGCGAGCTTCTGGACCTGTTCGTTGATGAAGCGGGCGGCCTGGCGATAGGGCAGCCAGAAGGCCTGGCGCAGGCTGATCGGATGCTCGACGATCTTGATGATCGTGGCGTCCCAGTCCCTCCCCTTCCGGTCGTAGAAAATCCCGTTCCGTCCCACCATCAGGTTTTCGGCGTCTCCCGCCGTGAAGCCCGCGGCGATGGTCATGGTCTCCTTGCCACCGACCCGGTTGCAGCGGCAATAGGCGAGATAGATGCGCGACAGGGTAGCCAGCTGGGCGTGGGTCGTCTCGCTGCCGACCTCGATGCAGAGATCGCAGCTCCGCCCATCGAGATAGAGCGTCCCCGCCTGGAAAGTCGCCTTGCCGTTGCGGGTGTAGAAGTCCTTGAAGGACACGAAATTATTGAGGAGCGCCACGAGATCGCGCTTCATGCGGACAAGCTTTTCCACATCGGCGATGGCGCTCATCTGCGGCTCCAGCGCCTTGTCCCGTTCGACCAGGGCATCTATCCGCTGCCGAACCTGGGGATCGAGCAGAGCCCGGATCCGGACGATGCCCAGGGCCGCCACCGGCGTCTGAGGCTGACGCGCGATCCAATCCGCGTGAGGGGCCAGCCGCGCCTTGATCTCAGCCCAACCGGCATCGGTCAACTCGTCCAGGCCGCCCAGCAGCGGCGACACGACCTGCCGTCGCAAATCCTCGATTTGACCGCTCCAGGCTGGATTGATGCCCCCGCGCAGGGGGAGCGGCTTTCCCGCCCCGACGACCGCGAGCGGCAAGGCGGAAATCGCCGCACTCTGTACCGTGAGCGCAGAGGGTGACAAAGCCTCGTAGCTCTCGATCGGCGGATTGAGCGCGGCGCCCGCCCGGGCATCGAATTCGGCAAGCCGGATGCGGGCGAAATAGTCGTCGATCTTGGCGGAAAGCCCTGCCAGCAGGGTCGCTGCCTTGCCGGTATCCTCGGCGAGCGGCAGGAAGGTGGCGGGATCCGCCTCCGCCTCGTCCTGCCAGGCCGCGCAGGCCCCGGCCTCGGCGAAGAACCTGTCGATCAAGCCGGCGGAAATGCCCGGCTCCCGGCTGCGGTCCAGTTCGGTTCCGACGGTGCTCATGATGTCGGCAATCGCAGCCGCCGTCTCCGGATCTTCTGCCGAAGCCGGCGTCACGATGCCGTCGCCGTTGAAGGGTGTCGCGGCATAGATCCGCTGCACGTCGGCGGTATCCTGGAGCGAGATCGCCGACGCATCCCGTTTGCCCATCATGGCCAGGATCGTCTCGGCCGAAGACCGGACGGCGCGGCCGTGTTCGGTCGCATCCTGGATCGAGGCGATGGGCAGGCTGTCACCGCCGCCGATCAATTCGTCCGGGTCCTTGAGCAGGGCCATGGTCCATTCGACCGCGGCGATCACTTCCGGCGCGCGGATTCGGCCGTCGTGCTCCAGGTCTATGAGGTCGAGAGTGCGCTCGTCGAACTCGATGCCCCGGGTGGGGCAGGCCAGCGCCACCCAGAGCTTCTGGTCGAGTGTCGGCAGAGCCGCCACGTCGCTGCCCCGGTCGATTCTCACCTGATGAAAACCGCCGGCCCGAAAGAACCGCCAGACATGCATTCTCGTCACGACGCGCTCCGTAGCCGACCCTTAAGGACACGGAGAATGCTACGGCCGGCGCCGAGCGGCAATAGCTGCTCCCGCTTATCGCGCGAAGCGGGGAGCAAGAGTAAAAATAAAGCCTAGCTCGCCAACCACTGTGCAAACCGTTCCTTCAGATCGGCGACGCGGGGCTGAAGCCATTCGAGATCGGCGAAATAGCCCTGCTCGATATGCTCGGGCGAGGTCGGCGACTTCGCGATGGCCTCCTTGCTCATGTATTTAAGCGCTTCGGGATTGGGCGAACCGTAGTTCAGGCGGTTGCAGAAATCCGCCTGGGGCTTGGCCTGGGCGCAGAAATCCATGTATTCGAAGGCGTATTTGGCGCGCGGCGTGCCCTTCAGCACGTAGACGCAACCGCCTTCGAGATGGGTCTCGTTCCAGACCATCTCCAAGGGCTCGCCGTTGTCGATCATGAGCTGGGCGCGGGCGTTCCACATGGCGATCATGTCGACCTCGCCGTCGCGAATCAGCGATTCCGACTGATTGCCCTGGGTCCACCAGACCTTGATATGTGGCTTGATCTTGTCGAGGCTCTTGAAGGCGCGGTCGATGTCGAGAGGATAAAGCTTGTTCTTCGGCACGCCATCCGCCAGCAGCGCGTATTCGACCATGGTCACCGGCCGGTTGTACAAGGCGCGGTTGCCGGGAAACTTCTTCACATCCCAGAAATCGGCCCAGCTCTTAGGGCCCCCGTTGGGGAACTTGTCCTTGCGATAGACAAGGTTGGTGGCGAGCACCACATCGGCCATCCCCTTGTTCCGGATCATCCCGGCCGGCAGGGCCGCCTTATTGACCACGCTGAAATCGATGGGCTCGACCAGGTCCTCGACCTCTGCCTGGTAGTATTCGGCGTCTGTGATGTCGAAATCGTAGTTCCTGGTCTGGACCGCCGCCTTCACCTTGGCGATCGAGACCGGGGAGACCGGCTTCACTGGGATCCCGGTTTTCTCGGTGAAGGGCTTGTAGAAGGCCGCTTCCTCGGCAGCCGTCCAGGCGCCGCCCCAGGTGTTGACGTAGACGACCTTTTCCTGCGCTTGCGCGACCCTCGTCATGATCGACGGGGCGGTAATGAGGGCTGCGCCACCGATAAGCACGCGACGGCGAGTGATCGGACGGAATCCCGACGTGATTTTCATGGCGTTCCCTATTCCCTGCTTCGGCCCGCTTCATGCGACGCCGTTCGGGATATAGTCGGCCGCGAGGGCGCTGCCGTCAACCGGACGCTTGCTGACAGCCTCGTCTCATGCCCTAAGAGCAATCCACCTTCCCGCTTTTGTATACAGTTTCAGGCCCGGCGGCGTGGTATGATCGCCTTGGATGTTTAATGAGATTGCAAATCATTCGCATTTAAGTTTATATTGACGGCATGAGCAAGATGGCGACGGATACCCTGCAGACGACGGCCCTGGGCAACTCCGCGCGGCCTGCCACCGAAAAGACCGCCTTCGCGATCCTCGGCGCGATCAGCATTTCCCACCTGCTTCACGACATGATCCAGTCGCTGGTGCAAGCGACCTATCCCGTGCTGAAGGCGGAACTTGCGCTCGATTTCAGCCAGATCGGCCTCATCACCCTCGTCTTCCAGATCGCCGCCTCGATTTTGCAGCCTCTGGTAGGGCTTTATACCGACCATCGGCCCCGTCCCTATTCGCTCGTGATCGGCCTGGGCTTTGCGCTGGTCGGGCTGTTCGTCCTTGCTTTCGCGGGGAATTATTGGGCGGTGCTGGTGGCCGTCACCTTCATCGGCATGGGATCTTCGATCTTCCATCCGGAAGCGTCCCGGGTGGCGCGCATGGCGTCGGGAGGCAGGCTCGGCCTCGCCCAATCGCTGTTCCAGGTCGGCGGCAACGGCGGCAGCGCCATCGGCCCGCTGGTGGCCGCTTTCATCATCGTGCCCTATGGGCAGAAGAGCATCGCCTGGTTCGCGGGGGCGGCTTTCGTCGCCATGCTGGTGCTGCTGCCGGTCGCGCGCTGGTATGGCCAGCATGGGGTGAAGATCGTCACGCGGTCCTATCGGGCCGCAGCGGGAATCGGGCGGGACATTACCCGCAGCGAGATCACGCGAACCCTTGCCATCCTCCTCGCGCTGATCTTCTCCAAGGCCTTCTACCAGGCGGCCTTCTACAGCTATTACGCCTTCTATCTGATGGACCGCTTCGGCCTGCCGGCGGAGACGGCACAGCTCTATCTTTTCGTCTTCATGGCCTCCGTGGCCGGCGGCGTCATCGTCGGCGGCCCCATCGGCGACAAGATCGGGCGCAAGGCGGTGATCTGGGTATCGATCCTGGGCGCCCTGCCCTTTGCGCTGGCGATGCCCCATGTGGATCTCATGTGGACGGCGATCCTGAGCTCGATCATCGGCTTCGTGATGGCCTCGGCCACCTCGGCGATCTTCGTCTATGGGCAGGAGCTTCTGCCCGGCAAGGTCGGCACCGTGGCCGGCCTCTTCTCGGGCGTTGCCTTCGGGCTCGGGGGATTGGGCGCGGCGGTTCTCGGCGTACTGGCGGATCACACCAGCATCACCTTCGTCTATCAGGTTTGCGCGTTCCTGCCCTTGCTGGGCCTGCTCGCGGCCTTCCTGCCGGATCTGAGGAAGGCCGCGGCTTAGGCCCGTCCCTAGACGGCGACCTTCAGCCCGGCGATGACGCCGGGACGCGCGGCGACGGTATCGGCCCAACGACGCAGGTTGGCCAAGCCGCCCCAGCCCTCGATCAGCGCCTTGCGGCCGAAAAAGACTGGATAGAGCGCAACGTCGGCGATGGTGAATTCATCGCCCGCGAGGAACTTGGTCTCTCCCAGCGCCTTGTCAGCGATCTCGAGGAAATGCTTCAGCCGCTGCTCGAAGAGCGCCTTGGCTGGAGCGCCACCCTCGATGGTGCCGGCATAGAAATAGCCCGTGGACATGGTCGCCACATCCGTCATGGCGAACATCAGCCACTGATAGGTGCGGCCCCGGGCCACCGGGTCCTTGGGCAGGAGCTTGCCGCTTTTCTCCGCCAGATAGAGCAGGATGGCCGAGGACTGGCCGACCACCACCGGCTTGCCGCCCGGGACGTCGTGATCGACGATCGCGGGCATGGTCTGCGTCGGGTTGATCTTGCGGTATTCCTCGGTCTTATGCTCGGTGCCCTGCATGGAATACTTATGGGCCTTATAGGGCAGGCCGCTTTCTTCCATCATGATGCCCGCGCGATGGCCGTTGCCGGTCGCTACCGTGTAAAGATCGATCATTCTTTATCTCCTCCCAAAATTCGCATGCTTATTAGCAGCACATGGGGCTTGCCCGCATCCACTCAAATTATCGGCGTCGCGCGCCCGTGTGACAGTGGGCCAACTCGGGGAAAGCGGCGGTCGGAGACGACGCGACAATCGGCGGCGACGGTCCAGGCAACCTATCCCTGGATGTTGCGGGGTGCTGGTGGTAATGACCTGTCATCGCTCCCGAAAGAATTTCCCATGCCCCCCAAGAAGCACATCAACTTCGACCTTTCCAAGGAAGCCGACGTTGTCGTGCTGACCGTGCAGAACGGCGACGAGATGTGCCGGATGCCGCTCAACGCCGCCGATGTGACCATGGTTCTGGCCCAACTCGCCGAGATGCGGCAACGCATGCGGCCGCCGGTCCAGACCGATCCGCCGCTGGGCACCCTGCCCCGGGTTGCCCATGACGCCAAATGGTGGGCGACGCCCGATCACCAGAACGAGGGGGTGACCCTCATGCTGCGCGATCCGGGCTACGGCTGGATCGGCTATATGCTGCCGATCAAGGAGGCGTCGAACGTCGCCGAATATCTCAATCGCTGGGCTGAGCTCGTCCGGGCAAAGCCGCCTCAACGGATGAACTGACCTCATGAGCCTCAAGAAGGACCTTCTTCTCGTCCATTCCTCGGACCTGCATGTGGACGACAGCTATACGATGCGCGCCCATGACGGCGACGGCAATCGCGGCCTGGCCGCCGTGCTTGCGACCGCGAAAGCCGTCAAAGCCGACGTGGTGCTGCTGGTCGGCGACGTCTTTGAGCACAACCGGCTGGCTCGCGACATCCTCGACCGCACCACGGCGCTGGTCGCGGCTTGTCCGGCGAAGGTGGTTTTCCTGCCGGGAAATCACGATCCGGCTTCGGACGATTCCGTTTATCGCCGTGCGGGCTTTCCGGCACTCGATCACGTCCATGTGCTGGGCCTGCCCCAGGAGGCCGTAACCTTCCCCGACCTCGACCTCGAAGTCTGGGGCCGGGCGCATCGGGATTATAACGACATGGCGCCGCTCGAAAGTCCGCGCAGCCGGTCCCTGCGCTGGCATGTCGGCCTGGCGCATGGACATTTCATTCCGGCCTCGGAGCGCACCCCGCCGCCGCGGCCCGCCTGGCTCTTCGACGAGATGGAGATCGATGCGACCGGGGCCGACTATCTGGCGCTCGGCCATTGGAACCAGCCCATCCAGGTCGGCAACGGACGGGTCCCAGCCTATTACTCGGGCTCGCCGGAATATGCCAATACAGTCAACCTTGTGACTCTCAAGACCTCCGGCGAGGTGAGCGTGGAGCGCGAGCCCATCCGTTGGGACGACGTTTCTTAAGCCTCCGCGCCAAATTTGACCTAGCCCGCGCTAAAGCCCGCCAGCCTCCAGGCCGCTATCCTGGTCCCGTACATTGGGAATTAAGGGGGGCGGGATGGGAGCCTATGAGGGGATCGAGCATGTGGTGGTTCTCATGCTGGAGAACCGCTCCTTCGACAGCATGTTCGGAAAGCTTTATCCCAAGAGCGCCGCCTTCGAGGGCCTGAGCGGCAAGGAGACCAATCCCTGGCACCGGCCCGACGGCACGGTCGTCGATATGCCGGTCTGGAACGACGAGGGCATGGACCCGGTCTCCGCCTCGATCCCGGATCCCGATCCGGGCGAACTCTTCAAGGAGGACATGGACGTCCAGCTCTTCGGGCTCGGCGGCACGCCGGGGACCGAGCCGCCGTCCATGAGCGGTTTCATCGACAATTACATGCGCCAGCCGCCGAGCGATCCCCATAGCGATCCCATGGCGGTGATGCATCATTTCACGCCGAAGCAGGTCCCGATCATCAGCGCTTTGGCCAAGGCCTTCGGGATCTCAGACCAATGGCACGCCTCCGCCCCCTGCCAGACTTGGCCCAACCGCTTCTTCGCCCATACGGCGACGGCCGGGGGCTATGTCAACAACATGCCGACCCATTTTCCCTATGTCATGCCGACCATCTTCAAGCGGCTGCAGGAGCACGGCCGGAGCTGGCGGCTCTATTTCCACGATCTTCCCCAGGCCGCGACGCTCGCGGACATCTGGCTCGAAGCGCCCTTTCATTTCCGCTGTTTCACCGACGAGTTCGAGGAGGATTGCCGGTCCGGGCGGTTGGCCAACTACAGCTTCATCGAGCCCCGCTATTTCACCGATTCCATCAAAGGCCTCGTCCCCAACGACCAGCACCCGCCCCACGACGTGATCTATGGCGAGCAGCTCATCGCCCAGGTCTATAACGCCGTCCGCCGCGCGCCGACCTGGAAGAAGACCCTGCTGGTCATCACCTACGACGAGCATGGCGGCTGCTACGACCATATGCCGCCGCCGCTCGCGGTTCCGCCGGAGGCCAGGACCGGATCGGACGGTTTCGCCTTCGACCGTTATGGCGTACGGGTGCCAGCGGTGATTATTTCGCCCTATATGCCGCCGGGCAGCATCGTCCGTTCCGCGCCCGCCGGTTTGCCTCATCAGGGGCCGCCTTATCCCTTCGACCATGCGTCGATCGTGTCGACACTGCGCAAGCTGTTCGATCTTGGCGCGCCGCTGACGGCGCGGGATGCGGCCGCTCCCGATCTCCTCGGAACCTTGAGTCTCAACGAGCCGACCAACGACGGGCCTGAGAGGATCGACGCCCAGCCTGTCCGACCGACACCGGAGAAAGTGGCAAAGCGGGCCGCGGCACCCGCCAACAACATGCAGCACAGTCTCTGCGCCATGGCGGCCCACCTCCCGCCCCAGGCCGCCGTCGCGGGCGCCCATATCTCAGCGCTGAGTTCGGGCGCTCTCATCCCACAGCCGGTCACGCTCACCAGCACCGAAAGCGCGCTCAACCCGGCCATCGACCGGTTTCAATCCCTGCTGGCGACCGGGTCCGCGGTTGACGGCGCTGCCAATGCGCCGCAGGCTTCTCCCGGAGAAACCACCGGGAAGCCTGTTCCGTGACCGAGACGCCCCAGGACCCCTCCATCCAGAATATCATCGTGCCCCGCACCCGGGACCTCGGCGACGGCTTCGAGGTCCGGCGCGTCCTGCCCGCCATCGAGAAGCGCATGGTCGGACCCTTCGTCTTTTTCGATCACATGGGACCGGTCATCCTGCGCGACGGCAAGGGGCTCGACGTGCGCCCCCATCCCCATATCGGGCTCGCCACGGTCACCTATCTTTTCGACGGCGAGATCCTGCATCGAGACAGCCTGGGCAACGCCCTGCCGATCCGGCCGGGCGCGGTCAATTGGATGACGGCCGGACGCGGGATCGTCCATTCCGAACGGACTTCCGAGGAACTCCGTCACAAAGGCTCTCGGCTCTTCGGCATCCAATCCTGGGTCGCGTTGCCGCACGACAAGGAGGAGGTCGAACCGGCCTTCGTCCATCACGGCGCGGCCGACCTTCCCGTCATCGAAGGCGAGGGCAAGACCCTCCGCGTGATCGCGGGATCGTTCCATGGCGCGACCTCGCCCGCAGCGGTGTTCTCGGCGATGTTCTATGCGGATGCGGTCTTGGAAGCGGGCGCGCGGCTCGACGTTTCGGCGGAACACGAGGAACGCGCCGCCTATGTGGTCGAAGGCCACATCGGGATCGCGGGCGAGAGCTATGACGCCGGGCGCCTGCTCGTCTTCAAGCCCGGTGAAGCGATCGTGATCGAGGCGCTGGGGCCTGCCCGGCTCATGCTGCTGGGTGGCGAGCCGATGGATGGCCCACGCCACATCTGGTGGAATTTCGTTTCGAGTTCGCAGGAGCGGATCGAGCAGGCGAAAGCGGATTGGAAGGCGGGCCGCTTCCCGAAGGTGCCGGGCGACGAGGTCGAATTCACCCCGCTGCCGGAAACACCGCCGCCCATTCGAAAATAGCGCCGGCTTTTAAGCCGCGATATTTCCGTATTTCAGCAGGTTGGCCTTCTGCGCCTCGTTGCGCGGCGGCAGTTTGAAGAGCCGCGCCGCATTGCCACCGAGGATGTTCTGCTTCGCCTTCTCCGACAGGAAGGGAAGGTTGTAGATCGTGCTCGGCAGGTCGAAATCCCAATGTGGATAATCCGACGAATAGAGCAGCTGCGTCTCCGCCTTGATCATGCGGAAGGTGCATTCCATCGCCTCGATGTCCTGCACTTCCATGGGCTGGGAGGCGTAGAACATGTCGCGCATATAATCGCTGGGCTTCTTCTTCAGCGCCGGCGCCTCGCAGCTCCGCAGCATGAACTCATGATCGAGCCGCTGCATCAGGAAGGGCAGCCAGGCCAGCCCCGCCTCGATCCACATCACCGGCAGCTTGGGAAAGCGCTCCCCGAGCCCGTTCATCACCCAATTCGTCAGATGCAGGATATTGTAGAAGGGGAAAGTCAGGGCGTGAACCGAGATGAAGCGGTTGCAGCTCTTGAACACCGGTTCCGCCCAATTCGGTCCTGAATGGAAGGCGAGCGCCAGGCCCCGCTCCTCCATCGCGCGATAGACCTTCATATAGGCGTTGTCATAGACGCCCTGGTTGCGCACCGTCGTCACCATGAAACCGGTGACGTTCTTGCGGTCGCCGAAGGTCTCGACGTGGCGCAGGCAGGCCTCCGGGCTGCTGAAGGGCAGGGGCAGCATGGTGTACATGCGCCCATCGCCATCCGGCAGGATCTTCTCGGTCAGCCAGCGGCTATAGGCCCAGCAGAGATCGACTTCCATGTCGGACTGGGGATGCATGCCGATGTTGAGCAGCGGCGTCGGGAAGAGGCAGGAATAGTCCACCCCCATGGCGTCCATCCAGCGATGCGCGATCTGCGCATCGCGGACCTTGGACCCTGGGGTCTTTTCCTCGGAGCGCATGCGGCTGCGGTTGATCCGGCCGCCCATCTCCTGGGTCCCGATCTGCGGGGGCAAAATATGCGCGCGGGCGCCCTTCAGCCGGCTCGCCATGGAGAGGTGACGCAACACGTCGTTCTCCATGAAGGGGAGCATGTCGTCGAAGCTCTCGTTTTCGTAGTGATGGGCGTCCACATCGACGATCATGAAATCATCGTATTTATACTGGCGCGATTGCTGGGTCGCATGGGCCAGAACCTGCGTCGTGTCGAGTTCGGCAAGCGAAAGCTTGCGCTCACGATCCGCGAGGAATTCCATGAACGTCTCCTGTGCCTTTTGGGACGGCTAGGCGCTCAACGTCCCGTGTAGTTCTGCCACATTCCGAGTTCGAAGACCTGAAGGTTGGTCGCCTTCAAGAGTGCGCTCGCCGTCACCATGACATCGGTGGGCGTTAAGCTATTGGGGCCGACCGCGTCATAGGCGACGCCTTCCTCCCGATGCGCGGTAAAGAACTTGCTGGCCACCGCCAAAAGGGCTTGGACCGCCTCGGGCGGCAGCACGTCGATCTCGCCCCGGCCGAGAAAGCTTTCCAGGATACCGGCAAGCTCGAGCGCCTCGGCGCCGAGGTCCCGCTCAGGTGAGGACATAGATGTCTTCGCCGCGCTGGACGACCTCGTATTTGTCGAGCTTCAGCTTGCGGTCGGCGGTGCATTCGCCGGTCTTCATGTCGTATTCGTAGCCATGCCAGGGGCAGACGAAATTCATCTCCGTGTCGGAGAAATGAATGCCCTTGGAGGTCTTGTCCGGCATGATCTTTTCGATGGTCTGGGCGATGGTAAGCCCCTCGCAAGCCGGACCGCCCTGGTGGAGGCAATAATTGCTATAGGCGAAGAACTGGCCTTCATGCTTGAAGACGCCGATCTCGGTCTCGCCTTCGATGATGATGCGACGTTCCCCGTCCTTGAAGTCCGCCGCCTTGCTGACGAATGCCTCGGCCATATCCGCCCCACGCTCCCTCTTAGATTGCGTGCAACATCGCACGGCGAACCAAAAAGGTCAATGTGTAACAAAATCGGTTCACGCTTAGATCGTTGACTGCTGCTAAAGTCCTAGCCTAGGGAATGGGCCGAAATGTCGTTGTTAAAAAAATGGCATGATCGACCTGGAAATACGTTTGCAGGCCGTTCGCAGGGAGCAAGAAGAATGGGAAAAGCCGGCCCCAAGATGAAGATCGGTGTCTGGACCGCGGGCGACGGCGCCCATGTCGCGAGCTGGCGGGTCCCCACCCTCGATCCCCACAAGTCGGCGACCTTCGAGCATTGGCGTCATATCGCGGAAGTTTGCGAGCAGGGAAAGCTCGATTTCCTGTTCCTGGCGGATTCTCATCGGGTCCAGTATCAGCGCAACCCCGAGGCCATGAGCCAGATGCCGGCGACCCGCGTCTTCGAGCCCCTGACCCTGCTGTCGTCGCTCGCGGTCACGACCAAGCACCTCGGTCTCGTGGCCACCGCGACCACGACCTATAACGAACCCTTCCATGTCGCCCGCATGTTCTCCTCGCTCGACCACTTGAGCGGCGGGCGGGCAAGCTGGAATGTCGTCACGTCTTCAAGCCCCGACGAAGCGCCGAACTTCCAGGCCCAGAAACATATGGAGCATGACGACCGCTACGTTCGCGCCAAGGAGTTCCTGGAGATCACCTATGGCCTCTGGGACAGCTGGGAGGACGACGCCTTCCCGCGCGACCAGGAGAGCGGGACCTATCTCCACTATGACAAGATGCACTACGTCAACCACCAGACCGAGCACTTCTCGGTCAAGGGGCCCCTTACCACGCCGCGCCCGCCGCAGGGGCGCCCGGTGATCTTCCAGGCCGGCTCATCCGACGTCGGGCGCGAATTCGGGGCGGAGACCGCCGATGCGATCTTCACCGCCCAGGAAACCATCGCAGGCGCCAAGGCTTTCTATGATGACGTCAAGGGCCGGATGCTGAAATACGGCCGCAACCCGGCCGACATGCTGATCTTTGTCGGGGTCGGCCCCATCGTCGGCAACACCCTGGAAGAAGCGAAGGCGAAATTCGATTTCCTTCAATCGAAGATGCCGCTCGCCGTCTCGATGCAGGTGCTTTCGGAGGTCCTGGGCGGGGTCGATCTTTCGCATATCCCGGTGGACGAGCCGGTGACCGACCTGCCCCCGAGCGACGGGATCAAGAGCCGCCGCGACCTCATGCTCAAGAAGGCCATCGACGAAAAGATGACCCTGCGCGAACTCTCCAAATACGTCGCGGGCGGCCGCGGGCACCGGCAACTCCTTGGAACGCCCAAATCGATTGCCGACGATTTCGAGGCCTGGATGGACGCAGGCGCGACCGACGGTTTCCTGCTGGGTCCGGCGACCCTGCCCGGAGAGCTGGAGGATTTCGTCAATCTCGTGGTGCCGGAACTGCAGCGCCGCGGCCTTTTCCGCACCGAATACGAAGGCAAGACGATGCGCGAAAATCTCGGCATCCCGCGCCCCGCCCATCCCGCGGCCCTGGCCCGGACGGCGAAGGCGAGCTAACCCGCCGAACCCGCCTTTACGGGTGATTGTAAACAATTGTACGATGCCCGGCGAAGGATCCCCGCAAGAGGGATCAGCGCCTGGAAGTGAGGTCCCATGACCCGTTACCCGCCCCTCCGCCGCGAGGACATGTATTTCGAGCAGCGCCGCGTCGCCGATGCGGTCGCCGAACGCCGCAAGGGCGGTCTCGCCGGTCCTTTCCTGCCGCTCGCCTATGTGCCCGGCATCCTCGACCGGCTCCAGCAATTGGGCGAGCATCTGCGCTTCGATACGGGCCTGCCCCGCAAGCTTCTGGAGATGGCGATCCTGATCACCGCTCGTCACACTCAGGCACAGGTGGAATTCTATGTCCATTGCCGTCCCGCACGGGAATTCGGCGTCACGGACGAGACCATCGCCGCGCTGGCGGAAAAGCGCCGCCCGGACAAGCTCGACGAGGACGAAGCGCTGGTCTACGACTTTTGTACCGAACTCCATGGGCGGGGCCGTGTCTCCGACGAACTTTTCGCCCGGGCGGAAAAGCGCTTCGGCAAGGCGGTGATCCTCGATCTCGTCGCGACCTGCGGCTACTACGCGATGCTGGCCATGGTCCTCAACGTGACCGAGACACCCCTGCCGGCGGGCGCTGTTCCGCCGTTTCCCGTTCCGGCTCACTGAAGGAGGCCCCAGATGCGTTATCCGCCGCTGAAGCGCGAGGAAATGACCGAGGCCCAGCGTCGCGTCGCCGATGCGATCGACCAACGCCGGGTCGGAGGCCTCTCCGGCCCCTATATCCCCTTCGTCTATTCCCCCGAGGTCGCAGACCGCGCCCAGATGCTCGCGGAATATCTCCGCTTCAACCTGCACGTCCCGGAGCCGCTGCGCTTTCTCTCGGTTCTCGTGACCGCCCGGCACCAGAGCGCGGATGTGGAATTCTACGTCCATATGAAGAACGCCGTTGTGGCGGGACTGACCGAAGCGAAGGTCAAGGCGCTCTCCCAAGGTCGTCGCCCCGAGGGCATGACCGACGACGAGGAGATGGTCTACGACTTCTGCACCGAGCTTCATTCGACGGGCCATGTGAAGGATACGACCTTCTGGCGGGTGGCGAACCGTTTCAGTCGGGAGGTGTGCCTTGAGCTGACCGTCACTTGCGGTTATATGGCGCTGCTGGCGATGGTTCTGAACGTGACGGAAACGCCGTTTCCGGAAGGCGCGCAGAAGCCACTCGACCCACCTACCCTGCGGTAGAAAACCGGATAAGGGGGAGCCATCGCGTTTTCGCAGAGTGCGAGAATCCGCATTGTCACCCCCTATCGTTTAATGTAAACAATTCACTAAATAAAAATGAGCCTATGCGCGAAAAAAAGCGCCGGCATCAGAGGCTTTCACTCAGGGATACCGGGATACCCGGAACCGCAATCAAAAGAGGCGGAACATGGAGTTTGTCTGGTCGCGACGTAATTTCCTCGGCCTTGCGGCAACCGGCGCGTCCGGTCTTTTACTGTCGAGCCCTTCCTTGGCCCAGACGGCCACTTTGCCTGCGGGCAACGGCCTTCTGGAAAAGATGCGCAAGGCCGGTGTCGCACGGGTCGGCATCACCAATGGACCGCCCTATAGCTCGCTCAATATAGATGGGACCCTCGGCGGTGTTGCACCGACCATCACCGCGCTCATCATGCAGCGCCTCGGCGTGCCGAAGCTCGAAGGCTTTGCCGCTCCCTACGGACAGCTCATCCCAGGCCTTCAGGCCGGCCGCTGGGACTTCATCAGCGCCGCGCTCACCATCACCAAGGCGCGCTGCGAGCAGGTAACCTATAGCGATCCTTTCCTGATCGACGGCGTCGCCTTCGCCTATCTTCCCTCCGAGGTCCCGAACCCGCCCCGAACCGTCAAGGGCGCGGGGGAGCGGTTCGACCGTATCGGCATGCTGACGGGCGCGGCGACGATCCCCATGGTGCAGCGGGCTGTGGCGGCGGGAAAGCAAGGCGTCATCACTCAATATCCCGACAATTCAGCCCTGATCGAGGCGCTTCTCACCAAGCGCATCCAGGCGGCCTTCTCGGGGATTATCGTCCTGCACCAGACGCAAATCGCAAAAAACAATGCCTTCGAGGTCGTTCATCATCTGCCCGACGATTTCGCCCATGGTTCCGGTCCGGCCTTCCGGCCGACGGATACCGACCTCATCGAGGCTTTCAAGACCGAATTCCGGAAGATGAAGCAGAGCGGCGAAGCCAAGCAGATCATCCAGTCCTTCGGTTTCAGCGTGATGGCCGAGGACCAGGACCTGACCGCCGAACAAGCCTGCGCACAGTCCGAGTGATGATGCCAATCTCAAGGGACCAACCGGAATGACCGGGACCGGCCGGACGATCGCCTCGATGCGGGGGATCGTGAAGATCTATGGGACGCGGACGATCCTGGACCATGTGGAACTGGACGTTTCGGCAGGCGAGAAGGTCGCGCTGATCGGACCCTCGGGTTCGGGCAAGACGACCATCCTGCGGCTG
>CANJCB010000005.1 GCA_947473305.1 Rhodospirillales bacterium
ATCACCAGCACCTGATCACCCGGGAAATCGACGGCTGAAAATGAGAAGGGGGTCCGATCGGACCCCCTTCTCATTCCCGAAACCCCAGCCAGCGAGTGGCTCCCTTTGCCTCCGCCACGTGGCTCCCTTTGTCTCCGGCGTTGACACCTGAACCTGGACGTATCATCTATGAGGGTTTTCCCAATCACATCACGCAGGTTATTCCTGGATTCTTGCGGGCACCGATTGACTTTTTGGATTTACGGCAGGAATACCGAAGCTTGTGAATTGACGGGAAAATGGATTATAGGGTTCGTGCTGTCACGAATAGAGGTTGGTATCGTTGATGCCTGGTGCCGGGAGAATGGGAGGTAGAGGGTGGGATCGCCTGACGGCGATCATGATCCTTATCGCCTATTTCCTTATCGGCGGCATTGGCGGCTTCGCATCGAGTCCCAGCGGACACTTACCGCAGGAAACGGTACACCTCTCCAGCATCAATCCGCATGTCGACGTCGTCCGTGATATCTGCTTCGATCCCCTTCATGCGACCCCCACCGACAACGGCCACCATGCGCTGTCGGGCTTTCCTCGAGACTTCGACGAGACCGTCGGGGCTTCTTCCGCGCAAGACGTTCACAGTCTTGCAGCGACTACCAACCAGCTGACGTCATTCGTCCATCTCATCCTTGTGAACCTCCAGGCTGACTTTCTTCCAGCCGGTGGATTGGCGATGGACACCCGGGTGCTGGCAAGTGCCAATCCCGAGTGGTGGCTGCGCACCGTCGTCCTTCACCTGTAATCACCGTTCATCTCCGGTCACGGCTCTGAAAAGGGCTTGTCTTTTGGCGCGCCTGCTTATGCGCGTACGCTCGGATTTGAAGGCTCCTTATGGGTGCTCGTCTCTTTTTAACTCTTGCGTTGACGCTGGTCCTTTCAGCATGCGGCTTGTCTTCCTATGAGGTCGCTCGGCCTGAGCCGCGTCCTCTAGGTCGCGAATTCGCAACCCTATCGCTCCCACCTTTTATGGCCGGCGGCGGCGCAGGCTCGGCACGTGACGTTGATCAGGCCGATCCGACCGATCGAGTTAAACAATCATCGGTCGCATCGGGGGAACGTTCTGCGCAGCTGACCCTAGATCGAGCTCTTGCTCTTTCTCTCTTGAACAGCCCGGAGCTGGCAGTTTTCTCCTTCGATACCCGCGCGGCTGAGGCGAGAACCCTCCAAGCCGGTTATCGGCCAAACCCCGAGATCAGCACACAAACTGAGGATTTCGGCGGCACCCGTGGCCGAGGTGGGCTCCAACAATCTCAGACGACGCTGGCTCTTAGCCAGATCGTTGAACTGGGGGACAAGCGAACCAATCGCGTAAGGCTCGCGCGCCTTGATGAAAACCTTGCCGCTTGGGACTATGAAACCAAACGTCTCGATGTCTTCGTCGAGGTGACAAAGGCGTTCGTGGCGGTCCTCGCAGCCCAGCGCAAGCAGGAATTGGCAGATGCCATGCTGCGCATCGAGCAGGAACTCCATGTCACCGTGATGGACCGCATTCGTGCGGGCCGAGTATCACCCCTCGAACAGCGTCGAGCCGATGTAACTTTGGCGAACGGTCGCATTGCCTCTGACAAGGCAAACCGCGAACTGCGTGAAGCGCGAGATAAGCTCACGGCCCTATGGGGAGACGGGGAAGCTGTCTTTATCCGGGCTGAGGGCGATCTCAATGATGTTACTCCGCCGCCTCCCTTTGAAAAGCTCGCTGCCCTTATAACGCAAAATCCCGAGGTCGCTCGCTGGATGACCGAGATCCAGCAACGAGAGGCACGGGTAACTGTAGAACGCTCGAAGAATGTCCCTGACATCACCCTCCAAGGAGGTGTTCGCCGCCATGGCGACGGAGGCACCGCCTTCGTTGCTGGCATCGGTATTCCGCTCCCGCTTTTTGGCTTAAATCGGGGGAACCTCGGCGAGGCCCAAGCCCAGCTGGGCAAAAGCCATGCGCAGCAGCGTGCGGCCGAGGTGAGAGTGGCTGCAGCGCTGCGTCAAAGTTATATGCAATTGGCCGGAGCCTATGACGAGATCGAGAGTTTGCGACGGGATGTCCTCCCCGCTGCGGAAGCTGCATTCAGCGGAATCAACATCGGTTATCGGGACGGAAAATTCGGTCTTCTCGAAGTGCTGGAGGCGAGGCGGGCACAAAGCGACGCGCAGGCCCGGCTAGTCGATGCGTTGAGCACTTATCAAAACGCTGTGGCCGACACCGAACGGCTGACAGGCCAATCCCTCCACGAAACAACGCCGGTCGCGCCGGGAGAAAAACGATGACGAAAACAGTACCCCTCCTGACGGTTCTCGCCGGAATTCTCGCGGTGATGCTCGGAATGCCAGTTAGGGCGGAGGAGCCTGCTACGCCGGCTGAGGTTCGCCTGACGGAAAATCAGATCAAGCTGATTGAATTGCGCACGACCCGCGTTGCTGTCGGGAAGCTTGCTGCCGATCTTGCTCTCAATGGTGAGGTTACCCCTGACCAGGACCGTACCGTCGATGTTATTCCTCGTGTTGGAGGATATGTGCGGGAGGTTCCGCGCCAGTTAGGGGATACCGTGCGTGCCGGTGCCCCACTGGCTGTGATCGAGAGCAGCGAAATCGCCCGGGCCGAAGCCGCCTATCACGTCGCCTTTTCGAAGGCGGATCTTTCGCGCTCTCAGCTAGCCCGCGAAACCAGCCTTCGGAATCAGAAGATCACGCCCGAACAGGACTTCCAGTCCGCGCGGCAAGCGGCGACAGAGGCGGATATCGAGCTGCGCGCCGCCGAGCGGAAACTTACCTTGCTCGGCGTCAATGTGAAGACGATAGGAAGTGCATCTCATACAGACCCCGGTCTTGTCCGAGTGCCCGTCACGGCTCCTATCGACGGCACCCTGATCGAGAAACATGTCGCGGTTGGCAACCAGGTGACGGATGCCACGACTCTGTTTCGAATTGCTAACCTCGACCGCGTTTGGGTGATCGCCAGTGTCTTCGAGAAAAACATGGGTCAAGTGGCCATCGGTCAGAAGGCGATCATCACCCTTACCGCCTATCCGGGACGTGAATTCGAGGGTCAGGTAACCTGGATCGCCGATATCGTCGATGAAAAAACCCGTACTCTGAGAGTCCGGATTGAGGTCGAGAATAAGGAGCGTGCTCTTCGCCCCGGTAGCTTTGCGCGCGTCAAGATCGACACCGCCTCATCGAAGGAAGTCTTGGCGGTTCCTGCTTTGGCCGTGCAGCGGCAGAAGGCCGAGCAAATCGTTTTTGTCGCGATGGGCGATGGCCTCTTCAGCCGACGCGAAGTGACGGTCGGCGCTCGTTCACGGGACACCGTGGAGATTCTCTCCGGCTTGGAGGCCGGCGAGCAAGTCGTGACCCAGGGCTCCTTTACCTTGAAGTCCGAACTCGAAAAAGCGGGCTTCGCGGATCATGACTGAGCTGGATCGGGGGAGCATAGGCTCATGATCAATGCCATTATCGAACGCGCTCTCGGTCAGCGCTTCCTTGTTCTCCTGGGCGCGCTCGTGCTGCTCGCCTATGGAGCTTGGTCCACCCTTCGGCTCAATCTCGACGCCTTCCCGGACGTCACTAACATCCAGGTGCAGGTTAATACCCAGGCACCCGGTCTCGCGGCCATAGAGGTCGAGCGTCTCATCACCTTCCCCGTGGAGTCCGTTATGAATGGGCTGCCAGGGGTGACCGATGTTCGCTCGACCTCGAAGACGGGATTGTCGGTGGTCACGATCGTTTTTGAAGATTCGGTCGACACCTATTTTGCGCGACAACTCGTGCTTGAGAAACTCCAAATCGCTAAGACGCGCATTCCCAACAACCTTGGATCGCCCGAAATTGGCCCGATCACAACCGGGCTCGGTCAGGTCTACAAATATATCCTCACGAGCCCGACGCTCGACTCCATGGAACTGCGGGCACTCAATGACTGGCAGGTAAAATTCCAGCTTCGCACCATACCGGGCATCACGGATGTACTGAGCTTCGGGGGCTCGGTACGCCAGTATCAAGTGCAAGCTGATCCCAATCGGCTGGTTGCCTTCAATCTCACACTCGACGACCTCAAGGCCGCGCTCAAGGCCAACAATACCAATGCCGGGGGGTGGTACATCGAAGGTAGAGACGAGCAACTCGCGGTGCGTGGCGAAGGACTTATCCGGGGCGAGCGGGACGGCATTGCGGATATCGAAACCATCGTCCTCAAATCCGTGGACGGAACGCCTGTCTTCGTGCGGGACGTAGCCAATGTCGAATATGGCGCAGAAATCCGGCAGGGCGCGGTCTCGATGAATGCGCAAGGCGAAGTTGTTATGGGCGTCGTGCTCCAGTTAAAGGGGGCAAACACCAATACGGTTATCGAGAACATCAGAAAGAAGATCGGTACGATCCAGGCATCGTTGCCTGAAGGCGTCAAAATCGAACCGGTATACGATCAGGCCGATCTCATTCAAAAAGCGGTAGGAACGGTGCTAACCGCGCTGGAGGAAGCAGCGGTGCTCATCGTTGCGGTGCTCTTTCTGTTCCTCTGGAATATCCGGTCGGCGCTGGTGGTTCTGGTGTCGATCCCGCTCTCGATGCTGGCGGCCGTCATCATGATGCGCTGGTGGGGCCTCTCCGCAAATTTGCAGTCTCTTGGAGGGCTCGCGATCGCCATCGGGATGATGGTGGATGGCTCTCTTGTCATGGTCGAGAACATCATTCGGCATCTGGCGGAACCGGGTCACCGCGATCAGTCCTTGACGTGGCGGGTAGCGCAGGCTGCGCGTGAGGTGGGTAATCCCATTTTTTTCGCCGTCCTAATCATCATTGTCGTATTCCTCCCGCTCTTCACGCTGCAGGGAGTAGAGGGCAAGCTCTTCAGCCCTATGGCCTTTGTAATCGCCTTCGCGATGCTCGGGTCGCTTGTCGTGGCTCTCACCATCGTGCCGGTGCTAGCCGCCCTTGTATTACGCGGCAAGTTCTCCGAGAAGGACAATTTCCTTATGCGGGGGATCAAGCGCGTTTATCGACCGGTGCTCGGCTTTGCGCTGCGTAGACGGGGCGTCGTGGTTGTTTCCGCTCTGGTGGCGCTGGTCGCATCGGCTGCCTTGGTTCCCTTCCTTGGAACCGCATTCGTTCCGGAGCTGGATGAAGGCACACTGAGCGTCCGCGTTACCATGAACCCCAGCATCTCACTTGATGGTTCGCTGCGTATCGCAAAACGCATGGAAGAGAAGCTTCGCGCATATCCCGAAGTCACCTATGCGATCAGCCAAATCGGCCGCCCGGAGCTTGGCGGGGATCCAGAAGCCGTCAACAACAACGAGATGTGGGTCGGGCTCAAGCCGCAATCGGAATGGACCACCACCCATTCTCGGGAAGAGCTGATCCAGAAGATAACGGAGGACCTCTCGGAATATCCCGGCGTTGCGATCAGCCTATCGCAGCCTATCGCCAATCGGGTGGATGAACTATTGTCCGGCGTAAAGGCCCAGATTGCCATCAAGCTCTTCGGCGAGGATCTCGGTGTGCTTGGCGACAAGGGCAATGAGATTCTAGAAGCCGTTAAGGCGGTAACCGGCGCGACCGACACGCAGATCGAGCAAATCAGCGGGGAAGCCCAGCTCGTCGTTCGCGCGGATCGTGGCGAATTGGCGCGTTATGGCCTTAACGTTGCAGACGTTATGGAGGTTGTCTCAACCGCCGTCGGCGGCGAGGAGGTCACCAATGTGCTGGATGGACAGCGGCGCTTCGCGGTCTATCTGCGCATGGGTGAGGAGTTCCGGTCTTCGCCAGAAGCCATCGGCGATTTGTGGGTGGCCAATAAGGACGGCGTGCGCGTACCGCTGTCGCGTGTCGCCGAAATCGCTCTCGTCGAAGGGCCGCCCATCGTCAGCCGAGAAGCGGCCCAACGCCGCGTAGTGATTCAAACGAATGTTCGAGGGCGGGACATGGGAGGCTTTGTGGCTGATGCCCAACAAGCCGTTGCCGCAAAGGTGAAACTTCCCCCAGGATACGTGATCACCTGGGGCGGGCAGTTCGAGAACCAACAGCGCGCACAGAAGACACTCATGGTGGTCGTACCTATTAGCCTCGCAATGATCTTTCTGCTGCTCTATCTGTCGTTCGGGTCGATCGCAAACGCCCTATTGATCATCCTGAACGTCCCATTCGCGCTCATCGGTGGCATCTTTGCCCTCTGGATATCTGGGCAATTCCTCAGCGTACCGTCCGCAGTGGGTTTCATCGCGCTCTTCGGTGTGGCCGTGCTCAACGGGGTGGTTATGGTCTCTTACTTCAATCAGCTCCTCCTGGAAGGACGGTCTATCGCCGAGGCCGTCGCCGAAGGGACGATGCTACGGCTTCGGCCGGTTTTGATGACAGCAACGGTCGCTAGCCTCGGGCTTATTCCTTTGCTCCTAGCTACAGGTATTGGATCTGAGGTTCAGCGTCCCCTTGCGACCGTGGTTGTAGGTGGTCTGGTCAGTTCGACGCTTCTAACCTTGATAGTGTTGCCGGCTCTTTATACTTGGTTCGCCCAATGGGCGCTAATCCGTCAGAGGCGCCTTGATGTAAAAAATGAAGTCAGGGCACTGCAAGATGCAGCAATTTGAGGCTCCAGCGAATGGCAGCTACACGGGGTGTGCTGGTTGTACGTCCCGCGATCAAAGAATATTTTGGGTAGTGCCTCCGTTTGAAATTAAGCCCTCTTGACGGGCCTGTTCCCTAGGTTCCGGCTCCCTATATGCTTAGCGGAAAGCATGGAGGCGCGGATGGCGGCAAAAGAACTACAAGGTCTGAGACAACTGCTTGATGCGCTTAAGCCTGGTGGCGGCGCGACTATCTCTCGGAACGGGGTGGATATCACGGAAGAGCAGATCGCCATGCTGGAGCGCGAGATCGCCCAGATTGAACGGGCGATAGGTGGGGCCACGAATGCCTAAGGGGCCCTAAAGGTCAGAAGCCTCCCGCCGATGTGATCGGCAACGCCATCCGGGTCGCCAGGATCGCGACGGGGGAGGAAGAGGAAACCGTCGAGCCCGACGATGGGGAAGGACCCGGCAACGAAGGCGCTCGGGAAGAAGGGCGGGGCGGCGAGGGCGAAGGCTTTGACGCCAGAGAAGCGGGCTGAGATCGCGAAGAAGGCGCCGGCGAAGCGGTAGAGCGCGCACGAATAGCTTGCGTGATAATTTTTTCCCCCTCATTATGAGGGTGAGAAAATTAACAAGGGTGCAGCCGTGCCACTAACCAAACTCGTGATCGAGCCGCAAGAAGTTGATGGCCGCTTATCCGACTTCCGAGTGACGCGCGCTGATATTATCCGCATCGGGCTGGCGTCTCTCGGTGCCCGTAACGATAGTGTTGCCGCTGATCCGAGAACGGCTAGAGGCCAGCTGGGCTACATTTATGGCGTGAGGACGATGCGGCAGGTGTTCACCCCAGCCGGATACGAGCCCATAAGCCGCCAGAACATTGAGTCCGTCTACGATGCAAGAAGCGGTCGGAAGATCATGTTCCAGACTGTGGATTGCGCGTGTCTGGAGGGGCAGAATCCGAAGGTCATTTCTGAAATCGGAACGGGCAAAGAAACCGTTATTCATGACTCGGAGCGGTTCCTGTTTCCCGAAATGGAGGCCGCTGCGCGCGAGCGGGAGGCAAAGCTCAGCGCATTTCAGCGTGCCGAGGCATGGTATTTGTGCACAGCTTTCCTGAACGGTAGTGTGACCTGCGAACTCTCCCGACCGTCGGGCGTTGAGGATAAGCAGTTTTCGGGCTTCATCGAGCGCATCTTTATTCTGCGCGATGGCGAGACTGGTCCCGCTGGCCTGCTGGATCTGGAAGATGACGCGCCTCCTATCGAGATCAAGCCGCTCGTTCTGAAACGATAATCCCTAATGTTCAGTAGCAATCGGCTTCGCCTCGCCAGAAAGCGTAGGCGACTTACCGGAATCGAACTTGCCGCTAGGGCAGGCATCACTCCGGTCACGCTTTCTCGACTTGAACGAACTCGCCATGAACCAATCGATGAGACCATCCAGGCGATAGCGGACGCGCTCGATTATCCACTGGAGTTTTTTAGCGCGCCGGACATAGACGAAGTGGAGGCGGATGCAGCGAGCTTCCGTAGCCTCAAGTCGATGACGGCTCGCGAGCGGGATGCCGCGTTGGCCGCTGCGTCCATGGCTTTTCTCGTCTCAGATTGGATAGAGGCGGAATATCAGTTGCCGGCGACGGATCTGCTCGATCTGAGCGGCGAGAGAGATCCTGATATTGCGGCACGTCGGCTGCGTTCGGCCTGGGGGTATGGAGAGCAGCCTATCGGCAACATGATCGACCTTCTTGAGGCGAAGGGTGTGCGCGTCTTTTCGCTTTCAGAAAATACAAAGACGGTTGATGCGTTCTCATGTTGGCGGAACAACGTCCCATACATATTCCTCAACACTTACAAATCAGCAGAACATAGCCGGCTCGATGCGGCGCACGAGCTTGGGCATCTTTGCCTGCATAAACATGGAGGCGCCCGACAGCTTGCTGTCGAAGCGGAAGCAAATGCTTTCGCGGCGAGTTTTTTGATGCCAGAAGCTGATGTGCGGGCTCGAATTTTGCACATCACTGCTTTGAGCCAAGTCCGCAAGGCGAAGGTCCGTTGGGGCGTTTCCCTGTCTGCCTTAACCTACCGGCTATCTAAGCTCGGTATTTTAACTGAATGGCAGGCTCGCGGTTTCTTTATCGAGATCAATAGACTGGGGTACCGAACGGGAGAGCCCGATCCCATGCCGCACGAAACATCTCTCGTATGGCAAACGGTTTTTAGAGACCTGTGGCAGCGCCGAATTACGAAGGAAGACGTCGCTTCGCGGCTATACCTACCGCCAAGTGAGCTAGAATCGCTTGTCTTCGGTCTAGCGTCTCCGGCTTTTGATCCCAGAGCCACGCCGGACCAGCCTAGAGCGGGTCTGATTTTAGCTGTCGATAACGGCTAATGTTTGAGGGTAAGCATCAAGTTCATATCTTTTGGGTGAGCAAGCTTCCTCACCAAGCACGTCCAAATTCTCGCCATGCTCCGCGAGGGTTCGTCGTGGTCTATCTCCCGCTTGGCAGATGTGAGCATCAACACCGTCTCAAAGATGCTTGTTGAGGCTGGCGAGGCCTGCGCGTCGTGGCACTACAAGACCGTTCGGGGCGTCAAGCCCGGCGCGTCCAATGCGATGAAATCTGGAGCTTCTGCTATCCAAGGAACGCAACGTCGCGACTGCAAAGGCTGCGCCGTTCGACGCCGGAAGCGTCTGGACGTGGACGGCAATCGACGCCGATACCAAGCTGATCCTTTCCTACATGGTCGGGGACCCATACGGAACGGGGGCACCCCTTCACGGAGGCGTGGATCGAAACTCATCCTTGTAGCGCAGCCCAATCTTGGCTTCTGGTCGTCCCCTATTGGCAAGGCGGTTGGGCCGCCGAGTGGCCGAATTGGGCAAGCAGCCTAGCTTTCGGGTTATCGAGCCGCAACTAAAGCTGATTGCTTATACCGAGGGTACCCTTGGTTCCAGCCTTGGCGATTTTTCGGATCAATGAGCGGCGATTGCGGTAAAGCGGGTATCGGGTCCGGGCATGACGTGAAATGGATGGACGCATCGCATTTGCGGCTCGATTGCCGAGGCTGATAGGATAACACCATGAAAACCAGCTACGATAAATCGACCGACAGCCTCTATATCGAAGTGCGTCCCCTGCCGTCCTCTCGCACGGTCGAGATCGAGGAAGACGTGATGGTGGACTATCGCGCTGACGGACATCCCGTCGGCTACGACATCCAGCACGCCTCGACCAAGGCGGATTTCATCGCTCGCGTCGTTCTCGATCATTCGCCCGCTGCGGCGGAATAGCGCGTTCCATGCCCACCCGTACCGTGATGATCGGCACCCCGAGCCTCGATGGCTCTTTGCTGGTGCAATATGTCCGCTCGCTGATGATGAGCCGGTCGCTGCTGGACCAGCACGGCATCTCCACGGATGTCAATTTCCTGCTCCAGAGCAGCCTCATCATGGAGGCGCGCAATACCATCGTCTCGGATTTCCTCGAAAGCCAGGCGGGGGATCTCGTCTTCATCGACGCGGATATCGAATGGAAGCCCGAGGATCTCTTGCGGCTCCTGAACCATGACGCGGGTGTCGTCTCGGGGGCCTATCGGCGGAAGTCCGATCCCTTGAGCTTCCCCGTGCGCTTTCCCGGCGGGGCGACGGTGACGCTCGACCGGAATACCGGGCTCATGGAGGCGTCGCGGGTCGGCTGCGGTTTCCTGCGCCTGCGCCGGGACGCCTTGCGGCAGATGACGGAGGCGAGGGCCGACCTGCGCTACACCGGCACGCGGGCGGACGGGTCGAAGCGGCCGTGCTGGGCGCTCTTCGATACGAGCCTGGTGGATGGGGAGTTGTGCGGCGAGGATTTCACCTTCTGCGACCGCTGGCGGGCCTTGGGCGGGAAGGTCTGGCTCGATCCCGAAATCACCCTGAAGCATATCGGCAACCGGGCCTGGGAAGGCTCGATCAAGGAAGCCTTCACACGGAAATCCTAGAAGCTCACGGGGACACTCAAGGGGACGCTCAAGGGACTGGCCGAACGGCTTTCAGGCCATGCCGCTTGATCCATTCCTGCGGCAGGTTCCGGGCCTTGGCCTCCTTCACCACCTCCAAGAGCCGATTGCGGGCCGCCAGGCTCTTGCCCTTGGGGAGCTGGAGGGCGATGCCCGCCGTCGCGAAGGGACCCTCGACGACCTTGGCGCCGGGCAGCCTCGCGGCCACCGCATGGGCGATTTCGCCGTTGGCCCCATAAACATCGGCCTTGCCGCTCTGGAGGGCGTCCACCGCATAGGAGGCTCCGGGCGGCAGGGGCACCAGCGTCGCGGATTTCAGCGTCGCCGCCAGGAATTTCTCCGGCGAGCCGTCCTGCACCGCCGCCGCGACCTTCACGCCGGAGCGGTCGACCTCCGAAGCCTTGGCGAAGCTCCGTCCCGGCGCCGCGACGTAGAGCGCGTCCACATTGAGGACGAAAGGACCCAGATCGAGCTTGTCGCCTTCCAGCGGGCGGCGCGGTCCGATGACCAGGTCCCATTCGCCTTTGCCCAGGCTTTTCGCATAGGTCTCGAGATCGGGATAGACGACCGGCTTCAGCTTCGCGTCGAGCTTTCCCGCGAGGAAATTGGCGAGATCCATGGCGATGCCCACGAAGGTCCCATCCGGCCGTTTCGAGACCAGGACCGGATCGTTGCCGACCACGGCCACCCGCAGCGTGCCGCCCGGCGCGAGTTCCGCGTTCCCGGAAGCCTGCGCCCAGGCGCTGGACAAGGCCAGCAGGCCGAACAAGACGGCAATCACAGCGATCCGCATCTGTTTTCTCATGGTGCCTTCTCCCCCGCCGGTTTTTCCACACCCCCCAGGGCATCCGCCAGCCGCGTCGTGGCGCTGCCCCGGCGGAGCGGTTTCGGCTGGCTCTCGTGCGGCGCCCAGGCGGTCAGGGTGATGATCTGGAAGCTCGCCGGGATGCGGCCGTCCGCCTGCCCGAATTTCTCCTGATAGATCGCCGCCGCCCGGGCCAGGGTCGCGCGGCGGGTGAAGGTTTTCCGCCGCTCCTTCACTGCATTGGTCTCGCCCATGGCGCGCAGGTCGCGCATCAGGCCGAGGGCGTCGGCATAGGTGGCGGTCACCGTGTCGCTGTCCACCACCGGCAGGGCGAAACCCGCCCGCTGTAGCAAGCCGCCCAGGTCCCTTCCATCGGCGAAGGGGGAGACCCGGGGGCTGGCCCCGTCTTCCTCCTCGATCTCGGCCTCCATCAGGGCCTCGCGCAATTCGTGCAAAGTCTCGCCGCCCAGGAGCGAGACGACCAGAAGGCCGTCCGGTTTCAGGGCCTGGCGAAGCTGGAGCAGCGCCCCCGGCAGGTCGTTGACCCAATGGAGCGCGAGCGCGCTCATGACGAGATCGAAGGTTCCCGGTGCGAAGGGCAGGGCCTCGGGCTCCAGCGCCAGGGCCGGGCCGGGCGCCAGCGCCGCGAAATTGGGGCTCGGATCGGCGGAGACCAGGGTCTCGATCCCGCCGCGCCCCTGCAAGGCCCCGGCAAGCAGCCCGTCCCGGCATCCGAGGTCCAGCGCGAGCGGGAAGGTCCGGCTCACCTCTTCCAGCCGTTCGGCCAGCCGGTCCGCCGCCTCGCGGACCAGGAAATCGGCCTGATCCGGATGCCGCGCCGCCCGGGTCCTGTGCCGCCTTACCGACCTGGGATCGAAGACCTCGATCATTCCCTGGGCAGGCCCGGCACGTCTTGCAAATCATGGATCCAGGGCAGGGCCGAGCGGCACCAGATCTGCCGTTTCGGGGGCAGGGCGGCGCGCTGCCGGATGCTGCCCCAGCGGATGCCCCAGCGGTCGGCGTCCTGGCCCTCGCCGGTCACGAAGAGGGGCGAGCCGCAATCGGGGCAGAAATACTGGAGCCGCTTCTTTCCGCTCCCTCCGGTCTTCACATAGAGCTTGGGCTCCGCCCCGGTCAGGCGCAGCTTGTCCCGCGTCGTGGAGGCCGTGATCCGATAGGGCGAGCCGGTCAGGGCCTGGCAATCGGTGCAATGGCAGATCGAGACCTTTTCCGGGTCGATCTCCGCTTCATAGGTCACATGGCCGCAATGGCATTGGCCGTCGATCTTCATCGTTCTCTCCGGTGTCCTCGGTTGCTACTCTCCGGTATCGTCCGCTGGATGCCTTCGTTCCGGGCATTCTAGCTTCCTTCGACGCGCCCAGGAGAAAATCGTGCTCAGCCCCGCCGACAACGAGCTTCTGACCTCCATCGTCCCCGGCACGCCGATGGGGGAGCTTTACCGCCGCTTCTGGATCCCGGTGATGCGGGTCTCGGAGATCGCCGAGCCCGACGGGCCGCAAGTGCGCCTGAAGATCTTAGGGGAAGAACTGATCGCCTTCCGCGACACCGAGGGCCGGGTCGGGCTGGTCGAAGCCTATTGCAAGCACCGCCGCGCCCCGCTGTTTTTCGGACGCAACGAGAAATGCGGGCTGCGCTGCGTCTTCCATGGCTGGAAATACGATGTAACGGGCCAATGCGTCGAGATTCCCAATGCGGCCGAGGGGGAGGAGATCAAGCATCTCGTCAAGCTTACCGCCTATCCGACGCAGGAGCACGGCGGGCTCGTCTGGGCCTATATGGGGCCGGCGGAAAAGCGGCCGCCCTTTCCTTATTTTCCCTGGTTCGACGTGCCCGACAGCCATCGCCATCTGGCGCGGCTGACGGCCAGCTGCAACTGGTTCCAGGTGATGGAGGCGGATGTGGATTCAAGCCATCTCTCCTTCCTCCACAGCCGGGTGGACGCGCAGGACAACGCCGGCCTCGATGTGAGGCTGAAGCCCGCGCTGATGAAAAGCCGTGTCGTCCATTGGGACACGCGGGACACCGACTATGGCATCCGCATCGCCGCGCGCCGCGACGTGGATGAGCGGACGAATTACTGGCGCATCAATCACTTCCTGCTGCCCAATTGCGTGGTGATCGCAGGCCCGCCGGATCATCCCATGGTGGTCCAGATCCGGGTGCCCATGGACGACACGAATACGCTCCATTTCCGGGTCTACGCCCATCTCGACCGGCCGCTGACGGCGGAGGAGCGGAACCTGTCCGGCAACCTCTTCCCGGAACTCGACCCCGTCACGGGCCGGATGAAGGAGAGCCGGGACAACGACTACCTGATGGACCGGGGCCGCCAGAAGCGGGAGACCTTCACCGGCATCCAATCGGTGGTGGCCCAGGACCTCGCCGTCACCGAATACCAGGGCGGCCCGATCTCCGACCGCAGCAAGGAGTTCCTGACCAGCTCCGACGGCGCCATCGTCGCCGTCCGCCGCCGCCTGATCGAAGCCGCGAAGTCCCTGGCCGTCGGCCGCGAGCCGCCGGAAGCCCAGGTGCCCGAGGCTTACCGGGTCCGGGGCACGCAGTTCACCCTGCCGAAGGAGGCAGATGTCGAAGTGGGTTTGCGCAAGGCGGCGGCGGAGTAGGGCGGAAAAGCGAAGCACATTCCGCCGCTTGCGTCCAACGGGCTTCAACCGACGGAGGTGACGGGAAATCTGACATTCACCCCTTAGTCGTAAGCTGCGGCATTGGTAAATCAATGACTTAGAGACGTGGCATGCGTCGTGCGGAGGTTCCTGGATCTCTCCGGGAAATTCAGTATGAAGCCGTGTTAACAAAATTAATCGCTTTGGCGCCGCTCTTTTTCTCCCTCCTGGGAACGGGGCCGGCTGAGGCGCCGGCGAGCGCTGCGACGCGCGATCGGGCTCAGGCGGAACTGGGAATTCTGGCCGATTCCGGCGCTGGAAATTCGGCCGATGCCATCGAAACGGCCTTCCGGCTCTCCGTCGCGCGTGGCGCCGAAACCGTGGAATTGCCTCCGCTGCCCGGGAGTGACGGCTCTCTTGACGCCCCGCGCGAGGATCTGACCGAGGTTTTCAGGGCCGGCGACGACAAGGGCCATGCATCCTTTGGCGCCTTCGGCCTCTCGGGCGGCGGCATCGGCTCCGACCCAGCGGAGGCCGCTTCGCAATCCTTCGCCAGCGCCAGGGGATTAGGATTTCCTTCCGCTGCCGGCGGTGGGGCCGGCGCCGGTCGAAGCGTTTCCGGCACGGGGACCGGGCAGGGTGCCGGCGGATCCGGTTCTGGGGGATCTGGCGACGGCGGATCCGGCGGCGGCGGATCTGGTGGCGGCGGTGGCACGACACCCGGCGAATCCCCTGCCGCGCCCGAAGAGACGAGCGATCCCGGTTCCGCTCCGGCCTCGCCCGTTCCGGAGCCCGGGATGTTTTTCGTTTTCACCCTGGGACTTGCGGTTCTCGGCGGCCTCCAGGTCATGAGCCGCCGCGCAAGCTGACCCTCAAAGTCTGGGAGACCTCCTGCCCCCGATGAAGCGAAGAGCCATCGGGAGTATTTTTGCCAAAGTGCCGAGCCCGCGAATCGGGCATAATCGCCGCCCCATGGAACTTTCCATCGCCACCGCCCTCAGATTTCCGGCCTTCCTGCGCCGGGTCTCGCGGTTTGCTTTGGACATGGCGCTGCCGCCGCGCTGCCTTCTCTGCAACGAGGAGCAGGGCGATGCCGGCGCGCTTTGCGCCGCCTGCTGGCGGAAGGTGACCTTCCTGGCGCAGCCCTGTTGCGCCTGCTGCGGCTTGCCCTTCACCTTCGAGATGGGGCCGGAGGCGCTCTGCGCGTCCTGTTCCCGGAAGCAGCCCTCCTTCGCCCGGGCCAGGGCCGCGTTCCGCTACGATGACGACAGCAAGAAGCTGGTGCTTTCCTTCAAGCATGGCGACCGGCTGCATCTCGCCCCGGCCTTCGGCGGCTGGATGCGGCGGAGCGGCGAGGCGCTCTTGGCGGATGCCGACATGCTGGTGCCGGTGCCGCTTCATTGGACCCGGCTTTTCAAGCGCCGCTACAATCAGGCGGCAGTCCTGGCGCGGGCGATCCACAAGGCGGGCGGGCCGCCGGTGGCGGTGGACTGGCTCGTCCGGCGCAAGCGCACACCCTCGCAGGGACGGCTCAACGCGGCGAACCGCATGGCCAATGTGAAGCGTGCCTTCGGGATGAGGAAGGGCCACGAAGCCGAGGGCAAGCGCATCGTCCTCATCGACGATGTGCTGACCACGGGCGCCACGGTCGAGGAATGCGCCCGGGTCTTGAAGCGGGCAGGGGCGGCGCGCGTCGATGTGCTGACGCTCTCCCGCGTCGTGCGCCGGGAGGATGGCTGACCTGCCACTTGCGGCGATTGATCCGGATCCTCTGGCGATTACCTGGGAGAAGCGTTTAAATGGCGGGATCGCCGCTCGGAGGAACCATGGCCAAAGTCGAAATCTACTCGACCCTCTTCTGCCCCTATTGCGCCCGGGCCAAGGGCCTGTTGGAGCGCAAGGGCGTCGCCTATACCAATATCGACGTGATGGAGGACACCTCCCGTCGCGACGAGATGGTGAAGCGCGCGGGCGGCGGCTACACGGTCCCGCAGATTTTCATCGACGACGAGCATATCGGCGGCTCCGACGAATTGGCGGCGCTGGAGCGCGCGGGCAAGCTCGACGCCAAGCTGGGACTGGCCGCGAAGTGACGGTCTTCAAGGCGGCCTGCCTCCAGATCACCTCGACGCCGGAGATCGAGCCGAACCTGTTGCAGGTGGAAGAGCTGATCCGCCACGCGGCCCGCCAGGGCGCCCAATTCATCATGACGCCCGAAGTCAGCGACATGATCGAGCCCAAGCGCCCGGATCGCCTGAAGAAGGCGCGGCCGGAGAGCGAAAACCTGATGCTAGGCTTGGCCTCGGAACTGGCGAAGGAGACCGGGGCCTGGATCCTCCTGGGCTCTGTGACCGTGCGGCTCGCCGAGGACAAACTCGCCAACCGCTCGCTTCTGGTGAGCCCGGATGGAAGGGTCGCGGCGCGCTACGACAAGATCCATATGTTCGACGTGGACCTGCCGAACGGCGAGCGCTACCGGGAATCCGCGGTCTTCGAGCCGGGGCAGGAGGGCGTGCTGGCCAGCCTGCCTTGGGGCACGCTCGGCATGACGATCTGCTACGACCTGCGCTTCCCGCATCTCTACCGGAGCCTCGGCCATGGCGGAGCGGATTTCCTGACCATCCCGGCGGCCTTCACCGTGCCGACCGGCAAGGCCCATTGGCATGTGCTGCTGCGCGCCCGCGCCATCGAGAACGGCGCCTTCGTCTTCGCCCCCGCTCAATGGGGCGAGCATCACCCCGGCCGCAAAACCTATGGCCATTCGCTCATCGTCAACCCCTGGGGCGAGGTCCTTGCCGAGGGCGAGGACGGGACCGGCGTGATCGTCGCGGAAATCGACACGGCGAAGATCGCGGAAGCGCGCGCCTCGGTGCCCTCGCTGCGCCACGACCGTCCGTTCAGCGAACCGCCCCAGGTGGTGAAGCCGCTCGCGGCGGAATAGGGGTTTCCACTCGGCATTGCGAGGCGGCGTAGCCGCCGCGGCAATCCAGGGAACGTTGGGCTCCCATAGACACTGGATTGCTTCGCTGCGCTCGCAATGACGCCGGAAATGGGGGCCTCACCCCACCAGCCTCCCCACCGGACCCTTCCGCGCGGCGATGCGTTGGATGGCGGCGGGGCGGGGCGTTTCCACGACGCCCTGCTCGAAGGCGACGATGGTGAAGGGCGGCCCGAAGACGGTGGCCAGTTCCCCCGGCGCCAGCAGGAAATCGGGATTGCTCGGCTTGCCGAAGCGTTCGTTTCCTTCAGCGAAGGTCTCGTAGATCACGAGGCCTTCCCAGGCGAGCGCGTCCCTTATCGCGGCCAGGAGCGGGCGGTGGAGGTAGTTCGTCACCACGATCCCGTCCCACGCGCTGCCGAGCTTCCAGGGCTCGCCGGTTTCGAGGTCCATCTCCACGATCTTGATGTCCGGATCGCCGCCGTAGGCCTCGATAAGCGGGGCGATATGGCGGTCCACGGCGGTGACCTTGAACCCCGCCTCCCGCAGCAGCCGGCAATGCCGCCCGCTGCCGGCCGTGAGATCCAGGACCCGCCCGCCGGGCTTCACCAGCGGCAGGAAGCGGGCAACCCAGGGGGACGGCTTGGCGGGCTCCAGGCTTGGCACTTGATCCTCCCGATTGCTAACCCACATGCTCTATTGTAAGAATTTGGTATAGCATCCGGCAAAGCATGATCCTCTTCACCTTGAAATGCGGCGCGGACCACGAGTTCGAAGGCTGGTTCCGCAACAGCGAGACCTATGAGGCCCAGGCCGTCGCGGGTGAGATCGCTTGCCCCGTCTGCGGCGATGCCCATGTGGAAAAGGCGCTGATGTCCCCGCGCCTCGGCCGGTCCACCAAGGGCCGCGAGGTCGAGCCCGCCCCCGCCCCGGTCCCGGCGAAGGTCGAGTCCCCGGCCAAGGAAATCTCCGCCGCCGATATCACGCCCGCGAAGATGAAAGAGATGCTGCGCGAGATCCGCAAGCATGTGGAAACCAACTGCGACTACGTCGGCCCGAAATTCGCCGAGGAAGCCCGCAAGATCCACAAGGGCGAGATCGAGGCCCGCGGCATCTACGGCGAAGCGACGCCCCAGGAATCCCAGGCGCTCGCCGACGACGGGATCGAAGTCGCGAGTATTCCCTGGGTGCCCAGCAGCGACGCTTGAGGCTTTGGCTGGCTGATGCCCGCCGTTGAGCCTCGCTTTTTCTCACCTCCACTCGTTATCCTCAGGTTTAGCCCGAGGATCCAAGAAGGAGTTTGCCGGTCAACCTGACGAGCCCTCTCACCACTTAGTCGTGGATCCTAGGGACAAGCCCTAGGATGACGGTCGGAGAGGTGGGCGCAGGCGTGCGACGGCCGTTCAGCCTGTTGTATTGCGCCCTACCAACCGTTCTTATCGAAATCGGCGTGGTAGTCGCGGCTTTGCTGGTAGCCGCCGTCGCTCAGGTAGTCGCCGGGTCCGGCGCAGGCCGCGAGCGACAGGGCGGCGAGGGCGAACATCGCGAAGAGGCGTTTCATGATGGCTGTCCCTTTCCTTTACAGAGACAACCTCATCTGGACGGACCGGTTTCTAATCCTTCCGGAACCACATGAGCTTAGAGAGATAGACCCGCTCCGACCCCTGGAGCGTCAGCCCCATCTTCGCGAAGGATTCGGCGAAATCCTCCCGCGCGTAGCCCTCATAATAGGGCTCGTGGAAGCTCAGGGGGAAATGCTCGATAAGGGGATCGAAGTCGGGCAGGTCGCCGAACTGTATCGAATCGAGCAGGATCGCCACGCCGCCCGGCTTCAGGAGCCGCGCCATTTCCGCGATCACCGCCCGGCGGATCTTGGGCGGCAGCTCGTGCAGCAGGAAGATCGCGGTGACGGCCTCGGCGCTGGCGGCGGATTCGCCGGTGTCCTCGGCGGGCGCTTGCAGCAGCCGCGCGCCGGTCCAGGGCGATAGGGCCTTCCGCGCTTCCTCCAGATAGAAGGGGCTCAAGTCCACCCCCGTCACTTTCAGCCGGGGATGGTTCGCCTTCGCCTCGCGCAGGAAACGCCCCGTGCCGCAGCCGAGGTCGATAAGATGTGCGCCCCGCCTCCCGGCCAAAGCCTCGCCCAGAGGGATCAGCGCCTGCCGCCGCATGGCGGAGGCGGCGCCGTTGAACAGCACCTCCACCTGATGGTCGTAGAGCGCGGCCGATTTGGCGCTGAGATAGCCGTCGGTCTGGTAGTGAAAATTCTGGAGGTAATAGCGCGGGTATCGGCCGGGCGGCGTCTTGCGGAAGACCTCGTCGTTGGCCTTCGCCTTGCGCCTCGCCCCCACGGCGGGCAGGTCCGCCACATAGCGGATGGTGTCGCGGATGGCGCGGACCGGGTTCACCAGCAGGTCCTCGGGCGGCAGATAGCGGCCCGCCTCCACATTCTCGCGGTCCCGGCGCAAGAGGGCGTTGAGATCCGCCATAAGGCTCGCCCTATCCGGCATCCGTTCCGCGATCTCCGGCGGGAGCTTCACGGGTTCGGCGAGTTTCATCAACAGCCGCTTCTGCCCGACGAACCAGGAGGTGCGAACCCTTTGGGCCGCGCGAAACGCCAGTTTTTCAAGTGGATGGGCCATGATATGCACTAGATGAGGATGAGAAGCGGACTTTTGGAGAACTTGATGGCGCGCGACGTGCTCGATCAGCCGGTGAAGCCGGTCCAGGAACGGATCCGGGAAATCGAGAATACACCCATCGCCGCCAACCTGGGCGAGCTTCTCGACCGGGCGGCGGTGGAGAAGCCCGACACCCTCGCCTGGAATTTCTTCGAGAGCGGCGAGACCATCACCTACAAGGATCTGGGCCACCGCAGCGAGATGCTCGCCAAGGGCTTCTTCCGCCACGGCGTGAAGCGCGACAGCCATGTGATCCTGATGATGCCGACCATCGGGGCCTTTCCGCTGACCTGGCTGGCGCTGGGGCGCTTAGGGGCCGTGGTGATCCCGACCAATGCCGGCTATACGGCCCGGGAAGTCGCCTATGTGGCCAATGACGGGGACGCGGAATTCGCGCTGGTGCATACCGAATGCCTGCCCGTGCTGGAGGAGGCGCGGGCGAGCGGCGCTTATAAGATCGCCGACGACCATATCTTCGTGATCGGCGCGGGGGACCATCGTTACCGCCGCTGGGAATCCCTGGAAGCCGATGGGGTTTCCGGCCCGGCCTATCCCCGCGACGTGGACCGCACCAGGCTCTTCAACATCCAATACACCTCGGGCACCACTGGCTTCCCCAAGGGCTGCATGCTGACGCAGACCTATTGGCTGACCACAGGCCTGGTGAACGGCTACCGCGACGGGCGGCAATACGACCGGATCTTCGTCGCCGGCCCCTTCCACTATATGAACGCGCCGAGCTTCCTGATGATGGCGCTGACCCGCCGCGCGACGCTCTTTGTGGCGGTGCGGCGCAGCCTCTCGAAGATGATGGCTTGGATGCGCGACAATCGCATCCAATTCGCCCAGATCCCCGTGCTGATCGACAAGGAGCCGCCCCATCCCCTCGACGGGCAGAACGAGATCGTCCGCGCCAATCTCTACCGGGTCTGGGGGCCGCGCCACGCAGAGTTCGAGGAACGCTTCAACCTCGTTGGCCGCGACGCCTTCGGCATGACCGAGGTGGGTTCCGCGACCTTCCTGCCGCTGGAGGCGGTGGATATGGTGGGCAGCGGTTCCTGCGGGATCGCGGCCCCTTACCGCCAGATCCGCATCGCCGATCCGGAAGGCAACGAACTGCCGGCGGGCGAGTCCGGCGAATTGCTGATCCGGGGCCAGGGCATCCTGCTGGGCTACTACAAGAAGCCCGAGGTCAACCAGCGCAGCTTCCACGGCGATTGGTTCCGCAGCGGCGACGTCGCCTATAAGGACGCGCGCGGCTATATCTTCGTGGTCGGCCGCATCAAGGACATGATCCGGCGTTCCGGTGAAAACATCGCCGCCCAGGAGGTCGAGGCCGTGCTCAACACCCATGAGGCGGTGCTGGAATCCGCCGTGATCCCGGTCCCCGACGAGCTGCGCGGCGAGGAGGTCAAGGCCTGCCTCGTCCTCCAGCCGGGGGTGGCGGCGAGCGACGGATTGATCGAGGACATCCTCGCCCACGCCCGCAAAGACCTCGCCGCTTTCAAGCTGCCGCGCTTCGTGGAGATTTATGGCGAATTCCCGAAGACCTCCTCGGGCAAGACGGCGAAACAGACCCTGATCGAGGCGAAAAACCCGTGGGGAGTTACGATCGGGTGGCGGGGAGAGGGTGAGGCGATAGGAGTCGTTGAGGTAGAACTTAAGAATACGATCTAGGATCGTCATGGCCGGGCTTGATCCGGCCATCCACGTCCTTCCGCGCCTCAAGCGGAGTCCCCATTGGGGACCCGCACTCAACAGTGCAATCCCTTTAAAGACGCGCCGTTCCATTCATAAAATAAATTTTACTTCTAAAATATTGATATAACTGTGAAATTAATGGGCCAAGCGAATCCGGGTTCTAATCCGTTAAGCTTTACGCTCTACTCTCAGTCGTATTTGGAGCGATAAACTCAAGCAGGCGATGTCCAAGAAAATTCTGCTCGTCGAAGACAATCCACAACTTCTCCGCCTCATAGGAGACTATCTCACAATACGCGAGTATGCGGTGCGCTCGGTCGGAACGGCGGCGGAAGCCTTGGCCGTTCTGGCGGGGGATGCCTTCGATCTCGTCATCGCCGACGGAGTCCTGCCGGGAGACATGAGCGGGCTCGCCCTCATCCAGGAAGTCCGGCGGCGCGATCCCGGGCAAGCCTTGATCGCCATGTCGGGCCATCCCGATCTGATCCCCACGCTCGCCGCGACCGGCGTGGCGGTGCTGCAGAAGCCCTTCAACATGAAGGCGCTCGACCTCGCGGTGCGGAAGGCGCTGGCCGGGCAGTGATGCGCTAATCCTGCAGGGATACAGCGCCTTTCGCCAATCATTACAACCGCGTGAGGATGTCCCCCGGAGGTTGCCGCTGCCTCCCGACAGGCATACCTTAGCGCCTGTCGATGTCCCGATCCCGAGGAAGCGGTCATGCCCTACATCATCCAGGTGAACGGTAAGCAGCACACGGCCGATGTGGAGAGCGAGACGCCGCTGCTCTGGGTCTTGCGCGACACGCTCAACCTCAAAGGCACCAAGTTCGGCTGCGGGGCGGCGCAATGCGGGGCCTGCACCGTGCATCTCGGCGGACAGGCGACGCGCTCCTGCCAGATCCCGGTCTCGGTGCTGGGGGCCTCCAACGTCACCACCATCGAGGCGATCGGCGAGACCCCCGTGGGCAAGCGGGTGCAGCAGGCCTGGCTCGAACTCGATGTCGCCCAATGCGGCTATTGCCAGTCGGGCCAGATCATGTCGGCCACGGCGCTTCTGACCAAGATCCCCAATCCGACCGACCAGGACATCAACCAGGCCATGAACGGCAATCTCTGCCGCTGCGCGACCTATACCCGGATCCGGGCCGCGATCAAGCGCGCCGCCGAACTGGCGAGGGCCTGAGCCATGGACGGTCTTCTCGCCCCCTTCCGGTCCGCCGGTGTCAAATCCTCCCGCCGCAACTTCCTGAAGGCGAGCCTCGCGGCGGGCGGCGGCTTGCTGCTCACCGCCAGGATCCATGGCATCGCCAAGGCCGCCGTGTCGGGCGAGGCGGGGCCGCGGGAGATCGCGCTCAACGCCTATGTGCGCGTGGCGCCGGACGGCAGCGTCACCGTCACCGCCAAGAACCCCGAATGCGGCCAGGGCATCAAGGTCATGCTGCCCATGCTGATCGCCGAGGAGCTGGATGTCTCCTGGGACAAGGTCCGCATCGAGCAGGCGGGCTACGACCCGAAATATCCGGCCCAGGTCGCGGGCGGAAGCCAGGCGACCCCGGTCAACTGGCTGCCCATGCGCCGGGTGGGGGCGGCCGGGCGGCAGATGTTGATCCAGGCGGCGGCCACGACCTGGGGCGTCCAGGCCTCGGAATGCGACACGACGCCGGGCGTGGTGCGCCATCAGGCCAGCGGCCACACGCTCTCCTATGGCGAGTTGGCGGAGAAGGCGGCGGCGGTCAAGGTCCCGGACCTCGAAAAAGTGCCGCTCAAGGACCCCAAGACCTTCCGCATCGTCGGCCAGCCCATGCGCAACGTGGACGGCGAGAAGATCGTCACCGGCCAGCCGCTTTTCGGCATCGACGTGACCGTGCCAGGGATGCTCTACGCGGTCTTCCAGAAATGCGACGTACATGGCGGCAAGCTCGTCAGCTCCAATGTGGAGGCGATCCGCAAGCTGCCCGGCGTCAAGGCCGCCTTCGAGGTGAAGGGCGGCACCGATCTGCGCGGTCTCCTGGACGGCGTCGCCGTGGTGGCCGATAGCTGGTGGCGGGCCAATCGCGCGCGCCAGCAGTTGCAGATCACCTGGGACGAGGGCGATATCACCGGCCAGAACAGCGCCGATTTCGCCCGCAAGGCGGCGGAACTCGCCAAGGGCGCTCCCTCCAGCACCGTGCGCAAGAACGGCGATCCGGCGGGCGCGCTCGCCAAATCGGCCAAGGTGGTCGAGGCGGCCTATCACTATCCCTTCCTCTCCCATATCGACCTGGAGCCCCAGAATTGCACGGCCAGTTTCGTGAACGGCAAGGTCGAGATCTGGGCGCCGACCCAGAACCCGGCGCCGGGATCGAAGCTCGTGGCCTCCACGCTCGGCATCCCCGAGAGTGCCATCAAGATCAACATGATCCGCTGCGGCGGCGGCTTCGGGCGGCGGTTGAGCAACGACTATATGGTCGAGGCGGCCTGGATCTCGAAAGAGGCGGGCGCGCCGGTGAAGCTCGTCTGGACCCGCGAAGACGACATGCGGCACGACCTTTACCGGCCGGCGGGCTATCACTTCTTCAAGGGCGGGCTCGACGGGGCGGGCAAGCTCATTGCCTTCACCGACCATTTCGTGACCTTCAGCCAGGATGGCGCGGTCGCCAATTCCGCGAACCTGGAGCCGACCGAATTCCCGGCGCGGCTGGTGGCGAACCTCGAACTCGGCACCTCGATGATGCCGCTGCGGGCGCCCACGGGACCTCTGCGCGCGCCGCGCTCCAACGGGCTCGGCTTTGCCTTCCAGTCGTTCCTCGATGAACTCGCCCATGCCTCGGGCAAGGACCCGGTGGCCTTCGCGCTCGACCTCCTGGGCGAGCCGCGCGTGCTGCCCGACCCGCCCGGCCCCCGCGCCACCCCCGGTTTCCACACCGGACGGATGCGCGGCGTGATCGAACTCGCGGCCGAGAAATCGGGCTGGGGCAAGACGAAGCTTCCCAAGGGCACCGGCATGGGGCTCGCCTATTACTACAGCCATCTCGGATATTTCGCCGAGGTGGTACAGGCGACGATGGCGGCCAATGGCCTGATCCAGCTCGACAAGGTTTGGATCGCGGGCGACATCGGCAGCCAGATCATCAATCCCCTGAACGCCGAGAACCAGGCCCAGGGTGCGGCACTCGATGGGCTCGGCACCGCCATCGGCCATGGCCTCACCATCGAGAAGGGCAAGATCGTCCAGGGGAATTTCGACACGGTTCTGCCGCTGCGGATGCGCCAGTCGCCGCCGGTGGAGGTTCATTTCCGCGTCACCGATTTCCCGCCCACGGGGCTTGGCGAGCCGGCCCTGCCGCCGTCCTTGCCGGCGCTCGGCAATGCGATCTTCGCCGCGACGGGGCAGCGTATCCGGAGCCTGCCGTTCAAGGACCAGAAACTCAACGCTTCCGCTTGAGGAGAAACCTCATGCGATATATCGCGGCGTTTCTGCTCGCCTTGCTTCTGCCGCCCGCGGCCCAGGCCCAGGACGCGACGGCCAAGCCCGAGACCAAGGGCGAATATCTGGCCCGCGCCGGGGATTGCGTCGCCTGCCATTCGGTGGCGGACGGCAAGCCCTTCGCGGGCGGGCTCAAGATGGGCTCGCCGCTGGGGGCGATCTATTCGACCAATATCACCCCTGGCAAGGAGACCGGGATCGGTCTCTACAGCCTCGACGATTTCGACAAGGCCTTGCGAAAAGGCGTGGCGAGGGACGGGCACCGGCTTTATCCGGCCATGCCCTATCCCTCCTACGCCAAGCTCAGCGACGAGGATGTGAAGGCGCTCTACGACTTCTTCATGAAAGAGGTCCCGGCCGCGCGTCAGGCGAACCTCGATCCTGAGATCCCGAAGCTGCTGCGCTGGCGCTGGCCGCTGGCGGTCTGGAACGCGATGTTCACGGACAAGCAGGGTTTCACCGCCGATCCCAAGCACGACGCGCCATGGAATCGCGGGGCCTATCTCGTCCAGGGGCTGGGGCATTGCGGGGCCTGCCATACGCCACGAGGCTGGGCCTTCCAGGAAAAGGCGCTGGACGACAGCGGCACGGCATTTCTCGCCGGGGCCAATCTCGACGGCTGGTATGCCGCGAGCCTGCGTCAGAATCTGGCGACCGGGCTCGGCGGCTGGTCGGCGGCGGAGATCACCGAGTTCCTGAAGACCGGGCATAACGTTCATGGCTCGGCCTATGGCTCGATGCTGGACGTGGTGAACAACAGCACGTCCTATCTCACCGACGAGGATCTTGCCGCCATCGGGACCTATCTCAAATCCCTGCCGGCCGATAAGACCGAGCCCGCCTATGCCTATGACGCCTCGACCGCGACGATGCTGGCGGGCGGGCATCCCCCGGATCCGGGGGCGGCGCTCTATGCGACGACCTGCCAGAGCTGCCATCGCGAGACGGGCGGGGGCTCGCCGCCTTTCGTGGCCCCGCTGGCGGGCAATCCCACGGTGCTGACCAAGGATGCCTCATCCCTCATCAATATCGTGCTGAACGGCTCCCAGCCCCTGGTGCCCTTGGGCGTGCCCGAGGCCTATCGCATGCCCCAGTTCCGCGCCCAATTGACCGACCAGCAGATCGCCGAGGTCGTCACCTTCATGCGCCAGGCCTGGGGCAACAAGGCCGATCCTGTCACCGCGAAAGAGGTGGCCGAACTGCGCAAGAGCACCGATCCCTCGAGCGATCAGGTGGTGATCCTCAGGATGCGGTGATGCGGTTCCGTCATTGCAAGACGGCACCGAACCGCCTTTGCCGTCATTGCGAGGCCGAAGGCCGCGGCAATCCAGAAACCCTCCGTGTTACCGACCTTTCCTGGATCGCCACGGCTGCTCCGCAGCCTCGCGATGACGGACAGATAGAGCCTAAGGTATCCCCCTAAGCGAAGCCGTTTGCGCTTATTCCCCGGCGTGTTAGCATCGCTTTGAATACAAAAAACTGGGGATGGTTCATGGTAAAACTGGTTGGTTCAAAGGCTGTCGCGGGATCCTTGGCCGCGCTGGCGCTTGTCGCGGGGATCGGCTCCGTATCGGCGGCGGACGGGCCGCCCAAGCGCGGTGGGACGGTGATCTTCACGCTGGGCATCGACCCGCCCTCGGTGAACCCCGTGATCTCGACCGGCGTGCCCGAGGGGCTGATCGGCTGCATCCTCTACCAGGGCCTGACCCGGGTCTCGGTCGCCGAGGGCGTCCAGCCGATGCTGGCGAAGTCCTGGACCATCTCGCCTGACGGCAAGACCTATACCTTCGAGTTGAACAAGGCCAATTGGCATGACGGCAAGCCCGTCACCTCGGCCGACGTCAAGTTCTCGCTGCTCGAAGCCAGCGCCAAATTCAACGCGGTCTTCGCCAGCGCCGGCCGGGCCATCGAGTCGATCGACACGCCCTCGCCGGAAAAGGTGGTGATCCAGCTGAAGCAGGGCTTCGGCCCCTTGCTGGCGACGCTTTCCTGCTCGCTCGGCGGCGCGATCCTGCCGGCCCATGTCTATCAGGGCGCGACCCCGATCAACCAGAACCCGGCGAATACCACGAACCCCATCGGCATGGGGCCGTTCAAGCTGGCGGAATGGCGGCGCGGCGATCATATCCGCCTGGTCCGGAACGACAATTACTGGGAGCCCGGCCGTCCCTATCTCGACACGGTGATCGGCAAGATCATCCCGCAGCCTGCCGCCCGCGCCCAGGCCCTGGTGGCGGGGGAGGTCGATTACGTCTCCGACTATTATCTGGCGCCCAACGACTATGCCCAGGTGAAGGCGAATGCGAAGCTCGATCTGGAGCCGGCCGGCGGGCCGCCCACGGTCGATCTTCTGTTCCTCAACAACAATCGCAAGCCCCTGGACGACAAGCGGGTCCGCCAGGCCTTGCTGATGGCGACCGACCGCGATTTCCTGGTGAAGAACGCCTATCTAGCGGGCGAGGTCGGCACCATGCCCTTCACCAATCGCCTGCCCTGGGCGGCGGATCCCTCCATCGACTACCGCAAGATGTATCCCTATGACATCGACAAGGCCAACGCCCTCCTGGATCAGGTGGGTCTGAAGCGCGGGCCGGACGGGATGCGCTTCAAGCTCGAAGTCGTCTATGGCGCCGACGAGGTCGCGCCGCCGCTCGTGGCCTCCGCGATCAAGAGCATGTGGAAGGCCGTGGGCGTCGATGTCATCAACAGCCCGAGCGAGCGCGCCACCGCCAACAAGCGGATGTTCACGGACCGCGACTTCGACGTGACGATGACCGGCTATACGAGCTATGGCGATCCGGCGCTCGGCATCGGCCGGATGTTCCTGACCTCCTCCATCGGCAAGCTCTTCGGCAATGCCTCGGGCTATTCCAATCCGGAAGTGGACAAGCTCTTCGACGAGGCCGAGCACGCCACGGGCGAGGAAGCGCGCGGCGCTTTCTATAAGAAGGCCCAGAAGATCCTGGCCGACGACATGCCGCTGCTGACGCTGCACGAGAAGATCGTCTACGACAGCCGTTCGGTGAAGGTGAAAGGCCCGCGAGCGGACAATTATTTCTACAACACCTGGCGCGCCAACTGGCTGGAAGAGTAGGAGCGATACCATGAGCGAAGCGGCAGTCTTGGCCGAAAGGCCGAAGGTCGAGATTCCGGGAACGCCGCTTCGCGATCCCGCCTGCTGGCTGGGGCGGGATCTCCAGCATAAAGACGATTGGCAATATCGACTGACCCCGGCCGATATCGCCGATCTCGATGCCGCCATCGAGAGCGTGACGGCTGAGGGCCGCGCGCTCATCGATGTGGAGAAGGGGGATTTTCCCCTGCCGCATCTGGGATCCACCCTGGCGAAGCTGCGCCGGGAGGTCATGGAGGGCAGGGGCTTCACCCTCATCCGGGGCGTTCCGGTCCAGCGCCTCGGCCGGGACAAGGCCGCCTTGGCCTATTGGGGCATGGGGCGGCATCTGGGCTATCCCGTCTCCCAGAACGCCAAGGGCCAGCTTCTCGGGCATGTGGTCGATCTCGGCGAAGTCACCGCGCCCAAGGCGGACAGCACGGGCCAGGTCGGCAATTTCACCAATACCAACGTCCGGGGCTACAACAGCCGCGAGCGCTTCTATTTCCACATCGATCATGCGGATATCGTCGGGCTTCTCTGTCTCCATCAGGCGAGGAGCGGCGGGGAGAGCCTGATCGCCAGCTCCATCGCCATCCACAACGAGATCCAGAAGACGCGGCCCGACCTGCTTCGGGTGCTCTACGAGCCCTTCTGGGTCAGCCGCAAGGGCGAGATCCCGGCAGGCTCGCGGCCCTATTTCAAGGTGCCGGTCTTCACGCTGCACCAGGGACGGCTCTTCACCTGCCTCAATCCGGGGCCGATCCGCCATGCCCAGAATTTCCCGGAGGTGCCGCGCCTGACGGATGCGCAGGTCGAGGCCTTGGACCTGATCGACAGTCTCGCCAGCGAGCCGCGCTTCTATCTCTCCATGGTGCTGGATCCGGGCGACATCCAGTTCATCAACAACTACACGACGCTCCACACCCGGACCGCCTACCAGGATTTTCCCGAACTCGACCGGCGGCGTCATCTGATGCGGCTCTGGCTCGTGACCCCGGACCTGCCGCCGCTGACCGAATGGCACCATGATTGGTATGGCGCGGGCCGGCGCGGCGGGATCTATGTGCCGGGCGTGCGGGAGGTCGCGTCGCTGGAGCCCTGATCCCGAGGATGGGGCTTGTTCCATAAGGGACAGCCCCGGCTGCCGCTCCGCGACAGGTTGTATCCGGCAACCACCAGGATCGGGAGCGATTTTCATGGCCAATAAAAATGTCGCCATCGCAAGGCGCTGCTACCAGGCTTATGTGGACAAGGACCGGGCGGCGCTGGAAGCCGTGATCGCCGAGGATTTCCACTTCACCAGCCCCTTGGACAACCGCCTGGACCGCGCGACCTATTTCGAGCGCTGCTGGCCCAACAGCCTGACCATCGAGGCCTTCGACTTCATCCGCCTGGTGCCGGAGGGCGAGACGGTGGTCGTCACCTACGAAGGCCGCCGCCAGCGCGGCAAGAGCTTCCGCAACACCGAGGTCCTGACCCTGCGGGACGGCAAGATCGTCGAGACGGAAGTCTACTTCGGCTGGTCTCTGCCCCATCCCGCCAAGGAGGGCGGGTTTCTGAACGCGTGAGGGGGTGCTGGATGGTTATGGGAACTAAGCACCCGCTTCCCTCAAATTTCGTCATGGCCGGGCTTGACCCGGCCATTTCGTCCAGTACGGAGAGAGATGCCCGGATCAAGTCCGGGCATGACGACTTCGTGTGTGTCCATCCCCACAAAAGCGAACGGCGGCTCGGAAGCCGCCGCTCACCTCCCCCCCGGGAACCCGATCCTCAGACCGGGCGATCTCCCTCCACGACGACGCGGTGCATGATGCGGCGGTAGCCGTTGCTGTCGCCGATGGGCTTGTGCTGGGCGCAGCGGTTGTCCCACAGCGCCATGGAGCCCGCCTTCCAGCGGAAGCGGCAGGTGAATTCCGGCCTTTCGGAATGGGCGCAGAGGAAGTTGAGCAGCGGACGGCTCTCCTCCTCGGTCCAGCCCTTGAAGCGGTTGACATAGCCGCGGCTCACGAACAGCGCCTTGCGGCCGGTTTCGGGGTGGGTCCGCACCACCGGATGCTCGACCTCGGCCTTCATGGCCTCCTCGACCGCGCCGTCCGTCCTGAGCTTCATGCTGCGGTCCGCGGGGAAACGCGGCACCAGCGAGGCGGCGTAGCGGATGTTGTTATGGATCGCCGTCAGCTGCCCGAGTTGCTCTTTCAGACCCTCGGAGAGGGTCTCATAGGCCAGGTACTGGTTGCCGAACATGGTGTCGCCGCCCTGGGGCGGGGCTTCCACGCAATAGAGGAAGGAGCCCATGGGCGGCTTCTCGCGATAAGTGCTGTCGGAATGCCAACCCTCGCCGAAGGTGAACTTCTCGTTCTCGTACTTCGAGACCACCATCAGTTCCGGCTGCCCCTCGGGCGAGGCGATGATGGGGTCCACCATCAAAGGTCCGAAGCGCCGCGCGAAAGCCTTCTGCCGTTCGAAATCCAGCTCCTGGTCGCGGAAGAAGATCACCACGTTTTCATTCCAGGCGCGGCGGATCTCGGCGAAGGTCTCGCCGGGGATATCGCCCGAGAGGTCCACGCCGAAAATCTCCGCGCCGATGTTTCCCGCGAGCGGCTTTACCTCGATGGTCTGGTAGGTCATTGGGGTTCTTTGCTCCTTGGGGGGCTCCGTCTTAGCTCGTCATCCATTCCTGGAAGCGTTCCTGGATCTTCGGCAGGTTGGGCACGACCCAGGCCGCGTCCTGCTGGAAGGACTGCTTCTCGTGCTCGGCATTGCTGGGCGACATCGCCACCGCTTCCGGCGACATGAATTTGAGCGCGTCGGGGTTCGACGGCCCATAGGTCATGGCCTCGCAGAATTCGCCGTGCGGCTTGGGCTCGCAGAGGAATTCCATCCACTTCACGGCCGCTTCCTTGCGCGGCGTGCCCTTGACCATGAACCAGACGCCGGTATCGTTCTGGCTGCCTTCCCAGACCACATCCACCGGCACGCCGGTCTTCATAAGCGAAATGATGCGCGAGCTCCAGATCGACATCATGTCGACCTCGCCGTCGCGGAAGATCTGCTCCGACTGGCCGGTCTGGGTCCACCAGACCTTGATATGGGACTTGATCGTGTTGAGCTTCTTGAAGGCGCGGTCGAGGTCCAGGGGATAGAGCTTGTCCTTGGGCACGCCATCGGCCAGGAGCGCGAAGGCCAGGGTGGTCTGCGGCGCCGTGGAATTTAGCGCGCGGAAGCCTGGGAACTTCTGCACGTCGAAGAAGTCGGCCCAGCTCTTCGGCGGGTTGGGATACTTGTCCTTGCGATAGATGAAGGGCGTGCCCAGCACGATCGACTTCACGCCCTCGTCCAACAGGCAGGCGGGGTTCACCTTGCTCTTGTCGAAGAGTTTCCAGTCCATGGGCTCGACAAGGCCTTCGTTCTTCGCCCGGAAATATTCCACCGAGGCGAAGCTCGTCACGTCGAAGTCCCAGGTCTTGGCATCGACCGTCGCCTTCAATTTGGGGAAGGAGACGGGCTCCACGACCTTGATCTCGATGCCGGTCTTGGCGGTGAAGGGCGCGAACATGGTGGTGCGCTGGGCCGCCGTCCAGGCGCCGCCCCAGGTGTTGACGTAGAGGATCTTGTCGTCGGCCGCGAGCGAGCGGCGGGAAATGAGGGCGGGCGCCGCGACCAGCGGGAAGGCCGCAGCCGTCCTGATGAGCGTCCGGCGGGACAGGATGAAGGTGTTCTTCCGCTGCATGGCCCGATACCTCCGCTGTTATTTTCTGAACAAACGGTAGGGTTTGAATTGTTCGATTGTCAACAATGAGGCGAGGGCTCCACGCAAAATTGACGCGGCGGCGACGATGCTGCACAAAGCCGCGTCATTTCTTCCATCGGATGAGATCCTTATGCCGAAATTTAAGACGCTCGACGATCTTCAGCCTCAGGGCAAGCGCGTGCTTGTACGGGTCGATCTCAATGTCCCGGTGAAGGACGGCAAGGTCACCGACGACACGCGGATCGTGCGCCTGGTGCCGACGCTGGAAGCGCTCGCCGCCAAGGGCGCCAGGGTCGTGGTCCTCTCTCATTTCGGCCGTCCCAAGGGGAAGCGCGACCCCGAGTTTTCCCTCAAACCCCTGGTTGCTCCCCTGAGCAAGGCGCTGGGCGGGAAGCCGGTGAAATTCGCCGAGGATTGCGTCGGCGCCCCGGCCCAGGCGGTGGTGGACAGCCTCAAGGACGGCGAGATCGCGCTGTTGGAAAACCTCCGCTTCCATGCGGAGGAGGAGGCCAACGACAAGGGCTTCGCCCAACAGCTCGCAGCACTCGGCGACCTCTATGTGAACGACGCCTTCTCGGCGGCCCACCGCGCCCATGCCTCGACCGAGGGGGTGGCGCATCTCCTGCCGGCGGCGGCGGGAAAGCTCATGCAGGCGGAGCTTGAGGCCTTGGACGGCGCGCTCGGCAACCCAAAGCGCCCGGTGGCGGCGCTGGTCGGCGGGGCCAAGGTCTCGACCAAGCTCGACCTCCTCAATTTCATCGTGTCCAAGGTGGATGTGCTGGTGATCGGCGGGGCCATGGCCAATACGCTCTTGTTCGCCGAGGGCGTCGATGTGGGGAAATCCCTCTGCGAGCGCGACATGGCCGAGACCGCCAAGAGCATCCGCGCCAAGGCCAAGGCGGCGGGCTGCGAGCTGATCCTGCCGGTGGACGCGGTGGTGGCGCGGGAATTCAAGGCGGGGGCGGCTTCGGAGGTCGTCGCCATCGACAAGGTGCCGGCCGACGCCATGATCCTCGATATCGGGCCGAAGTCGGTGGAGGCCATCGCCAGGCGGTTGGAAACCTGCAAGACGCTCGTCTGGAACGGCCCGGTCGGGGCCTTCGAGACCCAGCCTTTCGACAAGGGCACGGTCGGGATCGCCCGGCGCGTGGCCGACCTCACCAAGGCGGGCAAGCTCCTCAGCGTTGCCGGCGGCGGCGACACGGTGGCGGCGCTGGCCGCGGCCGGGGTCGAGGACAAGCTCTCCTACGTTTCGACGGCGGGCGGGGCTTTTCTAGAATGGCTCGAAGGCCGCGAGCTGCCCGGCGTGGCGGCTTTGCAGAAATAATCCCGGGCCGGATCACGGGAAATTGCCTCGCGCGCTTGTCGCGAGCGGACCTATCCTACGATCGAGGGCGCGGGGAACCCGCCACCATAAAGGGAGAAGGTCGGATGGAAAGAAAGACCGCCAAGGATTTTCCGCCGGAGGTCATGGACCTCTTCAACAAATACGCCCATGGCAATATCAGCCGCCGCGGCTTCCTGGACCGCGCGAAGAAATACGCGGTGGGCGGCATGTCCGCCGCGGCGATGCTGGAGGCGTTGAAGCCCAATTTCGCGCTCGCCGAGCAGGTCCCGAAGGACGACGCCCGCATCAAGGCGAGCTACCAGACCTATTCCTCGCCGGAAGGCACGGGTCAGGTGAAGGGCTATTTCGCCCTGCCGGCCAATGCCAGCGGCAAGCTGCCCGCCGTGCTGGTGATCCACGAGAACCGGGGCCTCAACCCCTATATCGAGGATGTGGTGCGCCGCCTGGCGCTCTTGAACTTCGTCGCCTTCGCGCCCGATGCGCTGACGGTCCTGGGGGGATATCCCAATAACGAGGAGCAGGGCGCCAAGCTCTATAGCCAGCTCGACGGCAAGAAGCGGATCGAGGACATGGTGGCTGCGGCCGCCTACCTGAAGGGCCGTCCGGAGGCCCTGCCCAAGATCGGCGCGGTGGGATTCTGCGCCGGCGGCGGAGCGGTCGAGGCCGTGGCGGTGCGGATGCCGGACCTGGGGGCAGCGGTGCCCTTCTACGGCGGCCCGCAGCCGAGCGCCGAGGATGCGGCCAAGATCAAGGCGCCCATGCTGCTGCACTATGCGGAGAAGGACGACTTCATCAACCCCAAGGGTCCTCCCTTCGAGGCGGCCTTGAAGGCGGCCGGGGTGAAGGTCGAAAGCTATACCTATCCCGGCACCCTACACGGCTTTCACAACGATACGACGCCGCGCTTCTCCGAACCCGACGCCAAGCTCGCTTGGCAGCGGACGGTGGACTTCTTCAACAAGAATTTGCGGGCTTAGTTACGGCTATCTGAATACTCGTCGTCATTGCGAGGCGGTGTAGCCGCTGTGGCAATCCAGGGACCTAGCAAGCGGCAAGACCTGGATTGCTTCGCTTGCGCTCGCAATGACGACGACGCATTTTAACCTCGCGCGCGCCTCCTCACAAACCGCTGCTCCATGACCTCTTTGCCCCATTGCCGGCCGAGCCGTTCTTCCACCAGCACGAACCCCAGCGCTTCATAGAGATGCCGGGCCGTCTCGAGCCCCCGGAAGGTCCAGAGCTGGACCTCGGCGAAGCCCTGCCGGTCGCAGAACCTTAAAGCCTCCGCGAGCAGTTTCCGCCCGATCCCGCCGCCCCGGGTCCCGTCGTCCACGATGAACCAGCGCAGATGGGCGACCCCCGGCCCCAGGTCCTCGCCGTCGATCGCCACGGTGCCGACGATGCGGTCCCCCTGGAGGGCGAGCCAGAGACCGTTGCCGGAATTGTCGAGGCGCTCGAAAAACTCGGCGAGGCCCTTGGCGACCAGTGCCTCGAAGGCGCGGCCGAAGCCCGAGGTGCGGCTGTAATAGCGCGCATGCATCTCGACGCAGGCCGCGAGGGCTCCAGGCCGGTAGCCGCTTTCAAGGGTGATGGGGAAGGGGGCTTGCGGCATGTCGATCCCATTCATTTTACCAGGCCGGGCATGACGAGCCGGGGGAACATCGTCATCTTTCCCAAGATCGGTTTCAATCGCTGGACTCTTGACGTCTCGGGACCGTTGGCGGGAGGATCACGGCAACGATGGGGGATTAGGACGATGGCAGGCATCAAGGTCGCGGAACTCGCCTATGGGCGGCTCTTCTCGCCGGATCTCGACAAGCAGGAAAAATTCCTGACGGATTTTGGCATGGTCCGGGCGGCGCGCACGGCGACGGCGCTCTATATGCGGGGGACCGACCCCCAGCACCATATCCATGTGACGGAACTGGGCGAGCCGCGCTTCGGCGGCTTCGGCTTCCATGTCGCCTCGGAGGCGGAGCTTGAAAAGGCCTCCCGCCTCGACGGTGCCTCGAAGATCGAGACCGTGGACGAGCCCGGCGGCGGCAAGCGGGTTCGGCTGACCGATCCCCTGGGCTATCGCATCGACGTGATCCACGGCATGGAGAAGGTCGCGGCTCTGCCCGTGGCGCCCCATGCGCCCATGAACACCGGGGCGGAGCGGAAGCGGATGGGCGGCTCGGTGCGGCTCGGCAAGCGGATCCCCCAGGTGAAGCGGATCGGCCATGCGGGCTATTACACGCCGAAATCCGCCGAGGTCATCGCCTGGTATCGCGAGACCCTGGGCCTCATCCAGTCCGACGACATCTATCGCGACGAGAAGTCCAATATCGTCGCCTCCTTCAACCGCTGCGACCAGGGCGACGCTTTCGTGGACCATCATGCGATCCTGGTGGTCCAGGGCGACAAGACGGGGCTCAACCATCTTTCCTTCGAGGTGCAGGACTTCGACGACCTGATGCTCGGCCACCATCACCTGGGCGCCCAGGGCTACAAGCACGCCTGGGGCATCGGCCGGCATGGGCTCGGCAGCAATGTCTTCGACTATTGGGCCGATCCCTGGGGCCGGCTGCATGAGCAATGGACCGATGCGGACCTGATGAACAGGGCCAGCGGGTCCAACCTGCTCTCGGTGGAGGAGGGCTTCCAGTCCCAATGGGGCTCGCCCGCCGCCGCCGAGTTCAGGGGCTACGCGACGCCCTGAGGGGGCGTTCCTCTCCGCCGCCTCCCAACGAGATGCCCGGGTCGAGTGTTCAGCCCGGGCATGACGGAAAACTATAGGGAGGACGACCCGCGCGGCGAAAAGGCCTAAGCGAAAACCCGCTCTAAACCTGCGGCTTGCCGAAGTCGCCGGGGCGGAAGAGGTCGCTGGGGCGGAGTTCCAGGGGGTGCGCCTGGAGGAGGCGGGAGGCGGGGAGCTTCAAGGTCACTGTGGTCCCGACCCCAACCGTGCTGTGGAGCGACAGGGTGCCGCCGTGCAACTCGATCAGCGCGCGGCTCAAGGGTAATCCCAGCCCGGTGCCCTCGAAGCGCCGGTTCAAGCGGCTGTCCACCTGGCCGAAGGGCGCCAGGGCCACCGGAATGTCGTCCGGCGCGATGCCGATGCCCGTATCCGTGACCGTGAGTTCGAGATCCCCGGCCTCGTCGACCCGGGAGGCCATGACGATGCTGCCGCCGGGCTGGGTGAATTTCACCGCGTTGGTCATCAGGTTCAGCAGCACCTGTTTCAGCTTCCGCTCGTCGGCATGGACGAGGGGCAAGCCCTCCAGCACCTTCACGTCGAGCGTGAGTTCCGCCCGGTGGACGCGCTCCCGCACCAGCCGCGTCGCCGAGCGCACCAGCTCCGCGATATCGACCATGCCTTCCTGCAGCTCGAGCTTGCCGGCCTCGGCCTTGGCGACGTCCAGGATGTCGTTGATGACGCCGAGGAGGTGCTTGGCGCTATCGAGGACGTCGTTCATGTATTCCTTGTACTGGGGGCTGCCCAAGGGTCCGAAGATCTCGTTCCGGATGATCTCGGAAAAGCCGATGATCGCGTTGAGCGGCGTGCGCAATTCGTGGCTGATGTTCGCCAGGAACTCGGTCTTGGACCGGTTCGCGACCTCGGCCATTTCCTTGGCGGCGGTCAGCGCCTCCTCGCGGGTCTTCTGCTCGGTGATGTCGATCTTGACCGCGACCCGGAAGCCGTCTTCGGTGAAGCTGTCGTGGCTCTTGATCCAGCGGCCGTTGCCGAGGCGGAATTCGCGCCAGACCTGCCGCTGTGACGCCTCGCTGGAATGCTTAATAAAGTCCTCGAGCGTCTCGCCCATGAGGTCGATGTCACCGCCCGCGACCGCAGCGCTGATGATCTCCGCATTGGTGGAGCCCGCGACCATCAGCGACATGGCATGGGGATAAAGGAGCCGAAAGGCCTCGTTGCAGAGCACGAGTCGGTTTTGATCGTCGAAGAAGGCGACCGCCTCGCCGATCCGGTCGATCGCATTGATCAGTTTGCGGCCGGAGAGGCGCGTCGGCGCGTGCGGCCTGCTGTCCTGTTTCGGTTCGGTCATGCCGGCCCTGCCAAGGCGCGGCACGCCGAGGCCCTATAAGCTCGGTCTCTCGGCACTGTGCTTTTCCATCCACCGGATTCGCTCCTTCGGAGCCCCACCGTCCGGCCGGCACATCTTAGCGTTGTAATCGGGCTTTGCCATAGGCTTGTCGCGGGCGAGGGAACCGAGGTGACAAAACTTTAATTCTGCTGAAGGGGGCTCGTAATCCTGGAAGCCTTATCTCCAGTCTCGAAGCATCTCGCTCGATGGGCGTCCCCGCCCGGAAGGAACGAAGAGGATCCCGATGACATCGCATAGCATTCTCTCACCTGTGCGCCATACCGCTCCCAAGCGGGGCGTGAAGGCCATGGCGGCCGCTCTGGGGCTCGCGCTCAGCCTCTCGGTCTCCCCGCTCGCTTTCGCCCAGCAGCCGCCGGTCCAGCCCGGCGCCGGCGCGCAACAGCTTCCCTCCTTCTCGCCCCTGGTGAAGAAGGTCCTGCCCGCCGTGGTTTCGATCCAGGTCACTGAGAAGGCGGCGGCCGGCAACGGTCCGGCCATGGGCCCCGGCGGCCTCCATGGCGGCCCCTTCGACGAGATGCTGCGCCGCTTCTTCGAGCAGCAGCAAGGCCAGAACAACCAGGATCAGAACGACGACGATGACGACAACGGGGCAGCCCCGGCTCCGTCACCTCGCGGCGGTGGCCAGGGCGGCGGCCAGGGCGCGGAACGCGTGGCCCTGGGCTCGGGCTTCATCATCGATCCCTCGGGCTATGTCGTGACCAACAACCACGTCGTGGGCGACGCGGACAAGGTCATCGTCGTCTTCCAGGACAATTCCAAGCATCCCGCCAAGATCATCGGCAAGGACGCCAAGACCGACCTCGCCCTCGTGAAGATCGAGACCGACAAGCCCTTGCCCTATGTGGCCTTCGGCGACAGCAACGGCATCCAGGTCGGCGACTGGGTCCTGGCGGTGGGCAATCCCTTCGGCCTCGGCGGTACCGTGTCGAGCGGCATCATTTCGGCGCGCGGCCGCGACATCCATGCCGGTCCTTATGACGACTTTCTGCAGATCGACGCGGCCATCAACCGGGGCAACTCGGGCGGGCCGACCTTCAACCTCAACGGCGACGTGATCGGGATCAATACCGCGATCTATTCGCCCAACGGCGGCAGCGTCGGCATCGGCTTCGCCATTCCGGCCAATCTTGCCAAGCCCGTGATCGACCAGATCCGCGCCCATGGCAAGGTGGACCGGGGCTGGCTCGGCGTGCAGATCCAGGAAGTGACGCCCGAGATCGCCAAGGGCCTTGGCCTCAAGGGCGAGCAGGGCGCTCTCGTCGCCGATGTGACGGCGGGCGGGCCTGCGGCGAAATCCGGCCTGAAGCAGGGCGACGTCATCACCAAGTTCAACGGCCGCGACATCACCAAGGTGCGCGACCTGCCGATCCTGGTAGCCGAGACCCCGGTCGGCCAGAAGGCCCAGGTGACCGTCTGGCGCAAGGGCGGCGAGGTCAATGTCGATACGACCCTCGCAGCACTCCCGGATGACCAGAAGGTTGCCGACAGCGGCGGTGGCCGGTCGAAGCAAGGTTCGCCCGAGGCGCAGAATTCCAGCGCCCTGGGCCTGAAGCTGGGCACGCTCACGGACAAGGAGCGCCAGCAGCTCAAGGTGCAGAAGGGCGTCCAGGGCGTCGTCGTCCTCGGCGTCGCCAACAACAGCCCCTTGGCGCAGCTCGGCCTTCGCCAGGGCGACGTGATCGTCCAGATCAACCAGCAGCCGGTGAAGGACCCGGCCGAGGCCGTCGCCAAGCTGAAAGAGGCGCAGGCGTCGAGCGACAAGAACCTGCTGCTGCTGTTGAACCGGCACGGCGTCAACCAGTTCGTGGCGCTGACGGTCCAGCCCAACGCGGGCTGATCCGTAAACCTGAAGACGGAACCGGCGGCCTCTAAAGCCGCCGGTTTCCGCTTCGGCCTTTTTCCTCCCGAGAGGGGTGGACCCCATGCGCATCCTGGTAATCGAAGACGACCGCGAGGCGGCCGCCTATCTCACCCGAGGTCTCTCCGAACGCGGCCATGTGGTGGACCTGGCGGGCGAGGGCCGGGAAGGCCTGGAGCGCGCGAGCCAGGGCAGCTTCGACGCCATGGTGATCGACCGCATGCTGCCCGGCCTTGACGGGCTTTCGATCATCGCCGCCTTGCGCGCCGCCAACATCCACACGCCGGTCCTGGTCCTGAGCGCCATGGGGGATGTGGAGGACCGCGTCACCGGCCTGAAAGCCGGCTGCGACGATTATCTTTCCAAGCCCTTCGCCTTTTCGGAGCTGCTGGCGCGCCTGGAGGCGCTGACCCGGCGCGCGACGGCCGAAACCCGGCTGAAGCTCGCGGACCTGGAGATGGATCTTTTAAGCCGCGTGGTGACGCGCGGCGGGCAGGTCATCGACCTTCTGCCGCGCGAGTTCCGGCTGCTCGAATACCTGATGCGCAACGCCGGCCATATCGTGACCCGGACGATGCTCTTGGAGAAGGTCTGGGACCATCACTTCGATCCCCAGACCAATGTGATCGACGTCCATGTGAGCCGGTTGCGCCAGAAGATCGACAAGGGCTTCGAGGTGCCGCTGCTGCACACCGTGCGGGGCGCCGGCTACGCGCTGAAGGTGCCGGAGATTGTGCCCGAGCCCGCGGAAGACGCCGCGGCGGATTAGGCATCTTCCATTCATTTCTTCTCCTTCTCCGCCCTTCAGGGGGAGAAGGCCGGGATTAGGTGGGTCGCCCCACCTATTCCGACTTCAGGCGTTCTGCGAGGTCAACCATCCACCTCATCCAACCCTCTCCCCCCTGAAGGGCGGAGAGGGCTTCGATTGTTTAGCTTAAAAAGACCGCAGCCTCAGGCGTAATCGTCCTCAGGCGTAATCGTCGCCGCCGCCGCCGGGATCGTCATTGGACGCGAAGTCCTGGCTGCTGTCGTCCTGGCGGTCGTCGGCGACCTGCTGGTAGCCGCTATTGTCGGCGCCCGACCAATTTGCCTCGCGCGTCGGGTTCGCGTCGTGCACCGAGCCCTGATCGCTGCTGTAATAGTAATTGTTGTTCACGATCTCGGTGTTCTCGGTCAGTGAGGGCTGCTGGGTCATCGAGGCGTTGTTCCAGCCGCCGCCCATGCCACCCATGCCGCCCATTCCCCCATGGCCGAACATCGACTGGATGCCCTGGAAGAGCAGCGCGCCACCGGCCACGCCCGCCGCCGTCGCCGCGGCCGAGCGCAGGAAGCCCGAGGTCGCGCTGGGCTGCACCTGGGCGCCATAGCCGGGAGGAGGATAGCCCCCCTGCGGATAGCCGCCCGGCGGATAAGCGCCACCCTGCGGATAGCCCTGCTGCGGCGCGCCGCCCCAAGGCCCTGAGGGCTGCTGCTGCGGAGGCTGGGGCTGGCCCCAGGGGCCGGCTTGCGGGGCAGGAGCGGCCGGTCGGGCTGGCGAACCGCCGCCCAGCAGGTTGCCGAGGAAGCTCGTCGGCTGTTTCGGGGCGGCCTTGGCCTCGGCGAGCTGGCGTTCCAATTCGGTGATCCGGCCCTGGACGTTGTTCAGCGCCATGTCCTGGATCAGCACCGTCTGGACCAGAAGATAAGTCGCGTCGGGATTTTCCTGGGCCGCGCGCCGGATGAGAAGATCGGCTTCGGCATCCTTGGGCTGACTGCCCGCCTGTTGCTTCAGGCGCTGGAGTAATTGGTTGATCAGGTCCTGTTCCTGCGGCGTCATCGATATGCCTCCTAGGGGCGCGATCTCGTTGGAAAGGAGCGCCCGCGATAGAGATGGAGTGGGGGGGCTCCGCTCACAAGACCGGAGCGAAGAGTTCTGCCGAAGCGTAAGCTTCGCCGCATGTCGGTTTTGCGAGAGGGGGATTCCGTGACCGCCGGAAACATCTACGCCTATATCCCGCCGGTCGCGCCGGAGGAGGCTTTCGAGACCCTTCTCGACCGGCCCGGCGCCCGGATCGAGCGCATCGTCTCCTGGGGGCAGGCGAGCCCGCCGGGCTTCTGGTACGACCCGGAAACGGCGGAATGGGTGATGCTGGTCCGGGGATCCGCCGAGCTTCGCTTCGAGGGGGAGAAGACGGCGCTGGTCCTGAAGCCTGGCGACTATCTCTTCATCCCGGCCGGTAAGAGGCATCGCGTCGAACGCACCGCCGAAGACGAGCCGACCTTATGGCTGGCGGTGCATCTGCCCGGCTGACCGCCCGTCGTCATCGCGAGGCCGTCTCTCGGCGAAGCAAAGCTTCGCCTGCCGACAGCGGAAGCTTTGCTTCCGCGAGAGGAGGCCGTGGCGATCCAGGGATGTCTGAACATACGGAGGGTTTCTGGATTGCTTTGCTTCCGCTCGCAATGACAGAAACATTAGTATTATAAGGACCTTAGAGGCCTTTCTTTCCCATGGCCAGGAACTTGTCCCGGCGTTGGGCCTTGAGCGCCTTGCCGTCCATGCCCAGCAGCGGGCGGAGGGCCGCGTCGATGGCGTCGCCGGTCCGGGTCATGGTTTCCGAAGCGGAGCGATGGGCGCCGCCCAAGGGTTCGGGCACGATCTGGTCGATGACGCCGAGCTTCAAGAGGTCCTGGGCGGTGAGGCGCAGGGCCTCGGCGGCGTCCTTCGCGTTCTCCGCGCTGCGCCAGAGGATCGAGGCGCAACCCTCTGGAGAGATTACCGAATAGATCGAATGCTCCAGCATCAGCACGGCATTGCCGGCGGCCAGCGCCATGGCCCCGCCGGAGCCGCCCTCGCCGATGATGGTGGCGATCAGCGGCACCTTCAGCTTGAGGCAGCCTTCGATCGAGCGGGCGATGGCTTCCGCCTGGCCGCGCGCTTCGGCCTCGACGCCGGGATAGGCGCCGGCCGTATCCACCAGGGTCAGCACCGGCAGGCCGAAACGGTCGGCCAGTTCCATCAGCCGGCGCACCTTGCGGTAGCCCTCGGGCTTGGCCATGCCGAAGTTGTGGCGCACCCGGGCCTCGGTATCGGCTCCCTTCTCGGTCCCCAATACCACCACGCTATAGCCCCGGAATCTCCCCAAACCTCCCACGATCGCCCGGTCCTCGCCGAACCCCCGGTCGCCGGCCAGGGGCGTGAAGTCGGTGATCAGCGCCTGGATATAGTCGCTGGCATGGGGCCGCTCGGGATGGCGGGCGATCTGGACCTTCTGCCAGGCGCTGAGCTTCTGGTAGGTCTGCCGCAGGATCTTGTCGGCCTTCGATTCCAGCCGCGCGACCTCGTCGGCGATGTTGAGATCGCCGCCATCGGAGATGTGGCGAAGCTCTTCGATCTTGCTGTCAAGTTCGGCGAGCGGCTGCTCGAAATCTAGGAAATGGCGCATGGGTTGGGCTCCCTAGCATAGGATGGCGGCGAGCGCCACCCTTCGCGGACGGGTCAAGACGCGCCCTCGATCATCGCCGCCGTCTTCACCAGCACTTCGGCCTGGCGGATCGAGGCGATGTCGAGGAGCTTGCCGTCGAGGGAAACCGCGCCCTGGCCCTGGCGGCGGCCTTTCTCCATGGCGGCGAGGATGCGGCGGGCCTTCTCGACTTCCGCCGGGGGCGGGCTGAAGCATTCGTTGGCAATCGCGATCTGCGAGGGATGGATCACCATCTTGCCGGCGAAGCCCAGCGCGGCCGACCGCTTGGCCGCGACCCGCATGCCCTCCGGGTCGGAGAAGTCGCCATAGGGTCCGTCGATGGGCCGCAGCCCATTGGCCCGGGCCGCCACAACGAGCCGGGCCAAGGCGTAATGCCACATGTCCTGCCAATGGGTTGCGCGGTTTCCTTCAGCGTCTTTGTCGGTCAGGACCGCGTAATCCGGGTTCGATCCGCCGATGCTTGTGTTGCGCGCGCCCGTCGAGGCCGCGAAATCGCCGGAGCCGAAATGCAGCGACTCGATCCGTTTGGAGGCACCCGCGATCTCATGGATGTTCTGGAGGCCCAGCGCCGTCTCGATCTGGAGTTCGAGGCCGATCCGCTTCTTGCGCCCCATCGCCGTCTCGGCCTGGGTCAGCAGCATGTCCACCGCATAGACGTCCGAGGCGGTGCCGACCTTCGGGATCAGGATGAGGTCGAGCCGCTCGCCCGATAGCTCCACCAGGTCGATGATGTCGCGATAGGCGTAATGGGTGTCGAGCCCGTTGATCCGCACCGAGAGTGTCTTGGCCCCCCAGTCGAGATCGCGCAGCGCCTCGACCACGTTCTTGCGCGCGCTCGGCTTTTCCTCGGGCGACACCGCGTCTTCCAGATCGAGAAAAATGACATCTGCCAATCCCTTGGCAGCTTTCTCGAAGAATTTGGTTTGGCTGCCCGGCACGGCCAGCGTGCTGCGGCTGAGGCGCGCCGGGGCGGGTGACACTTGGGTGAAGCTCATGGGGCGGTTCCCTTCCTCCGCGCGAGCGGATGGTGCTGGTTGACGAGCGTCTGGAGACGGCCCGTTTCCACATGGGTATAGATCTGGGTGGTGGCGATATCCGCATGGCCCAGCATCTCCTGGACCGCGCGGAGGTCGGCGCCGTGATCCACGAGGTGGCTCGCGAAGGCATGGCGCAGCACATGGGGCGAAATGCGATCAGGATCGAGGTGAGCTTCGACCGCCAATTCTTTGAGAAGGATCGCACATTTATTGCGAGAGAGATGTCCCTCCGCGGTGCGCGCCGGGAAGAGGAAACGCGAGGTCTCGCCTTCCTGAAGGAAATGGCCGCGCGCAGCCGCATAGGCCTGGAGCGCGTTCCGGGCCGGGGCGCTGAGCGGCACCATCCGTTCCTTGCCGCCCTTGCCCCGGACGACGAGGAAGCGGGCCTCGCGCTTGGCGGCGGCCAGCGGCAAGCTCACCAGCTCCGAGACGCGCAGGCCCGTCGCATAGAGAAGTTCGAGGAGACAGGCGAGCCGCAACCCCTCCGCTCCCTCCCGCTTATGGGCAACCGCGAGAAGGGTCCCAACCTCCTCCTCGCTCAAGACCTTGGGCAAGGGGCGGCCGAGCCTCGGCGAATCGAGCACGCTGCTCGGATCGTCCTGCCGCACCCCCTGGAGCAGCAGGAAGCGATAGAACTGCCGGAGCGCCGAAAGCCGCCGCGCCACCGTCCGGGGGGCCATCTGCAAGGCCGCCAGCCGCGAGAGATAGCGCCGCAGCTCGTCCGACGAGGCCTTCTCCGCCGCGACCTTCGACGGCGTCAGGAAATCGCGGAGATCGGCGAGATCCGAGCGATAGGCCTCGATGGTCCGGGGGGCAGCACCACGTTCGGCGGCGATCATCTCCAGGAAGGCCTCCACATGCCGGGTCGGGAGGCTTCTGGCCAAATCAGATCCCGGCGGCGATGGCGGCTTCCACCGCGAGCGCACGGGCCTCGATCTCCAGCCCGGCGGCGCGCAGGCCCGAGATCGCCCTGAGCAGCGGGATTGCGTCGGGCGTCAGCCGGTCGCCCGTGCGGGCGATGACGAGGGTCAGCAGGACCGTCTCGCCGAGACGTTTCTTGCCGGCGGCCTGCCCCTGGTCGAGCCAGACGACCGCGTTGGGCAGCGGGCTTCCGGGCGTGGGCGGGGCGGCCAGCAGCGGGGCGATGGTCTCGGGCTCGATGGGTTCGTCGAAGGCCGAAAGAAGGGTCAGCGCCATCTGGGCGCGGCGCAGTTGCACCGTGGCTTCCATGCCCTGCGCGGGCTGGGCCGCCTCGCGGAGAAGACCGGCCTGCCAGACCGTGCCGTTCTGCCCCTGGGCCAGCCGGGAGACGATCCAGAGCGAGGCCCCGCCTTCCGCCTCGCCGAGCCGCGTCCAGGCGCGGGCTTCGGCGATCTTGCCCGCCGCATAGAGCGCGCGGGCGGCGTCGGGCGCGAACCAGCTCAAATCATTGGTCGGTTGCAGCGCCTGGATCATGGGGGCAGCGAGCCGCGCCGCCATGAGGAAATCGTTGCGCTTCCTGCCCTCGGCCAGCAGCGCCTTCAGCGCCTCGGCCTGGGCGGGGGCGACGGTCTGGGTCCGCGCCGCCTCATAGAGCAGCGCCCGGGCGCGGGGGCCGGCCTGCTCGGTCTGGCTCAAGGCGGCGGCCCGTTCCTCGGGCTTGAAGTCGAGCCGGTCGTAGATTTCCCGAAGCTCGTCCACCGTGAGGGATCCGAGCGCCGCGGCCCTTTCGCCGGCGGCGAGACGGTCGCCCGCGGGGACCGCTGGATTGGTCGCCCATTCCCGCAGCAGCGCCGGAGACGCGGCGGCCAGGGCGTCGGCGGGCAGGGGCTGCTTGGCGGCGGCCAGAAGGCTCAACAGGATCGGCGTCGGCTCCGGCAGCTTTTCGAGCTTGCCGGAGCGGGCGCCGATGGTCGCCTCGACGAGCGCGTCGAAGACGAGGTCGCGGGGCACCTTCTTCTCGCGCAGCAGGCTCAGGCCCAGCTGCGCCTTGTCGGTATCCTTGTGCAGCGCCTGGCAGGCGATCTGCGCGCGGTCCCACCAGGGACCGGGATAGCGGCCGATCAACTCGCCGGTCTGCTGGCAGCCGCCCTCGACGTCGTTGGCGAGGAAGCGCAGCTCGACCCGCATCCGGTCGAAATCCTCATCCTCGGGCGGGTTCGGCATGGCCTCGACGATGGCCGTGGCCTGGGCCACATGGCCCAGGGCCAGGAGGCGCTGGAGCCGCAAGGTCGCCAGGCGGGGGCCGGCTTCGGGATCGCGGCCGGCGGGCGACTCGGCCCCGCTCAGCAGCAGCCGCGCGGCGAGGTCCTGCAGGGTCGGCGAGGTATTGGGCGAGAGGAGCGGGAGCGCCGCCGCCACGAGCGGGCGGGGCGTGCCTTCCCAGAGCGTCGCCGGCAGGGCGCGGTCGGCGGTGCTGAGGGACCCCGCCCAGGAATCGTCGAGAGGGGCCAGCGTATCGGACCTGATGTCGTCGTTCTTCGACGGCGGGGTGGTCGGCAGGCTGCCGCCGACCGGCATATTGGGCGGGCTGGTGTCCCGGCCGAGGGGATTGGCCCCGAGCGGCGCCGGTGTCCCGAAGCTGCCGCCGGGCTGGATCGTCTGGGGCGGCGGCGGGGCGGGCGGGGGGCCGAGCCGGACGGGCGGGCCGACCTGGGCCAGCGCCGGAGGGATCGCGAGGGCGGCGGCGAGCGCCAGCCCCAGGAAAAGGCCCTTGCGCCCCATGTTACTTGGGGAAGCGGGCATCGGGGATCTGTTTTTCGATGGGCGCGCTGGGCGCCGGAACGTCCCAGACCGCGAGCACGGCGAAACCGCCGGCAACGATCACCACGAAGACCGCGACGACGACGAGTAGAAGCTTTGCCATTTCCGCCTTGTTCCTGACACCCTGGCCCGAGGACCGCACGCGGCGGGACCGCCCGATTTGACGGCCTCCGCGCGCAATTTGCTAGGCTTAGAGCAAGCCTAGGACTAATTCATGGCTAATCTACGGCAAGTCTATCGGTGCGGCATGCAGGTTTCAACGATGCGGGAGGGTCAACGATGAGCCCGCCCGCAGCCAAGGGAAAAACCATCGTCCTCGTGGGACTGATGGGCGCGGGCAAGAGCAATATCGGCCGAAAACTCGCGACTCGGCTGGGGCTGCCCTTCGTCGACGCCGATACCGAGATCGAGACGGCGGCCGGGGAAAGCATAGAGGAGATCTTCCAGCGCCACGGCGAGGCGGCCTTCCGCGACGGCGAGCGGCGGGTGATCGCGCGCCTCCTCGAACAGCCGCGCCATGTGCTCTCGACCGGCGGCGGCGCCTTCATGGATCCCTCGACCCGGGCGCTGGTGCGGGCGCGCGGCATCTCTATCTGGCTCAAGGCCGATATCGAGGTGCTGCTCCAGCGCGTGGCGCGGCGCAGCAACCGGCCCCTGCTGAAGGCGGGCGATCCCCGGGAGGTGCTGGAAAAGCTGATCGCGCTCCGCCATCCGGTCTATGCCGAGGCGGATATCACGGTGGAAAGCCTCGACGGCCCGCCGGAGCAGACCTTGGAAAAGGTGGTCGCGGCGCTCGACGCCTTCCAGGCGCAGGCCGTGGCATGAGCGGCGAGCAAAGGCTTCATGTCGGGATCGAGGGCCGGAGCTACGACATCGTGGCGGGCAGCGGTCTCCTGCCGCGCGCGGCCGAACTTATCCAGGCGGTGCGGCCGGTTCGCCGCCTGATCATCGTCACGGATGCGACCGTGGCGGGGCTCCATCTGAAACCCCTGCTGGCGAGCCTCGACGCGGCCGGGATCGCCCATCACGAGATTGTCCTGCCGCCCGGGGAAGGGACCAAGGACTTCGCCCATTACGCCAAGCTCTCGGAGGAGATCCTGTCCTTGGGCATCGAGCGGGGCACGCTCCTGGTGGCGCTCGGCGGGGGCGTGGTCGGGGATCTCACGGGCCTGACCGCCGCGACCCTGCTGCGCGGGATCGACTTCGTGCAAATCCCTACGACCCTCCTCGCCCAGGTTGACAGTTCCGTGGGCGGCAAGACCGGGATCAATACGCCCCAGGGCAAGAACCTCGTCGGAGCCTTCCACCAGCCGGTGCTGGTCCTGGCCGATATCGACGCCTTGGAAACCCTGCCGCGCCGGGAGTTCCTGGCTGGTTATGCGGAGGTGGTGAAATACGGGATCATCCGCGATCCGGCCTTTTTCGCCTGGCTCGAAGGGCAAGGTGCGTCGTTGGTCCGGGGCGACCGCGCGGCCCGGCTCCAGGCGGTGGTCGAAAGCTGCCAGGCCAAGGCCACGGTGGTCGCCGCCGACGAGCGCGAGACCGGCGATCGGGCGCTCCTCAATTTCGGCCATACCTTCGGCCATGCGCTGGAATCCGAGGTGGGATATTCGGACGAGCTGCTGCATGGCGAGGCGGTGGCCATCGGCTCGATCCTCGCCTTCGACATGTCGGTGCGACTGGGCTTCTGCCCGGCGGAGACGGCGGCGCGGGTGCGGCGGCATTTCGAGGCGGTGGGCCTGCCGACCCGGGTTGCCACCTCCCAGGGCCGCAAGTTCACGACCGAGGCGCTGATCGCCCATATGCAGAAGGACAAGAAGGTGAAGGACGGCAAGCTCACCTTCATCCTGACGCGGGGCATCGGCCAAGCCTTCATCACCCGCGACGTGGGCGTAGGCGATCTCCGCGCGGTGCTCGACGCGGCGGTGGCCTCGTGATCCCGGACGATCTTCTGTCCAGCGTCGTGGCCATGTCCAATTAGGTAGGGCGGAAAAACGAAGCGTATCGCGGTCTTTCACGGCGATTTCGTCTCAAGGGCGGCGGCGAGGTTGGCGGAAGGCGCTTGCGCTTTTCCGCCCTACGGGTTTGACCGGAATCCTATCCCGCCCCGTGTCCCGCGCGGCGGTGGCCCTCGTCGGTGGCGGCGGCCAGGAAGTATTTCAGGAGATAGACCCGGATTGCCGCCGTGAGGCTCGACTCGACGCGCCCCTCGTCGATCGAGGTCACGAGGTCGTTGATCGTCCGCCCCTCGCGCCGCGCCACGTCGCGCAACGCGTCCCACATGGCGGCCTCGAGCCGGATGCTGGTCCGGCGGCCTCCGACAGTCACATTCCGGCCGACTAGCGTCGATCTTGCTTCTTTTGTCATATCCGTCCGCAATCGGCCGTCGCGTTCACGCGGTAGGCGCCTTCAACCATGGGGTCTCAACACTCGGTGTTCGAGAGCTGGCGCGAATTCTGCCAGCTAAAGTTGCAAAATTATAGGGTTAAATTCACGTGTTTGGCGATTTTTCCTGCTCTTCCGGGGTACGTGTGACGAGGGACAGGGCATGTACCCCTTCGGCGATCTCAGCGGCCAGGATCTCATAGACCCGGCGCTGGCGCTGGACCCGGTTCATGCCCTGGAAACCCGCCGAGACGATGGTCACGCGGAAGTGGGTTTCGCCGCCTTCCCGATACGCGCCCTGGCCCGGATGATGATGGCCGGCGTGGAGATGGGATTCATCGACGATCTCGAGCCTTAGGGGCTGGAACGCCTCGGTAAGCTTGGTGCGGATGGAGGATGCTACAGGCATGGACAAATGGACACCGGCACAGGGGGCGGCGCAACCTCGGGCAAGGAGACTAACCTGTCAAGCGGCCCGTAAAAAGGATAGCTGCTTATGGAATATCCCTCCGCTGCGGACGCGGGCGCCCGGGGACGCTTGTCAGCCTTTCGCCGCATCCTCATACTTACGCCATGCGCCGCGGTCAGACAGCCCTTTTTACCCGCACCGACTCGGCAGCGCCGACCCGGTGCTGCGAGCATCCGGGCTGCACGGAAGGGGCGGATTACCGCGCCCCCCGGTCGCCGGCCGAGCTTGAGCAGTTCCGCTGGTTCTGCCTGGAACATGTCCGCGCCTATAACGCCTCCTGGAATTTCTACGCCGGGATGAACGAGCGCGAGATCGAGAAGGAGATCCGCAACGACGCCGTCTGGCAGCGCCCGACCTGGCCTTTGGGCGCGCGGGTTGGCAGCCTCTATGGCGCGCGGCTCAAAGGCTTCGGCCTCTTCGATATCGACGACGAAGGCACCGACAAGGCGGAGGTCCAGCGCCGCCGTCCCTTGAGCCCCCAGGAGGAGGCGTTGCAGGTCTTCGAACTGGCCGAACCCTTCACCATGGCGGGGCTCAAGACCCGCTATAAGCAGCTCGTGAAGCTCCATCATCCCGACGCCCATGGCGGCGATAAGGACGCGGAAGAGCGGCTCAAGGTCATTAACCGGGCCTATGCGACGCTCAAGGCTGCTTACTTTCCTTGAGTTTTACCCCGAAACCGGCTTCCATGCGGCCCCTCCCTAGATAGGAACGCGACACGTTATGGCATCGGCACAGTCAGGCACGGCTACGGCGGAGGCGCCGTTGGATCTCCCGGACACCTCGGTTTCGGTTCGCGAAACCTTCGGTATCGACAGCGATCTCAAGGTTCCGGCCTTCAGCCGGTCGAGCGAGCATGTCCCCGACGTGGACAAGGCCTATCGCTTCGACCACGATACCACTCTGGCGATTGTGGCGGGCTTCGCCTACAACCGACGCGTGATGATCCAGGGCTATCACGGCACGGGCAAATCGACGCATGTGGAGCAGGTGGCGGCGCGGCTCAACTGGCCCTGCATCCGCGTCAACCTCGACAGCCACATCAGCCGCATCGACCTCGTCGGCAAGGACGCCATCGTGCTCCGCGACGGCAAGCAGGTGACGGAGTTCCGCGAGGGCCTCCTACCCTGGGCGCTCCAGCATCCGACGGCACTCGTTTTCGACGAATACGACGCGGGCCGTCCCGACGTGATGTTCGTGATCCAGCGCGTGCTGGAGGTCGAGGGCAAGCTGACCCTCTTGGACCAGAACCGGGTGATCCGGCCGCATAAGGCGTTCCGGCTCTTTTCGACCGCCAATACCGTGGGCCTGGGCGATACGACCGGGCTTTATCACGGCACCCAGCAGATCAACCAGGGTCAGATGGACCGCTGGAACATCGTCGCCACGCTGAACTACCTGCCCCATGACGCGGAGGTGGAGATCGTGCTGGCCAAGGCGCCGGACTGGAACAACGAGAACGGCAGGAAGGCGGTCGCCGCCATGGTCTCGCTGGCCGATCTGACGCGCTCGGGCTTCATCAACGGGGATATCTCCACGGTCATGTCGCCACGCACCGTGATCACCTGGGCCGAGAACGCCCGGATCTTCAACGACGTGGCCTTCGCCTTCCGGCTGACCTTCCTCAACAAATGCGACGAGGTCGAACGGTCCACGGTGGCGGAATACTATCAGCGCTGCTTCGGGACCGAGCTGAAGGAAACCGGCGTCCGCGCCACGCTCGTCTGAGTTCTGAGGAATGTCCGAACAGGAAAGCCCGCTCGAAAGCTTCAAGCGATCGACCGCCGCCACCGTGAGGGCGATGGCGGAACGGGAAGACCTGACCGTGACCTATGGCGCGGCCGAGGTCGCCGGGGCCACCGGCGCCCGCGTCCGCCTGCCGCTGCCGCCGCGCGATCTCGATCCCGCGGAAGCGGCGCAGGTCCGGGGGGCTGCCGATGCGGCGGCCTTGCGGCTGCGCTATCACGACGCCCAGATCCATAACCGCCGCGCGCCCTCGGGCGAGGTGGCGCGGGCGATCTTCGACGGCGTCGAGCAGGCGCGGGTCGAGGCGCTGGGTGTCCGCCGCATGGTGGGCGTCGGGGCCAATCTGACGGCCATGCTGGAGGAGCGCTACCGGCGCGAGGGTCTCGACCGGGTCATGGACCGCAGCGAGGCGACCCTGCCCGAGGCCATGCGTCTCCTCGTCCGCGAGGCGCTGACCGGCGAGCCGCCGCCGCCCGCCGCCAAAGCCATGGTCGATGCCTGGCGCAGCATCATGGAGGGGCAGGTCGCCCGCGATCTCGTGGAGCTCGACGCGGCGATCCAGGACCAGGATTCCTATTCCAAGCTGACCCGGCGGCTGATCCAGGATCTCGACCTCGATCTCGGCGAGATGGAGCAGGAAACCGACAGCCAGGAAGCCGAAAGCGAAGGCGAAGAGGACGCCGAAGGCGACAGCGAGAGCGATAGCGACGGCGGCGAGGGCCAGGTCGCGGGCTCCGAGGGTTCGCTCGAAACCGGCGAGCCCGAAAGTTCCGAGCAGGACGGCGAGACCAGCGGCACCGAGGAAGGCGACGGCGAGATGATGCCGGGCTCGGGCGACGAGGACCCGGACAAGCCGGGCCGTCCGGGCACGCTCCAGCGCAACGCCTCCGACAAGGACGATCCCAACGTCTACCGCGCCTTCACCTTGCAATGCGACGAGGTCTGCAACGCCGACGATCTTTGCGATCCGGACGAGCTGACCCGGCTGCGCGCTCTGCTGGACCAGCAATTGGCGCATCTCCAATCCGTGACCTCGAAGCTCGCCAACCGGCTGCAGCGGCGGCTGATGGCGAAACAGACCCGCGCCTGGGAATTCGATCTGGAAGAAGGGATGCTCGATCCCGCGCGGCTGTCCCGCGTGGTGACCAATCCGACCTATCCCTTGTCCTATAAGATCGAGAAGGAAATGAATTTCCGGGACACGGTGGTGTCCCTGTTGATCGACAACTCGGGCTCCATGAGGGGCCGGCCGATCACCGTGGCCGCGATGAGCGCCGATCTCCTGGCCCGCACTCTGGAGCGCTGCGGCGTCAAGGTCGAGATCCTCGGTTTCACCACGCGCGCCTGGAAGGGCGGGCAGTCGCGGGAACGCTGGATCGCCGCCGGAAAACCGCCGAATCCCGGCCGGCTCAATGACCTGCGCCACATCGTCTATAAGCCGGCGGATGCGCCCTGGCGGCGCGCGCGGCGGAACCTCGGCCTGATGCTGAGGGAAGGCATCCTCAAGGAGAATATCGACGGCGAGGCCTTGGCCTGGGCCCATGGGCGGCTGATCGCCCGGTCCGAGCAGCGCCGCATCCTGATGGTGATTTCCGACGGCGCGCCGGTCGACGATTCGACCCTCTCGGTCAATCCGGGCAACTATCTCGAACGGCACCTGCGCGAGGTCATCGCCGATATCGAGCGCAATTCGCCGGTCGAACTGGTGGCCATCGGCATCGGCCACGACGTGACTCGCTACTACCGCCGCGCCGTCACCATCGTGGACGCCGAGCAACTGGGCGGGACCATGCTGGAAAAGCTGGCGGAGCTTTTCGACGAGGATGCGAAGGTCGTGGGCGGCGGAAAGAAGCGGGGCCGGGCGGCTTAGGGGCTGAGTCTTTCCGAGCATGAAGTCCCTCTCCGCCCCTGGCGAAACTTGCTTCGCCAACCGGCAGCGCAAGCTCTGCTTGCGCGAGAGGCAGGGGGAGAGGGATTAGGGTGAGGTGGGCGAGGGCGGTCAGCGCCCGAGCGTTTTGCCGCTTGCATATTTCTCTCCCACATCTAGCGGACGGCGCGACCTACCTCATCCTCCCCGCTATGCGGGTCCCTTCCTTCTTCCTCCGCAAGCGGCCGGAGAAGGACGTTTGAGACACCCTCAATAATCCAGCTTCCACGTCACCCCGACGCCTGTCCCGCCCTGCTGTCCCACGGTCGTATCCACCGTCACATGGGGCGTGATCTCGACCTGCAATTGCAACTGCCCGGAGGTCGCGGAAAGGCCCTGGCTCACGCCGACATAGACCCCGTCGGCCACGTATTTCCCCGCGTTGAGCGCCGCGCCGCTCATCCCGCCCGATTGGGAGTTCGCGCCGCTGTCGCCGCCCATCGCGGGCAGGCCGAGGCTGCGGGTCTTTTCCGGCGCGCCGACGCCCAACCGGTCGAGGCCGAGCTTCTTCCTCACCCGGTCCATGATCCCGGCCCCGCCGTGGCCGCTCAAGGCCGCCGCCGTCTGGGCGATCTCCAGCCCCTGGGCCGGCGTGATCTGGGTGAGGCTCGACCCGAAGAGCACCCGCGACAGCACCTCGTCCTGGGGCAGGGGCGGTTCCGAGGACAGCTTCAGCGAGGGGGCGGATGCCGTGCCCGAGATCTGGATCTTGGCGGTGATGTCGTTCTTGGCCGCCTGGGCCAGGATGTCGATGACCGGGTCGATCTTGGTCCCGCCGGGAAAGTCGATGGTCCCTTCGCTCAGCACGAAATTGGTGCCGGCAAAGCTGAAGGTGCCGCGCGCGATGCTGAGGCGGCCCGTGATCTCCGGCGCCAGGCTGGTGCCGCCGATGGCGATATTGCCCTGCCATTCCGAATCGAGGCCGCGCCCGCGCACGAAAACCTGACGCGAGACGGCGACCTTGATCGCCAGCGCGAGCTTGAAGGCCTGCGCCTCGCGGGGCACGGCGCGGGGATCGGCGAGCACCCGGCCGGTCTTGCTGTCGATCTTCACGACCTCCACCGCGCCGATCCCGGCGCTGGGCTTGTCGGGGATCTGGATATCGGCGCGGTCGACGGTGAGCGCCGCTTCGAGGCGCGGCTCGGTCATCGGGCCTTTCAGCAGCACGGAGCCGCTCATGCTGGCGATGGCGTCGTCGCGGCGGACCACGCGGAAGCCCGATATCTGACTGGTGAAATCGAGCGCCGGACCCTTGGCTGCGGCAAGATCGACGGCGCCGGAAGCGGTGATCCGCCCGCGCTGGCTGTCGGAAGCCGAGAAGGATTTGAGCTGGAGCTTGTCCCGGTTGCCTATGAGCTCGACCTGGACGTTATCGACGATGGTCCCAAGGATCAGGCTCTCGTAGCGGCCCCGGGCGATGGTGACCGTGCCGGTCGCGTCGGGCTCTCCCACGGTGCCTTTCACCGTGACGTCGATATGGAACTGGCCGGAGAGCCGGTCCTCGCCCAGGGGCAGGAGGTCGGCGAGATTGGCGATCTCGCCGTCGCCCTCGACCTTCATGGCGATGGCGGCGGCGGGCGGCAGGGTGACCGCCAGGGTTTTGGGTTCCAGATGCAGCGGCACCGAGCCCGAGAATCCCAAGGCCGCGCCTTGGTTGCCCGCCGCGCGGCCCCGGAAATCGACCTTGTCGTTGCGCCAATCGGCCTCCATCACCAGGCCGATAGGCGGCAGGTCGGGGCGGGAGGCGGCGGCGAATTGCAGCTTCTCCGCGTCGAGGATGAAATGGCCCTCGGGCTTGACCGTGGTGCCGGAAACCGAGATCTCGAAACCGAGGGTGCCGCCGACATCCTCCGCCTTGCCGAATTTGGCGATGGTGCCCACGGGCAGGTTTTTCGCCTGAAGCTTGAGCTTGAGGTTCTGGCCCTTGATGGAGCCATCGCCGCTGAAGCCGCCCGAGCCGAAGCCCAAGTCGAAATCGCTGAAGGAAATCTCGTCCTTGCGATAGGCGACGGTCAGCGCCTTGCGGAGTTCCAGCTTCGCCTCGCCCACGGTGCCGGAGAAGCGGGTGAGCTTCAGCGTCTTTTCGGTGGCGCCGATGGTGGCATCGAGCGCGGTCACGAGGTCGATCTTGGCGCCGATCTGCCCATGGGTCTCGATGGTCCCGGTGAAATGCCCCGGCTTGTCGGAATTGGCATTGACCTTGACCGAGGAAAGATCGCCCTGGGGCAGCCGGATATCGGCGAGATCCAGCAGCGCCCGGCCCGAGGGCTTGCCCAAGAGATCGTCGAGCCGGGCCGTGATCAGGGTCTTGTTCACCGCGACGAGATCGCCATAGGCGAGCCCCGTTCCGGTGAAGGTGAGATCGAGCGCCTGCCCCTTGGCGGTGCTGAGCGCGATCCTGAAATCGGCGGAGCCCCCGATCGGTGCGCCCGCGAGAGCCTGCCAGGGCTTCAGGTCCGGGATCTTGCCGGTCAGGGCTCCCGTGGCGGTCATCTTGGCGGGATTGGCGAGCAGATTGCCGGTGACCGCCGCGCCGCCCGCCGCGATCCTGATCCCGTCGATCGCCACCAGGCCGTTGGGCTTGATCGCCACATCGGCATGGGCGGTGCCGTCGAGCTTGTCGGCGCGGAAGCTCGCTTCGAATTTCCCGGCGGGTTGCCGCCCGTTCGCCATGGCGAGCTTCGCCTGGATCCGGTCGAGCCGCTGGGCGCCCGCCACGATATCGCTGCCGTCGATGCTGAGTTGGAGGGCGGGGGCGGTCAGCAGGCCTTCCGCCGTACCGGCGATGGAGAGGCGGCCTTTTGTCTGCTGGCCGAGCGCGCGGCCGACCCCGTCGAGCTTCGCCACATCGAGCTTCCACCGGGCGGAGATGCGGTCGGCGGGAGCGGGCAGGGTGGCATTGGCGCTGAGCTTCACATCCGGCCCGTCGAGGGTCACGTCGCTGATCGTGAGCGCCCCGTCCGCGCCGCGCCTGGCCTCAGCGCCGAAAGTCACTTTCGAGCCCAGGAGCGCGTCGCCCGCCGGGACGCCCGTCGCGAAACGGTCGATGGAGCCCGAGAGGCTGGCCGACGCCTCGCCGGTTTCGGCGATAACGAGCTTGGCGTCGATCTCGGCGACGCCCGTGACCTTGACCCCGGCCAGGGCTTCGAGGAGCCGCAGGTCCGGGATGGTCAGATGAACGTCGCCCTGGGCCGCGCCGGAAGCCGCCGCTTCCCCGGCGAGCTTGAGGTCGATGCCCGGCGCAGAGGCGGTGAATTCGCGGATCGTCGTCCTGTTCCGGGTGCTGTCGTAGGTCCCGTCGAGCTTCCAGTCGATGGAGGAGCCGACCTCGCCCGGCAGGGTAACGTCGGGCGCCGCGACATTGGTGACGCGGCCGCTGCCGGCGATGTCGAATTTCCCGGTCTCGTTCGAAGGCGAGAGGGTCGCCAGGAGCGAGGTCATTCCGGCCGCCGCTCCCGCATAGCGCAGGTCGCCGAGATCCGCCGCGATCTCGGCCTTGGGCCGGGACATGGCGCCGGAGACGGTGAGATCGACCGCCCCGCGCCCCGCGAGATCCGCCCCGACGAGCGGTCCGAATTTTTCCAGCGCGGGCAGCACGAGATGGGCATGGGCCGCCAACGCATCCGAGCCGGGGTCGTAGCTGCCCGAGCCGGTGAGCGACCCGGCCGCGAGATTGAGATCCAGCCGGTCGAGCCTGTAGCTGCCCTTGTCGCTGGCGATGAGATCGGCGGCGAAATCCGCCTTGTCTCCCGCGAGCGCCGCGAAATCCGGGGGCAGGAGGTCGGCCAGCGCCGCCTCGCCCTTGGCCGAGACATGATAGGCTCGCTTCATCTTGGCGATGGTCACGGTGGCGGTGACGCCCGCCTTTTGCCCCGCCGTTGCCACGAGATCGCCGCGCCAGGTCGCCAAAGGCCCGTCGCCCTTGAGCTTCAGCGAGACGGGCAGGGGGGCGTTGCGGCCGAGAAGATCAGCCAGGATATGGCCTGTCGGTTCCGCCACGTCGCCGTCGAGGGCGAGGCGCAGGGGCTCGCCGCCGAGCGCCAGCCTGAAGGCCGCGCGGCCCGGCTGTCCGTCGATCCGCTCCACGGCGAGATCGGCGTCGGCCTTGCCTCTTTCGAGACCGCCGGACCCGGAAATTGACACGGCCACCGGCTCGCCCAGAACAGCTTCGGCGAGCCTCAGGCTCTCGATCTTCAGCGCGTCGAGACGAATCGCAACAGACAGCTGCGGCATGGACAGGGGGCCGCTGCCGCTGCTCTTGCCGTCGCCCTGGGGCACATGCCGCAGCACGATCTCCCGCGCGGCAAGGCGTTCGACGTGAAGCCGACGATGGAGCAACTCGCCCAGGGCGACTTTGAGGGTCGCGTCATGGATTGTGAGATAGACGCCCTGGGCGTCGGAAAGGCTGATTTCCGCGACGCGCAAGTCCCCGGGAACCGAGCCTTCGAGCCCCGAGACGGTCGCGGGCGCCCCGGGGCTGGAGAGCGCGGCGGCAAGCCGCTCCGCGATCCAATTCCTGCCGAAGCGGGTTTGTGCCGTGCCGTAGAGGGCGACCGCCAAAAGCGCCAAGGCGGTCAGCGTCCCGACGGTCGCGACCCCTAAGCGTTTGAGCCAGCGCATTACAACCTTGGAAAGCCGATACGATCTAAAAAGCCAATACGATCTAAAAAGCCAATACGATCTAAAAAGCCAATACGATCTAAAAAGCCTGTCCCAAGCTTATATAGAACTGGATCGGGCTATCGAAAGACCGGCCGTTGAGCGGTGTGGCGATGTCGAGCCTTATGGGGCCGATGGCGGTGTAATAGCGAACGCCGATCCCCGCCCCATAGAAGAGGGTGAAATTCGTCGGGAAGGCGTCGGGATAGACATTGCCCGCCTCCAGGAAGGGGACGATGCCGATGGTCTCGGTGATCTTGTAGCGCAGCTCCAGGCCAAGCTCGAGGCTCGACACCCCGCCGAGAGGCCGGTCGGCGGTATCGACCGGGCCGGCCTTCTGATAGCCGAAGCCTCGGACCGATCCGCCGCCGCCGGCATAGAGGCGCTTGTCGATGGGGACCTGGTTGCGGCTCGCTCCGGCGATGGATCCCAAGGCCCCGAAGGCCGCGAGCACGTAGCGGTTCTGGTCGTCGTTGCCGAGCTTCTTGTAGAGGCTTCCGGAAAAGCGCGTGGAGAGGAAGGCGAGATCCGGGCCGGCGGCGATGCTGCGGTAAGGCGTGGCGGTCACGGCGGCCCGCTTCCCCTTGGTGGGGTCGAGGAGATCGTCGGTCCCGTCGTATTTCAGGGTAAAGGGCAGGCCGACCAGGGAATAGCTGCCGTTGGCGGCGCTTTCGGTGATGCGGGCATGTTCGAACTGGAGGCCGAGGCTGGTGGTGACCGTGCCGAAATAGCGGCGCTCCAACCCGGTGAAGATTTTCTCCCGCCGGCTCGTATAGGCGTCGGGTGTCTCGTTGGCGAATTCGGCGTTGGCGAGGAAATCCTGATCGACGCCGTGGAAATCGGGTTTCCGGAAATTGACCGCCGCGCCGTATTGCTGCTGCGCCAGGATTGTGGTGACGCGGAGCTGCTCGCCTTGGCCGAAGAGGTTGCGGTGCTCCCAATAGGCGCGGCCGCCGAGGCCCTGGCTGGTGTTGTAATCGACGCCGGCGCCGATGGAGCGCACCGGGCGTTCGGTCACCGCCACGGCCATGGGCACCTCGCCGTTGGGGCTCGCTTCGGTCGGATGCTCGATCTTGATGGTGGAGAAGAGGCCGCTCTTCACCAGCGACTGCTGGGTCTGGTCGACCTTGCGGCTGTCGTAGGGCTCGCCCTCCTGCCAGCGGATCTTGCGCTCGACGAAGACCTTCTCGACCTTCGAGGTGCCCGTGACGGTGGCGGCGCCGAAGCGGACATCCGGCCCCGGATCGACCACATAGGTGAGGTCCATGGAATGGGTCGCGATATCGATCACCGCCTTGCGGTCGGCGATCCGGGCATAGGGCCGGCCATGCCGGCTGTAGTCGGCGATGACCCTGCCTTCCGCCTCGACGATGACGTCGGAGCGCGCGGGCTTTGTCGTGCCGAGCCCGAAGGCCAGGGGATCGAGCGGCAGCTTCTCGCCGGAGGAGGTCTGGAACTCCACCTTGCGGAAGACATAGAGCGGGCCGGGCTCGACCTTCACCTTAATCTTCTGGGGATCTTCCTTCTCGGCGATCTCGAAGCCGACCTTGGCTTCCCAATATCCGGCCGAATGGAGCACGTCGAGGAGGCGGGGCACATCGTCCTCGGCCCGGCGGCGCAGGGCGGCTTCCGAAGGCGGCGGCTTGTCCTGGAGCGAGACGAGGCGGGAGACGGCCTCGAATTGGGACGAAAGGCTGTCGATCCCCTCGATCTCAACCTCGTAGGGAACCGCGGTCGCGGGTTCTTCGCCCTTGGCCTCGGCGGCGGTGACCTTGTCGCCCTGGGCAGCCGGCGGCGGCTTGTCCCCGGCGCAGGCCGCGCAGAGCGCCAGGAAGGCGACGGAAAGCAAGAGCTTAAGCTGCAGGTAACTTGTCCCCACCCGTCCGGTCCCACCCCATATGCCGGAACCCTCCCGGTCCCGGGAGTGACTTGGCGCAACCCGCCGCGCTGTCAACCGAGCGGCCTCATTTCGTGCCGTAGAGCCGGTCCCCCGCATCGCCCAGGCCCGGCACGATATAGGCGTTCTCGTCGAGCCTCTCGTCGACCGCCGCCACATAGATCCTCACCCTGGGATGGGCGGCGGTGAAGGCCTGGAGGCCCTCGGGCGCGGCGATCAGCGCCATGAAGCGGATCGTTTCGTCTGGCACGCCGTGACGGTTCAACACATCCACCGCATGGATCGCCGAATAGCCTGTGGCAAGCATGGGATCGACCAGGATGAAGGGCCGATCGCCGGGATCGGGCAGGCGGACGAGATATTCCACCGGCCGCTTCGTCTCATGGTCGCGATAGAGCCCGATATGTCCCGCGCGCGCCGCCGGAATGAGCTCGTGAAGCCCATCCGCCATGCCGAGCCCGGCGCGCAGGATCGAGACGATGGCGACCTTCTTGCCGGAGAGCCGGGGGGTGTCCATGACCGCCAGCGGCGTCTCGATCCGCGCGGTCCCGAGGGCCAGGTCACGGGTGATCTCGTAGCCCATCAAGAGCGCGATCTCGCGCAGGAGTTGCCGGAACGCGACGGTCGGCGTCTCCCGGTCCCTGACGAGGCCGAGCTTATGCTGGATCAAGGGGTGATCGAGGACGGTGACGGAGGGAAAGCGCGGGTCGGTGGCCATGGCGGGAGAATGGACTTTTCAGGTTTAAAAACGAAGAGCATTCCGTGGCGGGGCGTATCGTTGATCGCCTGAAAGTCCTTCTCCGTCCGCTTGCGGGGGGAGAAGGATTTAGGATGGGGCGAGGGCGCGCGGGCGCCGGAGCATCTTGCCGGTGGAGGGATGCTCGGGCTTAAAGCCCGCCCTCGCCCCACCTCAGCCCGGCCCTCTCCCCCAGCCTCTCGCGCAAGCGGGCTTGCGCTGCCGGCCAGGCGGAGAGGGAGAAGAGTTTTCCGTCTCCCTCCCCTTGCATAAAATCGAGTCATTCGCCCAAAAAATAGGCTTAGGCACAAATTTAGGGAAAACTTTAAATAAACGTTGCGGTTAATTTCCTATTAATTTAGGTTGACCCTTGTTGGTTAGATCCTTCGGGGAACACCGCCCAACATGCAATTTGGCCTTTCCTACAAGCCCACCACTTTCGCCGAGCGCGGGGCGGTTGTCGCTTTCACCACTCCGGCCCTCACCGGTTGCCGCATCCGTCGTGGCTACAAGCAGGGGCTGGAGATCCTGGTGCCCAATCTGGCCCAGGGCCGGGGCACCTATGTGATCCCGGCGGCGGGGTTGCAGGACGTCCTGACCCTCACGCTCCACGACCGCCTCCTGCTGACCGAGCTTCAGGACCAGCTTCAGATCCATCCTTCCGCCGTCCGCACGGTGGAGCAGAGGGTCGCCTCCATGGGGATCGCGGGGCCGGTGCCGATGGCCGCCGCCAACCGGGCGAACGGTGCTGAGACCAAGGGCCGGCTGCTGACGAATTATCTCCTGATCGGCCAGGTCGTGGCGCTCGACGGCCGCTCCGCCGACGAGACCCTCCAGATCATCGACACCGCCAAGGGCCAGGCGGAAATCCGCGACTCGCTCCACCGCATCGCCGGGCGCGTGGGCTGCACGACCCGCGAACTCGACGACCGGATCGCGGAGCTGAGCCAATTCGCCGCACAGGTCGGGTTGAAGCATGCGCCGGGCACCCTGGGGTGCGGGTCGAGGTCGACGAGCTTGGCCGTTTCCGCGACGAGATGCGCGCCTGGATGGCCGATGCGGCCCCGGAGCACGCGGCTGTCTCGCGCTATTGCGCGCTGATCGCCGAGGAGACTTACCTGAGCTGCAAGCAGGGCTTGCAGCGTTTCGACGCCAAGCTTCGGAATATGGAGGATCTGCTGCGCGACTTCGACGCCGAGCGCGTCGCCCTTGCGCGAAGCATAGATGGTCTGTCATGGTTGCTGGACGGCTGGAATTTCATCTCCCAGTGGTGGAGTTCGGTGCGCGAAAGCCCAAGATACGACCAGATAACTGCCTTGACGGGAATCTTCCGGGTCCTGCCCCCGGTGCCGGTTCGTCAGACTGACGAGCGGGTGTCCGAGGATTCGCAACCGGCGGATCTTTCCCGCAGCAAGTGGGTCCGGCTCTTCGAGAGCTGGCGGACTGGCGACTTTGACGGCGATCTTATTGCGCGCATCGAGGCGGTGAAGGCAAAGGCTGCGTGACGCAAGACAAATCGACCCTTAAAGAGGTCGAGACCCGCCTTTCCGACTTGCCGGACGACAAGTTCCTCAAGGTTATCGAGCTATTGCAGGGGGTGCAGTCGCGCCCCGAGGTCCTGCAGACCATGTCGCAGGCCCGGCCGCGCCTGGGCCGCCTGCGTCCGCCGCGCCCGCCCACGGCGCAGCGCGTTTTCTATTCCCCTATCGAAGACCTCTTGTCCGACCTCGACGACGCGGCGGCGGAAGGCCGCATCGCGCGCGACCTCATGCGGCGCTGCTGGTTCGTCATGAAGGCGGCGGTCCCGCCCGCTCTGATGCAGGCCTGGGAGGGCCGGCTCGCGGCCTCCAAGCGGGATCGCGGCAAGGTCCGGGCGGTGGCGCTCGAAGTCTGGGCGGCGGCCGGGGCGGGGCTCACCACGGCGGTGGCTTCGGTGGTGGACGAGCCCGAGGCCGCGGCCCGCATCTTCGGCGCGAATCCGCCCATGGACCTGATGGGCCAGATCGGCGGCGTCTATCGCATCGCCGACGAGATCGAGACCCTGAAATCGAAATTCCCCGACTTCCCGGTCCCCGAGATCGAGGAGGAGGACATCAGCCTCATCCAGGAAACGCTGACCCGCATCAAGGCCGAAGGCAAGGGTGACGCCTCCCTGCTGATCTGGGTGCTGTCCGCGCGGATGGCGAGCCCGCTCTCCTTCATGCGCCACTTCCAGGGCGATCTTGGGGATGGGACGGCCACCGGCGCGCAATTGGTGGCCGCCTCGCTGGCGCATCTGGAAGGGGCGGTCCGGCGGATCGAACATGCCGCGAGCGGATCGCCGTCTGTCACCTCTCTGGCGTCCAATGCCGAGCAACTGGCGGCGGAACTCGCCGCCGCGCGCGAGATGGCGGGGGCGGCGGGCGCCAAGGACCCAAGGCTCCAGGCGATCGGCGGCAAGCTCAAGGCCATGGTGCTGGAAAAAGTCATCGCCAATGCCGAGCAGGACGTGCTGGCCATCGTGCCCAGGATTGGCCCCGACGGCGACATGACCGAGGCGCTGAAGGTGATGCCGACCCGGCAAGACCTGGTTCGCGCCGAGGAGCGGGTGCGGGCCGTGCGCAAGGCCGCGAAATTCGGCGGGAAGGTGGGCCTGGGCGAGGAGCCCGCCAAGATGCTCGCGGTCATCAAGAAAGAGGTCGTGACCTACCTCGACGCCATGCTGGACCATCTGGCCAAGAATCCCGCCGAGGCGGGCGCCCGTGCCGGGGCCGAGCAGCATGTCTTCAATTCCGCCCGCATGATCGAACTCGCCGACGGCCCCAGCGCCGGCTACGAGATTTTGAAGAAGGGGCAGGAAAAGCTGGAGAAGTCGATGCCGAAGCCGGCGGAGAAGAAGGGTTGATTTTTGTCCCTCTCCGCCGCTTGCGGAGGGAGAGGGAAGGGTGAGGTAGGTTTCTCAGGTGGCAAGACGCTCCGGCGCCTCAGCGCCCTCGCCCCACCTCATCCTAAATCCTTCTCCCCCCAGCCTCTCGCGCAAGCGAGCTTGCGCTGCCGGCCGGAGAAGGACTTTCATGGCGGTTCCTACTTCTCTAACCCCATAAGACTGCGCGCAAAGGCATCCGCCGAGAACGGCCGTAGGTCCTCGGCCGTTTCGCCGACGCCTACCGCGTGAATGGGAATCCCGTATTTCTCGGCCAGGGACACCAGCACGCCGCCCCGCGCGGTGCCGTCCAATTTGGTCATGACGATCCCGGTGACGCCCACGATCTGGCGGAAGATCTCGGCCTGGGAATGGGCGTTCTGGCCGGTGGTGGCGTCCAAGACCAGCAGCACCGTATGAGGCAGCGCCGCCTCGACCTTCTTCAAGACGCGGACGATCTTCTGTAATTCCGCCATGAGGTCGGTCTTGTTCTGGAGCCGCCCCGCCGTGTCGATCAGCAGCACGTCCGCGCCCGCGGCCTTGGCCTCCTGATAGGCGTCGAAGGCGAGGCCCGCCGCATCGGCGCCCTGGCCCCGGGCGATCACCGTTGAGCCGGTCCGCTCGCCCCAGATCTTCAGCTGCTCCACCGCCGCCGCGCGGAAGGTGTCGCCCGCCGCCAGGAAGACCGTCTTGCCGGCGTCGCGATATTGCCGGGCGAGCTTGGCGATGGTGGTGGTCTTGCCGCTGCCGTTGACGCCGACCACCAGGATCACATGGGGCTTCAAGGCAGGGTTCAGGACCAGGGGCTTCGCCACCGGCTCCAGCAGCCGCGCGACTTCCTCGGCCAGGGCCTGACGGATCTCTTCCGGGGCCACTTCCTGGTTGAAGCGGGTGCGGCGGAGCTTGCCCGTCACCTCCTCCGCGATGCCGATGCTCATGTCGGCGGCGATCAGCAATTCTTCCAATTCGCCGAGCGTCTCGTCGTCGAGCTTGCGGCGGGTGAAAATCGAGGAGATGCCCTCGGTCAGCCGCTGCGAGGACCGCGACAGCCCCGATTTCAGGCGTGACAGCCAGCCGCCGCGCTCTTCGCTCATAAGGCTTCTCCGATGAGGGCGACACCGGTGGAGGCGGCAAGCCGCACCTCCAGGACCGAGCCGCGCGGAATGGGATGGGGCAGCCGCACCGGCGCGTAATGCTCGCTATGGCCGGAAGACCCGTCGCCCTCCGCCAGAACGAGCGCCCTGGTCCCGACCCGCGTCGCGAGGGAGCGGTCGAGCGCCACGCCGCCTGCCGCGCGGAGCCGGGCGGCACGTTCGCGGATCACGTCGCCCCGAACCTGGGGCATGCGGGCGGCGGGCGTCAGGTCCCGCGCGCTATAGGGAAAGACGTGGAGGTAATCGAGCCCGGCTTCCTCGGCGAGCGAGAGCGTATTGGCGAACATGGCCTCGCTCTCGGTCGGAAAGCCGGCGATGAGGTCCGCGCCCAGCGCCACGCCGGGCCGCAGGTCGCGCGCCTTGCGGCAGGCGTCGAGGGCGTCCTGGCGGCTGTGGCGGCGCTTCATGCGCTTCAGGATGAGATCGTCGCCCGATTGGATCGAGAGATGGAGATGGGGCATGAGACGGGGCTCCTCCGCCACGAGCCGCCAGAGATCGGCGTCGATCTCGACAGGATCGAGCGAGGAGAGTCTCAGCCGCTTCAATTCCGGCACCAGCGCCAGGAGCCGGCGGGCCAGTTGCCCCAGCGTCGGGCGACCGGGCAGGTCCTCGCCATAGGCGGTGAGGTCCACGCCGGTCAGCACGATCTCGTTATGGCCGGTCTCGACCAGCGCGCGGGCGCGTTCGACCACCGCGCCCACAGGCACCGACCGGCTGGGGCCGCGACCGAAAGGAATGACGCAGAAGGTGCAGCGATGGTCGCAGCCCTGCTGCACCTCCAGGAAGGAGCGGGCATGGCCGGCGATCCCGTCGATGAGATGGGGCGCGGTTTCGCGCGCCCGCATGATGTCGGAGACGGCGCGGCGGGCGGCATCCGGCCGGTAGCTCTCCGCCAGCAGCTTCTCGCGGTTGCCGATGACCCGGTCGACCTCCGGCATGGCGGTGTAGCGGTCGGGCGCGATCTGGGCGGCGCAGCCGGTGACGACGATCTGGCGGCCGGGGTGGTCGCGGCGCGCGCGGCGGATCGCCTGCCGCGCCTGGCGTTCCGCCTCGGCGGTCACGGCGCAGGTATTGACGATGACGGCGTCCCGGAGGCCGGCCTCGGCCGCGCTCCGCCGGATCACCTCCGCCTCGAAGAGATTGAGCCGGCAGCCGAAATTGATGACTTCCGCCTCGGCCATCACTCAGCCTTTTGAAGAGTCCCTCTCCGCCCTTCAAGGGGGAGAGGGATTAGGGTGAGGTGGGTCGTGCCGCTGACCCCGACCGTCGAAGAAGTGGCGCGACCCACCTCATCCCGGCCTTCTCCCCCCTGAAGGGCGGAGAAGGAGAAAAATACCATGCGGGCTGTCATCACCCGATCAGCGAGGGATCGAGCTGGCCGGTAAAGCTTACCGCGACGGGGCCGGTCATCAAGACATGCCCGTCATCCCGCCATTCGATCTCCAGCGGCCCGCCGTCGCAGATCACCTCGGCCCGCCGGGCGCTCAAGCCCCGCCGCGCCGCGCCCACCAGCGCCGCGCAGGCGCCCGTGCCGCAGGCGATGGTGATGCCGGTCCCGCGCTCCCAGACCCGGAAGCGCAGCCGGTCGGGGGCCAGCACCTGGACCACGCCGATATTGGCGCGCTCGGGGAAGAAGGCGTGATGCTCCAGGAGCGGCCCCAGGGCGGCGAGGTCCACCGCCTCGGCATCCGGGACGAAGAAGGTCGCATGGGGATTGCCCATGCTGGTGCAGACGGGATCGGAGAGCCCCCCCAGCGCCACCGGCGCATGGAGCGTGTCGCAAGCGGCGGCCAGCGGAATTTCGCGCCAATCGAGCCGCGCGGGACCCATGTCCACGGTAATGCGGTTCTTGCCCGCAGCCTTGGCCTTCAAGAGCCCGGCCGCCGTCTCCACCACGATATTGTCGCGGCCCAATTCGTCCATGACGAGCGCCGCGACGCAGCGGGTGGCGTTGCCGCAGGCCGAGACCTCGCTGCCATCCGCGTTGCGGATCCGCATGAAGACATCGGCCCCCGCCTGGGTCGCCTTTTCCATGACGATGAGCTGGTCGCAGCCCACGCCCAGGTGCCGGTCGGCGATGGCCTGGGCTTCGCCGGCGCCCAGGATCAAGGCGTCGCGCCGCGCATCCAGCACGACGAAGTCGTTGCCGAGGCCATGCATCTTGATAAAAGGGGCGCCGTTCATGAGGCGGTTTATAGGGTGCCGCCCGGCCCGGCACAAGGGAGCGGCCCCCCGGAAAAGCGGAAGGGCGCGAGACCTTAGGATCTCGCGCCCCCTCCAATACCGCCCGACTATGCTGGGCGCAGCTTTTTAAAGGTCGGGTTCAGGACCTTGTCGTTTAGAGCTTCGAGGGAGCGACCGGCTCGGCCTTCTTCTCGACCGGGGTCGTGGCGGCCTTCTCGCCAGCCTTCACGGCGGGCTTCGCCTCGACCTTGCCCAGGGGCTTCACTTCGTCCTTCTTGGCGGGCGTCGCGTCGGCGCGATGCATGATCTTCGCCTTGTGCTGGACCTTGGTGTTGCTGCTCTGCTTGTCCTTGGCGGGCACGGTCGCCTTGGTGTCGGCTTTGACGCCGGCCTTGGCATCCGTCTTCGCTTCCGCCTTCTTTTCGGGGGTGACTGTGGCGGAGGCCGCCGGGGGCTGGACGCCGACCGTCGTGGTGCCGCTCTGCGCGAAGGCCGGGAGCGCTCCGAAAGCAAGCGCGCCAGCGAGGATGAGGCTGCGAGAGATGCTGTTGAAACCGTACGTCATGGTAGGAGATCCCGTCTTCTGTGAAGCCGTCTCATGATCGAGACGCCTAGATAACGGGCCGTCGATTTCCAATAGTCCGCGGCAAACTGAAGGTATTGTGATGGCGGAATTGTGGCGGGGAGATTCGTGGGAATAAGCGGGAAGATCGGGGGCGCTTTCGGGGCCGTTCTGGCTGTGGCGGGGATGCTCGCCGCGCGTCCGGCGGAGGCGGCCGTGACCTGTCCGGCGGCGAAGCCCGCCACCGTGACCGTCACGACCGATCTCCCCGCGCCGCTTCTCGACAACAGCCTCGACCGCCGGGCGCTCGAAGCGGTGGCGGCCCGTTTCCATCCGGGCGAGCACCCCATCGGCCTCTATACGGCGAACCTCCAGCTCAGCCACCAGACCCAGTTCGTCTTCGAGCCCGTGGGGCGCGAGGTCTGTGTCGTCCTGACCCAGATGGCCCTGACGCTGCGCTTCGGCGACCGCAAGATCTATGTGCTGCGCGACTACCCGCCGGGGACCTGCGCCCATAACGCCGTGCTGGGCCACGAGCGCAAGCACCAGGCGGTGGACGAGGGGATCGTCCAGGAATACCTGCCGCGCCTCCTGCGCCGTCTCGAAACGGCGCTCGCCCAGGCGAAGCAGACCACCTCCGTGCCGATCGGAAAGCACGAGGAGGCCATGCAACGCCTCGACGCCATCGCCAGCGCCGCCGTCGCCCAGGGCTTCCAGGAAATGCAGGCCGAACGCAACCGGCGCGAGGCGGCGGTGGACAACCGCGAGGAATACGCCCGGGTGGCGCGGTCCTGCCCGGGCGGGCTGCGGGGCGGGTTGTGAGGGGGGCTTCGTTTCTTCTCGGGGCGAAGACGCGTCGCACTCCATCGCCATCGCACAACTCGTCATCTTCGGGTTTAGCCCGAGGATCCACGACTAAGTAGCTGTGAGGGCCAGTCCGATGGCTGCTAAACACCTTCGTGGATCCTAGGGCCTAGCCCTAGGATGACGGTGGAGAGGGGGGCACCTCCGTACGTAGGGCGGAAAAGCGGCAGCGCATTCCGCCCAGGGGGGCCGTGGTGTGCGGCGGAATGCGCTGCCGCTTTTCCGCCCTACCCGAGCGCCGGCCCCACCGCCATTGACATAACCCCCGCCCGCGCCTAATTTCCGCGCCGCTTCTCAGGAAGCACCTGTACTTTGCCCCCAAGGGGGTTGGCCAGTCCGCGAGTGTCGCGCACTGGCCTATTCGGTTTTGGATCTGGGACTGGCATGTTCGACAGCCTGAGTAATCGCCTCTCCGACGTTTTCGACCGGCTGCGCCGTCATGGCGCGCTGAGCGAGACCGATGTGGCGACCGCGCTCCGGGAGATCCGGATCGCGCTGCTCGAGGCCGACGTGGCGCTGCCCGTGGTCAAGGACTTCGTCAACGCCGTCAAGGAAAAGGCGGTCGGCCAGGACGTCGTCCGCTCGGTCTCCCCGGCGCAGATGGTCGTCAAGATCGTCCACGACCATCTGGTGGAAACCCTCGGCGGCGGGGCCGATGCGGCGTCCTCGGCGCTCAATCTCAACGCGGTGCCGCCGGTCGTCATCATGATGATCGGCCTCCAGGGCTCCGGCAAGACGACCAGCGCCGCGAAGATCGCGCGCCACCTGCGCCTGCGGGAGCGCAAGAAGGTCCTGCTGGTGTCGCTCGACGTGCAGCGCCCCGCGGCGCAAGAACAATTGGCCGTGCTGGCGAAGCAGGTCGAGGTCGAGAGCCTGCCCATCGTCGCGGGCGAGCGGCCCATCGCGATCACCAAGCGCGCCCTCGACGTGGGCCGTCGCGAAGGCTACGACGTCGTCATCCTCGACACCGCCGGCCGGCTCCATATCGACGAAGCGCTGATGAGCGAGGTCGCGGCCGTCCGCGATGTGGCGCAGCCCACGGAATCTCTGCTCGTCGCCGACGCCATGACCGGCCAGGACGCGGTCAATGTGGCCAAGGCCTTCAACGACCGGATCGGCGTCACCGGCATCGTGCTGACCCGCGTGGACGGCGATGCCCGGGGCGGCGCCGCGCTCTCGATGCGCGCGGTCACGCAAAAGCCCATCAAGTTCATGGGCGTCGGCGAAAAGATCGACGCGCTGGAGCCCTTCCATGCCGACCGCATCGCCGGCCGCATCCTTGGCATGGGCGACGTGGTCAGCCTCGTCGAGAAGGCGGCCGAGACCGTCGACCGCGAAGAGGCCGAAAAGCTCGCGCTCAAGCTCCAGAAGGGCGGCTTCGACCTCGACGATCTGGCGTCCCAGCTTAAGCAGCTCCGCAAGATGGGCGGCATGAGCGGGATGATGGGCATGCTGCCCGGCATCGCCAAGATCAAGAAGCAGATCGAAGGCGCCAATATCAACGACGGTATGATCAAGCGGCAGGAGGCGATCCTCTCCTCCATGACCAAGCAGGAGCGCAAGAACCCCAAGCTCCTCAATGCCTCGCGCCGGGTCCGGATCGCCAGTGGGTCGGGCACGTCCGTCCCTGAGATCAACCGCCTCCTGAAGCAGTATCAGGACATGGCGCATATGATGAAGAAAGCCAACAAGCTCGGAAAGAAGGGCCTGATGCGGCATGGGCTGGCTGGCCTGATGCCGGGCGGGTTCCGCGGTTAAGTTTCAGATTTAGAAGCCAGATTAGAGAAGAGAGAAGGAAACTCATGTCCCTCAAGATCCGTTTGACGCGCGGTGGCGCCAAGAAGCGCCCCTATTACCATATCGTCATTGCCGACAGCCGCAGCCCCCGCGACGGCCGCTTCATCGAGCGGGTGGGCGCCTATAACCCGATGGTCGACAAGACCCATGCGGAGCGTCTGGTGCTCAAGAACGAGCGCATTGAATATTGGCTGAAGATGGGCGCGCAGCCCTCCGACCGCGTGGCCCGCTTCCTGGGCGACGCCGGCCTGATGGAAAAGCGCAAGACTGCCGATACGCCGAAGAAGTCCGCGCCCAAGGCGAAGGCCCAGGAGCGTGCGAAGTCGGAAGCGGCGGCCGCGGCCAAGGCGGCCGAGGCGACTGCCTGAGTTGAGGGGCTAGGGTCTTGACCGAGCCTCGCCTCTGTCTGGGCGTCGTCGCCGGCGTCCATGGGGTGCATGGGCTGGTCAGGATCAAGAGCTTCACCGCCGCGCCCGAGGATGTCGCGTCCTATGGGCCGGTGGAAAACGAAGCGGGCAACCGCTCCTTCCAGGTCGAGGTGAGCGCCGTCCGCAAAGGCGTGGTGATCGCCCGGATCGCAGGGGTGGATGACCGCGACGGGGCGGAGGCTCTGAAAGGAGTGCGGCTCTATGTCAGCCGCGCGGCCCTGCCGGAGCCCGAGGAAGAGGAATGGTACCACGCCGACCTTATCGGGTTGGATGCGGTGCTGAAGGACGGCGAGGTCTTCGGAAAGATCCGGCAGGTCCATGACTATGGCGCCGGAGACAGCCTGGAGATCGACCGCGCGGATGGCGGGGGCACGGTGATGCTGCCCTTCACCAAGGCGGCGGTGCCGGTGGTGGATGTGAAGGGCGGCAAAGTTGTCGTGGAACCGCCGGAGGGGCTGCTGGAGCCTCCTGGCAAAGAGGAAGAGAAAAAGGGCTAAACCCGCTTCTGAAATCCCTCTCCGCCCCCTGGGGAGAGGGACTAGGGTGAGGTGGGTGGTTGGGAAGATGGGCTGGTGAGAGTGTCGCGGGCTGCGCGACCCACCTCACCCAACCCTCTCCCCCCAGCCTTCCGCGCAAGCTAGCTTGCGCTGTCGGCCAGGCGGAGAGGGCTTTCGAGGACGAAGGTTTGAGGAACACAGTGGTCGATGGCTTGGAGTGCGACAGTCCTGACGATCTTCCCGGAAATGTTTCCGGGACCGCTTGGCTGTTCGCTCGCCGGCAAGGCGCTGCGCGAGGGTATCTGGGGTCTTGAGGCTGTGGACATTCGGGATTTCGCACGCGATAAACACCGCTCCGTGGACGACGCGCCCTTTGGCGGCGGTCCCGGCATGGTGATGCGGCCCGATGTGGTGGACGCGGCCCTTGCCGGGACGGAGCGTCCGGGTCCTGTGGTCTATCTGTCGCCGCGCGGGAAACCGCTGGACCAGGCGCGGGTGCGGGACTTCGCGGCAGGGCCGGGCGTGACCTTGCTCTGCGGGCGCTTCGAGGGGCTCGATGAGCGGGTGATCGAGGCGCGCGGGATGGAGGAGGTCAGTCTCGGCGACTTCGTCCTCTCCGGGGGCGAGCCGGCGGCGATCGCGCTGATCGACGCTTGCGTGAGGCTGCTGCCCGGGGTGCTGGGCGCGGCGGAAACGCTGGAGGAAGAGAGTTTCGAGCGGGGATTGCTGGAATATCCCCATTATACGCGGCCCCAGACCTGGGAGGGCAGGGAAGTGCCCCCCGTCCTGGTCTCCGGCCATCACGAGAAGGTCCGCCAGTGGCGTCTTGCCCGGGCGGAGGAGGCGACGCAGACGCGCCGCCCCGATCTGTGGGATCGCTATCGCGCCGGCCAAAAGCCTGCGGGACGGCATTAGGTTCGAGGAAAGGTGACGACCATGAATATTATCGAGACCATCGAGCAAGGCCAGATCGACAAGCTCACGGCGGCCCGGGCGGTCCCTGAGTTCCAGCCCGGCGACACCGTGCGCGTCAGCGTCAAGGTGGTCGAAGGCGAGCGCGAGCGTATCCAGGCTTTCGAGGGCGTCTGCATCGCCCGCAAGAATTCCGGGGTGAACTCCAACTTCACGCTCCGCAAGATCTCCTACGGCGAAGGCGTGGAGCGTATCTTCCCGCTCTATTCCCCCCGGATCACGCTGATCGAGGTGGTGCGCCGCGGCGCCGTCCGCCGTGCCAAGCTCTATTACCTCCGCGACCGTCGCGGCAAGTCGGCCCGGATCGCCGAGCGTCCGCGCGAATTGCCGGGTGCGAAGGAAGCAAAGGCGGCCAAGGCAGCAGCCAAGACCGCCGCGGCCGCAGCAAAGGAATAAGCCAAGATGACCAAGCCGCGGACGCTCTTCGACAAGATCTGGGATGCCCATATCGTCGACCGGCAGGCCGACGGGACTTGCGTCATCTATATCGATCGTCACCTCGTTCATGAGGTGACGAGCCCGCAGGCCTTCGAGGGCCTGCGCATGACCGGCCGCAAGGTAAGGCGGCCGGAGGCGACCATCGCGGTGCCGGACCACAACGTCCCGACCACCGACCGGTCGAAGCCGATCGCGGAGCCGGAGAGCCGGCTCCAGCTGGAGACCCTGGCCAAGAACGTCGCGGAGTTCGGCGTCACCTATTACGACATCAACGACATCCGCCAGGGCATCGTCCATATCATCGGGCCGGAGCAGGGGCATACCCAGCCCGGCATGACCATCGTCTGCGGCGACAGCCATACGGCGACCCACGGGGCCTTCGGTTCGCTGGCCTTCGGGATCGGCACCTCCGAGGTGGAACACGTCCTGGCCACCCAGACGCTGATCCAGCAGCCCGCCAAGAACATGCTGATCCAGATCGACGGCGAGCTTGGTCCCGGCGTCACCGCCAAGGACATCATTCTGGCCGTGATCGGCAAGATCGGCACGGCGGGCGGCACCGGCCATGTGGTGGAATTCGCCGGCAGCACGATCCGTGGTCTCTCCATGGAAGGCCGCATGACGGTCTGCAACATGACCATCGAGGCGGGCGCCCGCGCAGGCTTGGTGGCGCCGGACGAGACCACCTTCGAATACATGAAGGGCCGCCCCCATGCGCCGAAGGGCGCCGGCTGGGAACAGGCCGTCAAGTTCTGGAAGACGCTGCCGTCGGATCCCGGCGCGCAATACGACAAGACGGTCGTGCTGGATGCTTCCGAGATCGTGCCCCATGTCACCTGGGGCACCAGCCCCGAGGACGTGCTGCCGATCACCGGCAAGGTCCCGAACCCGGCCGATATCCAGGACGAGCAGAAGCGCGCCGGCATGACCCGCTCGCTCCAATACATGGGCCTCACCGCCGGCACGCCGCTGACGGAAGTGCCGGTGCAGCGCGTCTTCATCGGCTCTTGCACCAACGGCCGGATCGAAGACCTGCGCGCCGCCGCCGCTGTCGCCAAGGGCCGCAAGGTGGCCGCCGGCGTCAATGCCATGGTGGTGCCGGGCTCTGGCCTCGTGAAACATCAGGCGGAAGAGGAAGGCCTCGACCAGATCTTCCTGGCGGCTGGCTTCGAATGGCGCGAGCCCGGCTGTTCCATGTGCCTGGCGATGAACCCCGATAAGCTGGAACCGGGCGAGCGCTGCGCCTCCACCTCGAACCGCAACTTCGAGGGACGGCAAGGCAAGGGCGGCCGGACCCATCTGGTGAGCCCCGCCATGGCGGCAGCGGCCGCCGTCACCGGCAGGCTCACCGACGTGCGCGATCTGGCTTGAGGGACTGAGAATGGACAAGTTCACCACGCTCAACGGCGTCGCCGCGCCGCTGCCGATGATCAACATCGACACCGACAAGATCATCCCGGCGGTCTATCTCAAGACCATCCAGCGCAAGGGCCTGAAGAAGGGCCTCTTCTACGAGCTGGGCCACAAGCCGGACGGGTCGGAGAACCCCGATTTCGTGCTCAACCAGCCGGCCTATAGCCAGTCGACGATCCTGGTGACGGGCGACAATTTCGGCTGCGGGTCGAGCCGCGAACATGCGCCCTGGGCGCTCCTTGATTTCGGCATCCGCTGCATCATCGCGCCGAACTTCGCGGACATTTTCTTCAACAACTGCTTCAAGAACGGCATGCTGCCGATCAAGCTGCCGCAGGAAGTGGTCGATCAGCTGATGGAGGACGCCAAGAAGGGCGCCAATGCCAAGCTGAGCATCGATCTTGAGGCGCAGACGATCACCCGGCCGGATGGCGGGGTCGTTCATTTCGACGTCGATCCCTTCCGCAAGCATTGCCTCTTGAACGGTCTCGACGAGATCGGCCTGACGATGCAGAAGGGCGCGGAGATCTCGTCCTTCGAAGACAAGAACCGCCTGAGCCAGCCCTGGCTCTGGTCGTAATCGGATTTTAAGAGTGTTCGTCGCTGACTTGCGGTCGATGTACTCAGGTTTAGCCACTTATCCAATCGTCATCCTAGGGCTTGGCCCTAGGATCCACGAAGGTGTTTGGCGGTCACCTAGCGAGACCCATCACCACTTAGTCGTGGATCCTCAGGCCAAGCCCGAGGATGACGGCAGGAGTGGTGGGCGTTAAGCGACTTTCTCACCCGATCCCATAATCCTCCGGAGCCCCCCATGACCACCCCCAACAAGAAGATCCTGTTCCTCCCCGGCGATGGGATCGGCCCCGAGGTCATGCGCCAGGTCGCCCGGCTCATCGAATGGCTGGAAAAGCGCCATGTCGCCACTTTCACGGTGACCGAGGGTCTGGTCGGCGGCGCCGCTTATGAGAAGCACGGCGTGGCCCTTACCGACGAGACCATGGCGGCGGCGCTAGAGGTCGATGCGGTGATGTTCGGCGCGGTGGGTGGTCCCCAATGGGACACGCTGCCCTTCGCCGTCCGCCCCGAGCGCGGCCTTCTGCGCCTGCGCAAGGAGATGGAGCTTTTCGCGAACCTTCGTCCGGCGATGGTCTTCGACGCTCTGGTCGAGGCTTCGACGCTCAAGCCCGAGGTCGTCCAGGGCCTCAACATCATGATCCTGCGGGAGTTGACCGGCGGCGTCTATTTCGGCGAGCCCCGCGGTATCGAGACCCTGCCCGACGGCAGCCGCCGGGGCGTCAACACCCAGGTCTATACGACCTCCGAGATCCACCGCGTCGCCCGCGTCGGCTTCGAACTGGCCCGCAAGCGCCACCATCGGGTCTGCTCGGTCGAAAAGGCTAATGTGATGGAATCCGGCGTGCTCTGGCGCGAGGAAGTGCAGAAGCTGCACGACGCCGAATATCCCGATGTCGAGCTTTCCCACATGTATGCGGACAACTGCGCCATGCAGCTCGTGCGCAATCCCAAGCAGTTCGACGTGATCGTCACCGACAATCTCTTCGGCGATCTTCTGTCGGATTGCGCGGCCATGCTGACGGGCTCGCTCGGCATGCTGCCCTCGGCGTCGCTCGGCGGGGCGGACAGCTCCGGCAACCGCAAGGCGCTTTACGAGCCGGTCCATGGCTCGGCCCCCGATATCGCGGGCAAGAACCTCGCCAACCCCCTGGCCTGCATCCTCTCCTTCGCGATGCTGCTGCGCTATTCCTTCGACATGGGGACCGAGGCGGACATCGTCGAGAAGGCGGTGGAAAACGCGCTCGCCCACGGCATCCGCACCGGCGACATCCTCCAGCCCGGCACGGATCAGGTTTCCACGGTGCAGATGGGCGACGCCGTGCTCCACGAGATGGACCGGTTGTCGACGAGTTGATTGGTCCGGGTCCCCTTCTGACCGTCATGCCTGGACTTGATCCGGGCATCTCTCGCAAGTCACTCACTCACCTTGTAAACGCGCCCGATCAACCGTACTTGAACTGCCTCATTAGAAAAGCTGGAGCCCGGTCATGGGATTGAAAGTGGCGGTGGTCGGCGCGACCGGCAATGTGGGCCGCGAGATGCTCAACGTGCTGTCGGAACGGGCGTTTCCCGCCGACGAGGTGGTCGCGGTTGCCTCGGAACGCTCCCTGGGGCTCGAAGTCTCCTATGGCGACAACGGCATCCTGAAGGTCCAGGACCTGGACCGCTTCGACTTCAAGGGCGTCGATATCGCGCTTTTCTCGCCGGGCGCCAAGGTCTCGGCGGTCCATGCGCCGCGCGCGGCCAAGGCGGGGACCATCGTCATCGACAACACCTCCCAGTTCCGCATGGACCACGACGTGCCCTTGGTGGTCCCCGAGGTCAATCCCCAGGCTCTCGCGCAATACAAGAAGCGCGGCATCATCGCCAACCCCAATTGCTCGACCATCCAGATGGTCATGGCGCTGAAGCCCTTGCACAATATCGCCAAGATCAAGCGGGTGGTGGTCTCGACGTATCAGTCCGTCTCCGGCGCGGGGCGCGAGGCGATGGACGAGCTCTTCAACCAGACGCGCGGCATCTTCGTGAACGACCTTCCGAAGAAGGAGCAGTTCACCAAGCAGATCGCCTTCAACGTGATCCCCCATATCGACAACTTCATGGATGGCGGGGACACCAAGGAGGAATGGAAGATGGTGGTCGAGACGCGAAAAATCCTCGATCCCACCATCGCCGTCACCGCGACCTGCGTGCGGGTCCCGGTCTTCGTCGGCCATGCGGAATCGATCAATGTGGAATTCGAGAGCGAGGTCACGGTGGAGCGCGCGCGTTCGGCGCTCAAGTCCTTCCCCGGCATCATCGTCATCGACCATCGCGCCGACGAGGGCTATGTGACCCCGGTCGAGGCTGCGGGCGACGACGCGGTCTATGTGAGCCGCATCCGCAAGGATCCGACGGTGCCCTTCGGGCTTAATCTCTGGGTGGTGGCGGACAATCTGCGCAAAGGGGCGGCGCTCAACGCGGTCCAGATCGCGGAATTGGTCGCCGAGACGCATCTGAAGCAGGGCGCCACGGTCACATCGCTGGCGAGCCGGCGGAAGGATCATTGAGCCGCCGACAGGATGAGGCTTTAGGAGAGGGCGCTTCTCCTATCCCCCTCTCCGCCGTCATCCTCGGATTTAGTCCGAGGATCCACGACTAAGTGGTGGTTGGGTTTGTCCGGTGTGTGGCAAACGCCTTCGTGGATCCTAGGGCCAAGCCCTAGGATGACGACCGGGGGTGTTGGGGCTGTCGGCGTAAATGGCGGAAGGCGCTGGCGCTTTTCCGCCCTACGACCCCAGCCTCTCCGGATGAAACGTATTCCTCGGCCGCACCAGTGCGTTCTGGGCTTCGACCACCCGCAATTCCCCGCCGCCGGCATGGGCCGTCGCCTCCACAACGGCGAAGACCGCGGCCGCAGCGCCCGCCAGCGCGCTTCCCAGGTCCGGCGTCCTCAGCCAATGGGCCAGGAACATCGCCGCCGTCAGGTCGCCCGTGCCGCTGAGCTTCACCGGCAGCCGGGGCGTGGTGACAATCCAGGCGTCCTCGCCCACGGCGATCATCTCCACCGTGTCGCCCGCGTCGCCGAGGCTCGTCACCAGCACCACGCGGGGTCCTAGGGAGCGCGCCGCCGCCACAGCCTCGACGACGCCTGTGACCCTGCGGCCCGTCAGCACCTCCAGCTCGAAGCGGTTGGGGGTCACGATATCCGCCACCGGCATCGCCTGGCCCCGGAAGAAATCCGCCACGCCCGATTTCACATAGACCTGGCCCTCGTCGCCGATCACCGGGTCGCAGCACCAGAGCGCGGCGGGATTGGCGGCTTTCACCCGCTGCACCGTATCCACCACCACGGCCCCCAGCGCCGCCGTGCCGATATAGCCCGACAGCACCGCCTCGCATCCCGGGAAGGCTCCGCGTTCCTCGATCCCCTTGACGATCTCGGCCACCGCCGTGGGCTCCATGACCGGCCCCCGGCAGGTCGGATAGCCCGCATGGTTGGAGAATTGCACCGTATCGACCGGCCAGACTTCGAAGCCCAGGCGCTGCAGCGGGAAGACGGCGGCCGAATTTCCCACATGCCCGAAGGCGACGGCGGATTGGATCGAGAGGATGGCCATGGTTCTCCTTTCTTCGGAAGGGGAGGCCTTCGTATAGTGCGAGCCTTGGGAGACAGGCCCAAGAAGCAAAGATAGGGGACCGACATCATGGCAGCCATCTCGCGCCCGCGCCGCAGCGTGCTCTATATGCCGGGCTCCAATCCCCGCGCGCTCGAGAAGGCCAGGACCTTGCCGGCCGATGCGCTGATCTTCGACCTGGAGGACGCGGTGGCCCCGGATGCGAAGTCCGGCGCGCGGGACGTCATCGCCAGGGCCGTGCATGACGGCGGCTATGGCCAGCGTGAACTCATCGTCCGGGTGAACGGGCAGGGGAGCGCCTGGGGCTTCGACGATCTGACGGCGGTGGCGTCCCTGCCCATCGACGGGGTGCTGCTGCCCAAGGTCGAGAGCGCGGACGGCGTTCACCAGGCCGAGGCCGTGCTGACCCAGGCCGGCGCCTGGGACCGATTGCGCCTCTGGTGCATGATGGAAACGCCGCTCGGCATCCTCCACGCCGAGGAAATTGCCGGCGCGAGCCCCCGAGTCGCAGGGCTGGTCATGGGAACATCGGATCTGGTGAAGGATCTGCACGCCGCCCATACGACGATGCGGCTGCCGGTCATCACCGCTCTGGGCCTCTGCCTCCTGGCGGCGCGGGCCCATAATCTCGCCATCCTCGACGGGGTGCATCTCGACCTGAACGACGACGCGGGCTTTGCCGAATCCTGCCGACAGGGGCGCGAATTGGGCTTCGACGGCAAGACCCTGATCCATCCCAAGACCATCGCCGCCGCCAATGCGGCCTATGCCCCCAGCGTCGAAGACATCGCCTGGGGCCGCCGCATCATCGCCGCCTTCGACGAGGCCAAGGCCGCCGGAAAAGGCGTCGTTCTGGTCGACGGCAAGCTCGTCGAGAACCTCCATGTGGAGGAGGCGCGGCGTCAGGTGGCGCTGGCGGAGGCCATCGCCGAGATGGAGCGAAATGTGGGCTGATGGCCACGCATTGCAGGTATGCTGATTTCGAGCCTTCCTGCGGGTCGAAAGGCTGGATTGCTTCGCCTTCGGTTCGCAATGACGGCAATTGAATCTCCGGCGGCATTTCCCGCCGTTGACTTGCCCTCGGTAGAGAGTCTACATCAAACAATGCGGCACTGGAGACCTTCGGTGCCGCGCCCACCCGTGGCAATTCCCAAGGGATTTACCGGATGACGCCCGTCCAACGGCCGCTTTCGCCGCATCTAGGCATCTATAAGCCGCAGCTCACCACCGTCCTGTCGATCACCCATCGCGCAACCGGCATCGCCCTCAGCGTGGGCGCGGTGTTCCTGGTCTGGTGGCTGGTGGCACTCGCTTATGGGCCGCAGAGCTTCGCGGTGCCCCGCGCCTTCTTCCAGTCCTGGATCGGGGTGGTCTTCCTCCTCGGCTGGACCTTCTCGCTCTTCTTTCACCTCTGCAACGGCATCCGCCATCTCTTCTGGGACGCGGGCAAGGGCTTCGACCTGAAGACCACCTATGCCTCGGGCTGGACGGTGGTCGCCGCCAGCGTCGTGCTGACGGCGGCGCTCTGGGTCTTCGCGCTGGGCAAGGGAGGCTTCTGATGGAGCGGATGCGCACACCCTATGGCCGCGTGGCCGGCCTTGGCTCGGCCAAGGAAGGCGTCCAGCATTGGTGGATGCAGCGGCTGACGGCGGTGGCCTTGATCCCGCTGTCGCTCTGGTTCGCGATTTCGGTCGCCGGCGTCGGCGGCAGCTATGAGGCGGTTCATGCCTGGCTGCGGGTTCCAGGACCCTCGATCCTGATGATCCTCTTCCTAGGATCCGCTCTCTATCACGCCATGCTCGGCGTGCAGGTGGTGCTGGAAGATTATGTCCATTGCGAGAAGGCGAAGATCGCGTCCCTGGTGTCGCTGAAACTCGTCACGGTTCTGCTCGCGGTTGCCGGCATCTATGCGGTGCTGCGCGTCGGTTTTGGAGGCTGATTGAAGATGGCCCAGGCTTACCCGATCATCGACCACACGTTCGACGTCGTGGTGGTGGGGGCCGGCGGCGCGGGTTTGCGCGCGACGCTCGGCATGGTGGCGGCTGGTTTGAAGACCGCCTGCCTCACCAAAGTGTTCCCGACCCGCAGCCACACCGTGGCGGCCCAGGGCGGCATCGGCGCCGCGCTCGGCAACATGGGCGAGGACGACTGGCGCTGGCATATGTACGACACCGTCAAGGGCTCCGACTGGCTCGGCGACCAGGACGCGATCGAATACATGTGCCGCGAGGCCATTCCCGCCGTCGTCGAGCTTGAGCATTTCGGCGTGCCCTTCTCCCGCACGGAAGAGGGCAAGATCTATCAGCGCCCCTTCGGCGGCCATACCACCGACTACGGCAAGGACATGGCCAAGCGCGCCTGCGCCGCCGCCGACCGCACCGGCCATGCGATCATCCATACGCTCTACCAGCAGTGCCTGAAGCATCAGGCGCAGTTCTTCGTGGAGTATTTCGCCCTCGACCTCATCATGGACGAGGAGGGCGCCTGTCGCGGCGTCATGGCCTGGTGCCTGGAAGACGGCACCATGCATCGCTTCCGCGCCCATCAGGTGGTGCTGGCGACGGGCGGTTACGGCCGCGCCTATTTCTCCTGTACCTCCGCCCATACCTGTACCGGCGACGGCAACGCCATGGTGCTCCGCGCCGGCCTGCCGCTCCAGGACATGGAGTTCATCCAGTTCCACCCGACCGGCATCTACGGCGCGGGCTGCCTCATCACCGAGGGCGCGCGCGGCGAGGGCGGCTATGTGACCAATTCCGAGGGCGAGCGCTTCATGGAGCGCTATGCCCCCTCGGCCAAGGATCTGGCGTCGCGCGACGTGGTCAGCCGCGCCATGACCATCGAAATCCGCGAGGGCCGCGGCTGCGGTCCCCAGAAGGACCACATCATGCTCCATCTGGAGCATCTGGAGCCTTCGGTGCTGCACGAGCGGCTGCCCGGCATCTCCGAGACCGCGAAGATCTTCGCCGGCGTCGAAGTGACCCGCGAGCCGATCCCGATCCTGCCCACGGTCCATTACAACATGGGCGGCATCCCGACCAACGTTCACGCCGAGGTCCTGAACCCGGTTCCGGGCGATCCGGACAAGGTGGTTCCAGGCTTGATGGCCATCGGCGAGGCGGCCTGCGTCTCGGTCCATGGCGCGAACCGCCTCGGCACCAATTCGCTCCTGGATATCGTCGTCTTCGGCCGCGCGGCAGCGCTTCAGGCCGCCAAGATCGTGACCCCGGGCGGCAAGCATAAGACGCTGTCGGCCAATGCGGGCGACGAGGCCCTGGCCCGGCTCGACAAGGTGCGCAACGCCAAGGGTGGCACCAAGTCCGGCGAGATCCGCCTCACCATGCAGAAGGTGATGCAGAGCGATTGCGCCGTGTTCCGCACGACCAAGACCCTGGAAGACGGCGTGCGCAAGATCCACGACGTGGTGAAATCCCGCGAGGACATGGGGATCAACGACCGCTCGCTGATCTGGAACACCGATCTTCTGGAATCGATGGAGCTGGACAATCTCCTGGCCCAGGCCGTGGTGACGCTCCATTCCGCCGCCAACCGCACGGAAAGCCGGGGCGCTCACGCGCATGAGGATTTCCCGGATCGCGACGACGTCAATTGGATGAAGCACACGGCGGCTTGGCTCACTGGCCCGACCGAGGTCAAGATCGACTACCGCCCGGTGCATCTCAATACGTTGAGCAACGAAGTGCAGACCTTCCCGCCCAAGGCGCGCGTCTACTAAGCGCGCTTGTTGGAGAGATTTCGACATGGCTGAATTCACGCTTCCCGCGAACTCCAAGGTCGGCACGGGCACGACCTACAAGGCTCCTGCGGGGGCCAAGCGGGTCAAGTCCTTCAAGATCTACCGCTGGAGCCCCGACGACGGGCAGAACCCGCATCTCGACACCTATGAGATCGATCTCGATCAATGCGGGCCGATGGTGTTGGACGCCCTCATCAAGATCAAGAACGAGGTCGACACCACGCTGACCTTCCGGCGTTCCTGCCGCGAGGGGATCTGCGGGTCCTGCTCGATGAACATCGACGGGACCAATACGCTGGCGTGTCTCAAGTCGATCGACGAATGCAAGGGCGATGTGAAGATCTATCCCCTGCCGCATATGCCGGTCATCAAGGACCTCGTGCCGGACCTGACGCAGATCTATGCGCAGTACCATTCGGTGAAGCCCTGGCTCGAAACCGACACCACCCCGCCGCCGGACAGCGAGCGGTCGCAGTCGGTCGCGGAGCGCGAGAAGCTCGACGGGCTCTGGGAATGCATTCTCTGCTTCTGCTGCACCACGAGCTGCCCCAGCTATTGGTGGAGCGGCGAGCGCTATCTCGGCCCCGCCGTTCTGCTCCAGGCCTATCGCTGGATCGCCGACAGCCGCGACGAGAAGACCGGCGAGCGGTTGGACGCGCTGGAGGATCCGTTCCGGCTCTATCGCTGCCACACGATCATGAACTGCACCAAGACCTGCCCCAAGGGGCTGAACCCCGCCAAGGCCATCGCCGAGATCAAGAAGCTGATGGTGGAGCGGCGGTAGAAGCCACCGACGTTCACCTCGCCTAAAAGACCCTCACCCGCCCTGTCGGGCACCCTCTCCCAGGCTTGGAAGAGGGAAGGGGCCCGCGATAGCGGGAAGGGTGAGGGTGAGCACTCGGAGGAAATGCCATGAAAATAGCCGTCATGGGTGCCGGCGCGGTCGGTTGCTACTTCGGGGCGATGCTGGCGAAGGGCGGTCATGCGGTGACCCTCATCGCCCGGCCGCAGCATGTCGCCGCGATCCAGGCGCAAGGCCTCATCCTCGAAACCGCCAAGGGCCGCGAGATCGTGAAGCTCAACGCCACCACCGAAGCCTGCGGTATCGCGGGCGCGGATGTCGTGCTTTTCTGCGTGAAATCCACGGATACCGCCGCCGCAGGTACGGCCATCGCGCCGCACTTGAAGCCCGAAACCACGATCCTCAGCCTCCAGAACGGCGTCGATAATCCGGAACGGCTGTCGGCGGTGCTCGGCCGCCCGGTGGTGCCGGTGGCGGTCTATGTGGCGACCGACATGCCGGGACCCGGCCATGTCCGGCTGCACGGTCGCGGCGATCTCGCCATCGGGATCTGCCCGGCCGGCGACGCCATCGAAAAGGAATTCACCGCTTCAGGCGTGCCGACGAAGCAATCGCCCAATGTGGCCGATGCGCTTTGGACGAAGCTCGTGATGAACTGCTGCTACAACGCGCTCTCGGCCGTGGCGCAGCTTCCCTATGGGCAGATTGTCCCGGTTCAGGGCGTGCCTGACCTCATGCGGGATGTGATCGCCGAAATCCGGGCCGTGACGGGACGTCTCGGGATCAATGTCCCGGCGGATGTGATCGACAGCGTGCTGGCGCTCTCCCGCAGCATGCCCGCCCAATATTCCTCGACCGCCCAGGATGTGGCGCGGGCCAAGCCCAGCGAGATCGACTACCTCAACGGCCATGTGGTGAAGAAGGGCGAGGAACTTGGGATCCCCACGCCCGCGAACCGCGCGCTCTGGGTCATGGTGAAGCTGGCGGAGTTGAAGGCGGGGGCGGGGGCCTAAGACGCTTGCCACCCGCCTCATTTTTCGCCATCACTTCCGCCCTCCATGGCCCTCTCGACTTCCGACCAATTCTCCCCCGACATGGGACCGATGGCTCTCTATCGCGCGAAACGCGAGATGGGAGAGCTCAAGGCCGACCCCAACCAGCTTCTGGCGGTTGAAAAGCTGCAGAGCCTCGCCCGGGCGCTGAGGGAGTATAAGCCGGGCACGGTCTCGGGCTGGCGCGCGCGGCTGGGGCTGGCGAGCCACAAGGACGAGCCGCCGCTGGGTCTCTATCTCGTCGGCAAGGTCGGGCGGGGGAAGACCATGCTCATGGACCTCTTCTTCCAGACCGCCCCCGTGGAGAAGAAGAAGCGCGTCCATTTCTATTCCTTCATGCTGGATGTCCATAAGCGCATCCACGCCTTGAAGACCAAGGGCGATCCCATCGAGCCCGTCGCCAGGGCCATCGCCGAGGAGGCGACGCTTCTCTGCTTCGACGAATTCCATGTGGTGGATATCGCCGACGCCATGATCCTGGGGCGGCTCTTCACCGCGCTTTTCGCGGCGGGGGTGGTGATCGTGGCGACCTCCAACCGGCGGCCGGACGATCTCTACAAGGGCGGGCTGCAGCGGGAGCGTTTCCTGCCCTTCATCGCGCTGCTGAAGGAAAAGATCGACGTTCTGGAACTGGACAGCGGCCTCGACTACCGCCTCGCCCGGATCGCGGGCCGACAGGTCTATTTCGTGCCGCCCGACGAGGCCTCCCATCGCGAGATCGCCAAGCTTTTCGCCGAACTGACCGACGACGCGACGCCGGAGCCCCGGACCCTGAAGGTCCAGGGCCGCGAGTTGCGGATCCCCCGGGCCGCCAAGACCACCGCCTGGTTCACTTTCGACGAGCTTTGCGCCCGGCCCCTGGGTCCCGCCGATTTCATCGCCATCGCCGAGACCTTCTATACCGTGATCGTCGAGGGCATCCCGCAATTGAGCTTCGAGAAACGCAACGAGGCCAAGCGGTTCAACATCCTGATCGACACGCTCTATGAGGCCCATGGCAACCTCATCGCTTCCGCCGCCGTTCCGCCCGAGGAGATCTACCAAGCCGGCGAAGGCGCCTTCGAATTCGAGCGCACGGTCTCGCGCCTCATGGAGATGCAGAGCGCGGATTATATCCTCGCCGGGCATTGGAGTTAGCATCAAATGATGCTATATATCGTGCCTCGGGAGAGATGCGATGCGGACTACTTTGGCACTCGACGACGATTTGCTTGCGAAGGCACAGGCCTTTACCGGGCTACAAGAAAAGTCCGCGCTGGTTCGCGAAGCCCTTAAGGCATTGATCGAGCGGGAAAGCGCCCGCCGCCTTGCACGGCTTGGCGGGAGCGAACCGGATCTTCAGGCTTCGCCGCGGCGCAGGGATCCTGCGTGATCCTGGTCGATACCTCGGTCTGGATCGACCATCTCCGCCAACACGATGCGACCCTCGCGAACCTGCTCGATGCCGGGCAGGTCGTGGCGCATCCCTGCGTGATCGGGGAGCTTGCGCTGGGCAATTTGAAGCACCGGGATCGCGTGCTCGACGCGTTGCAGGGGTTACCTCAAGCGAGCGCCGTATCCGATCGGGAACTGCTATATTTCGTTACTCACCATAAGCTTGCTGGTCTGGGTATCGGCTATGTCGATGCCCATCTCCTCGCCTCGGCGAGGCTGGGGCATCTTACCGTTTGGACGAGAGACAAACGGTTTCATGACGTCGCGAGTCGCCTCGACCTCGCCGCGCATCTGCCGGGTCAATAACTCCGCTCTCGCATCAACCCCAGCGCCCTCGGCAGCCGCCCGTCGATCGCGGCGAGGCCCAGGAAAATGAGCGCCATGCCGCCGAAGGAGAGCGGCGAGGGCTCTTCGCCCAGGAACAGCATGCCCAGGATCAGGGCGCTGACGGGCACGAGCAGGGTCACGAGCAGGATATTGGTGCCGCCCGAACTCGCCATGACCCGGTAGAAGATCACATAGCCCAGCGCCGTGCTGAGGAAGGTCAGCGCGCCGACGGCGGCCCAGGTGCTTGGCCCCGGATGGAGGGTCCAGGGGTGCTCGACATAAAGCGCCGGGACCAGGGCCAGAACCGCGCCCATGAAGATCGTGCCGGTCGTTGTGACCAGCGCCGGCTGGCCCCGGAAGCGCCGCCCATAAACTCCCGCGCAGCCGTAAAGAAAGGCCGCGGTCAGAGCCGCCAGTTCCGCCAGGCCATCGACCCCTAGTCCCTTCAGGGCGCCGGGGCCGATCAGCAGGGCCACCCCGACGAAACCCAGCAGCACGCCGATAAGCCGGTTCGCGGTCAGCCGCTCGTCGGTGGTGAGAAAATGGGCCAGCACCGCGCCAAAGATCGGCGTCGAGGCATTGAGGATCGAGGCAAGCCCGCTCTCGATATGGGTCTGGCTCCAGGCGATCAGCGCATAGGGCAGGGAATTGTTGAGCAGCGACATCACCAGGAACGCCCCCCAGGCGCGGGCATCGGTCGGCATCCGATGCCCCATGATCCTGCAGGCGAGATAAAGCGTCAGCGCGGCCGGAACGAAGCGCGCGAAGGTCAAGGTCAGCGGCCCGATCTCCGCCAGCGCCGTCTTGCCGAAGAAATAGGACCCGCCCCAGAGGATCGAGAGAAAGATCAGCAGCGCCCAATCGACGGCGCTCATGGTGGTGCGGATAGTCATGCCAAGGGGTGTCGCATGGGCCGCTGCCCCGGCTCTACCTGTTTCTTGCCGGGGCAGGGACTAGGGCAGGTCCGCGAGCACCTTGGCGATATGGCGGCCGAGGGTGCGGAAATCCTCCTTGCGGCTGGCGCTGCGTCGCCAGGCGAGGGCCAGCGTGCGGGCCGGGGCGTCGGAGGCCAGCGGCCGCACCGTCAGGCGGCTGTCGGCGGCGATCTCCGAAGCCACGGCCATGCGCGGCAGCAAGGTCAGGCCGAGCCCGCTGGCCGCCATTTCCACCAGGGTCTTGACGCTGGTCCCCTGGAAGACCTCGTTCCGGTCGGGGCCGGCCAGGCTGCAGGCTTCGAGAGCATGCTCGCGCAGGCAATGCCCGTCCTCCAGCATCAGCAGCGGCTGGCCCACGAGCTGGTCCCGCTCGATCCTTTTGCGGGATGCCAGCGGATGATCCTTGGGCAGCGCCACGACAAGGTCGTCCTTGCCCAGCACCATCGACGCCGCGTCGCCCAGATCGTAGGGCAGGGCGAGCAACGCCAAGTCGAGCTGGCCCGACTGAAGCTTCTCCATGAGCGGGGCCGACTGCTCCTCGCGCAGATAAAGCTGCAATTTCGGGAAAGCCTCCTTCAGCCCGCGCATCAGGGGCGGCAGCAGATAAGGCCCGATGGTCGGGATGACGCCGAGGCGCAGGGGGCCGCTCAAAGGCTCGTGTCCACCCCTGGCCACCTCTGTCAGGTCCTCCGCGTCGCGCAGCAGCCGGCGGGCTCGGGTCAGGATCTCCTCGCCCAGGGACGTCAGCAGGATGTTGCGCCGGCTCCGCTCGACCAGCGACACGCCGAGCCTGGCTTCCAGTTCCTGGATACCGGCACTGAGGGTGGGTTGAGTGACCGCGCAGGCCTCCGCCGCGCGGCCGAAATGCCGGTGCTCGGCAAGGGCGCAGAGGAAGCGGAGCTGCTGAAGGCTGGGAAGCTGGATCATAGATTTTCTCGATGGAGAATATAGGAACTATCCATTGGATCTATCAAGGGGGAGGGGCCACATTGCTGTTCATTGGAAGCGTTCTAATCTGTAGGAGAAACCAGACATGCTGACCATCGGCGACAACTTCCCCCAATTCGCCCTCACCGCCCAGAACGGCACCGACCTTGCCAAGGCCTTCACGCCCGTGACCAACGAGACCTATGCCGGCAAATGGCTGGTGGTCTTCGCCTGGCCCAAGGATTTCACCTTCGTCTGCCCGACCGAGATCGTCGGCTTCAACGAGATCGCCGGTGACTTCGCCGACCGCGACGCCCAATTGCTCGGCCTCTCGACCGACAGCGATTTCGTTCATCTCGCCTGGCGGCAAAGCCGGGAAGACCTCGGCAAGGTGAGCTTCCCCTGGCTCGCCGACATCAAGCGGGAATTGAGCACGGCGCTCGGCATCCTGGAGAAGAACGAGGGCGTGTGTCTCCGCGCCACCTTCATCGTCGATCCCCAGGGCGTCGTCCGCTTCGCCTCGGCGAACGACCTCAGCGTGGGCCGCAATCCGCAGGAAGTTCTGCGGGTGCTCGACGCCCTCCAGACCGACGAGCTTTGCCCCTGCAATTGGCAGAAGGGCGAGGACACGCTGGCGGCTTGAAGGCAAGGGTTTGTCCCTCTCCGGCCGCTTGCGGAGGGAGAGGGAAGGGACCCGCGATAGCGGGAAGGGTGAGGTAGGTCGGTGAGATTGAGCCAAGCCTATCCACCCACCTCACCCTAATCCCTCTCCCCCAGCCTCTCGCGCAAGCGAGCTTGCGCTGCCGGCCAGGCGGAGAGGGACTCGCCCGGGACTTTCAGTAGACAAGGAGAAAACCATGAAACTCGACATAATCCGGGAACAACTTCCCGACTATGCCAAGGACCTGAAGCTCAACCTCTCATCGCTGCTCAACGACCAGACCTTGACCGAGCAGCAGCGCTGGGGCGCGTTCCTGGCCACGGCGCTCGCGTCGCGCAACGCCGCCCTCATCGCAGCCGTCTCGGCCGATGCCGCCGAGAAGCTCACCCCGGAAGCCGCCAAGGCGACGAAGGCGGCGGCCTCGATCATGGCGATGAACAACATCTACTACCGCTTCGTCCATCTGGCCTCGCATCCCGACTACGCGAAGCTGCCCGCCCAACTCCGAATGAACATTATCGGCAATCCGGGAGTTGAACGGGTGGACTTCGAGCTGTGGTCGCTCGCGGTCTCGGCGATCAATGGCTGCGGCAAATGCATCGATGCCCATGACCAGGTTTTGCGCAAGGCGGGCGTTTCTCATCAGGCGATCCAGCAAGCGGTGCGCATCGCCTCGGTCGTCCATGCCATCGCCGCAACCCTGGACGGCGAGGAAAGCCTCGCCGCGTAACCGTTCCGCCGCGGGTTGACCCTGCCCCCATTCACCCATCCCTCAACCCCTAGAAGGAATAAGGATATGGCTACCGCCTATATGACCAACGAAGCCGGCCGCAAGGAAATCGGCGAGGCGCTCAACAAGCTCGTGGCCGATACCTATGTGCTCTACATGCGCACGCACGGGTTTCACTGGAACGTCGTGGGGCCGCGCTTCGTCGAATTGCACAAGCTCTTCGAGGAGCAATATACCGAGCTGCACGATGCGGCCGACATCATCGCCGAGCGCACCCGCGCCCTGGGCGAGCGCGCGCCGACGAGTTTTGCGGAACTCCTGAAGCTCGCCACGATCTCCGAAGCCAGCGGCACGCCCAAGACCGACGAGATGATCCGCCTCCTGGCCGAGGGCAACCGCGCCGCCGCCAAGTCCTGCAAGAACGTCGTCGATGTGGCCGAAAAGTACGACGACGTCGGCACGGCGGATCTGGCGACGGGCCGGATCGAACTGCACGAAAAGGCCGCCTGGATGCTCGAGTCGCTGCTCGAGAAGGCGTGATTCAGACGCCGCCTGCTAGGTTGTGATAGAGGTCCGCCCATTCCGGGTTCTGCTCGTGGATGAGGCGGACCTTCCACGCTCTGGGCCAGCGTTTGAGGGATTTTTCACGCTGGATGGCGGTGGCGATCTCGTCGTGGCGTTCAGCGTAGACGAGAAGCTTCAGGCCATGTTGTTTGGTGAAGCCCTCCGCAACCTCTTCACGATGCTGCCAAATGCGGTGCGGAAGGTCGCTGGTGACGCCAATGTAGAGCGTGCCGTCCGGCCGATTGGTCATGATGTAAACCCAGCCGCCTTTCATCTCCGAACGTTACCTCCCTCACCTATACATGCAACGTCATCCTAGGGCTTGGCCCTAGGATCCACGACTAAGTGGTGGCTTGGTTCCGTCGGGTGGCGGGCAAACACCTTCGTGGATCCTCGGGCTAAACCCGAGGATGACGATATTGAGGCCGAGCGCTCCATAAAAGCAGTCGGCGTGATATTGCCTCCTCACCCCTTCCCGCATAGCTGTAAATTATCTGCCAGCCTTGCTCCTGCCCCTGATTCGCGGTAAACCCGCGCCGGCCCGCGAAGCGGCGGGCAGCGGAACTCTCAAGAGGTCGTTATGGCACGCAAGAAGATCGCGCTGGTCGGCGCCGGGCAGATCGGTGGGACGCTGGCCCTGCTGGCAGGGATGAAGGATTTGGGCGACGTCGTGCTTTTCGACATCGTCGACGGCATTCCCCAGGGCAAGGCGCTCGATCTCTCCCAGGCCGGTCCGGTCGAAGGCTTCGACGCCAATCTGACGGGCGCCAGCGATTATTCCGCCATTGCCGGAGCCGATGTGGTGATCGTCACCGCCGGCGTGCCGCGCAAGCCCGGCATGAGCCGCGACGACCTTATCGGCATCAACACCAAGGTCGTGACCTCCGTCGGCCAGGCGATCAAGCAGCATTGCCCCGGCGCCTTCGTCATCGTCATCACCAATCCGCTGGACGTCATGGTCTGGATCATGCGCGAAGCCTCGGGCCTTCCGGCCGAGCGCGTCGTCGGCATGGCTGGCGTGCTGGATAGCGCCCGTTTCCGCCATTTCCTGGCGGAAGAGTTCAATGTCTCCGTGGAAGACGTCACCGCCTTCGTGCTCGGCGGCCATGGCGACACCATGGTGCCGCTGGTGCGCTATTCGACGGTTGCGGGCATCCCGCTGCCGGACCTCGTGAAGATGGGCTGGACCACCCAGGAGAAGCTCGACAAGATCGTCCAGCGCACCCGTGACGGCGGCGCCGAGATCGTCGGTCTCCTGAAGACCGGTTCGGCCTTCTACGCCCCGGCCTCCTCGGCCATTGCCATGGCGGAATCCTTCCTCAAGGACAAGAAGCGCGTGCTGCCCTGCGCGGCGCTGCTGACCGGCCAATATGGCGTCAAGGACATCTATGTCGGCGTGCCGGTGGTGATCGGCGCGGGCGGCGTGGAGAAGATCGTCGAGATCACGCTCAACCCCGAAGAGCAGAAGGCATTCGACGCCTCCGTCGAGTCCGTCAAGGGCCTGATGGCCGCCGCCAAGAAGCTCCAGGCGGAAGGCAAGGCCTAAGTCTCGGGAACCATGTGAGAAAAACGGGGCGGAAATGTGTTTCGCCCCGTTATCACATCATTGCAATGCTGATACCGTATCGGGTCATCTAGTCGAGGGCGGGCATCTCCCCATCTTCCGGGATAGCCCCAATCGCGCAGGGACATCGGAAACCGATCATGCCTCAGCCCGCTGATACCTCCTTCCTCTATGGCCCCAACTCGACCTTTCTGGCCGAGATCTACGCCCGTTACCTGGAAGATAAATCCTCGGTCGATGAAAGCTGGCAGAGGGTCTTCGCCGATATGGCCGACCTCGAGTCCGATCTCGCCGCCGATTTCGAGGGACCCGCCTGGGCGCCGCGCCAGACCAAGGTGCTCGGCAACGGGCAGGGCAACAATGGCCAGGGCGGCAATGGGCATGGTGGAAATGGGGCCGCGGTTTCCGTCCCCACGGCGGACGGGGCGACGGCGACAGGGACCGGCGCCAGCCTGGAGCAGATCCGCCAGGAAGTTACCTTTTCGATCCGGGCGCTTCAGCTCATCCGTTCCTATCGGGTGCGCGGCCATCTGCGCGCGAACCTCGATCCCCTGGGCCTCGCCCAGCATGACGAGAACCCCGAACTCGATCCGGCGAGCTACGGCTTCACGGCGGCGGACGGCGACCGGCCGATTTTCCTCAACGGAATGCTCGGCTTCCAGGTCGCGACCCTCAACGAGATCCTGACCGAACTTCGCCAGACCTATTGCGGCACCATCGGCCTCGAATACATGCATATCTCCGATCCGGTCGAGAAGGCCTGGGTGCAGGAGCATTTCGAAGGCCGCCACAACCAGGTGAAATTCACCGTCGAAGGCAAGAAGGCGATCCTGGAGCGCCTGACGGTGGCCGAGACGCTCGAAAAATTCCTCGACCGGCGCTACACGGGCACCAAGCGCTTCGGGCTCGAAGGGGCGGAATCGCTGATCCCGGCGCTGGAGCAGGTGATCAAGCGCGGCGGCCAATTGGGCATGCGCGAATTGGTGATCGGCATGCCCCATCGCGGCCGGCTCAACGTGCTGACCAATGTCATGGGCAAGCCCTTCGCGGCGCTCTTCTCCGAATTCCAGGGCAATCCCGCGAACCCCGACGACGTGCAGGGGTCGGGCGACGTCAAATACCATCTCGGCACCTCGACCGACCGGGAGTTCGACGGCAACAGCGTCCATCTCTCGCTGACCGCCAACCCCTCGCATCTGGAAGCCGTCAATCCGGTGGTTCTCGGCAAGGTCCGCGCCAAGCAGCGTCAGCGCAAGGACACCGCGCGCGACGAAGTCGTTGGCCTGCTGATGCATGGCGACGCGGCCTTCGCGGGCCAAGGCCTGGTCGCCGAATCGCTCGAGCTTTCCGAACTCAAGGGCTATCGCACCGGCGGCACGGTCCATTTCGTGGTGAACAACCAGATCGGTTTCACCACCAGCCCGAGCTACGCGCGCTCCAGCCCCTATCCCTCCGACATCGCCAAGGCGACCCAGGCGCCGATCTTCCACGTCAACGGCGACGATCCGGAAGCGGTGGTCCATGTCTCGCGGATCGCCACGGAATACCGCTACCGCTTCAAGAAGGACGTGGTGGTGGACATGTTCTGCTACCGCCGCGCCGGGCACAACGAGGCGGACGAGCCGGCCTTCACCCAGCCGCTCATGTACCGCAAGATCGACGCCCAGCCGACGACCCGGAAGATCTACGCCGACCGTCTCGTCGCCGAGGGCGTGATGTCCCAGGAAGAGGCCGACGGGATGACGGACAAGTTCCTGGCCTATCTCGACGGCCAGTTCGAGGCGGCCAAGAGCTACAAGCCCAACAAGGCCGATTGGCTGGAAGGCGTGTGGACCGGCCTTGCCGTGGCCTCGGGCGACGACCGGCGCGGCGAGACCGCCGTGTCGATGGAACTGCTCCATGAAGTCGGGACGGCGCTGACGACCGTGCCCGAGGGCTTCAACCTCAACCGCAAGATCGCGCGCCAGCTCGAGGCCAAGCGCCGGTCGATCGAGACGGGCGAGGGGATCGACTGGGCGACCGCCGAGGCCCTGGCCTTCGGGACCCTCTGCACCGAGGGGACGCATGTGCGCTTCTCCGGCCAGGATTCGGGTCGCGGCACCTTCTCCCAGCGCCACGCGGTCCTGGTCGATCAGGAGACCGAAGAGCGCTACATGCCCATCGATCACGTCCGTCCCGACCAGGAGCGGTTCGAGATCATCGACAGCCCGCTTTCCGAGGCGGCGGTTCTGGGCTTCGAATACGGCTACAGCCTTGCCGAGCCCCGGACGCTCGTGCTCTGGGAAGCGCAATTCGGCGACTTCACCAATGGCGCCCAGGTCATCATCGACCAATTCATCGCCTCGGGCGAGGCGAAGTGGCTGCGCATGTCGGGCCTCGTGCTGCTGCTGCCGCATGGCTACGAGGGGCAGGGGCCGGAACATAGCTCGGCGCGGCTGGAGCGTTTCCTCGCGCTCTATGGCGAGGACAATTTCCAGGCCTGCAACCTGACCACGGCGGCCAATTACTTCCATGCGTTGCGCCGCCAGTTGCGCCGCAATTTCCGCAAGCCGCTCATCATCATGACGCCGAAGTCGCTGCTCCGCAGCCCGGAGGTCGCGAGCCCCTTGAGCGAGATGGGGCCGGGCACTTCCTTCCACCGCGTCATCCATGAGATCGACGGCCTGGTGCCGGACGAGAAGGTGAAGCGCGTGGTTCTCTGCACCGGCAAGGTCTATTTCGATCTGCTGCACGCAAGGCGCGAGCGCAAGATCGACGACGTGGCCTTGATCCGCATCGAGCAATTGACGCCTTTCCCCAACAAGAGCCTGCCCGAGGTCATCAAGCGTTATACTCATGCGGATGTGGTCTGGTGCCAGGAGGAGCCCATGAACGCGGGCGCTTGGACCTATGTGGACCGCCGCATCGAGAATTGCCTCACGGCGCTCGACGTCAAGGCCAAGCGACCCCGTTACGTCGGACGGCCCGAGGCGGCCGCCACCGCGACAGGACTTATGAAACGGCATAACGCCGAGCAGGCGAAACTCGTCGACGAGGCTTTGACCGTCGGCTGAACCCTCCAGGGGTGTAACCCATGACGACCGAGATCAAGGTTCCAGCGGTAGGCGAGTCGGTGACCGAAGTGACGGTCGCCAAATGGCTGAAGAAACTAGGCGACGCGGTGAAGGTTGACGATCCCATCGTCGAGCTTGAGACCGACAAGGCGACCCAGGAAATCTCCGCGACCGCCGATGGCGTGCTGACGGAAATCAGCGCAGCGGAGGGCACGACGCTGCCCATCGGCGCGCTGCTCGGCATCATCGGCGATGCGGGGAGCAAGGTCGCGGCAGCACCCGCCGCGCCGAAGGCCGAAACGAAGGCCGAAACGAAGGCCGCGCCTCAGCCCGCGCCAGCCCAATCTGCTGCCGTGGACCGGTCCGGCCCCGCCGTGCGCAAGCTGGTCGAGGAGACCAAGGTCGATCCGACGCAGATCGCGGCTACTGGCAAGGATGGGCGGCTGACCAAAGGCGATGTGCTCGCCGCCGCGTCCGCCCCGGCCCCGGCCGCCGCTCCCGCCCCGAAACCCGCGCCCGCTCCGCATCAGCCCCGCGCGCTGGGCGAGCGGGAGGAGCGGGTCCGCATGACCCGGCTTCGGAAGCGCATCGCCGAGCGCCTGAAGGACGCCCAGAACACGGCGGCCATGCTGACGACCTTCAACGAAGTGGACATGACTAATGTCATGGCGCTGCGGGAACGCTACCGCGACAGCTTCGAGAAGAAGCACGGCGTGCGGCTGGGCTTCATGTCGCTCTTCACCAAGGCCTGCATCGTCGGCTTGAAGGAACTGCCCGCCGTCAACGGCGAGATCGACGGCGAGGACATCATCTACAAGAACCACTACGACATCGGCGTCGCGGTGGGGACCGAGCAGGGCCTCGTGGTGCCCGTCGTGCGCGACGCGGACCAGATGGGCTTCGGCGATATCGAGAAGAAGATCGCCGAATTGGGCCGCAAGGCGCGGGACGGAAAGCTCTCGGTCGACGAGCTGATGGGCGGCACCTTCACCATCACCAACGGCGGGATCTATGGGTCTTTGATGTCGACCCCGATCCTCAACCCGCCGCAGTCCGGCATCCTCGGCATGCATAAGATCCAGAAGCGGCCCATGGCGATCGGCGACAAGATCGAGATCCGGCCGATGATGTATCTGGCGCTGTCCTACGACCATCGCATCGTGGACGGCCGCGAGGCCGTCACCTTCCTGGTGCGGGTGAAGGAATGCATCGAGGATCCCGAACGCATGCTCTTCGACGTCTGAGGAAGGCGCGACCATGGCCGAGACTTACGATCTGGTGGTGATCGGCGCAGGCCCCGGCGGCTATGTCGCCGCGATCCGGGCCGCGCAACTGGGCTTGAAGACGGCTTGCGTCGAGAAGGGCTCGACTCTCGGCGGCACCTGCCTCAACATCGGTTGCATCCCGTCGAAAGCGCTGCTGCAATCCTCCGAACGCTTCGAGGAGACGAGCCACGCCTTGGCGGTCCATGGCATCAAGGTCGAGGGCGTGTCGCTCGATCTTCCCACCATGATGGCCCGCAAGGACAAAGTGGTCGGCGACCTCACTAAGGGCATCGAATTCCTCTTCAAGAAGAACAAGATCGCCTGGCTCAAGGGCAAGGCGACGATCACCGCCCCCGGTAAGCTGACCGTCGAAGGCGTGGGCGATATAGAGGCGAAGTCGATCCTGATCGCCACCGGCTCCGAAAGCACGCCGCTGCCTGGCGTCGAGACCGACGAAAAGCAGATCGTGACCTCCACGGGCGCGCTCGCGCTGGCGAAGGTGCCGAAGCATCTCGTGGTGGTGGGTGCCGGCTATATCGGGCTTGAACTGGGGTCGGTCTGGCGGCGCTTGGGCGCGGAAGTGACGGTGGTGGAATTCCTCGACCGCATCACGCCCGGCATGGACCTTGAGACCGCGAAAATGCTGCAACGCCTGCTCGGCAAGCAGGGCTTCAACTTCAAGCTCGGCGTCAAAGTCGTGGGCGCGAAGAAAGCCAAGGACGGCGTGACCCTGACCCTGGAGCCCGCCGCCGGCGGCGCCCAGGAGGAACTGAAGGCCGATGTGGTCCTGGTCTCCATCGGGCGGCGTCCCTTTACCGAGGGCCTGGGCCTCGATGCGGTCGGCGTGGAGCGCGACAATCGCGGCCGGATCAAGGTCGATGCCAAGTTCCAGACCAATGTCCCCGGCATCTATGCCATCGGCGACGTGATCCCCGGCCCCATGCTCGCGCATAAGGGCGAGGAGGAGGGCGTCGTCGCGGTCGAGGGCATCGCCGGCCAGCATTCCCATATCGACTACGACGCCATCCCGGCCGTGATCTACACTTGGCCCGAGGTGGGTTCCGTGGGCAAGACCGAGGAAGACCTGAAGACGGCCGGCGTCGATTATAAGGTCGGCAAGTTCCCCTTCACCGCCACGAGTCGCGCCCGCGCCAATGGCGACACGGACGGTTTCGTGAAGATCCTGGCCGACGCCAAGACCGACCGGGTGCTGGGCGTCCATATCATCGGCCCCGACGCCGGGACCCTGATCGCCGAAGCCGCCTTGGCCATGGAGTTCCGCGCCTCCTCAGAGGATATCGCCCGCACGGTCCATGCCCATCCGACCTTGAACGAATCCGTGAAGGAAGCGGCCCTTGCCGTGATGGGACGCGCCATCCACATCTGAGGGCATGTCTTCAGAAAAAGCAGCGTCCTCCGAGAAGGATGCGAGGCCCGCCTGGAAACGCTGGGCGATCCTCATCGCCGGCTGGTTCTTCATCTTTCTGGGAATCCTGGGCCTGTTCCTGCCGTTCCTCCAGGGCATCCTGTTCCTGGTGATCGGCCTTTTGTTGCTGGCCCAGGTCCAGCATTGGCCGCGCCGCCTGTTGGATCGGCTGAAGCGGCGCTATCCCAAGCTCGGCGGCATGGTGGAAAAATCCGAGGAGCGCGTGAAGGGCTGGTTCGGGTTGGGGTGATTGTTGCCGGTTCTCCCCAGATCTCCCTCTCCGCCCCTTGGGGGGAGAGGGCCGGGGTGAGGTGGGGCGAGGGCGGGCTTTAAGCCCGAGCATCTCTCCACCGGCACGATGCTCCGGCGCCTCAGCGCCCTCGCCCCACCTCATCCTAAATCCTTCTCCCCCCAAGCCTTTCGCGCAAGCGAGCTTGCGCTGCCGGCGCGCGAAGCTGCGCTTCGCTTTGGGCGGAGAAGGACTTCAGCCCTTCGCTCTCGGATGTGATTTCTCATACACCGCCATCATCCGGGCCGAATCGACCGCCGTATAGCGCTGCGTCGTGGTCAGGCTCGCATGGCCCAGCAATTCCTGGATCGCGCGGAGGTCGCCGCCACCGGCCAGGAGATGGGTCGCGAAACTGTGCCTAAGCGAATGGGGGGTCGCCGTTTCCGGCAGGCCCAGAAGCCCGCGGAGCTGGGCCATCTGGCGCTGCACCAGTCGGGGATTGAGCGGCCCGCCGCGCGAACCCAGGAACAAGGGCTCGCCTGGTCCGCCGTCATAGGGACAGGCCGCCACATAATCCGCCACCGCCTCGGCGACGGCCTCCAGCACCGGGACGCGGCGTTCCTTGCCGCCCTTGCCCAGGATCGTGAGCATCCCAGGCTTCACCGGCGCCTGTGCCCGGGTCAGGCCCAGCGCCTCCGACAGCCGCAAGCCGCAGCCGTAAAGCAACGTCAGGATCGCGATATCCCGTTTCCCGATCCAGGGCGACATGGCCAGTTCCGCAACGGTGTCGAGCGCGTTCGCGGCCTCCTCGACCGAGAGCGGCTTCGGCACCGATCTCGGCAGCTTGGGTGTCCTGACCGCCGCCAGCGCCGGATTGTGGAGATGTCCCCGCCGGTCCAGGAACTTGAAGAAATTGCGCAGCACCGACATGGCCCGGGCGGTGGAACTGCGCTGCAGATCGGCCGCCGCGCGCCGTGCCAGATAGGCCCGGAAATCGGTCGGGCCGATCTCCCCTAGGTCGTTGAGCGAGGGCGCGCCGCCTCGATGATCCAGCAGGAAGTCCAGGAAGGCCATCAGATCCCTGCCATAGGCGGAGACAGTATGGGGAGAGGTGCGCCGCTCCTGAGTAAGCCAGCGATGCCAATCGGCGATGGCGGCCTGGAGATCGGGTGCGGCGGCGAAGCGGGCGAGGGGGACCGGTTCCGGTCCCGGCCTTGTCCCTGGCCTCAGTCCGGTGTGAGGTCGAGCCATCCCGCGATCACGATGGCGAGGGTCCGTGCCAGGAAGTGCAGCAACTCGGTGCCCTGGCCGGGATGGAAGGTGTCGATTTTGCGGGAGCCCAGGCTCAACAGCCCGTTGGGCGCCTTGGAACTTACATGAACCCGCATATAGGCGGCCGACTTCACCAGGCCCGCGCCGCTGCCGAAGACCTTGGGCTCGCCATCGGTCTCGGCGATGAGCCTTACGTCGCGATCCGCGCCCAGCATGGCCTCCACCATGCCCGGCTGGAGCAGCAGCACGCCGCTCAAGGGGATCTTCACCGGTTGGGCGGATGTCGTCTCGACGCCGATGGTGACCACATCCGTGTCCAGGAGGACCGCGAGATCCGTGGTCACGATCTGGATGAGATGCTCGAAGCTCTGGGCCGACAGCAGCGCTAGCACGCTCGCATGGACCCGCGCCTGGCCGGTGAGGTTGAGCCGGCTCAAGGTCACGAGTTCGCTCTGCTGGGTCTTGAGCCCGGCGATCTCGCTGCGATGGCGTTGCAGCATGAACTGCTGCATGTCGACGACCGTATCCCCGCGATGCATTTCGGGCGGGGTCAGGGTTTCCAGAAGCCCCGGATGCTTCAGGAGGAAATCCGGATGCGCCTTCAGATAGGCCGCGACCGCCGCGTCATCGAGCTTGGGCGCCGCCGCCGCTTTCTTGGGGGCGGGAGCGGCGACCTCGGCCAGGGGGGACTTGTCCTTCGTCAGATCCAAGATCCTACTCCGTGGCCTTCCGGCCCTTGCCCTTCGCGGGCTTTACCTTTGCGGCCTTCTCCTTGGCCTTGCCGGGCATCGGCGAATCCATGATCGACTGGCCGGTCTTCGCCCAATCGGCGACGAAGGTGGCGAGCCCCTTGTCGGTCAGCGGATGGGCGAACATCTGGCGCAGCACGGCCGGCGGCAGCGTGCTGACATCGGCGCCCATGCGGGCCGCTTCCACCACATGCATCGGGCTGCGGATGGAGGCGACCAGCACCTCCGTCCTGAATTCGGGATAGTTCGAATAGATCGACACGATGTCGCTGATCAGTTCCATGCCGGCGCTGCCGATATCGTCGAGCCGTCCGACGAAGGGCGAGATGAAGGTCGCGCCCGCCTTGGCCGCCAGGATCGCCTGGGCCGAGGAGAAGCAGAGCGTCACATTGACCATGGTGCCTTCTTCGCTCAGCGCCTTGCAGGCCTTGAGCCCATCAGGGGTCAGCGGCACCTTGACCGTCACATTGGGGGCGATCTTCGCGAGCTTGCGGCCTTCCAGCAGCATGGTCTTGACGTCGGTTGCCGCGACCTCGGCGCTCACGGGGCCGGGAACCACGTCGCAGATCTCTCTCACGACTTCCAGGAAGTTGCGGCCGGTCTTCGCCACCAGCGAGGGATTGGTCGTCACGCCGTCGACGAGGCCGGTTGCGGCGAGGTCGCGGATCTCGGCGAGGTCGGCGGTGTCGATGAAGAACTTCATGCGGGATCTACCTTTGAAGGCTTGGACTGGCGCGGATGGGCTGGCGTGTCGGGCGATGTGGTCCTATGAAGTGTAGACCATGCCCGGACGCCTTGCCAGTGACGACGCCCGCCAAACGCCCCGGCGGGTGAGGGTGCTGCTGCCCCTGCCGCTTGATGGCGCCTATGATTATCTGGTGCCCGATGACACCAATGTGAAGCCGGGCGATTTTGTGACAGTGCCTTTGGGGCCACGTCTTCTGACCGGCGTCGTCTGGGGCGAAGGCTCGGCGGATGTGGACGAGGGCAGGCTCAAGCCCATTGCCGAGATTCTGCCAGCGCGGCCAATGCCTTCGGACCTGCGCCAGCTCGTCGATTGGGTGGCTTCATATACGCTCTCGCCGCCGGGCTCCGTGCTGCGCATGGCCATGCGGGTGCCCGACGCGCTGCTGCCCGCGCGTCCGGTGACCGGCTGGCGGATCACGGAAGCCGGCCAGCTGACGCTCGAAAAGGCGGAGGGGCTGACCGGTGCGCGGCGGCGTGTCCTGGAGATCCTGGTCGATGGCGCGGCCTATCCAGCCGCGGAATTGGCGCGACTCGGGGCCTGCGGGACCGGAGTCGTGAAGGGTCTCGCCGAGAAGGGAATGATCGGCTCCGTCGAGATCCCGGCCCGATTGCCCCCGCCAATTCCCGATTGGCGGGTCCAGGGTCCCATTCTTTCCCCTAACCAGGAAACGGCGGCGGAAGCGCTTGTAGATAAGGTGCGTCAGGGCGGCTTCGGCGTGACCTTGCTGGACGGCGTCACCGGCTCCGGCAAGACGGAAGTCTATTTCGCGGCCATCGCGGCGGCGCTCGAACAAGGGCGGCAGGTGCTGGTTCTCCTGCCCGAAATCGCCTTGAGTGGCCAATGGCTCCAGCGCTTTTCCCGCCGATTCGGCGTCGGCCCGGTCGAATGGCATTCCGACCTTAGTCATACGGAACGCCGCGCCGCCTGGCGGGCGGTGGCCGAGGGACAGGCGCAGGTGGTGGTGGGGGCGCGGTCGGCGCTTTTCCTGCCCTTCCCGGACCTTGGCCTCATCGTCGTGGACGAGGAGCACGACCAGTCCTTCAAGCAGGAGGAGGGCGTCATCTATCACGCCCGCGACATGGCCGTGGTGCGCGCCTCCCTCCTGAAGCGGCCGATTGTGTTGGTTTCCGCGACGCCTTCCCTCGAAACCCTCCAGAACGTGGAGCAGGGGCGTTACGAGTGCCTTCACCTCCCGGCCCGGCATGGCGAGGCGCAGCTGCCGACCATCCGACTCGTGGATATGCGGCGCGAAAAGCCGGAACGGCAGAAGTTCATCTCGCCGCCCCTGGTCGCGGCCCTCACCGAAACCCTGGCGGCGGGCGAGCAGGCGATGCTCTTCCTCAACCGCCGGGGCTATGCGCCGCTGACGCTCTGCCGGACCTGCGGGCATCGGATGCAATGCCCCAATTGCACGGCCTGGCTGGTGGAGCACCGTTTCCTCGGCACGCTGCAATGCCATCACTGCGGCCATGCGGAGCGGATCCCCAAGGCTTGCCCCTCCTGCGAGGACGAGGGCTCTTTCGCCGCTTGCGGCCCCGGCGTCGAGCGACTGGCCGAGGAGGTGGCGCTCCGCTTCCCCGAGGCCCGAGTCGCGGTCATGGCGAGCGATACGATGATCGGCCCTCGCGCCATCGGCGAGTTGGTGCGCGGGGTCGAGGACCATGCAATCGACCTCCTGATCGGCACGCAGGTCATGGCGAAAGGCCACCATTTTCCCATGCTGACCCTGGTCGGCGTGGTCGATGCGGACCTGGGCCTCGCGGGCGGCGACCTGCGGGCGGCGGAGCGCACCTATCAGCTTCTTCATCAGGTCGCGGGCCGCGCGGGGCGCGAGGAACGGCCGGGCATCGTGCTGCTCCAGACCTTCATGCCGGAGCATCCCGTGATGCAGGCGCTGGTCCAGGGCGGCCGCGACCGCTTCCTGGCGGCGGAGGCCGAGGGCCGCCAGCATCACGGCATGCCGCCTTTCGGCCGGCTCGCCGCCATCATCATCTCCGGCCCTGACGACGACAGCGCCGATTTCACCGCCCGCGCCTTCGCCCGCTCCTCGCCGCAGATGCCGGGGATCGACGTGCTGGGACCCGCGCCGGCGCCCTTGGCCATCCTGCGCGGCCGTCACCGGCGGCGTTTCCTGGTGAAAGCGAAGAAGACCATCAACCTCCAGGCCGTGCTGCGCGATTGGCTGAAACGGGTGAAGACGCCGAATTCCGTGCGGGTCCAGGTGGATATCGACCCCTACAGTTTTCTTTAGGGGCCATTGTTTCTCGCCTCTCTAACCGTCACTCTCGGACTTGTTCCGAGGGTCCATGCAAGAGGCCTGCGCAAGCTTAGACATGGATCCTCGGAACAAGTCTGAGGATGACGACCGAGGAGGAGGGACGGGTTAGCCTTTGCTGTGAGAGGCCTGGACGGGAGCGTCAGTCCATTTCTCCCGCGCGCGCATCGCCAACCTGCGTCAATCTTGATCGAAAACGGCTCTCCCGGCCCGGTTGCATGCGCCCAATCCCTGTGTTAGATACTCCGGCGCTTTCCGGGCGGGGGTGGCCGCGCGGAGGTTCCCTTTTGCCGAAACCGGCGGGAAAAGCGATCATTTTCAAGCGTCTCCGAGGCGGTGTCTAACCCACGCCGCGGGGCATCGAGGGCACTCTTAGACGTGGCATCCGAAGCTTCAGGCGTATCAGGGCTGGCCGGGCGTTATGCCAAGGCTTTGTTCGATCTCGCGGACGAGCGCAAGGCGCTCGACCAGGTCGCGGCCGATCTGCGGCAGCTCCGCGCAATGATGCAGGACAGCGCGGATCTTTCGCGCCTCATGCGCAGCCCCGTGCTGAGCCGCGCCTCCCAGGCGAAGGCGATCGCGGCGGTGGCCGAAGGGGCCGGGTTCTCCCAGCTCACCAAGAATTTCCTGGGCCTCGTCGCCCAGAACCGGCGGCTCTTCTCGGTCCCGGGGATGATCGACGGCTTTCTCGCGATCCTCGCCGAGCGGCGGGGCGAGGTGACGGCCCAGGTGACGGCGGCGCAGGAGCTCACGCCCGCGCAGCTGGAAGCGGTCAACGAACAATTGAAGAAGGCGGTCGGCCGCAAGGTCTCCGTCGATGTCCGGGTCGATCCGAGCCTGCTCGGCGGCCTCATCGTCAAAGTCGGGTCGCGCATGGTGGACGCATCCTTGCGCAGCAAGCTGCATCGCCTGCAGCTTGCGATGAAGGGGGTTTAGGTAATGGAAATCCGTGCGGCGGAAATCTCCGCCATCCTGAAGCAGCAGATTGCCGATTTCGGCACCGAGGCGGATGTCGCCGAGGTGGGCCAGGTCCTTTCGGTCGGTGACGGCATCGCCCGCATCTACGGCCTCGACAAGGTCCAGGCCGGCGAGATGGTCGAGTTCCCGAGCGGGATCAAGGGCATGGCCCTGAACCTGGAAACCGACAATGTCGGCGTCGTGATCTTCGGCGACGACAGCGGCATCCGCGAGGGCGACACGGTGAAGCGCACGGGCGCCATCGTGGACGTGCCGGTGGGCCGTGGCCTTCTGGGCCGCGTCGTCGACGCGCTGGGCAATCCCATCGACGGCAAGGGGCCGCTGGTCGACGTGACCCGCACCCGCGTCGAAGTGAAGGCGCCGGGCATCATTCCGCGCAAGTCGGTGCACGAGCCGGTGCAGACGGGCCTCAAGGCCGTCGACGCCCTGGTGCCGGTCGGCCGTGGCCAGCGCGAGCTCATCATCGGCGATCGCCAGACCGGCAAGACCGCCGTCGCGATCGACACCTTCCTCAATCAGAAAGAGATCAACGCGGGCGACGACGAGTCCCGCAAGCTCTACTGCGTCTATGTCGCCATCGGGCAGAAGCGCTCCACGGTCGCCCAGATCGTGAAGACGCTGCAGGATTACGGCGCGATGGAATATTCCATCGTGGTCGCCGCCACCGCGTCGGAGCCCGCTCCGCTGCAGTTCATGGCGCCCTATACGGGCTGCGCCATGGGCGAGTTCTTCCGCGACAACGGCATGCATGCGGTCATCGTCTATGACGATCTGTCCAAGCAGGCCGTCGCCTACCGCCAGATGTCGCTGCTGCTGCGCCGCCCGCCGGGTCGCGAAGCCTATCCCGGCGACGTGTTCTACCTGCATTCCCGCCTGCTGGAGCGCGCGGCCAAGCTGAACGACAGCCTCGGTGCGGGTTCGCTGACGGCGCTGCCGATCATCGAAACGCAGTCGGGCGACGTGTCGGCTTATATCCCGACGAACGTCATCTCGATCACCGACGGCCAGATCTTCCTGGAGACGGACCTCTTCTATCGCGGTATCCGCCCCGCCATTAACGTCGGCCTCTCGGTCAGCCGCGTCGGCTCCGCCGCCCAGATCAAGGCGATGAAGCAGGTCGCCGGCAAGATCAAGCTGGAGCTGGCCCAGTATCGCGAAATGGCGGCCTTCGCCCAGTTCGCCTCGGATCTCGATCCCGCTACCCAGCGCCTGTTGGCGCGCGGCGCGCGGCTCACCGAGCTTCTGAAGCAGGCGCAGTTCTCGCCCATGGCGGTCGAGGACCAGGTCATCGCGATTTTCGCGGGCACCCGCGGCTATCTCGACACTATTCCGGTCGACAAGGTGAACCAGTTCGAGACGTCGATGCTTTCGGCCCTCAAGGCCAAGAGCCCCGACATCGTCGAGTCGATCCGCACGAAGCGCGAGCTGACGGCGGATAACGAGAAGCTGCTGGTCGCCTTCCTCGACAACTTCGCCAAGACTTTCGCCTAACCTCGCGCCATGGCGAACCTCAAGGACCTTCGCGTCCGCATCCGAAGCGTCAAGTCGACGCAGAAGATCACCTCGGCCATGAAGATGGTCGCGGCGTCCCGGCTGCGGCGCGCCCAGGAAGCGGCGGAAGCCGCGCGTCCCTATGGCGTCCGTATGGAGCGCATGCTCGCCTCGCTGGCGGGCAGCATTCCGGCCGGTTCCGGGGGGCCGAAGCTTCTTGCCGGCACGGGCAAGGACAAGGTCCATCTGCTGATCGTCGCGACCTCGGACCGCGGCCTTGCCGGCGGCTTCAACGCGACCATCCTGCGCGACGCCCGCCGCTACATCCGCGAACTGGAATCGCAAGGCAAGACGGTCAAGCTCCTGACCATCGGCCGCAAGGGTCGGGACGGGCTGCGCCGCGACTATGCCCGGCTCATCATCAACAGCGTGACCGAACTCGGCCGGCCGCGTCTCTCCTTCCTCGACGCCAAGAGTGTCGGCGATCAGGTGACGGCGCTCTTCGAGGCGGGCGAGTTCGACGTCTGCACGCTGATCTACAACAAGTTCAAATCCGCGATCAGTCAGATCGTGACCCGGCAGCAGCTGGTGCCCTTCCCGGTGCCGGTAGGCGTCGTGGCCGTCGAGCCCGTGCCGCATGCGCCTGGCGCCCCGGCCGCGGTTTACGAGTTCGAGCCCGACGAGAGCGAGATTCTCGAAGAGCTTCTGCCGCGCAATCTGGCGATCCAGCTCTTCACGGCGCTTCTAGAGAACGTCGCGAGCGAGCAGGGCGCGCGCATGACGGCGATGGACAATGCGACCCGCAATGCCGGCGAGATGATCGACCGGCTGACCATCACCTACAACCGCACGCGCCAAGCTGTCATCACCAAGGAACTGATCGAGATCATCTCCGGCGCCGACGCCCTCTAGGGCTGGGCGAGCGAGCACCGGGCACAGGATTTCAAGGGATATCGAGACCATGGCAAAGAACAATGTCGGCACCATCACCCAGGTTATCGGCGCCGTCGTCGATGTGAAGTTCGACAGCGATCTGCCGAACATCCTCAACGCGCTCCACCTCAAGACCGCTGACCGGCTCTTGGTGCTGGAAGTCGCCCAGCATCTGGGTGAGAACACGGTTCGCACCATCGCCATGGACACGACCGACGGCCTGGTCCGCGGCACCGAGGTGATCGACACCGGCGCCCCGATCAGCGTGCCGGTCGGACCCGAGACCCTCGGCCGCATCCTGAACGTCATCGGCGAGCCGGTGGACGAGCGCGGCCCGGTCATGACGACCAAGCGGTCCCCCATCCATCGCGCGGCCCCGGAATTCGTCGAGCAGTCGACCGAGTCCGAGATCCTGGTGACGGGCATCAAGGTCGTCGATCTCCTCGCCCCTTACGCGCGCGGCGGCAAGATCGGCCTCTTCGGCGGCGCCGGCGTGGGCAAGACCGTCATCATCATGGAGCTCATCAACAACATCGCCAAGGCGCACGGCGGCTACTCCGTCTTCGCCGGCGTGGGTGAGCGAACCCGTGAAGGCAACGACCTCTATCACGAGATGATCGAGTCCAAGGTCATCATCCCAGACGGCCCCGGCTCCAAGGCGGCGCTGGTCTATGGCCAGATGAACGAGCCGCCGGGTGCGCGCGCCCGTATCGGCCTGACCGGCCTGACCCTCGCGGAATACTTCCGCGACGAGGAAGGCCAGGACGTGCTGTTCTTCGTGGATAACATCTTCCGCTTCACGCAGGCGGGCTCGGAAGTGTCGGCCCTTCTCGGCCGTATTCCTTCCGCCGTGGGCTATCAGCCGACGCTGGCCACCGACATGGGCGCGCTGCAGGAACGCATCACCACCACCAAGAAGGGTTCGATCACCTCGGTGCAGGCCATTTACGTGCCCGCCGACGATTTGACCGATCCGGCGCCCGCGACCTCCTTCGCCCATCTTGACGCGACGACCGTGCTGTCGCGCCAGATCGCCGAGCTTGGCATCTATCCCGCCGTGGATCCTCTGGACTCCACCTCGCGCATGCTCGACCCCCGGGTCGTCGGCGACGAGCATTACAAGGTCGCCCGCGACGTGCAGCGCGTGCTCCAGAGCTACAAGTCGCTCCAGGACATCATCGCCATCCTGGGCATGGACGAACTGTCGGAAGAAGATCGCCTCGTCGTGTCCCGCGCCCGCAAGATCCAGCGCTTCCTGTCGCAGCCTTTCCATGTGGCCGAAATCTTCACCGGCACGCCCGGTGTGCTCGTGAAGCTCGAAGACACCATCAAGGGCTTCAAGGGCATCGTCGCCGGTGACTACGACGACCTGCCGGAATCGGCCTTCTACATGGTCGGCACCATCGAGGAAGTCGTCGCCAAGGCCCGCAAGATGGCGGCTGAGGCGGCCTGATCAAGATGGCAGAGCCAAGGGCAGATAAGGTCCAGTTCGAACTCGTCTCGCCGGAGAAGCTTCTGCTCTCCGAGCCGGTGGACATGGTCGTGGTGCCGGGCGGCGAGGGCAACTTCGGTGTCCTCATCGGCCATGCGCCGCTTATCTCCACGGTTCGTCCGGGCGTCATTGACGTCTATGAGGGCACCAAGATCACCGAGCGGATCTTCGTCGCCGGCGGTTTCGCCGAAGTGACGCCGGAACGCTGCACGGTCCTCGCCGACGAGGCGATGCCGCTGTCGGATCTCGACAAGGCGTCGATCGACGGGGAACTGCGCGGCTTTGAAGGCACCGCGGCCACCCTGCGCGATCAGGTGGCCCGGACCTCGGGCTCCGAGCATGACGAGGCGGCGGCCGAGCTGGTCGCCATCGAGAAGCGCATCGCCGTCTGCAACGCCAAACTTCAGGCCCTGAGCCAGGGCGCGGCCCACTAAGGCTGTGGTTCGCGGGGTGGTTTTCCGCCCCGCGCCCCCTATATAGCTCCTGGTCTTAGTCTCGCGCCGTCGCAGGAGAATTTGTCGGCATGGTCCGCTGGACGCTGGACGACATTCCCTGGGACAGTTTCGACCGCTTTAAGGTCGATCCCGATATCCTCCGCATCGTCAAAGCCGCCGCGCTCGTCGAGCAGAACGGCGGGGATTACGCGCGCTATCTGCATAACGTCTTCCATGACGATCCCGAGTTCCAGGCCTTGGCGGGCCGCTGGGGCGAGGAGGAGGCCCAGCATGGGGCAGCACTTGCCCGCTGGGCGACCCTGGCCGATCCCGATTTCGATTTTGCCGACGCCAGCGCGCGTTTCACCCAGGGGTTCCGGGTCGATCTGGAAGCGCAGACCTCTGTGCGCGGTTCCCGCTCCGGCGAACTTGTCGCCCGTTGCATCGTCGAGACCGGCACCAGTTCCTATTACACCGCCATGGCCGAGGCCACCGAGGAGCCCGTGCTTCGCGCCGTCTGCCAGCACATCGCGGCGGACGAACTTAGGCATTACAAGCTCTTCTACAAGACCATGCGGCAATATCTGGAACGCGAAGGCCTCGGCCGCTGGGGCCGTCTGCGCATCGCCGCCGGCCGCATCCGCGAGACCGAGGACGACGAGCTTGCCTATGCCTATTACGCGGCGAACGGCGAGACCACGCCCTATGATCGGGGCCGCTTTTCCCGCGCCTATAGCCGCCGCGCCTTCGCGCTCTACCGCCCCCATCACCTGGAGCGCGGGATGGCGATGATTTTCAAGGCGGCGGGACTGAAGCCCAACGGGCGCTTAGGCCGCGTCGCAACGCGCCTGGCCTGGTGGTTCCTGCGCGCCCAGGTCGGGCGGTTGGACCGGATGGCGGCTTGACGCTTAAGAAGTCCCTCTCCGGCCGCTTGCGGAGGGAGAGGGAAGGACTTAGGACGAGGTGGGTCCCTGCCACCGGCAAGATGCTCCAGCGCCTCAGCGCCCTCGCCCCACCTCATCCTAAATCCTTCTCCCCCAGCCTCTCGCGCAAGCGAGCTTGCGCTGCCGGCCAGGCGGAGAAGGACTTTAAGTTAGGCGGAGAACGAGGCACTAGCGCCCTCAGAACAACCCCGCGAACTCCCTCAGCACATCCACATAGAGCGCCCGCTTGAAAGGCACGATCAGCACGGGAACCTGATCCGCCTCCGCCCATCTCCAGGCGTTGAATTCCGGATGGTGGGTGTCGAGGTCGATCTCTCCGTCCTCGCCCAGGAACCGCATGGCGAACCACTTCTGGACCTGGCCCTTGTAGCGGCCCTTCCAGACCTTGGCCCGCATCTCCTCCGGCAGCTCGTAGCGCAGCCAGCCTTCGCTCTGGGCCAGGATTTCGGCGTTGTTGGTGCCGATCTCCTCCTTCAATTCGCGAAAGGCGGTTTCCTCGGGATCCTCGCCCGGATCGATCCCGCCCTGGGGCATCTGCCAGGCCTCGTCGGTCATGTCGATGCGGCGGGCGACGAAGACCTGGTTCCGCCGGTTCAATAGCATGACGCCGACCCCCAGCCGATAACCGGGAAGATCGGGGAGGGGAGATTTCTTGCTCATCGCCGGGGCTCGGGCTTCTGTTCGGGCTGGAGGTTCGCCACGGCGGTTACCGGGGCCAGGACCATGCCCCTGGGTTCGAGCGTCGGGATCCAGGCCAGGAGCCGTTCGATGGTGAGCGGATAGGGGGCGGCGACGCCTAGCGCCGCGGTGCCCTTTTTGGCGGCGGCTTCGAGGTCGGCGAGGCGCTTGTCGATGCCTGCCGCGTTCAATTCCCCGTCGAGGTTCCGGTCGTTGACCGCGCGCGGCAGGTTCAGGGATTTCGCGATATCCGACACGAGGCTCTCGCGCGAGGGACTGCTGTCGACGAAGAGCAGGCCCCGGTTCTTGATCGCCTGAAGCACCGGCAGCAGGTCGCTCTGCGAGGCGGTGAAACGCGAGCCCATGTAATTGGTCACGCCGACATAGCCGCTCACCCGGCTCAACACCCATTGCAGGCGGTCGAGGTTCTGGCGGGCGTCGAGCGAGGTCAGCAGGGTATAGGGACCCGGATCCTGGCGCGGATAGTCGGTCGGCTCCATGGGCAGGGTCAGCAGCACCTCGTGTCCCGCCGCCCGCGCCAGCGCCATCCAGTCGTTGAGCCGTCGCGAATAGGGGTCGAAGGCGAAGGTGACGCCGGCGGGAAGCTTGTTGATCGCCGCCTCGATGCCGGTCGCCGAGAGCCGGAAGCCCGAGACCAGCACGGCGATCCGGGGCCGGTGATCGTTGCGATCGAAGGGACGGGCATAGACCTGCCAGGGCTGACGCCCATCCGGTCCGACGATGGGGAGCGGCCCGGAGGATCCCTTCTCCACCAGGGCCGGGTCGGGCGCCGGGACCAGCGGCTCGGCCTTGCGGGGGTTGAGGGATGCGCCGGGAATTGCTGGGGGAGAAGCGGCGGCAACCTGTTGGGACGGGGCAGCGGGTGTCGCAGGCGATGCTGCCGGGGCGGGGGCGGCGGTATCGGCGGGTTTTTCCGGCGGCTTCTCGGAGCCTGGCGGTTCGGCGGGCTTTGCCTCCGCGACCTGGGATGGCGCGGTCGGGGCTTCGTCCGGTTTGGATTCTGCCGGTTTGGTCTCCGCCGGTTTGGTCTCCGCCGGGACTGCGGCGGGAGGCGCTTCCGCGGTGGGCATCGCCTGAGCGGCGGAGGGTGGCAGCTTCGCGATGACCACATCGGGCAGGCTGCTTCCCTTGGGCGCCCCGGCAACGAAGAGCCAGCCGGCGAGTCCCGCGACCACCACGGCCAGCACAGCGACGACGGCGGCGAGCACCCGGGGACCGGCAAGCCTCGCGGCCAGCGCCGGTTGGGCCGGGGCGATCTCCGCCGGGTTGCGACGGAAGCGGGCGAGGAGGCCCGCCGCCAAACCACGGATGGCAAAGCTCCGCGTCGCCAGGCCACTCACAGCCTGCTTGCCCTGGCGCAGCCATTTCCGCACGTCGATCCCCTGCCGGATCGCTTGGAGCCGGGCTTTCACGTCGATCACTTCCCGGCTCCCCCGCCGGTCATCATCGTCAGCCTATTTGCCGGCCCGGCCGGCAAACATGGCGACGCCCCGCAGAAGGTCCAGCGCGCGGGAAAGCTGGTAGTCGTCCGAGGTGCCCATGACCGTGGGGTCGACCGAGGCGGGCTCGGCCGGCGTGGCCGGAGTCGTGCCGGGCGGCACATTGGCATTGGCCGGCGCCGCGGGCTGCGCCGGCGTTCCGGGCCGCGTGCCGGGCTTCACGGGATCGGTATTGCGCAGGGCGCCGCGCAGGTCGGCCTCGTGGCGGACCTCGCCGGTCGCCAGCTTCTCGATCTTGGCGGGTTCGACCACGATGTCGGGATCGATGCCCTTGGCCTGGATCGACCGGCCCGACGGCGTGTAGTAGCGCGCCGTGGTGAGCCGGATCGCGCCCTGGCCCGGCAGCGGGATGATCGTCTGCACGGATCCCTTGCCGAAGGAACGGGTGCCCATGACGATGGCGCGGTGATGGTCCTGGAGCGCACCGGCCACGATCTCCGAGGCCGAGGCCGAGCCGCCGTTGATCAGGATCACCACGGGCAGCCCGCCCGAGATATCGGCGGAAGCCCGCGCGTTATAGCGCTGGGCGTCGTCGGTCCTGCGGCCACGGGTCGAGACGATCTCGCCCTTGTCGAGGAAGTCGTTGGAGACGGCGATGGCCTGGTCCAGCAATCCGCCCGGATTGTTGCGCAGGTCGAGGATGATCCCGGCCATCTTGCCCTTGGACTGTTCCTTCATGGTCTTCAGGGCGTTGGCGAGGCCGCTGTCGGTCTGCTCGTTGAAGCTGGTGATGCGGACATAGCCGATGTCGCTGCCTTCGAGGTGGTACTTCACCGACTGGATCTTCACGACCGCGCGCTTCAGGGTCACATCGAAGGGATCCTTGCCCTCGCGGCGTATGGTGAGCTTGATGGCCGCGTCCACGGGGCCGCGCATCTTCTCCACCGCTTCGGCGAGCGACAGGCCCATCACGGGCTCCCCGTCGAGGCCGACGATATAGTCGTTGGGTTTGAGACCCGCCTTGGCGGCCGGGGTGTCGTCGATGGGGGAGACGACCTTCACCAACCCCTGCTCCATGGTGACCTCGATGCCGAGGCCGCCGAACTCGCCCTTCACCTGGACCTGCATGTCGCCGTAGTTCTTGGCGTTCATGAAGCTCGAATGGGGATCGAGCGAACTCAGCATGCCGTTGATCGCGGCCTCGATGAGCTGCTGGTCGGTGGTCTGCTCCACATAGTCGGCGCGGACCCGCTCGAAGACCTCGCCAAAGAGGTCGAGCTGCTTGTAGGTCTCGGAATTCGAAGGTTGCGCCGGCCCTGCGGCTTCCGTGGGAAGCACCAGGCAGAAAAGGGTTGCGGCGGTTGCCGCTGCCATACCGAGACGATTCATCCGCTCACCTTTTCCTCGTGAGACGCCAACCAGGGCATCGGGTTTATCGGCTGGCCGTTGTGGCGCAGCTCGAGATAGAGATCGGGTTTGCCGTCGCTTGCGGCGTTTCCCATGACGCCGACCGGTTCTCCGGCCACCAGCACCTGGCCCACCGTCCCGTCGATCCGGTCGAGCCCTGCCAGAAGCGAATGATATCCGTCGCCATGGGCGATGATCAAGATTTGCCCGTATCCGCGAAACGGACCGGCGAAAAGCACCTTGCCGTCGAAGGGGGACACCACCGTCGCGCCAGGCCGGGTTTCGATGGTCATACCCTTGGCGACGATGCCGTTGCGGTCGGTCTCGCCATAGCGGCTCGCGAGGTTTCCCGAGGCCGGATAGACCATGCCGCCCCGCGACTGGGCGAAATTCCGGGGCTTTGTCGTTCCCTTGCCGGATGGGACGGGCGGCGGGGCCATCACGATTTGTTGTTTGCCGCTGGGGCTGGGCCGCGCCTCGCGCTCCAGCTGTTCGCGGGTGGCCTGCTCGGCCAGACGGCGCTCCTCGGCCTTTTGCAGCTCCTCCCGGCGTTTGCGCTCCTCGGCCTCGCGCTGCTTGCGCTCGGCTTCGAGCTTTTCGATCAGCTCGTGGAGGCTGGTCGCCTGGGCGGTCAATTGCTGGACCCGTTTGCCGCTGGCTTCAGCACCCTTTTCCGCCTGCTCACGCAGTGCCGCCTTCCGGGTGGCGAGAAGGGCGAGCTTCCTTTGGTCGGTGGAGAGCGCGTTCCGCTGGGCCACCAGCGCGTCCCGCTTGCCGGCGATTTCCTTGCGAAGCGTGGCGATAGCCTGGATGTCCTGCTGGATGGCGCGCGCCTCGGCCTGGATTTCCGGGATCGCGACACCCAGGAGCTTGGCGCTGCGCAGCGCATCGGCGGGCTCGCCAGGGGCGAGCGCCAGTCCTTCGGGCGGGTTGCGCGCGAGCCGGGTCAGGGCCATCAGCAATTCGTCCCGCCGCGCCTCGCGTTCGTTCAGTTTCGCGGCGCGGGCTTCCTCCTCGACACCGAGATCGGCGAGATCCTTCTCGGTTTCGGACAAGGCGCCTTCCCGATCCTGGATCTGGCGGGCGGCCCTGACGCTTTCGTCACGCAGCTCGGCGAGTTCGTCGGCCAGGGCCTCGGCTTCCTTGGAAAGCTGGGCCTGCTTCTCGCGGCTCTGGCCGATTTCCTTTTCGACGGCCTTCAATTGCTGGCCGGGCGGCGGCTTCTTCTCCGGGGCGGCCAGCACGGGACCCGCCACCAGAAGCGCCGCGAGCAGAAGCGGCAGCCTCAGGGCATGGGTCCGGTCAGGCGCTGGCACGTGCCGCGGCGCTGAGCAGCAGGGGATGACCCGTCATGGCGGAGGGCCGCGGGATCTTCATGAGGTCGAGAAGCGTCGGCGCGATATCCGCGAGCTTGCCGTCGCTGAGGCCCGTCACACCGGCGGGCGGGTTCACCAGGACCAGTGGCACCGGATTGAGCGTATGGGCGGTATGGGCCTGGCCCGTCTCCTCGTCGCGCATCTGCTCGGCATTGCCGTGGTCAGCGGTCACGAGCATGACGCCCCCCGCCTTCACCACCGCGTCGGAGAGCCGGCCGAGGCAAGTGTCCACCGCCTCGACCGCCGTTATCGCGGCCTTGAGGTCGCCCGTATGGCCGACCATGTCGGTATTGGCGTAATTGACGATGATGACATCGAAGGTCCCGCCCTCGACCGCCGCCACCAGCTTGTCGGTCAGTTCCGGCGCGGACATCTCGGGCTGGAGGTCGTAGGTCGCGACCTTGGGCGAGGGGACCAGGATCCGTGTCTCGCCCTTCAGCGCCTCTTCCTTGCCGCCGTTGAAGAAGAAGGTGACATGGGCGTATTTCTCGGTCTCGGCGATATGGAGCTGGGTCAGCCCATGGTCCGCCACCACCTCGCCGAAGGTGTCCTTGAGGTCGTCCGGCGGGAAGAGGGTGGCCATGAAGCGGTTGAGCCCCGTCGAATATTCGGTCAGTCCCAAAGCGGCCGAGAATTCGGGTAGCCGTTCCCGCTTGAACCCATCGAAAGCGGGATCGAGCAGGCTGTCCAGGATCTCCCGCGCCCGGTCGGCCCGGAAATGGCTCATGACGATCCCGTCACCGTCCTTCATGCCGGTATAGAAGGGCAGCGCGGTCGGCAGCACGAATTCGTCGGTCTGGCCCGCGTCATAGGATTGGGCGATGGCGCTATCCACATCGGGGGCCATCTCGCCCTTGCCGTCGACCAGCAGGGTCCAGGCCTTCTCCACCCGGTCCCAGCGCTTGTCCCGGTCCATGGCATAGAAGCGGCCGGAGACCGTGGCAACCCTGATGGCGGGCAGGTCCTTCACCGTATCCTGGAAGGTCTTCACATAGTCCCTGGCGCTCTTGGGCGGCGTGTCGCGCCCGTCGAGGAAGGCATGGACCTGGACCTTGAGCCCGTGCTGCGCCAGGAGCCGCGCCAGGGCCGCGATATGGTCCTGATGGGAATGAACCCCGCCCGGCGACATCAGGCCCAGGAGATGCGCTGTCCCGCTGCCCGCTGTCACCCGTGCGACGAAATCCGCCAGCGCCGGGTTTTGGGCGAGCGAGCCGTCCTCGATGGCGAGATCGACGCGCGGCAGATCCTGCATCACGACGCGCCCCGCGCCGATATTCATATGCCCGACTTCGGAGTTCCCCATCTGCCCGCGCGGCAGCCCGACATCGAGCGCGCTCGCCTGGAGCAGGGAATGGGGGCTCGTGCGCATCAGCCGGTTCCAGACCGGCGTCCGGGCGAGCGCGATGCCGTTGTCATGCCGGTCGGCCCGATACCCCCAGCCGTCGAGAATGCAGAGGACGGTCGGGCGCGGGCGGGAGGAGGTCGGAAGCATGGGCGATATATAGTGGAATCAGGGGGAGAAGGGTAGGGGTGAGGGAAATCAAAGCGTTTCGATCCGTTGCGCTAAAGCGGCCAACCCCCCGGTTAGATCGTCATAAGTAAGAAAGGAAACCCGATTGTGGTCGATGCCTTTTAACCATCGCAATTTTGCATGGTCATAGCCCGCATCGCGTCCGGCAATTACGACTCCACGAATACGGCTAATTGTTTTGTGGTCGATATCGAAAGTACTCAATACCGCGTCTTTGTGGTCATCTATTAGTTGCAGCCAATTAAAAACTTGATCAAATCCTAGAAAATTCCATTTCAGAAGGGGATTATCCCCTTGACGCAGGTAGACTCGCCAGTGACCCCATTATGGGGTATGTCTCATGAATGACCCCGTTCCCCACGCTCATTGAAGAGTGGAAGTCGGTAGCTCGCTTCCCTGGATGGTCAGACCCAGAGCCGGAGACGGGATACATCTGGTTCGACTCTGAACTTGAAATCGGAGGAGTGACCGAGCAATCCTTCGTCTTGCATGGTGGCTGCTATCATGACCGACCCGACTTAAACGTAACCTTCGAATTGAGGGTCGGACGCTCTGGCTCAACCGGCAGAATCCCCCTAGTCAGAATGGATTGGCGTTCGCTCAACGGAAGCCATAGCAACCCCCGCAAAGGCAATTCGATCTGGCGCGGGAAAATGGTATCCGACACACACCTGCATGCATTTGAGTTGAATTGGCTGCCTGACGAGCGGCGCATGCGAGGAGGGAACCTTCGGCTTGCGCGGGAAATTGATGAAGCATTACAGACCTTTGATGAAGTCCGAGAATTTGTCGGAAAACAGTTCAGAATCAATAACATAGCTCTTGTTCAAGAGCCCCCTTGGGTTTACACTATGCTGTTATGATTCCTATCCTGGACGACTCACTTAGCATTGCTGCCGCGGTCGATTCTGCGGTCAGGAAACTCGTGACCGTAAGGAACTGGGGCGCGTCGAACTATGTAACGCTTCCGCTCGCGTATCCCAGCGGTACGCTTGTCACCGTGAAAATCGATCCCGTCCCAAATGGCCTCAGGGTAAGCGACAACGGAGTTGCCTATCGAGAAGTTGAGAGCATTGGAGCGCAGAGATCCTTTGCGAGACGTGCTCCGATTATCGCCGAAGAGGCTTCGCTTGAAACAAATCGGCGAGCCATATTTGCGGATATTCCTCCAGAACAACTCACTGCCGCGATAATTGATGTGGCGGCTGCATCCAAACTAATTGCCGACCAGATTTACAGCCGGGTTTCGGAAAGCGAAGAAGCGGAGATTAGCGGCCATCTTCATGAGCGACTTATTGCCATTTTTGGTGCCAGCCACTTTGTCGCGGACGCTAAACTAAAGGGCTCATCCACGAATGAATGGGAAATGTCCGCCGTAGTCCATCTGCCGAACCGCGAGGTAGTTTTCCAAGCGGTGAGCGGCCATGCAAATTCGGTGTTTCGGACAAGCACGGCGTTTCACGATCTTGGTGCGCTGATGAAGCCGCCAACCCTTGTTGCGGTTGTTCGGAATAAGCAGGCTCTCGGACCGAAATACAGCATGCTCGCCCAAGCGGGGCGGGTGATTGAGGATAGCCAGCCTGACGATGTTTTTCTAAAGGCCGCCGCATGAGCCAGATAACACTAAGTGAATCTTTAAAAGCGGGCCGATTGCAGGACTTCATCGCTCAAGAAGAGGCTCGCGGCGTCGCTCCGGTTGACCCCGAAGCCTTTGACGCCGCGATCCGTAAGGCGGTTAAACCACCGCAATCAGAAGATCGAACATCGCGTTCGACATCTGCCGGTTATCCGACCGGAAAGTGAACTCGTCGAGATAGCGTTGCATGTACTTCTCGCTCACATGAATGTGGGTCGAGCGCACGCTGGTCTTAAACAGCTTCCAGAAGCTCTCAATCGAGTTCGTATGGTGGGTCACGTCCTGCCGATAGTCATAGTGCGTCCATTCCTTCGCGCCATGCTGGACGGAGCCGTGCACGTAGCCATCACCGTTGAGTAAGCCATAGGACAGAAGTTCGTCGGTCGAGACGGTCGAGCCCTTCTCCACGGTGCGCAGAGCGACCTCCCGGAGCGTATTGAGCTTCACGTTCGGCACAACCTCGGTGATCGTACGGCCACCACGTTCCCGCATCCCGAAAACGATGGTCTTGCCAGGAGCGCCACGGCCGCGCTTGCCGCCAGAGCGACGACCGCCAACATAGGCTTCGTCCATCTCAACATGGCCTTTCAGAAGCTCGAAGCCATGAGCATCGCCCATGAGCTTGCGGATCTGTTGCCCCATCCGCCATGCGGTCTTGTAGGTGACGCCAAGCTGGCGCTGGAGTTCCTTGCCGCTCACGCCATGGCGCGTCGTGACGAAAAGGTAGATCGCGTAGAACCACACTTGGAGCGGGGTTCGGCTGTCCTGAAAGATCGTCCCGGCGCACGGATAAACGTGGTGGCCGCAATGCGCGCAGGAATAAGCGGGACGGTTGGAGAGTTTGTGGAAGGTGGCGAGGTTGAGGCACTTCGCGCAGGGATGACGGAGCCCGTACCGAACTTCCATGACATGCTCTAGGCAGGCGTCATCGGAAGAGAAGCGCGCGAAGAACTCGCGAACGCTGAGGGGTTGGACTTTGGAAGGGTTCTGTTTGGGCATCGGTCGTCTCCGTTGCCCAAGTTGTACTAAATCACCGTACGTGCGTCAAGGGGATAATCCTCTATTTAATTTTTCTATTGTCTTTCAACGTAAAATATAACGTCTTGTATATTAGACTCGGTGGTACGGGTGCCCCGCTAGGATCTGCTGCGCGCGGTAGAGCTGTTCCAGCAGCAGGCTCCGCGCCAGGAGGTGGGGCCAGGTCAGGGCGCCGAGCGAGAGCGTGAGCTCCGCCCGGCGTCTCACCACTTCCGGGTGGCCGTCCGCGCCGCCGATCAGGAAGGCGAGGTCGCCGACGCCTGCGTCCTGCCAGCGGGAAAGACGCTCGGAGAATTGGGGGCTGGTCAGGTTCGCGCCGCGCTCGTCCAGCGCCACCACCGTGGCGCCTTTAGGCACGGCGTCTAAGAGCAGCGCGCCCTCCCGCTCCTTCAGATCGGTGGCGGGGAGGGGGCGGCGTTCTTCCAATTCGCGCAGGGTCAGCGGCCAGGCGGTGATGCGCCTGGCGTAGTCTTCCTGGAGATCCTTCAAGACGCCCGCGCGCATCCGGCCGATGGCCGCGACCAGGACGCGCATCGGGTCAGCCGGGCAGGGTGGAGGCCGGGGAGACGGTATTCTCCTCGGTCTCGCCGATCTCCTCGCCCCACATCTTCTCGAGGTTGTAGAAGATCCGCACGTCCGGCCGGAAGAGATGCACGATCACGTCGCCCGCGTCGATCAGCACCCAGTCGCCGACCGCCAGGCCCTCGATCGGCACGCGGCCGTGGCCGGCGTTCTTGAGCCCTTCGCGGACGTGCTCGGCGAGCGCCGACACCTGACGGCCGGAACGGCCGGTGGCGATGATCATCGTATCGGCGAAGCTCGACTTGCCCATGAGGTCCATGATCCGGACATCCTCGGCCTTGCCGTCGTCGAGGATCTTCGCGATCAACTCAACGACCGAAGGTGTCGCGAGCTTCGTCTTCTTCTTGCGCGACTTGGTCTTAGCGGCGGCGGCCGGACCCTTGGCGATCTCGGCCTTGGTGACGCTCGCCTGCTGTTCCTGGGCTTTGCGGGCTGTGGCTTTGCGGGTCGTCGCCTTCTCGGCCGTTACCTTGCGGCTGGTCGCGGGCACGACGGAGGTCTTCCGGGCTCGGGGTTTCCGCTCCGAGACGGGACCGCTGCTGGCATAATTCGCCGCGGCCGATTTTCTGGCCGCAGAGGCCCGGGCCCCGGTGCCGCGCGCGGCCGGGCTTTTTGCGATGCCGCTCCGCGCGGTCGTCGCTTTTTCGGCGGCGTCCCTGGCGGCCGCCGCCCTGGCGCCGGCGCCGGCCCGGGCGATGGCCCTGCCGCCCGTCGCCTTCGTGTTAGGGCTTCTGGCGGTCCGGACTTTCTTCTCCGGGGCGTCCGGCTTTTCTGCCGTGGATTTCGCGGCCCTGGGCTTTACGGCAGCTCTGGGCTTTTCGGCTCTGGGCTTATCGGTCCTGGGCTTTTCGGTCCTGGACTGTTCGGCTCTGGGGTTTGCGGCAGCTCTGGGCTTTGCAGCGCTTGGCTTGCTGGTCCGGGGCTTCGCTGATTTTGACTCTGCTATGACGCTCACCTTTTCGATCTGCGGGTCGGCTTTTGAGCTTTCGCGCGAATTTCGGTCGCTGAACTCGGGTCCAGCTTCGTGGCCAGGAACACCCAGGCGGGGGGCGGACAATCGGCGAGCCGCCGGGCCCGTCCCGGATCGATCCGCCAGCGCGCGTAACGCTGCGCCGCAAGTCCGGCCAATCCTGGCAGACAATAGGAAGGACGGGCGAAAACCGCAATGGGAAGCCGATGGAAGATCTCGATCCAGCGCCGCCAGCGCGGGATCTGCGAGAGATTGTCCGCGCCCATCAGCCAGACGAACCTTGTCGTCGGGAACCGCGCCTGGAGCGCGGCCAACGTATCGATGGTGAAATGGGTCCCCAGCCGCGTCTCGATATCGGTGGGCTTGATGCGCGGATGGTTCGCTTCCCGCGCCGCGCTGGCGAGGCGTTCGGCAAGCGGGGCCATGCCCTTGGCCGGTTTCAGGGGGTTCTGCGGCGACACCAGCCACCAGACCTCGTCGAGGCCCAGGCGGCGGAGCGCCTCCAAGCTGATGTGCCGATGGCCCGCATGGGCGGGATTGAAGGAGCCGCCCAGCAGCCCGATGCGGCGATGGTCTCTTGCGCCGGGGCGGGGGCTAAGGCGGAGGAGACCGCTCAGGGACGCACCTGGCCCGTGCCCCGGACCCGATACTTGTAGCTCGTGAGCTGTTCCGCGCCCACGGGTCCGCGCGGCGGCAGGCGGCCGGTGGAGATACCGATCTCCGCCCCCATGCCGAATTCCGCCCCATCGGCGAATTGGGTCGAGGAATTATGCAGCACGATGGCGCTGTCCACCTCGTCGAGGAAGCGTTCGGCGGCCGCCTGGTCCTCGGTCACGATGGCGTCGGTGTGGTGGGAGCCGTAGTGGTTCACGTGCCGGATCGCTCCGGCAACGCCGTCCACCACCTTCACTGACAGGATCGCGTCGAGATATTCGGTGGCCCAGTCTTCTTCCGTCGCGGGCAGAACCTGGGGATCGAGGGCGCGGGTTTCCGCGTCGCCGCGCAATTCGCAGCTGGCGGCTCGGAGGTCGGCCAGGATCGGCGGCAGATGGGTCTTGGCCACGGCGCGATCGACCAGCAGGGTCTCGGTCGCGCCGCAGACGCCGACCCGCCGCATCTTGGCGTTGAGGGTGATGGCGCGGGCTTTCTCCAGATCCGCCGCCCCGTCCACATAGGTGTGGCAGAGGCCTTCCAGATGGGCGATCACCGGGATCCTGCTCTCGCGCTGGACCCGCTCGATGAGCGACTTTCCGCCGCGCGGGACGATGATGTCGATGAGATCGCTCATGGTCAGCATATGGCCGACCGCCGCGCGATCCCGCGTCGGGACAAGCTGCACGGAAGCCTCGGGCAGGCCTGCCGCGACGATGCCGCGCTTCAGGGCCGCGACGATGGCGGTGGAGGAATGGAAGCTCTCCGATCCTCCGCGCAGGATCGCGGCATTGCCCGACCGGATGCAGAGCCCGCCCGCGTCGCCGGTCACATTGGGCCGCGCCTCGTAGATGATGCCGATGACGCCGAGCGGCACGCGGACCCGCTCGATCAGGAGGCCATTGGGCCGGGTCCAACTCGCCATGATCTCGCCCACGGGATCGGGCAATGCTGCCACGTCGTCGAGACCCTTGGCGATCCCCTCGATGCGCTTTTCGTCGAGCTTCAAGCGGTCGAGCATGGCTCCGACGACGCCCTTTTCGGCGGCTTCGGCCATGTCGCACTCGTTGGCGGCGAGGATCTCGCCCGTGCCTTTGCGGAGTTCGGATGCGGCGGCCTTGAGTGCTGCGGTCTTGGCCGCGGCCGGCAGGCGCGCCAGCACGGCGGCGGCGTCCCGCGCCTTGAGGCCGATGGCGCGCATCTCTGCCGCGAGGTCCTGGGTTTTCGTCATCACCGCTGCCGTCATGACCGGTCTCTCTTGTCTTTCCCCATCCTGTCCACCGTCATCCTAGGGCCAACCCCGAGGATGACGCGCGGAGGGAGCGGGCATTACCTTCATACGGGAGAGGTCGCCCTCGGCACTCCTCACGTCACCACCAGATCATCCCGGTGGATGATCTCGTCCCGGCCACGGTAGCCCAGGATTTCCTCGATTTCACCGCTTTTGTGCCCGGCGATGGCGCGGGCGTCGGTGCTGGAATAGGCCGAGAGACCCCGCGCCAATTCGCGGCCTTCGCGGTTCGCGACCAGCACCGTGTCGCCGGGCTCGAACTCGCCCTCGACCGAGACGACCCCGGCGGGCAGCAGGCTCTTGCCGGACTTGAGCGCGCGACCGGCGCCTTCGTCCACGGTCAGCCTGCCGGAAGGATTGAGGCTTCCGGCGATCCAGGCCTTGCGGGCGGTGCGGGGTTCCGCCACGGGCAGGAACCAGGAACAGGGCGCGCCGTTTTCGATGGCGGAGATGGGGTGCAGGGGTTCGCCCTTGGCGATCACCATGCGGCAACCGGCGCCCATGGCGATCCGGGCGGCCATGAGCTTCGTCACCATGCCGCCGCTGCTATAGCCGGTGGGAGCCGCTCCCGCCATGGCCTCGATTTCGGGAGTCACTTCCCGGATTTCCGGGATCAGCGTCGCCGAAGGATCCTTGCGCGGATCGGCCGTATAGAGCCCGTCGATGTCCGAGAGCAGCACCAGGGTATCGGCGGAAATCATCTGCGCCACGCGGGCGGCGAGCCGGTCGTTGTCGCCGAAGCGGATCTCGGCGGTCGCCACCGTGTCGTTCTCGTTGATGAGCGGGATGGCCCCGAGGGTCAGCAACTGCTCCAGGGTGGCCCGCGCGTTGAGATGGCGGCGGCGCTCCTCCGTGTCGTCGGGGGTCAGCAGGATCTGCGCGACGGTCAGCCCGTGGGCGGCCAGCGCCTCCTGATAGGCATGGGCGAGGCGGATCTGGCCGGTGGCGGCGGCGGCCTGCTTCTCGTCGAGGCGCAGGGCCCGGCCGGTGAGGCCCAGGTGCCGGCGGCCCACGGCCACCGCGCCGGAGGAGACGATCAGCACGTCCTGCCCCCGCGCCCGGCAATAGGCCAGGTCCGCGATGATCGATTCGAGCCAGCCGCGCCGGATATCTCCCGTCAAACCGTCGACCAGCAACGCCGAGCCGATCTTGACGATCAGCCGTTTGGCGCTGTCGAGGCGCTGGGTCACGTGAAGGCTTCCGCCGCCATGGCCTTCTGCCGCGCGATCTCGGCCTGCTCGGCCCGGCGCTCGGTGATGGTATGGAGGAGCGTCGCCATGGCGGCCCGAACGCCCATGCTCGTGGCGCCCGAGAGCAGCAGGACCGGTTGCTTCGACGCCCGCTTCAGCTTTTGGACCTTGGCCTTCAGCTCCTCGGGCGGGATTGCGTCGATCTTGTTGAGGCCGACGATCTCGGGCTTGCCCGTCAGCCCATTGCCATAGGCCTTCAATTCCTTGCGGATGGTCTTATAGGAGGCGACCACGTCCTCCTCGGTTCCGTCGACCAGGTGGAGGACGACGGCGCAGCGTTCCAGATGTCCGAGGAAGCGATGGCCGAGCCCGACCCCCTCGCTGGCGCCCTCGATAAGGCCGGGCAGGTCGGCCAGCACGAATTCCTCGTCATCCACCTTCACGACGCCCAACTGGGGCTTCAGGGTGGTGAAGGGGTAATCCGCGATCTTGGGCTTGGCGTGGGAGACGGCAGCCAGCAGGGTCGATTTCCCGGCATTGGGCAATCCCACGAGGCCCGCGTCGGCGATCAGCTTCAGCCGCAGCCAGATCCAGCGCTCCTCCCCGGGCCAGCCGAGATCGGCGCGGCGGGGCGCCTGGTTGGTCGAGGTCTTGTAATGGGCATTGCCGAAGCCGCCGTCGCCGCCGCGCAGCAAGGTATGGCGCTCGCCGGCCCGCGTCAGGTCGAGGAGAACCTCCTCCTGGTCGTCGGCGAGAACCTGGGTTCCCACCGGCACCTTCAGGACGATATCCTCGCCATGGGCGCCGGTGCGGTTCTTGCCAGCACCACCGCGACCCTTCTGGGCCTTGAAATGCTGCTGGTAGCGGTAGTCGATGAGGGTGTTGAGGTTATCGACCGCCTCGATGACGATATTGCCGCCGCGCCCGCCGTCGCCGCCGCTGGGGCCGCCGAACTCGATGAATTTCTCGCGGCGGAACGCGCTGGAGCCGGCGCCGCCGTCACCGCTGCGGATGTAGATCTTGCATTGGTCGAGGAATTTCATCGTTTGAAGTCCAAAAAGCAAAAGGGGGAATGTCAGCCATTCCCCCTTGTCTTCGATCGCGCCCGAAGCGCTTAAGGGTGGAACAGCCTATTCGGCGGCCACCGGCAGCGGGGTCACGGAAACGAAAGTCTTGTCGTTCCTTCCCTTGGAGAAGGTCACGTTGCCCTCGACGATCGCGAAGATCGTGTGATCGCGGCCGATCCCGACATGGGTGCCGGGGTGATACTTGGTCCCGCGCTGACGGATGATGATGTTGCCGGGAACGACGGCCTCGCCACCGAACTTCTTGACGCCGAGACGGCGTCCGGCGGTATCGCGCCCGTTGCGGGATGAACCGCCTGCCTTTTTATGTGCCATTGCTTGGGCCCTTCTCTCAGCCGGCGACGATGTCGGCGATGCGTAGAACGGTCAGCTCTTGGCGATGACCCTTCTTGCGGCGGTAGTTGTGGCGACGCTTCTTCTTGAAGACGATCACCTTCTTGTCCTTCTTGTGCTCAAGGACGGTGGCCTTGACGGAGGCGCCCGCGACGAGCGGGGTGCCGGCCGTGCTCTCGGCGCCTTCGCCGACGATCAAGACCTCGTCCAGGCTGATCGTCGAACCGACGTCCCCTGCGAGCTTTTCGACGAAGATGACTTCGTCTTTGGCGACTTTGTATTGCTTGCCGCCGGTACGGATGACTGCGAACATGATTGGGAGCTTCGCGCTAAAATCAAAAGGGACGTGACTCGCGTCCGTCCGAGGAAGCGGGAATATAGCGATGGTGCTTTCCCTGTCAACTTCTTTGCCGGGGCAGGGGCCGGGAAGGCCACGAGAATCTCATGACGCTTGTTGAAGCGGGCATCCGCGGCGGGGCGATTACGCTCTTTCTGCTGACGGCGGCGCTGCTGTTTCGGGACCTCCGACATCGACCCAGCGGGCTCTATGCCGTTCTCCTTAATATAGGCGTGGCGGCCTATGTGCTGGAATCGACGCCGCTGCTGGCCCGCCAGGCGACGCTCTGGATGGCCCCGATCCACTGGCTAAGCTTCGGAAATCAAGTGCTTTTCTGGCTTTTCGCCTCGGCGGCCTTCGACGACCGCTACGAGCGGTCCTGGCGACGGGAATTGCTGTGGCCTTTGCTGGGGGGCTTCGGGCTCTTCAACTACTATTGGCCCTGGGATGACGGCTGGTGGATCTATAACGGCCTGTCGCTCGTCTTCGCGGGGCTCGCGGTCCGGGCGGCGCTCGCCGGGCGGTCCGAGGATCTGGTCGAAAGCCGCCGCCGCTTCCGACTCGTGACGATCGTGGTAATCGCCGCCTATATCGCGGCGCTGGTGATCTCCTCGATGGTTTTCCGGATGAGCGTCGCAAGCCAGCCCATGAGCCTGCCCAATGCGCTGGCCCTTCTGACGCTCGCCGCCTGGATCGCTTTTAGCCGGATGACGCTGATCGCGCGTGGTTCCGCCTCGATGATCGACGAGCCGGAACCGCCGCGGCCCGAGACCGAGCCGGATCCCCAGGAATTCCAGCTGCTGGAGCGTCTCAAGGAATTGATGGAGGTGGAGCGGCTCTCCCGTGAGCCCGGCCTGTCGGTGGCCTCGCTCGCGGCGCGGCTGGGGATTCCCGATTATCGGCTGCGCCGCCTCATCAACGGGCGGCTCGGGCATCGCAATTTCACGAGCTTCGTCAACGGCTACCGGCTGGAGGAGGCGAAAGCGGCGCTGGCCGATCCCGCCCAGGCGGCGGTACCCGTGCTGACCATCGCGCTGGACGCCGGATTCCAGTCCATCGGACCGTTCAATCGGGCCTTCAAGGCGGCGACGGGGGTTACTCCAACGGAGTATCGGCGCCTAACTCCCTCTCCGGCCGCCTCTCGCGGAAACATCGTTTCCGCTGTCGGCAGGCAAAGCGAAGCTTTGCCGAGAGACGGAGGGAGGGGGAAGGGGCCCACGCAGTGGGAACGGTGAGGTAGGTTCCTCCGGCGGCGAGACGCTCGGGCGCCTCAGCGCCCTCGCCCCACCTCGCCCTAATCCCTCTCCCCCTGAAGGGTGGAGAGGGACTTTGATGCGAATACGCTGCCATAAATCATAGCCGATTCCGGAATCGGCCAGCCGTTTGCGGAACTCGGCGAGACGGGGTGATCCGCCGCGGGCATCGTCCGCCGCATGAACGATCTGCAACATCTCCTCACCTATTCGATCCCCGCGGTCATCCTGCTGGCGACGATCGAGGCCTTCGTCCTCTCCTGGCTCCGGAAGGGCGATTACGACTGGCGATCCTATTTCGCCTCCATGGCCGACGCGCTAGTCCGGCAATATCTCGTCTATGTCTTCCTGCCGCTGAGCCTTGCGGCGCCGCTGATCGGCTGGGCCTGGAGTCATCGGCTCACGACCCTTCAGATCGATAGCCTGCCCGCCTTCCTGCTGTTCTTCCTGGGCCTGGAGTTTTGCTACTACTGGTTCCACAGGGCCGCGCATCGGGTCCGCTGGTTCTGGGCGACCCATGGGGTCCACCACTCCACCAACGGCTATAATCTCTCGGTCGCCTATCGCTTCGGCTGGACCGGGGCGCTGACCGGCATGGCGGTGTTCTATGTTCCGCTGATCTGGATCGGCTTTTCGCCCGCCATCGTCTTCACGTCGCTCTCTCTCAACCTGCTCTATCAGTTCTGGTTGCATGTGGATTGGATCCCCAGGCTCGGGGTGCTGGAATGGGTGCTGAACACGCCCTCCCACCACCGGGTCCATCATGCCGCCAATGCCGAATATATCGACGGCAACTATGGCGGCGTGCTGATCGTCTTCGACCGGCTCTTCGGCACCTTCAAGCCGGAACGCGCCGATCTCCCCTGCCGCTACGGGCTGGTCGAGCCGCTCACCTCGAACAACCCCCTCAAAATCGCCTTTCATGCCTGGGGCCAGCTTTTCCGCGACATCTGGAAGGCGCGCTCCTGGCGCGAACGCCTGACCCTGCCTTTCTCTCCCCCCTGACCGGAGTTTGAACTATGAGCATCTTCATCGGCTTCCTGCCCTTCGTGCTGTCCTTCGTCCTCCGGATCTTTCTCTCGGCGCGGCTGGCGCTCGCCGTCTCGGCGGGTGTCGGGCTGGTGGCGCTGGGCCGCCAGTTCATGAGCGGCACGCCCAAGAGCCTCTCCCTGCTGGCGCCCCTGCTGATCGGCGCCGCCTTCCTCCTGGCGCTGCGCTGGCCGCGCTTCGCGGAGCGGGGCGCCGGGTTCCTGGTGAGCGGCGGGCTCGCGGCTTTCGTGCTGGGCGGCATCGCTTTGGGCCATCCCTTCAGCCTGGAGTGGGCGAGGGAGGCATCGCCCCCCGCGATCTGGAACGAGCCGGCCTTCCTTAACGCCAATCTGGTCATCAGCCTCGCCTGGGGCCTGGGCTTTGCGCTCCTGGCGACGATTTCCCTGCCCTTGGAGGCGATGCCGGGCCGTCGCGTCCGATCCCTGGTCGCGGCCTGCGTGATGACGGCGGCGGCGCTCTTCACCTCCTGGTATCCGGTCCATGTCCGGGAGACCGCCCGGCAGGCGGCGATAAGTCAGCTCCAGACCGCCCCTTAAGACGCTGTCGTATTTTTTTTACGCTCCTTAGGGAACCTGGGGCCGACCTGCGGGTTTCTCCTCCGTAGGTTCCCCCGATGACGCTAGTCCTTAATAGCGCGGCACCTTTACGGAACCCGGCGGTCTCCCTCGGGTTCTCATCCCAGGTCACTCCTGGAGGAGAAAATCATGCGCCCCACCTTTATCGCGGTAGCCCTGCTCTTGAGCGGCGCGCCGGCGGCGATGGCCCAGACGGCCTTCAATTCGTCGACCGCTTTGCCGCCGAGTGCCACCTCGCCCGCGATCCCCCATGCGGTGCTGCCGACGGCAACACCGCCGGTCGGGACGAGCCCCGCCACCGGGACGGACGCGATCGATACGAGCGTGGCCGTCGGTCCGCCCCGGTCGATCCTGGCCCCGCCCAACCTCATGCGGCCTGAAACCGTCGCTTCCACGACGCCCTCCATGCCCATGATGGACCAGGGGCAGGTCCGCGAGCGACTCCAGGCGATGGGCTATACCGATATCAACAGTTTGAGGCCGAAAGCCTCGGGCGGCTGGACCGCCGTTGCCAACAAGGGACGCTCCCATGTGAGCGTCGATATGGATAGTTCGGGAAACATAGAGCCGCGCTGAGTCCCCCCTCCCAAGCGGCCGTCAGCTCCTCATTCAGCCCCGCCCTCACCGGCGGGGCTTTTTTCATTCGGCTTGGCGGAAGGGGAAAGGGCGGAGTAGGGTGGCCGCCCGTTTTTTGAGCAGCTTTCCCAGCCTGGACATCCCATCATCGAACCCGTGCTCTCCCTTCGCCGCCATGCGAGCGAAACGATCGTCCTCGCCGCACCGCTCGCGATCACCCAGATCGCGCAGCTCGCCATGCAGGTCACCGACACGGTGCTGCTGGGATCGCTGGGCGAACATGCCATCGCGGTGGGCGGCTTCGGGTCAAAGCTCTTCTTCACGATCCTGATCCTCCTCCAGGGGACCCTGGCGGCGGCGGGCGTGCTGGTGACGCAGGCGCGGGGCGCGGGCGACTTCGGCCGCATCCCGGTAGTCTATTGGACGGGATTCGTGCTCGCGATCCTGCTGTCGGTGCCGGCCTTCCTGCTCCTGAGCAATGTCGAGCCGATCCTGCGCTTCCTGGGCCAGCCGGCGGACCTCGCCCATGACATCGGGCGCTATGAGGCGATCATGCGCTGGGCCGCCCCGGCCGGCCTCATCGGCATCGGCCTCATGCGGGGCTTTCTCTCGGCGCTGCAACGGCCGAGGGTGGTGCTGGTCGTGACGCTTATCGCGACGGTGGTGAACGGCTTTCTCAACTATGGCCTGATCCATGGGCGCTGGGGCCTGCCGGAGATCGGCTTCCTGGGTTCCGCCGTGGCGACGACCATCGCGCTTTGGGCGAGCGCCTTGGCGCTTCTGGCGATCGTCCATCTCAATGCGTCTTTCCGAAAATTCGTGCCTCCCGCCCGGCTTTCCCGGCCGATCCTGGTGGAGATCGTGCGGATCGGCTGGCCTATCGGCGTCACCCATGTGGTGGAAGTGGCGCTCTTCCTCTCCACAGGGTTCCTCTGCACGCTGATCGACCTCGCGACGGCGGCGGCCCATCAGATCGCGATCAGCGTCGCGGGCATGAGTTTCATGATCGCCTTCGGCATCGCCCAGGCGGCCAATGTCCGGGTCGGCTATTGGGCGGGGGCCCGGCGGCCGGACGAGGTGCGGCGTGCCGGCTGGGTCGCCATGTGTATCACCATCGCCTTCATGGCGACCTCGGGCCTGGTGCTCGTGACCTTCCCCCATCCGATCATCGGGCTCTTCGTCGATCTTGCCGATCCCGCCAATGCGGGCGTCATTTCGGTGGCGACGACGCTCCTGGCGCTGGCGGCGCTCTTCCAGGTGGCGGACGGGGTGCAGACGGTGGCCTCGGGCTGTCTCAGGGGCATCAAGGACACCGGCGTGCCGATGCTGCTCGCGACCTTCGGCTATTGGGGCATCGGTTTCCCGGCGGCCTATGCCTTGGCCTTCTATGCGGGATGGCTGGCTCCCGGCGTTTGGTCCGGGCTGGCGCTCGGGCTTATCGTGGTGGCGATCATGCTGGGGCTGCGCTTCCACCTCCGCTCACGAGGGGCCTCTCGTCCCCTCGGCGACTTCGCCCTCGGCAAGACCGGCTGAAGGCGCCTTCCCGGCGATGCGGTGCTGGCTCAATTCGGCGCCCGCATCGGGCTTCAGCACCAGGAAGAAGGGGATCGACACCAGCGCGAAGCCGGCGACGCCCAGGAGGGCATAGCGGATGTCGGTCGCATCGAGCGCCTCGGGCGGCGCGCCCCGCAGGATCAACGCCATCTGCAGCATGACCGCCCCGATGGCGATGCCGAAGCCATAGGTCAGTTGCTGCGTCATGGTGTTGAGGCTGGTGGCCCCGGCCATCCGGCTGTTCGGCACGTCGGCATAGGCCAGCGTCGTCAAGGTGGTGAACTGCACGGAGCGGAAGAGCCCGCCGATCAGCAGCGCCAGGAACATCAGGATGGGCGGCGGCGCCTCGGTGAAGAAGCAGCAGACCAGCGCGCCCGCCACGCAGAGCAGCCCGTTGCGGATCAGGAGGTTCCGGAAGCCCCAGCGTCGCAGGATGAGCTGGATCGTGGACTTGGCGGTGACCGAGCCGATGGCTCCCGCCAGCGTGATGAGCCCCGACTGGAAGGCGGTCATGCCGAGACCGACCTGAAGGAAGATCGGCAGCAGGAAACCCAGTGAGCCCGCGCTGATCCGATAGAGGCAGCCGCCGTCGACCGTCACCCTGAGCGTCGGGATCTTCAGGAGCTTCAGGTCCAGCATCGGCGCCGGATGCCGCCAGGCGTGCCGCACCGCCAGCACGCCCAGGCCCAATGTCAGCGCCGTGAAGACCGCGATCACGCCCCGATCCTCGCCCTGCCGGCCTACGGCCTCCAGGAGATACATGAGGCAGCCGAGCGATCCCCCGGTGAAGACGAAGCCCCAATGGTCCAGCGGCTTCCGCTCCGGCCCCTTGTGGTTCTTGATGAGCCAGGCGACCAGCGCGATGCCGAGGATGCCGATCGGCACATTGATGAAGAAGACCCAGCGCCAATCGAGATAGGTCGTGATGAACCCGCCCAGCGGGGGGCCGACGATGGGGCCGACGAAGGCCGGCACGGTGATATAGGAATTGGCGCGCACAAATTCCGATTTCGGCAGGCTGCGCATGACGACGAGCCGGCCCACCGGCACCATCATCGCCCCGCCGATCCCCTGGAACACCCGGGCGACGGTCAGTTCGATCACGCCATGGCTGAAGCCGCACCAGACGGAAGTCACCGTGAAAAGCGCGATGGCGCCGCCGAAGACGGTGCGCGAGCCGAAGCGATCGGCGATCCAGCCGCTCGCCGGAATGAAGACGGCGAGGCTCAGGAGATAGGCGGTGATGGCGACGCTCAAATGCGCGGGCGTCGTTTCCAGCGAGATCGCCATGTCCGGCAGCGCCGTCGTCACCACCGTGCCGTCGATATTGGTCATGAACATGGCGCAGGCGACCACCAGGGGGATCGCCATGCTGGCTTTGGGTGAAGGCGCGGAGCTGTCGGCCATGGGTTAGGTCTAAACAGCGGTTTCAGCGACCGCAAGGGCCGTAGGGCGGAAAAGCGAAGCGCCTTCCGCCATTTATGGCCGGTCTATCTCCGGATAGGCCTTGGCGGAAGGTGCTTCGCTTTTCCGCCCTACGCTGCCGATTCTACGCTAGGATCCCGTCGGATGAGCGCGGGGGCGGTCGATTGTGGAATTGTGACACCGATGTTACGGTCAGGTTTCGCATTCCAGCTATAGGCGTCGACGGATCACGATGAAGGAAATCCTACGCCGCATCTGGTTCCCGGCGACGCTGTTCGTGGTCTTCGTCTGCGCCGTTCTCTATGGCGAGGACTTCGAGAGCGACCGGGTCCGCCTCGGGCTCAAGAGCGGGATGTGGCTTTCCGGGGCCTGGCTTCTCGTCGGCACGATCAATTACTTCTTCTGGCACCGGCTGGTGCGGGAGGCGCTGGGGCGTCCGGTTCCCCGCCTCCTGACCGACGGTCTGGCGATGATCGTCTATCTCTCGGCGCTGACAGGCATTCTTGCCTACGTCTTCGAGATGTCTATTACCGGGGTCTGGGCGACTTCGGGCATGCTGGGCATCGTTGTGGGCCTGGCGCTGCGCAGCATCATCCTCGACATCTTTACCGGGCTCGCGGTCAATATCGACCAGTCCTATCGGATCGGCGACTGGGTCGAGCTCCTCGATCACGGGCAGAACGTGATCTACGGCAAGGTGCTGGAGATCAACTGGCGGACCACGCGGGTGGTGTCGGACGACCACCGCTTCTTCGTCATCCCGAACAGCCGGATGGGCAATGTCTCGCTCATCAACTATTCGATGCCGGATGAGATCTTCCGGGCCGAGATCCCCTTCACCCTTGATTTCTCGGTGCCGCCGCAGCGGGCGCTGCGGGTGCTGGAGGCCGGCGTCCGGGCGGTTTGCGGACATCAGGGCGGGCCGCTCGCCCATCCCGAGCCCAAGGTCATCATCGGCGCGACCAACGTGCTGGGCGTGGAATACCGCGTCCGCTACTGGCTCAATCTTTCCGATATCACGATCCCCATGTGCCGTCATGCGGTCTATGGCTCCGTGCTGGAGCATCTGCGCCATGCGGGCCTGACGCTCGCCTATCCCAAGCAGGACCACTTCTACGGCCGGATGCCGGTGCGGCAGCTGGAGCATCAGTCCGAAGTGGACCGCGAGAAGCTCCTGCGCCGGATCGATATCTTCGGCTGCCTGGCAGTGACGGAACTGCGTCAGCTTGCGGCGGAACTGACGCCCAAGCTCGTGGCGGCGGGCGGCGACCTCATCGCCCGGGGCGAGGCCGGCGACAGCATGTTCGTGCTGGCCGAAGGGCTGCTGGAGGTGTGGATGGAGCGCGACGGGACCAAGGTCCGGGTCGGCCAGATCGAGCCCGGCGAATTCGCGGGCGAGATGTCGCTGCTCACCGGCGAGCCGCGCACCGCCACGATTTCCGCCGCGACGGATGTGGTGGCCTATGAGATCACCCGCGACCATCTGATGCCGATCCTGGAGGCGCGGCCCGCCCTCTTCGAAGCGATCAGCGCGCTCACCGCCGCCCGCCGGGTACGGGCCGAAGAGACGCTGGCGGCCTCCGGTCTCAATGACGGGGCGGACGATGTCCATGGACTCACCGCCCATATTCTCGGCAAGATGAAGTCTTTCTTCCGTAATATCGCTGCCCGGCGACACCGGGCGCCGGCGCGAACCGCCAACGTGGGAGAGTAAGCCATGAGCGTCCAGGAATTCGACCGCAAGACCGCCGCCAGCGCGCCGCGCAACATGAGCGAAGCCGAATGGCAGGCCCGGGTGGACTGCGCCGCCGCCCATCGCTTCGTCGCCCATTACGGCTGGACGAACATGATCTACAACCATGTGACCATGCGCGTGCCGGATCAGCCGGACCATTTCCTCTTGAAGCCCCATGCGCTGATGTTCGAGGAAGTCACCGCCTCCTCGCTGGTGAAGCTGCCGATCAGCGGCCAGGCTCCGGCGCGCAAGCAGGACAATGACGGAACGACCGGCGACGTGCAGACCGCCGGCTTCAACATCCATACCGCCGTGCTTGAGTCGCGCCCCGAGATCAACTGCGTGGTCCACGTCCACACCTCCGCGGGCATGGCCGTCACGATCATGAAGGAAGGGCTGCTGCCGCTCACGCAAGGGGCGATGCGCTTTTACAACCGCATGGCCTACCACGATTACGAAGGCATCTCGAACGACTCCGACGAGAAGATGCGCATCGCCCGCGACATGGGGGCGACCCATAAGACGATGCTGATGCGCAACCATGGGCTCTTGACCTGTGGGACCTCCCCGCGCGAGGCCCTGAGCCTCATGAAGTTCCTGATCGACGCCTGCGAGGCGCAGGTGAAGGTGCTCTCCATGGGCCGCGAGATCATCATCCCGCCCCATGAAGTTGCCGAGGCCGCCGCCCTGCAATGGGACAAGGGCGATCCCAAGACCGGGCTCGCCGTCTGGCCGGCGATCCTGCGGATGCTGGATCGGGAAGATCCGAGCTATCGAAACTAGGGGCGGGGCAAGGTCCTCACCAAGCTCTGAACGTTCTTAAGAGCCCCAACACTCCCGGTCGTCATCCTCGGATTTAGTCCGAGGATCCACGAAGGTGTTTGCCTGTCATCAAGCGTACCTCAATACCACTTAGTCGTGGATCCTAGGGCCAAGCCCTAGGATGACGATCTCGGAGGCGTTAGCGGTGTGCGCGTTCACAAGGCTCGCGGGAAAACCGGGTCGTGCGACCTTAAGGAAAATCCCTCGGGTCCGGCACCGCGTTCTCCGACAGCCCCCGGATCGACGCCCGGCCCATCGCGAGCCGGGACTCTTCGGCGCTCGCGCCAATATGCGGCGTGCTGAGGAAATTGCGCAGGCCCAGGAGGCGGTCGTCGGTCGCGGGCTCTTCGACAAAGGCGTCGAAGCAGGCGGCGAAGAGTGTCCCATCGATCAGGAGGTCGCGCAGGGCTGCCTCGTCGACGATATATCCCCGGCAGGTGTTGATCAGCAGGCAGCGCGGCCGCAGCCGCTTCAAGGTCTCGCGATTGTAGAGATTGCGGGTGAGGGGCGTCACCGGGAGGTGCAGCGAGATCACCTCGGACCGCTCGATCAACTCGTCGAAGCCGACCGGCGTGATCCCGTGTTCACGGTAAAAGCCGCCGTAGTCCTTGATATCGCAGGCGAGGATCGTGCAGCCGAAGGGTGCGAGAAGCTGGGCGAAATCCTTGCCGATATGGCCGCAACCGTGGATGCCGACGACGCGGCCCGTGAGGAGCCTTCCAAGGTTATGCCGGGGCCGCTCCGCCGCGCGCATGGCGGCGTTCATCTCGGAGATCCCGCGTAACCCTGAGATCGCGAAGCAGAGCGCCAGTTCCGCGACGGACCGCTTGTTGACCCCGGGCGTATAGCCGAAGCGGATCCCCCGCCGCTGGAGCAGCGCGAAATCGTGCTGGTCCGTCCCCACGCCGAAATTGGAGATGACCTTCAACCGGGGCAGGGCATCGAGCATCCGTTCCGTCACCGGCGTATCCTTGCCGCCGATCACCGCGTCGCAATCGGCGAGCCATTCGATCAACTCGTCCTCGCCGAGATATTGGCCGGGGGCGGCGATCTTGGCGTCGGGATAGGCGGCCAGCAATTCGGCGCGCAGCACCCGATGGGCGCCGAACGACGGGACCGTGCAGGCGACGCGCATGGGCTCAGGCCACGCCCAGGAGCTGCGCGGGCTTGGTGACCGTCATCAGCCGCAATTCCTCCGCATTCATCCCGAAGGCGGCCATATAGCCCCGGATCAGCCGCATGCATTCGACCGTATGCGGGAAAAGCGGCTCGCCCGCGTCGCTGGAGAGGGTGAAATGCTCGACGCCGATCAGGCGGATGGCGTCGTACATCTCCTTAGGATCGACGCCCAGCAAGGGCGATAGTTCGTCAAAGGTGAAGTTGAGCGTGATCCCCACATCCGCCACTTCCCGCATCAATTCCGGCGTCAGGTCCAGGAAGGGGCTGAAGGGATGGTCGATCACCGCCTTGCGGAAGCCGAGCTTGTCGGTCAGCGCCGCCAGTTCCCGGATTTCCGGATGGGTCGCATGGCCGAAGAAGAGCATCGCGTCATGGTCCGCGACGATGCGTACGACCTCCTCGTAGAAGGGCTTGAGCTTGCCATGGTCGTCGATCATGTAATGCCCGGCCTTGAGCGCCTCGTCCCAGGGCAGCGGCGCGGTATGGCCATAGGGATCCCCGCCGGGATAGACCCAGGAGGTGCGACCGCCCACCATGCGATAGGTATTCGCATGGTTGAAGACCGGCAGCCAGACCGCCTTCACCCCGGTCGAGAGGTGATGGCGGAGCTTCTCGATCGAGGGCGGCTTGTTGTCGGCGGTAAGCCCATAGCCGGCCCAGCATTCGGTGGGCTTGAGCTGCTTCTCCTCGGCCCAGCGGTGCAGATCCTCGCGCACCGCCGCGACCGCTTCCGCCGGGGCATATTCCCCCCTTGTCGCCCCGATGGTCTTGAAGAGGAGCCCGCCCATCTTGCTTTCGGACGCCAGCTTCGCCAGGGCCAGGGCATCCTGCTGCCCTTCGTGGGAGTGGCAGTGGATGTCGATGGTGTCCTCGACGTCCGGGACCTGGGGCGGGAAGACCACACCAGGCCGGAAGCCGCGCCGCGCCGGATAGGAGGTGACGCAGCGCTCCAGTGTCGGGGTGGCGTGGTCGCGGCGCATGGGCGCTCCTTCGGTGGGGTTAGACGGGACGGTCGCCCTCGGCCACGACGCGGCTCATGACCCGGCGCTTGCCGTTATAGTCGTTGATCGGCCTGTGCATGGTGCAGCGGTTGTCCCACATGGCGACGGCGCCCGGCGTCCAGGTATAGCGGCAGGTGAGTTCCGGGCGGATCGCCTGCTCGAAGATATACTTCAGGAGCGGCATGCTCTCTTCCTGGGTCCAGCCGTCGAAGCGCTGGACATAGGTGCTGTTGAGGAAGAGCGCCTCGCGGCCGGTTTCCGGATGGGTGCGGACCGCCGGATGGATCATTTCCGTCGTGACGTTCTTCCTGAAGTCCGGATCGTCCTGGCGGAGCTTCATGGAGCGGTCGGGCGTATAGATGCCGTTGGTCGCGCCATGCTCGTAGTTTACGGGCCGATGGACGGCCTTGAGCTTGCGAAGCTCTTTCTTCAACCCGTCCGAGAGGATATCGAGCGCCATATATTGGTTGGCGAACATGGTGTCGCCGCCGAAATCCGGTAGCTCATGGGCATAGAGGAAGGAGGCCAGCGGCGGCTTCTCCCAGAAGGTCGAATCCGTATGCCAGTTCTCGCCGAAGGCCCGCTTCTCATGCGGCTCCTTGACGACGGCCAGTACCTCGGGCTCGCCCTCGGCGGATTTCACGATGGGGTCCACCACCAGGGGACCGAAGCGACGGGCGAAATTCTTGAGGTCGTTGACCGTCAGATCCTGGTCGAGAAAGAAGACAACGAGATTTTCCAGGAAAGCCCGGTGAATCTCGGAAAAGGTCTCCTGGTTCAGGTTGGCGAGGTCCGCCCCCCGAATCGTGGCGCCCAGCGCCCCGGCGATCGGTTTCACCTCGATGGTCTGATAGGTCGTCATCGCGAAGCAATCCTCAAAGGTAGATTGCATACATCGTCCGTCATCGATCTTTTGGGGTCAATAACCAAGGCGGTGCAGATGGTCGCAGGAGTCCTGTCAGGCCGACTGCGCCCCGGGCTTCCCGCTTTCGACGACGAAGCTCTTCAAGGTTGAGACGGTCGCCTGGGGATCGGTCACTTCCGAGACGGCGCGGTAATGGGTCGTCATGCGGTTGCGGGTCAGGTCCACGAGGGAATAGCCGCGCTTCCGGCTCTCGAAGAACTTCACATGGGGATTGTCCGGGAGCCAGGCGGCGAAGGTGTCGTGCGGCGGCCCGTGGGAGGTGATCGAGGTGCAGACGAACTCGGTCGCGACGATGGGCGACTTCGGATCGTCGAAATCGACTTTCAGGTCGTTGGTCCAGAAGGAATGGATGTCCCCGCCGATCACCACGGGATTGGCGAGCTTGCGGTCTCGGATCTCGGTCAGGAGGCGCTTGCGGCTCGGCGGATAGCCGTTCCAATCCTCGGTCCAGTAGCCGATGGTGCCGTCCTTCTGGCGCTCCTTCAGTTCGGCGACCAATTGGTCCTGGGCGATGACGTTCCACCTGGCGGTGGCGCGGGAGAAACCGTCGTAGAGCCAGGCTTCCTGCTGGGGTCCCAGCACCGAGCGCGTCGGATCCTGGAGATCGGCGCAGCTGTCCGCGGTTTCGATATGCCCGCCGCCCTTGTTGGGCCGGGAATAGCAGGCTTCCTTGGACCGGTACTGCCTGCCGTCCAGCACGGAAAACTCCGCCAGATCGCCGAAGCGGAAGCGCTCGTGGAGTCTCAGGTTCGGGCCTTGCGGCAGCGCGCGGCTTGGGCGCAGGGGCATGTGCTCGTAATAGGCGCGATAGGCGGCGGCCCGGCGCTCCAGGAATTTCGCGGGCTCGTCGAAGCTCTGCGACCATTGACCGGCGTAGTCGTTCTGCACCTCGTGATCGTCCCAGGTCATGAGGGCCGGCACTTCCGCATGGAGCCGCTGCAGGTCCGGGTCCAGGCGGTATTGGGCGTAGCGGTTGCGATATCCCGAAAGCGTCGAGGCGGTCGCCCCGTCGCTATGCTCGCGGATGGCACCCCGCCGCTGCTTGGCGTCCTCGTAGATGTAGTCGCCGAGAAAGACCACGAGGTCCGGGTTCTCGTCGGCCAGATGCCGATAGGCGGAGAAATAGCCCAATTCGTAATTCGCGCAGGAGACGAAGCCGAACTTCAAGCGGTCGAGCGCGGCTCCGGCTGCGGGCGTGGTGGCGACCCGGCCCACCCGGCTCGCCGCGTCGCCCAGCAGGAAGCGATACCAATAGGGCCTTCCGGGTTGGAGGCCGGCGATCTCCGCATGGACCGACCAGGCGAAACCGGGTTCCGCCGTCGCCGTTCCCTTGCGGGCGATCTGCCGCATCTGGGGATCGGTGGCGATCTCATAGGCGACCTGGACCGGTCCGCCGGTCATGCCGCCCGGCGTCGCGGGGTCCTGCGAGAGCGGATCGGGCGCAAGCCGGGTCCAAAGCACGAAGCCGTCGGCGGAGGGCTCCCCTGCCGCGACCCCGAGGCTGAAGGGATCGCGCTTTAAGGCGGGAACCGCCAGTCGCTCCGCGCAGCCGATCAGCGCGGGTGAGGCGATGAGCCCGGCGGCTCCGGCGAGGTGGAAGAAGGTTCTGCGGCTGACCAGGGTCTTCATGCGCGGCTCATGGGTGAAGAGACGGCGGACTTTAGCATGTCTCGATGACGAAAATCAGAGCGGCCGGTCCGGCTTTTGCCGTCCCACCAGATAGACGAGCGCTGAAAGCGCCAATACGGCGGCCACCACGACAAAGAAGACCGGCTGGTGGGCGGTCGGTCCTTGTTCCTCGAGATGGGCGCGGAAGAGGCCGAAAGCGGCGGGGGCAAAGGCGTAGCAGGCCTGGGAGACGGCGGTATTGAGCGCCACCACCCGGGGGACGTCGGCCCGGGCGAAATCGGACTGCGCGATGAGCGGCGGCAGGGAGGTCGAATTGCCGATGCCGAAGCCGAAGAGGATGACGCCCGCCCCGATGAGGTAGAGGTTCTCCCCGCCCGCCCAGGCAAAGGCGACGAGGCCCAGGATCTGCACGCCTGAATTGGCGGCGACGATGGCACGGCGGCTGGCGTCGGGCGGCAGCAGCGCCCCGACCACCGTGCGACCCGCAATCGCCGAGGCCGTGGCGGCGCTGGCGCAGAAGCCCGCCCCTTGCGCCCCCAGGGCCGGCACGAAGATCGAGACCATATGGGCGATGAGCCCGATCTGGCCGAAGGTGCAGATGCCCGTGCCGGCGCAAAGCGTCAGGAACCGCCGGTTCCGCCAGAGCGGCGAACCCGGCAGGGGCCGCCAGATTTCCTTGTGAACCGCATTGGCTTCCGAGGGGGCGTCTCCATCGGCGGCCTGCCCCAGAGACGCGGGCGTCTTGGTGAGAAAGAAGATCGAGATCGCGGCGACCAGGACGATGGTCACGACGCCGATCAGCAGCGAGGCGCCCGGAAACCCCCAGAAACCGATGGCCGCGATCCAGAGCGACTGGAACACCACGCCGCCGACGCTGGCGCCGTTGTAGGCGAGGGACAGGGCGGCGGGGCGGCGGCGGTGAAACCAGGGGGCGAGCATCGCATTGATCGCGGCTCCGCTGGTGGCGCCCCAGCCGGCGCCGCTCACCGCGGTGAGCGCAAAAAGCTGCCAGGGCTCGACCGCCAGCGACCAGCCGAAGACCCCGACCGACAGCGCCACCGCTCCGGCGGCCGTGACGAGCGGAATGCCGAAACGCCGGTGGATCGCCGGCAGATTGGCGACCAGCACCGAGCCGAAGAGGAAATGCGTCGTTACCGCCGCCGAGACCAGCCCTACCGACCAGCCCCGCGCGTTTTCGATGGCATAGAGAAAGACCGGCGGCCCGTAGAACCCGCTGCCCCAGCTCAAGACGGCGACCAAGAAGGCAGCGCCAACGACGCGCCAGCCGAAGAAGGGACGGCGCGGTGAAAGGGTACCAGGGGTCATCGAAGGGGCCGTACCGTCCTGAAAGTCCCGCCCATTCCGCGCCCCGTTCCATCGCTGACTAATTTTTGATCATGGCGGTGACAAGCGAAGGCGGCAAGGGGCGGGGCATTCCGCCGCTCTTGTCTCTGCAAGGGGCGAGGCCTAATGTATACAACATCGGTGTGGTGGAGGTCTCGCCGCAGTCTTCCCAGGAGGTTATCCCATGTCGCATCTCATTCCGCCCGTCACCTCGCCGGCCGCTTGGAAGGGACCGGAGATCGACTGGAAGAAGGAAGGCCTCCATGTCTTCGACGCGGCCGAACTCCAGGAAATCGACGGCGCGCTGCGGCATCTGAAGTCGCTCGGCAATCTCGACATACCGCAGATCACCCGCGAGACCTTCCCGCTCGACAAGGTCGGCAAGTTCATCGAAGGCCTGCGCGAGAAGCTCCTCTATGGCCGGGGCTTCGCCATGCTGCGCGGACTGCCGCGCGACAGCTACAGCGCCGACGACATGGCGCGCATCTATTTCGGCCTCGGCTGCTATCTCGGCGACAACATGACCCAGTCCTACCTGGGCGACTATCTCGGTCATGTGATCGACGTCAGCGACGTGGAGCCCAAGTCGCGGGCCTATCGCAAGGGCGGCGCCCAGTCGATGCATACCGACAGCTGCGACGTGATCGGCCTGATGTGCATGCGTACCGCCAAGCAGGGCGGCGAGAGCCGGCTCGCAAGCTCCATGGCGATCTACAACGAAATGCTGCGGACCCGGCCCGATCTCGCCGAGGTGCTTTGCAAGGGCTTCATCCATCGCCGTTCCGAAGAGGACGGCAAGCACGCGACAAGCTTCATCAGCAAGGAGCCGATCCCGCTCTTCACCATGGTCGAGGGGCAGCCGACCTGCTACTTCCTGGGCGGCTACGTGAAGCGCGCCGAGGAAATGGGCGACATTAAGCTCACCAAGCTCGATCACGAGGCGCTCGACGAATTCGAGCGGCTGGCCCGCTCGCCGGACTTCTATCTCGACATGAGCTTCACGGATGGCGACATCCAGTTCATCAACAACCGGATCACCGTCCACGGCCGCACGGATTACGAAGACCATCGCGAGATGGCGCAGCGTCGTCATTTGATGCGGATCTGGCTCTCGATCCCGACCTGGCCCAAGCGGCCCGCGCAGGTCTTCCATCAGCCCGAGGACCATCGCCTCTGGAGCTTGAACCGCAAGCCCTATATGGAATTTCCGTCGATCGCGCTGAAGGAATTGGAAGACCGCTACCACGCCCTCGCCGCGGCGGAATAGGGCGCCTTCTTACCTGTATAATTACGTCATGCCCGGGCTCGACCCGGGCATCTTTGGCCGTTTGAGAGAGATGCCGGGATCAAGTCCGGGCATGACGCCTGGTGGTTATAGGGAGGTCTTCCAAACTCTCCCGATCACCGCATCCAGCGAGATCGCACCGGCTCCGCGCGTCAGGATCGCCAGCAATAGCGCCGCCCAGGTCAGATGCTCGAGCCAAAAATCCGGATAGACGAAGACCTCGATGACCGCCGTCATGGCGAGCATCGGCAGTGTCGCGATCCGGGCGAAAAGGCCCAGGAACAAAAGCATCGGGCAGGCAAGCTCGATGCCGGCCGCCAGGATCGCCGCGACATGCGGCGGCAGAAGCGGCACCGCGTATTCGTAGCGGAACAGCAGGAGGGTCGAGTCCCAATTGGCCAGCTTGGTCAGGCCCGAGTTCCAGAACACCGCCCCGACGCAAATCCGGAACAGAAGAAGCAGGATCGATAACGGAAATCGGTCCAACCGCTTCATGGCTTCTCCGCCAGGGCCAGGCCGCAGATCGCGACGTCCCGGAAGAGATCGCGCAGGGCCTCGGCGAGCGGGAAAGCGGGATGGGCGTCGCGGGCCGCTTCGGTCGCCGTTTCCAGCGTCGCGCCGCCGCTGAGGGCCTCGCGAAACGCGAAGGCGGCGCCGGTCAAGGCACGCATCTCCACCAGGTCCTCATGCCGACGGATCTCGAAGAATCCGCCGCCGCCGTCGAGCGACACGGAGGCGTCCGCGACGCCCGGCTGGTTCGCGCGCCAGATCGCATCGACCGGCCAGGGGGACTCCAGATAGGCGATGGAGGGATCGAAGTGGAAGGTGAGGCGCGGCGTCTCCCCCGCTGCGATCCCTGTCAGCGCATCGGGCCGCAGCGGGATCGTGTCTTCGGCTCCGATGGCGCGGGCCATCAGCCATTCGAGCCGCGCCACATCCGGGAGATAGGCAAGGCTCCGGCCCGGCGGGAAGTCGGCCAGGAAAGCGGGGAACTCCCCGCCATAATCGGCAAGACGCGGCCGGGCCGGGGGATGGGTGTGGATGAATTCCTCCGCCGCATAGAGGAAGAAGCCTTCGCCCACGAGTTGCCAGACCACGGGGAAGGTGTCGCGCAGCGCGGTTTTCAGCGAGACGAGGACCGTGTTGCGGTGGATGTCGATGCCCTCCGCAGGGACGACATGGCGATCGAGCGCGGTTCCTTTGGCGAGAAGCGCGTCGCGAAAGCCGCGTTGAATCTCAGACAGGGAGAGCATGGCGCTCCCGGACGGCAGCCGTGACCTGGTCCGCTTTCCGGGCCTCGCCGAGCAGTATCGCCAGGGTGGGGATATCCTTGTCCCATTCGATAAGCGTCGGTGCTTCGCCAAAGCGGCTTGCCGCCCGGCGATAGAGGTCCCACACCGGCTCGGCGACCGGGGACGCGTGATCGTCGATCAGCAGGACGCGCCCATCGCGCTCGTCCCGGAAATGACCGGCGAGATGGATTTCCCCGATAGCCTCGGCAGGGAGCGCTTCGATATAGGCGGCGGCATCCCAGCCGAGGTTGCTCGCGCTCACCTGAATGTTGTTCACGTCGCACAGCAGCCCGCAGCCGGTCCGCCGCACCAGTTCCGCCAGGAAAGCTGGCTCCGGGATCGGCGAGTGCTTGAAACGAAGATAGGCGGAGGGATTCTCGACCAGGATTTTCCGGCCGAGCGCTTCCTGCGCGGCGGCGACGTTCCGGCTCACCACCGCGAGGGCTTCCTCCGTATAGGGAAGCGGCAGCAGGTCGTTGAGATAGGTTCCGCCGGTCACGCTCCAGGCGAGGTGTTCCGACACCAGGAAAGGCTCGAACCGCCGGACCGCGCGGGCCAGGGCCGCGAGATGGTCGCGGTCGATCCCCTCGGCGCTGCCGAGCGACAGGCCAACGCCATGGAGGCTGACGGGATAGTCGCGCCGGACCCGCTCCAGCATCCGGGGCGCGGGGCCGCCTCCCATGTAGTTTTCCGCATGGACCTCGACCCAGCCGACGGGCGGACGCTCGGCCTCGAAGGCGGCGGCATGGGGACTGCGCAGGCCGATGCCGGCCCGCGTCTGGCCCGCTTGCATGAGGCCTCAGCTCTTGGGCGTGAGGCTTCCGCCGGTGATTTTCGTGCAGGTGCCGGTGGGCAGGTAGACCCAGGACTTGGGATCGTTGGCCACCTTCGATTCACCGGCGCAGGAATGGCTGCCCGTGGCGGCACAGTCGTTCTTGCCGGCGGCGACGATGCCGTAGCACTTCTCGGCCTTGAAGGAGGGCTCGCCTGCAGGGGCCGCCTGGGCCAGGTTCGGCAGCGCGGCGACGGCGGCGACGGCTCCGGCGATGATGAGGCTCGTTTTCATGGGGCAATCTCCTCGACGGGGTTTCTCTATCGATAGCCTGATGTGGGGGCGGCGGTCATCCATCGCCTGCGAAATCGCCGAAACGTGAAGTCATGCGGCGGATGTTCCCTCCGCTGGCGCCGCATTCCGATTGCCTCGGGAAGTGGTCGCTCCGGCCGAAGCCGCCACCTCCGGCGAGAAGCCGCCGCCGTCGTTGGCCACACTCACCGTGGGGGTCGCCAGCATGATGCCCTTGGCGGCGAATTCCTCGTGGATGCGGCGGAAGGCCTCGCGGCGGACCAGGAACTGCTGGGCGGGCTTCGTCTTGAATTTCGCCCGGAGGATCAGCGAGCCGTCCGAGATCCGCCGCACGCCCTGGCTTTTCAGGGGCTCGATGATCGCGGCGGCGAGTTCGGGCTTGTCCATCATCTCCTGGCCGATGGCCTTGATGATCTTGCGGACCTTTTCGACATCCGTGCCATAGGCGACGCCGAACTCCAGCTTTTCGATCACCCAGTCGCGGCTCTGGTTGGTCAGCGCCGTGATCCCGCCGAAGGGCACGGTGTGCAGCGCTCCCCGGTGATGGCGCAGCCGCATGGAGCGGATGGAGATCGCCTCCACCGTTCCCCGGAGCCGGCCGGTATCGACGTATTCCCCGACCCGGAAGGCATCCTCCATCAGGAAGAAGATGCCCGACACGATATCGCGCACCAGCGCCTGGGCGCCGAAGCCGATGGCGAGGCCGATGATCCCGGCGCCCGCCAGCAGCGGCCCGATATCGACCCCGAGGGAGGAGAGCGAGATCATTCCCACGACGATCAGCAGGACCACCGCGACCGCGCTGCGCAGGAGCGGCAGCAGCGTCTGCGTGCGGGTGCCGGGCAGCACCTCGTCCTCGTTGAAATCGAAGCGGTGGGTATGCCGGTCGATCAGCGCCTTCGTGACCTGCCAGGCAATGGCGGCGGTGAGCATCGCGACGGAGATGTTGATGACCGCATGGGCCACCATCCGCCCCGTGGAGGTCGCCATCATCCCATAGCTGTCCAGCCCCCAGGCCTCGGCAGAGAGATAAAGGAACCACAGGCTGAAAACCGCATGGGCCACCCAGCGCACGACGCGGTAGGTGCGGTCCTTGACCTCTCGCGCCTCGTCTTGGTGATCGGCGCGGAGAGCGCGGTCGATGACCGGAAAGACGAAGAGCACGAGGACGGAGAAGACCGTCGCCCGCGCCTCGACGTATTCGTCGAGCAGCATATGCATGGTCCAGACAGCCCAGGTCGCCGCCAGATAAGCGATGGCGAAGACATGCCAGGCCTGGGCCAGCGCTGCCCGCGCACCGACGATTTCGGCAGCCTCGTATTCCCGTGCCTGATGAACGCGACCCGCCCAGACGAGACCCAGCATCACCAGCGCCGCGCCCAGCCCGCAGAGGAGCCTGAAGGCTCGCCGCAATTCCTCGTCGAGCCCCAGGATGCGCAACAGGCTGTTCGACAGGAAGGAGAAGGCCACGACCCCCGCCAGCACGATGAGATAGAGCCTGACACGATGGATCTGCCGGCCTTTCAGATCCTCGATCTGCGCCGCCAGCGAGCCCCGATGAAGAAGCGCCTTGGCGACGACCCCCACCAGCCGGATCACCCCGACCACGAGCAGATAGGTCATCACGAAGTCGCGCAGCGGATCGAAGCGCTCGAAGAACACGAAGGACGTGCCATAGGCCGTGACGATGAAGGCTACGACGCAGATGAGGTCGAGCGCCACGCCCACGGCATGGACTCCGATCCGCGCAAGCTCGCTTCCCGCGACCGGCATGCTCAACCGCTGCCGGGTCTTGCGCGTAGACCGCCGCAGCAGCCATTCCACCGCGCGTCCCACCGTCAGCATGGTGAACAGCACCAGGAGCGCATGGCCGACCGCGGGCCATCCCTCCTGGTCCGTCAGGTTGCGCAACACGATGAAATAGGCGTGAGGGAAATCCCCCACCGCCTTCCGGATCGCGTCGATTCGGTCCAATACCTCCCCGGCCCGTTCTCGGATCCGCTCCTGGATCGAGGGGGAGGCGGCCTCCATTTCAGCGGGGAGGGCGGCGGCCGTGGCCTCGGCCTTGAGCTTGCCGACGAGAATTTCCCGGGTCTGGGCGTCGGTGAGCGGCGCCACGAAACTATCCACCTGCTCGGTCTTCAGCGATCCGGGAATGGCGGGAGTTGCCGGCTTGTCCGCGGCAAGGGCAGATGAGAGTCCGATCAGGAGGAGAAGGAGGACCCGAAGGAGCATATGCATAGGCCGATCATAGCACAGCCCTAAAGGACGATCTGCGTTGGCGGTTCGCCCCACAACAATATGTTACTGCCGCGATCAATTGTTTGACCTATTGGTCCGAAGCCGGTCATCATACCGATGGGTGCCGGAGCGAATGATCCTCGGGAGGGGTGGAGCGATCGGAATGGCCAACAAGAAACCAACGCAAGAACTCGAACTCGGGCCCGTGGTTACGACCAGCGTGGCGAAGCAGATTTCCGAACGCCTGCGCGAGGCGATCGTGAGCGGTCGCCTGAAGGTCGGCGAGAAACTGCCGACAGAGGAAGGCCTGGCGCAGAGCTATGGCGTATCCCGCCCCACGATCCGCGAGGCCCTGAAACGGCTCGCGGCCCAGAGCCTCGTCCATACGCGGCGGGGGCCTGTCGGCGGCAATTTCGTCTCCTCGCCCGATCCTGAACAACTCGCCGAATCGCTCACTGGGGCGACGACTTTGCTGGTCAGCCTCGGCGCCTTCCAATTCGAGGAAATCGTGGCGATGCGCCTCGAAATGGAGGGAACCTGCTGCCGTCTGGCGGCCGAGCAGCGCACCGACCAGGACCTCGTGGCCATGCGGGCGGCCCTCGCCCACCAGCGCCGACCGGACCTCACCGACGAGGAGTTCTGCGCGGCGGATGTGCAGTTCCACCGGGCGCTGGCCAATGCGACGCAGAACGGGCCGCTCCGCTTCATCATGTATGCGGTGGTCGAATCCATGCTGCCGATCACCAACCTCGTCGTCTTCCGGGTGCGCGAGCGCGCGGTCATCATCGAGTGGCACAAGGACATCCTCGCCGCCGTCGAAAAGCGGGACCCCGTGGCGGCCGTGGCGGCCCTCGGACAGCTCGTCAAATACCTCGGTGAACGGTATCGCGAGGCCTTGCTTCGCCGTCAGCAGCAGCTTCCTTAGGCGTTCCGCCGCAGGGGGTATTGCTTGACAAATAGTAGATTGCTCTTCAGGCTCCCCGAAGGTCGTTGCCACCCCGCAAGAAAGGGTGAGGCGGCCGGGAGGAGACCGACGGTTCGTGAAAGGCCTTGCGATCCAATGTGGCAATCCGCGCCGCATTTCTGGCCATGACGGCATGCCGTTCCGTCACCTCTTCCGCACTGCTTACCGTTTGTCTTTTCGATCTCGGGGGATCGCTTGATGAATATCGATAGGCTGCTGAAGCCTCGCTCCGTCGCCATCGTCGGCGCGTCCGAAAGCCCGACCATCGGGCGCAGCGTGATCGCATCGCTGAACTCCTTCGGTTTCACGGGCGGCATCTATCCGATCAACCCGAAATACCAGACCGTGCTCGGGCACAAGTGCTATGCGAGCCTCAAGGACCTGCCCGAGGCGCCTGACGTGGTGTCGATCTGCGTCGGCTATCAGCGCGTCATGGACAATGTCCGCCTGCTGCCGGAAGTCGGCGCGGGCGCGGCGGTGATTTACGACGGCGGCTTCGGCGAAGGCGGCGAGGAGGGCAAGAAGCTCCAGGCCGAACTGCAGGACATCTGCCGCCAGGGCGGAATCGCGCTCGGCGGGCCCAATTGCATGGGCATCATGAACCCGCAGCACCGCAGCACGACCTATACGGTGGAGCCCAACAATCCCAACGCGCTGCGCGGTAATGTGGGCCTCGTCTCGCAAAGCGGCTCGATCTGCATCGGCATGACCTCCGACGTGCGCCGCTTCGGCTTCAGCCTGGTGGTCTCCGCCGGCAACGAAGCCATCGTGGGCGCGGCTCAATACATCAACTGGCTGATCGACGATCCGAACACCAAGGTCATCGCCCTCTTCGTCGAGGCGATCCGCCAGCCCGAGGAATTCGTCGCCGCCCTGGACCGTGCCGCCAATGCCGGCAAGCCGGTGGTGGTGCTCAAGGTCGGCAAGAGCGAGCGCACCCGCGCCGCCATCACCAGCCATACGGGCGGTCTCGCCGGCGAGAGCAACGTCTTCTCCCAAATCCTGAAGGCGCATCGCGCCATCGAGGTCGACGAGCTCGACGAATTCGCCGAGGTCCTCGCGGTCTGCCAGGGCAAGCGCTGGCCCAAGGGCAAGCGGATCTCCATCGTCACCTCCTCGGGCGGTCTCGCCGAACTGGTGCTCGACGTCGCCGGCAAGGCGGGCGTCGATCTGCCGCCGCTGCCCCCTAAGACCCGTGCGGATGCGGAAGAGGTCATCGGCCATATCGGCGGCGACGGCAACCCGCTCGACGCCTGGGGCCATGGCGACTATGGGCGCAACCTGCCCCATGCCTTGAAGGTGCTGAACGAGAGCCCGACGACCGATGCCATTGGCGTCTGCGTCGAATCCTTCGACGGCAATCCGATGGGCGCGACCCCGCTCCAGCCCGCCCGCGCCGAGCAGTTCGGCGCCGCGGCCGAGGCGTCTGAGAAGCCCCATTACTACCTCAACATGCGGCCGAGCCTGATGAATACCATCGAGGTCGAGGCGCTCAGGAAATCGGGCGTCGTCGTGCTGACAGGCACCCGCCAGGGCCTGCTGGGCTTCGACCGGATGGCGCGCTGGGCCGAGCCCCTGCCGCCCTTCCGCAAGTCCCAGGCGAAGCCCGCTGCCGTCACGATCGCGGGCCGTTCGACGGTCCATGAGTTCGACAGCAAGGCCTTGCTGGCCGCCTGCGGCGTGACCGTCACCAAGGAAAAGCTCGCCACCACGCTGGAGGCCGCCAAGGCGGGTGCTAAGGAGATCGGCTATCCGGTGGTGCTGAAGGCTGTCTCGGACGACATTCCGCACAAGTCCGAATATGGCCTCGTGAAGGTCGGCATCGCCGACGAAGCCGCCCTTGCCAAGGCCTGGGCGGACCTCGAAGCTAATATGAAGAAGGTCGGCAAGCCGGTGAAGCTCGCGGGCTTTGTCGTGCAGCAGATGATCAAGGACGGTCTGGAGATGTTCGCGGGCGTATCGCGCGATCCGGTCTTCGGCCTGACGCTCGCGGTCGGTTTCGGCGGTATCGAGATCGAGATCACCCGGGACTTCGCGCTCCGGCCTCTGCCCTTGCGCGAAGGCGATGCCGAGGCGATGATCCAGGAATTGAAGGGCGCCGCGCGTCTGGGAGCCATCCGGGGCCAGCCCGCGGCGGATGTGAAGAGCTTCGCGAAGGCGATCTATGGTCTGGCGGATTTCGTCGCGGCCAACGGCGACCAGATCGACGAGATCGACTTGAACCCCATCAAGCTTCTGCCGGAAGGCAAGGGCTGCGTGGTGGTGGACGCGCTCATCGTACCGAAGAAATAGCAAGGGAGAGAGAAGCCATGTCCGAGGAAATCGCGATCTACGAAGTAGACGACAAGATCGGCATCATCACGATGAACCGGCCCGACAAGCTCAATGCCTTGAGCATTGACCTTAAGGCCGCTCTCGTCGCCGCTTTCGCCAAGGCCGATGAAGACCCGAACACCAGCGTCGTCGTGCTCCGTTCCAACGGCCGCAGCTTCTGCGCCGGCTACGACTTGGGCGCCCCGCCGAAGAAGCCGGAAGATGCGCACGATCCCCTGAAGTGGCATGCCTCCCTGACGCCCAGCCTCGCCATGGAAATGACGCCCTGGTACATGTCGAAGCCGGTGATCTGCTCCGTGCAGGGTCATGCCCTCGGCGGCGGCTGCGAGCTCACCATGTTCTGCGACATGACCATCGCGGCCGATAACGCGCTCTTCGGCGAGCCCGAGGGTCGTTTCACCGGCACCGGCCCCGGCTTCATCATGCCCTGGCTGATCGGCTATAAGAAGGCGCGCGAGCTCCTTTATCTCGGCGACATGATCTCCGCCCAGGAAGCCTTGGCGCTCGGCATGATCAACAAGATCGTCCCCGCCGACGAGCTGCGCGAAGCCACCATCAAATACGCCAAGCGCTTGGCGCTCATCGCCCCGGAAGCCCTCAAGATGACCAAGCTGGCGATCAATCGCGGCGCCGACGCTTCCGGTTTCCGCAATGCCATGCAGGCCGGTATCGACGTGGTGGCGCCGCTTTATGCCGCCAAGACGGCGGTGGGCGACGAATTCAAGGACCGTATCGCCAAGGACGGCCTGCCGTCCGCGCTGAAGTGGCGCACGGGTCAGTTCAAGCAGTAAATCGCGGGGCTTTGCTGCCGCTATCGGATGGAGGGTTGAAGTGGTTGAAATCGTTGCTCTGGGCGAACGCCCGGCTCTTGGGGGCGTCCCCGAGAAGATGCATGCCTTCGCGGTTCGCCAGAGCCGTTTCGGCGAGCCCAAGGACGCCTGGAAACGCGAGATCCTGGACGTGCCGTCGATCAACGACGACGAAGTCCTAGTCTACGTCATGGCGACGGGCATCAACTACAACAACGTCTGGGCCGCTTTGGGCATTCCGGTCGATGTGATCGCGGAACGCCAGAAGAGCCTCGGCCACAAGGAAGAGTTCCATGCGGGCGGCAGCGATTGCTCCGGCATCGTCTGGGCGGTGGGCAAGAACGTCACCAACGTGAAGCTCGGCGACGCGGTCGTCGTGCACAGCGGCTGGTGGGACAAGGACGATCCCTGGGTCAAGTCCGGCAAGGATCCGATGCTGGCGGAAAGCACGCGCATCTGGGGCTACCAGACGAATTACGGCAGCTATTGCCAATTCGCCAAGGCCCAGTCGCATCAATGCATTCCGAAGCCGAAGAACCTGACCTGGGAAGCGGCGGGCTGCTATCTGCTCTGCGCTTCCACGGCCTATCGCATGCTGATGGGCTGGGGTCCGAACGTTGTCGAGAAGGGCGATGTTGTGCTCGTCTGGGGCGCGGCCGGCGGCCTTGGCTCCATGGCGCTGCAGATCACCCGCGAGATGGGCGGCCGTCCGATCGCCGTCGTCTCCGACGAGAGCAAGCGGCAGTTCTGCATGGATCACGGCGCCATCGGCGTGATCAATCGCAAGGACTTCAATCATTGGGGCAAGATGCCCGACACCAACAGCCCGGAGTACAATACCTGGGTCAAGGGCGTGCGCGCCTTCGGCAAGGCGATCTGGGACATCTGCGGCGAGCGGGTCAGCCCCCGCATCGTCTTCGAACATCCCGGCGAGACGACCCTGCCGACCTCCTGCTTCATCGCGGCGACGGGCGGCCTGATCGTGATCTGCGCCGGCACCACCGGCTATAACGTGACCCTCGACCTGCGCTATCATTGGATGCGCCAGAAGCGCCTCCAGGGCAGCCATCTCTCGAACGACGAGCAGGCAGCGGCAGTGACCAAGCTGGTCGCCGAGGGCCGGATCGATCCCTGCCTTTCGGATCGTCTCTTCCAGTTCGACGAGATCGCCGAGGCCCATCAGCTCATGCACGAGAACAAACATCCCTCGGGCAACATGGGCGTGCTGGTCAATGCGACGAAGGCGGGCGAGGGCGTCGGCATCTAGCCGACGTTTTCGAAGAACGAGACTAAAGGGCGAGGGGAAGCCATGTCGATAGCGGCGACGGCGGGAGCTGTAGGGACTGGGACGGGTCGGCGGTTCCGATTGGGGCATTCGCGGACGGGCTGGTTGTTGATGACGCCGGCGTTGTTGTTCCTGACGTTGCTGTTCGTGGTTCC
>CANJCB010000006.1 GCA_947473305.1 Rhodospirillales bacterium
CCGCGCAACGATCGCAGAGGCGAGGCTGGTGCTCGAACTTCCCGCGACGACAGAGCTTGTGCCCGTGACGGTGATCGCTCCGGCAGCGCCGCCGGACGCGGTGCCGAACAAGGCGTCGCCGCCCCGGCTTACGATGCCGGTCGTCACGCTGACAGTCTGGCCGGAGAGGGTGATCGCGCCGCCGTTGCCCGCCGTCTGGCCGGTTCCGGTAATGTCGAAGCCCCGGGTCTGGATTGCCGGCGTCCCGGTCAGGCTCCCCGAGTTCTGACCGCCGACGGAAATGCTGGCGCCCGCCATCAGCGTCACCGCGCCACCGTTCCCGCCCACCAGGGTATTGGAGGTCGAGCCGCCGCTCGCGAAAACGCCCTGCTGGATCGTGATATTGCCGGAGGTGGTGATCGAGACATTGCCCGCGTTGAACAAGTTTGCCGTCGAGACGGAGGAGACGATACCGGAAGTGTCGATCCCCGCGGCCGCACTGAAGGAGCCCGCGACGATATCGCCGACGATCAGAGACCTGCCGAAGAAATCGTCGTTGAGTGCAATCGTCCCGCCGTCGATGACGAGACTTCCGAGTCTGCCCGAACCGCCATTGCCGATCCTGCCGGACATCGTGACGTTGCTGAGCCCCGCCTTGATGGTGAGGGAGCGGGTTCCCGCCGATGCGCCTTTGACAAAGCCCGAGAAACTGACCGCTCCACCATTGGAGAAAGCTCCACCACCGGTGGTATCGATGGTGACGCTGTTGGTGAGGATCGTATCGCCGAAAAAGTCCACCGTCCCGCCGGTGGTGGTCAGATTTCCGCCGAGATTGATCGTCTGGACAGCACTGACTGTGACCGTACCGGCGTTGATCGACCCGTTTACGGTAACGCTGCCGTTGAGGCCGGACGCGATCACCAGATCGCCCCCGGAAAGGCTGATCGTGCCGCTGCTGTTGATCGTCACCGAGCCGGTTAAATTCCCGCCCGAGCCGGCGCCTGCGAAGAGGGTGAGGTTCAGACCGGAGGAATTCGAGGAAATCGGGGCGTTGATGATGATGTTGTTGGCAGCATCAAGTTCCAGGGTCGCGAGCGAGGTGCCCCCCTTCGCGATCGCGGCGGCGACGGTGATATTGCCGGCTTGGCTTCCTGTGTTGCCGGTCGTGATTTTGACGTCGGTGCCGCCATTCAGCGCGTTGACGATATTGGCGACATCGATGACGGGATCATTTTCGTTTGGCGTGAAGGTGTCCGGGGTCCCGTGGTCTTCATTGACAGTCCCGGACTGAGTGGCGCTGTCGATCGTGACATTGAACGGATCGAGGAGCCAGGTTCCCGCCTTGCCGTGCTTTGCCGAGGCATCGACCTTCGCCTGATTGGCGATGACGAGAGTACCCTTGGACGATGTCTCGACAAGGCCGCCGTCGCCGGAGAGCGCGCCGCCGGTCGCCTTGGCGGTACCGGCAAAGCGCGTGAACTTGTCCGACCAGGCGACGACCAAGCCGCCGTTGCCCGTGGTGATCGCGCTGGCGTCCAGCACCGCCCCCGCCGCGACGAAGGTCACATCCGCATGGGCCTCGGAGCCCGAGCCCTGCTTGTTGCCGCCGACCAGGATCGTCCCGCCACCCGCGTCCCCCGAGGCGTCGAGCTTCGCCCCATCGGCAAGCGCAACGCCCTTGCCCAGCACCTTGATCGTGCCGCCGGTCTCGCCCGAACCCTTGCCCGAGGCGTCGACCGTGCCCGCGACCGTGACACCACCCGCGCCCCCGTCGAAGACGATCTCCCCGTTCACACTCCGCGCCGTCGTCGCCTCGATGATCCCCGTCGTGTTGATCACATTGTCGATGACGTCCCGCGCCGCGCGCGCCGTCATCAAGACCTTGCCGCCCTTCGCCTCGATCGTCCCGCTGTTCTCGACCAGCGCCCCCGCAGGGCCGTCCTCGACCGGCGCCGTCACCGCAAAGCGCAGCAACTTGTCCCCATGGAGGTCCATCGCGAAGGTCCGGCCCCCGCCCAAGACGACCTCGCCCATCTCCGCCCGGATCACGCCCCGGTTCTTCACCCGCAGACCCGCTAGCACGATCGACCCGCCGTCACTCGCCGTCAGCGACCCGTCGTTCTCGATCGACGCGTTCAAATCCCGCGGCGCGATCCCGAAATTATACCGCCCGTTGAGGAAGTCCTGGTCCCGGATGTCCGAGGTGCTGGCCAGGAGGCCGCTCACATTGACCTGGGCGCCGGCCCCGAAGATCACGCCGCTCGGGTTCACCAGCCAGACCTGACCGTTCGCCAGAAGCGACCCGTCGATCTTTGAAATCGCCCCCCCGGTCACCCGGTTCAGCGCGATCGAGCCCGAACCCGGCTGCACGAATTGGACGATGTTCCCCGTCGGTATCGAGAACTGCTGCCAGTTCAGGATCGCCTTGTTCGTCGTCTGGTTGATGATCGTCTTGTTCGCCGAGGGGTTCGAGACCGTCGCCTGGCCCGCGCCGACCGTCAGTCCCGAAAGCTGCGCCGAGGCCCCGCCGGAGAAGCCTACCGTCACCGCAAGGCAGGTCGTCGCCAGCAGCGCATCGCGCAGCCGGCGCCCCTGGCCCGATCCTAGCCGTAGGCTCGGACGCGGCGGCGGAAGCAGCAGGACCGAGGCCTCAAGCGCGCTGGCCCGGCGGGTCCGGCGAATGGAACGGGAAGAAATGCGGCGAGACAACATAACGGTCACCAATCAATAACGAACCGCGGCATTGAAAAGAATTCGCGACCCGGTCCGACCGCTGTCGTTAGTGGGAAGCGAAATGAGCGTGCGGGCATATTCGACGCCGAGCAGCCAACCGCGAGGGAAGGTCATGCGGACGCCGATGCCCGTCGAAGCGAGCACGTTATTCGTGCCCGTGTCCCCAAGCCGGCTCCAGACCTTGCCGGCATCCAAGAAGGAATAGTACTGGACGCTATCGAGGTAATAATCGGGATAGCGGTCGTCGTAACGCAGCTCAAAGGAACCCGCGACGCCATGGTCCCCGGTCAGCACCGAGGCGTCGTAGCCGCGTCCGAACTGGGCGCCGCCCATGCTGATCTGCTCGCCGGAAAGGAGGGCGCTGAAGGCGTATTGGCCCTGCATGGTCACCACCGCGCTGAGATCGCCGACGATGGGCTGCGACCGATTGGCGCTCAGGGTGAGCTTGGTGAAGTCGGCCTGGGCGCCTTGGCGGGACAGACCCGGACCCGCCGAGGTCAAGGTGCCGGTGCCGGTCGTCGGCCGGGTGGCGCCCAGATAGGGGAGGCCTTTGGCGATGCCGAAGGCGCCGCCGGTCACGCCATCGAGGAAGCCCGTGTGGGTGAAGTTGATCGCCGCATCCACGACCCGCCATTCGTCATGGCTGAAGGGCGTCGTGACGAAGGTATGGGTGTCGGCCGACTGCCAGGTGAAACCGCCTTCCAGCCCGATCTTGAGCTCGCGGCTGGCTACGAGCGGATAGGCGACGCGGGGACCGACCGAATAGCTCTTGGTCCGGATGCCCTGGTTGGCGCCATTGAGCTGAATATCGGGCTCGCTGGTGGAATAGAGGCCGCTCATGCTGAGCGTCGCGCCCTCGCTGCCGATCGGGATGATGTATTTGCCGGAAAGCGTCTTGCGTTCGGTGAATTCCGGCGTGCCGTTCGCCGTCAGCAGGATTTGCCCGCCGTCGTTGAAGGGCGAATTGATCGTCAGATCGGCTTCCAGCGAGGTCTGGCCGGTGTTGCGCGCGCCGCGATTGTCGGAGAGCACGGCGATCTGGTACGGCTGGCGGGTGAGGCTTACCACCAGATCCGATGCGCCGGGCTCGGTCGGCGAGGGACGCAAGAGGCCGGCCGCCTGCAGGCCGGGCAGGCCGTTGGCGAGGAGAAGCGAGCGCTCCAGACGGCTCAATTGCGCGGGCCGCGCATCCAATACGGGCTGCAGCATCCGCTCGATCCGCTTGCGGTCGCCCTCGCTGCCGCCATCGACCGAGATGGCCTTCACATAGCCTTCGACAACGGTGATCTGGAAAACGCCGTCCGCGACGCGCTGGGGGGGTACGAAGGCGCGGCTCAGGACATAGCCGTCGGCGTGGTATTTTTCCTCGATCTGCTCGGCCAGGGCGATGATGTCGGAAAGACCGACCTCGGTGCCGATCTGGCCCTCGTAAAGCGCGCGGAAAACCTCGGGGGGATAGGCCGAAGCGCCGCTGATCTTGATGTCCTTGAGGCTGAATTTAAGCTCGTCCACGGCGCGGGGGACCGGGGCGCGACGCGGCGATTGGATTGAGAAGTCGAAATTGGCTTCGGGCGGCGGGGCGACAGGGATCGGGCGATCCCGGCCCGGCTGGGCTTGAGGGGGAATGACGACCGCCTGGGCCACCGCATCGAGTGCAAGCGGTCCCGCGAAGACGCTCAAAACAGCGAGCGTAGCCGCCGATTTCATAAGTGCATGACGGGTCGATCTGCCCTTCGCTCCGATTGCGAAGACATAACCGATACGCCCTACCCCCGCGTAGGACGCGTCCCTGATCCCCAAAGCTTTACCGCCTCTCGAACCGGCAGACCTCCTATAGGCGTTCGCGCGTTGCCCGTTGAAGATCCCGCCCATTGCCGATGCGCACCAAAAAGAAGAACTACACCCGCCAGTCGAGCACGCGGAGATATATAAAACTTCAGGGGGATTATTGTCAAACCGGACGTGGCAAAAAAAGGTCATATTGGAGTATTTGCCACAGTCGCTCGAGATGAACGAATCTGCGGGTTGTAAAATCATTTCATAGTTAATTTTTCGTTAAAATATGAAAAGGCGAAGATCGCTGTTAATATTTTTCGAGAATCGATAGTAAACCGGGGATCGGGATCAGGCCGATGACGCTGCGACAACTGGGAAAGACACGCGATATTCTGGGGGAGAGCCCGGTCTGGTGCGATCGCCTGAAAGCGCTGTGGTGGGTTGACATCCTCGCGCCGTCCGTCCGTCGCTTAATTCTTGCCACGGGCGAAGTCGAAAGCTGGCAGATGCCGGAACCGGTCGGCTCGCTCGCCCTGAGCGAGAACGGCGGGCTGGTCGTGGCGCTGAGCACGGGGCTCGCAGCCTTCGATCCCGGGACGGCTAAGCTCGACTGGATTGCCCGCCTCCATGAGGACCGGGAAGACCTGCGCCTCAACGACGGGCGAACCGATCGGGCGGGGCGCTTTTGGGTGGGGTCCATGCGCCGGGCTGACTACGAAGCGGAGGGCCGGCTTTATCGGATGGGGCGGGCGCTGGAGCCGGTCCGGGACGGAATCCAGGTTCCCAACAGCCTGGCCTGGAGCCCCGATGGCCGCCGGATCTACTTCGCGGATTCACCCACGCGCCGGATCGAGGTGGCGGATTACGACGCGGCGGCGGGCACCCCTGGACCCTGGCGCGCCTTCGCCGCCACCGAGCCGCCGGGTTTTCCCGACGGTTCCGCCGTCGACCGGGAGGGCTTTCTCTGGAACGCCGAATATGGCGGCAGCCGCCTCACCCGCTATGCGCCCGACGGCACCGTGGACCGGCATGTGGTCCTGCCGGTCCGCTATCCGACCTGTTGCGCCTTTGGCGGGCCGGACTACGCGACGCTTTTCGTGACCTCCGGATCCCAGGAAAACCGGGAAGAGCCCGGACAGGGCGTGCTGCTCGCCCTGGAACCGGGGGTCCAGGGACTGCCAGAAGCGCGCGTCCGCCTATGAAAGCCAGAAGATTCCCAGGGCGATGGTGATGAGCGTGACGGGCGCGCCGACCCGGAAATAGGGCCAGAAGCCGATCTCGATCCTTTGGCTGCGGGCGCTTTGCACCACGATCAGGTTCGCGACCGATCCCAGGATCGTGAAATTGCCGGCGAGCGTCGAGGCCATGGCGAGCGCGAGCCAGCCTGTCGTCGCGTCCGGCAGGGCGGTGATGAAGGGCCGGAGCACCAGCACGGCCGGCACGTTGCTGAGGATATTGGAGAGGACGGCGGCCACCCCGGCCAGGACTGGCACGCTCTGAAGATGCAGCGAACCCGCCCGCGCGACGAGATCCGGGCTCAGCACCGCCTTTTCGAGCCCGGCGACCACGATGAAAAGCCCCGCGAAAAGCACCAGCAGGGACCAGTCGATCTCGCGGTAGACCCGCGCGGGCTTGAGGCGCCGGGTCACAAGCAGCAGGGCGCCGGCGACGATCGCCACCTTTGCGGGAGGCTGTCCCAGGAAGAAGGCGGCGATCATGCCCCCGGTCGCAACCAGCGATTTCCAGAGCATTCCGGGTCGGATCGCCGGTTGAGGCGGTGACGCGTCGAGCCTGCCGCCCCGCAGGAACTCCCCGGGAAAAGCCAGCGCCAGCGCCGCGACCAGCACCGCCAGCCCCATCGCGGAGATCGGCGTCAGGGCTTCCGCGAAACGCAGATAAGGGATCTGCGAGAAGCTCCCGATCATGATGTTCTGCGGATTGCCGGTGATGGTGGCCGTCGATCCGATGTTGGAGGCCATGGCCACGGCCAGAAGATAGGGCACGGGGTTGCGCCGCTGATCCTTGGCGAGCTGTGCCACCAGAGGCGTCAGCATCAGGCAGACCGTGTCGTTGACCAGGACCGCCGACAGGACGCCCGACACCAGGGTCACGCCCAGGAGGAGCGTCAGGGGGCGATGCGCCCGCTTTGCGACCCAGGCGTTGGCGAGCGCGAAGAAGCCGGAGAGCTTCAAATTCGCCACCACGATCATCATGCCGAGAAGCAGGACGATGGTGTCGAGGTTGATGGCGCCATAGGCCTCTTCGAGGGTGAGCGGGCCGAAGGCCACCATGAGGCTCGCGCCGAGCAGCGCAGCACCCGCGCGGTCGAGCCGGAAGCCCGGCAGATGTCCGACCGCCACGACGAAATAGGTGAGGCAGAAGATGAGGGCCGCGATCACGGCGCCGCCGGGGTCAGCCACCCTTGATCCAGCGCCCGATCCCGGCGACGACCTCATGCTCGATGCCGAGATAGCCATGCCGGGACAAGGCCTCGCAGGGGTCGCTCTTGGGCGGGTCGCCCCCGGAGAACGCCAGAAGCTCCTTGCGCGGCGCGTGGGTGAAACCCTCGATCAGCACGCCGATGCTGTCGAAGGGACAGAGCTGGCAAGCGTCCTCGCGGTTGTGAACGAAGAGCGTCGGCAGGGTGATGGTGGAGACATCGACGCTGGCCCGCACCGAGCCTTCGCGGCGCGAGGGAACGATGATGCTCGAGGTCAGCACGAGCCCGTCCGGGCCTCCGGTCTTCAGCCGCGCCGCCGCATTGGCGGCCGAGATGGTCCCGAGGCTGGTGCCGATGAGCCAGACCGGCGCGGGGCTCTTCTGCCTGAGCCAGGCGATGACCGCGGCCAGATCCGTCGCATGGTCCGCCGATCCCCGGAAGCCCGTCAGGCCCGAGGGCTGGTCCGACGGCACGTCCGGGATGGCGACTAGAAAGCCCTGGGCGGCGAAAAGATCGCGGCTCCGGGACAGGAAATTCCCGCGCTGGAGGACCGGCGGCAACCGATTGACGAGACCGTTTCCTCCGACCAGGAGGACGACGCTGGCAACCGGCGGCTCGGAAGGTTCGACGACCCAGAAGGATTGCGAGACGCCGGGGCGGGTGACGAGTTGGACCTGCTGCTGCGCCTCGGCAGGCCCGCCCAAAGCCGCTATCGTGAGGAGCGCCAAGACGCCCGCTGCCAATCGTCCGAACATCGGACCATCATAGCGGCGGACGTCCTGGCTGACGATTCAATAGCGGATCTGGTCGCGCGCCTGCTGGGCCCGCATGACGAGGTCCAGGAAGTCGTGGCGGAAGGGATCGCCGCCCAAAGCACCTTCCGCGAGGCCCGCCGCATCCTCGAAGCGCCAGGACCCGACGGCGGGATCCCGCCGCAGGATCTGGGCGAAGCCCGCCACCGCCGCGGCGAAGCGGGCGTCGGCCGGGGTCTGGCCGAGATCCCGATAGCGGTCCCGGACCGTCACCGGCCTTTCGACCAATGCACTGTCCGCCGCACCCGGGCGCTTGTAGCGGATATGCAGCACCGCGAATTCATCGCCATGCTCGCCCGTTCTCGCGGCGGGCGGGACCGCCGCGCCATAGCGCGAAGGCTCCAGCCGTTGCGAGGCCCCTTCGGCCGTGGTGATCTCATAGAGCGCGGTCACCACATGGCCGGGACCGATATCGCCGCCCGCGACCTTGTCGTTCCTGAAGGCCTCCGGCGGCAGCTCCCGGCTCTCGTAGCCGATGAGGCGGTATTCGGCGACAACCGCAGGATTGAATTCGACCTGGAGCTTCAGGTCGTCGGCCAAGGCACCCAAGGTCGGCGCCATGCGGTCGAGGAGCGCGCGCCGCGCCTCGGTGATCGTATCGACATAGGTGGCATTGCCCTTGCCGGCTGCCGCGAGCTTATGGGCCAGGGCGTCGTTGTAATTGCCGCGCCCCACGCCCAGCACGCTCAGATGGATGCCGAGCGACTGCTTCCCGTGCACGAAGTCCGCCAGCTTGTCGGGATCGCTGATGCCGAGGTTGAAGTCCCCGTCGGTCGCCAGCACGATCCGGCTGGTCGCCTCGCGGTCGAGATTTTTCTCGGCTTGTTGATAGGCCATGGCGAGGCCCGCCGCGCCATAGGTGCCTCCGTCGGCCTTGAGGCCCGCCAGTGCTGAGCGGATCTTCCCCTTGTCCGAGGTCGAGGAGAGCACCAGCCGGGTGTCGTTGGCATAGCTCACGATGGACACGCGGTCCCTCGGGCGCAGGATCTCGCTCAATTCGGTGAAGACCTGCTGCACGAGCGGCAAGCGGTCGGGCGATCCCATCGATCCGGAGACATCGACCAGGAGAACGAGGTTGAGCGGCGGCAGTTCGCTCAGCGGCTGGGCATAGCCCTTGATCCCGATCTGCAGGATTTCCGCGCCCTTGGTCCAGGGCGAGGGATAGACCATGACGGTCGGCCGGAACCTTTCCTCCAGGTCGCGCGGCTTTGCGTAATCGTAGTCGAAGTAATTGACCATCTCCTCGACCCGGACCGCTTCGGCGGGCGGCAGCCGCTTCGCCTCGCGCAGGAAGCGGCGGACATTGCTGTAGGAGGCGGTATCGACGCTCGCGGCGAAGGTAGAAAGCGGCGTTTCGGCGACCCTCTGCACCTTATTGGTCGGAAGGCGCTGATAGATCTCGTAACCGGGGAAAGGTGTAGGATATGGAGCCGATGATGCGCCGGTTACAGCCGAGGCTATTGCACCGTGCCTTAGATCGATTTTCAGTTTGGAGCGTGCCTCGGGGGAGGGTTGGGCGGATCCGGGCAACGGGATAGAAGAGATAGTTGGGGCTGCTGCACTCGCTGTTGGGACGGAATAGGTCGTTGCCAATCCATAGGAAACGGTGGTGGACTTGGCACCCTCCTCGCAGCCTGCAACCAACAACGCCCCGCAAAGGGCGAGGCAAAAGCGGAATCTGATGTTCATGAAGGGCCTCCCATATCGCGCCGAGCCCTGAAGCGAGGCCGACGCATGGGACGGTTGGAGTAGGCAGGGATCGCGGCGCTTTCCGGGCAAACCACGCTCGAAGTCGCGGCGTTCCGGTGGAATTCTGCGGCATGGCGGGTAAGTGCCTGATATACCGCGACTCCCATGGAAGCGGTTCTCAACGCGGCGCTGCCGATTTTCGCGCTCATCCTCGCGGGCTATGTCGCCGCGCGGCGACGGCTGCTCGGCCCCGCGGCGACCGACAGCCTCAACCGCTTCGTGGTCTGGCTGGCCTTGCCCGCTCTCCTGTTCCAGGCCATGGCGCGGACGAATTGGGAGGAGCTCGACCATCCGGGTTTCGCCGTCGCCTATGGCGGAGGGATTGTCGGGATTTTCGCGCTGGTCTTCCTGATGCAGCGGGGGAAAGGCCGTCGGCTTGCCGATCTCGCTATCGAGGGCCTCGATGGGGCCTATGCCAACGCGGGCTATATGGGCGTCCCGCTCATGGTCCTCTCCTTCGGCGAGGCAGAGCTGGGACCCGCGGTCATCGGCATGATCCTGACCGCTTGCGTCCTCTATGGCTTTGCCATCGTGCTCATCGAATTCGATCTGCAACGGGCGCCGGGACTGGGGCGAACGCTTCTGAAGGCGGGCTGGTCCCTCGCCCGAAATCCGCTGCTGATTTCACCGGTAGCGGGCCTTGCCGTGGCGGCCTTGGGCTGGAGGCTGCCGGTTTCGGCGGCCAATTTCGTCGGGCTTCTGGCGGGGGCGGCGAGCCCCTGCGCGCTCGTCACCATCGGGCTTTTCCTGGCGCAGGAGCATGGCGCGCAGGATCTCCGCCTGGTCGGCCGGCTGGTCGCGCTGAAGCTCCTGGTGCAGCCGGCGATCACCGCCTTTCTGGCCTTCTGGGTCTTCGACCTGCCGCCGCTCTGGTCCCATTCGGCGCTTCTGCTGTCGGCCCTTCCGACGGGCACGGGACCTTTCATGCTGGCGAAGCTCTACGACCGGGAGCCCGGGGTCACGGCGCGGGCGATTCTGGTCTCGACCTTGGGTTCCGTCGTGACCGTCTCGCTGCTGGTGGCCTGGTTCGGCAAGATCTGAAGCGCGCAAGCCTTGCGGCCCTTGATAAAGCCGCCGTTCGACCGTCATACTGTCGACAATTATTCCAGGGAGAGAAGTCATGGTCGATCGTCGCGGACCCGTCCTGTCTCGCCGCCAAGCCGGCATCCTCGCGGCCTCGGCCGCCGCTCTTGCCGCCTGGGGACCAGGCGCGAGCTTCGCGGCCGACGGGGTCCTCAACGTGGCCCAGGGCTCGGACGTGCCGACGCTCGATCCGACCGTCGATACCTCTCCCATCGGGCTCAACGTCCGGAAGAACATCTTCAGCCAGCTCACCAATGTGAACCGCAAGGGCGTGGTGGTCCCGGAACTGGCCACGGCCTGGTCCTCGGCGGAGAACACCACGGTCTGGACCTTCACGATCCGCAAGAACGCGAAGTTCCACGACGGCTCGCCGGTGCTGATCGACGACATCCTCTGGACCTACAAGAAGATCATGGAGGACAAGAAGTCCCCCGTGAACAGCTACCTCTCGAAGATCAAGACCATCGAGAAGGAGGGGGACGACAAGGTCAAGATCACCCTGACCGAACCCTTCGCGCCTTTCGACCGGCAGGTGACGCTGATCGGGATCGCGCCCCAGAAGGCCTATGAGGCGATGGGGCCGGCGCAATTCGCCCAGACCCCGGTGGGATCGGGTCCCTATAAGGTGTTGCGCTGGGTCAAGGACGACCGGGTCGAGCTTGAGGCCTTCGACGCCTATTTCGAAGGCGCGCCGAAGATCAAGCGGGTCAATTTCAAGCCGGTGCCGACCGATGCCTCCCGCGTCGCGGCGCTGATTTCCGGCGAACTCGACGTGGTGCCGCTGCTGCCGCCGGCCATGATCGACCGGCTTTCGAAGGCCGCGGGGATCAAGGTCGTGAAGGTCGAGAGCTACAAGGCGGTCTACATGGGCCTCGACATCCTCGATCCGGTTTTGAGCGATCTGCGCCTGCGGCAGGCGATCGACATGGCCATCGACCGGGAAAGCATCACCACGAAGCTGCTCAGGGGCATGGGCAAGCCGGTGGGCCAGGTCGTGACGCCCGTGACCTTCGGCTATGACGCGACGATAGCGCCCACGGCCTATGACGCCGAAAAGGCCAAGGCGCTGATAAAGGAAGCGGGCTACAAGGGCGACAAGATCCCCTTGGAATATCCCATCGCCAATTTTGCCTCCGCCGACGAAGTGGCCCAGGCGGTGGCGGGCTATCTTTCAGCGGTCGGCATCAATGTCGAGCTGAAGCCCCTGGAATATTCCGCCTTCTTCGGCATGTGGGCGACGGCGAAGCTGCCGGGCATCCATCTCTTCACCTATGGGCCGACGGCGCTCGACGCCGACCTGCCGATCTCCAGCCTCTACGAGAGCGGCCGGGCGCGCACCAAATGGGTCGATCCCAAGATCGACGAGCTTTGCCGCGCCCAGCGGGCGGAAGGCGATCCCGTCAAGCGCAAGGCGCTCATCGGCCAGATCTGGCGCTTGAGCAAGGAGAAAATCCCCTACATCACGCTCTACAGCGAGATCCAGGCCTATGGCGTGCGCGACACCCTCGCCTGGGAGCCCTGGCCCAACGCCATGCTGATCTTCAACTGAGATCGGGCGGGTTTTTGCGAGGGAAGGCGGCGGCTTCGAGCTTGTTGCCGTCGGGGTCGAGAATGAAGGCGCCGTAATAGGCCGTCCGTTCGGCGCGGCGGATGCCGGGCTCGCCCGCGCTGGCGCCGCCGCCGGCCAGGGCCGCCTCGTGGAACGCGCGGACCGCCTCGTCGTCGGCCGCGCGCAGGCAGAGGTGAGCGCCCGTATCAGAGGGAAGCGCCGGCATCTCGGGACGGGCATTGAGCCAGAGTTCCGGATACTTCCGGCCGAAACCGACCGTGGCCGGCCGCTCCACGAGCCGGATATAGCCCAAGGGCGCCAGCAACCTTTCATAGAAGTCGCCGCTTGTACGGAGGTCGCGCACAGCGATAGAGACATGGTCGATCATGAAGGTCCGCCAATGAAAGCCTGGCCGTGAAATTACCTTCGATCCTATTCTTGTCTTCCGGGCGCTGCCTCACCATTTCGGTCCTGCGTCGAAATGACTCCTGCGGATCGCCGCAATCCCGCCGTTTTTCCGCGCTATCCCCCGACCTGTCGAAGCAGCGAGCATATTGAGGTCATGGCGGAACGAGGCCCTCCGGAATTGCGTATCGATCCCGAAGATCGTCTTCGTTCCTCGTCCGCGCCGCCGCGCAAGCCGCCCCCCAAACCTCCCGCAAAATCCCCCAAACGCCCGCGCAGATCCCCCGGTCGGGGATGGCGGCGGTTTTTCGGCTGGGGCCTGGCGAAATGGGGGCTGCTCGCCGCCGCCTGGGTCGTGATCCTCGCCATCGGCGCGATCGCCTGGTTCGCCCTGACCTTGCCGCCGACCGGCGACCTGATGACCGCTTCCAGGCGGCCGAGCGTGACCCTCCTCGCGGCGGACGGGTCGCTGATCGCCACCTTCGGCGATCTTTTCGGCGAGCCCCTGCCGGTGAAGGCCCTGCCGCCCTATCTGCCGGAGGCGCTGATCGCCACGGAGGACCGGCGCTTCTACCAGCATTTCGGCGTCGATCCGATCGGTCTTCTCCGGGCGATCTATGTGAATCTGCGCGCCGGTCATACCGTCCAGGGCGGCAGCACCTTGACCCAACAGCTGGCCAAGAACCTGTTCCTGACACCGGAACGGACCCTGGGCCGCAAGGTCCAGGAAGTTCTGCTCGCCTTCTGGCTGGAGCATAAGTTCACCAAGGACCAGCTCCTTGAGATCTATCTCAACCGGGTCTATTTCGGCGCGGGCACTTATGGCATCGACGCCGCGGCCCGCCGTTACTTCGACAAGTCGGCGCGTGACGTCACGCTTTACGAATCGGCGGTTCTCGCAGGCCTCCTGAAGGCGCCCACCCGGTACAGCCCGGCCCGGGACAAGGAGCGCTCGGCGGGGCGGGCGAGCCAGGTTCTCGCCAATATGGTCGCCGCGGGCTTCCTCACCGAGGCCCAGGCCCAGACCGCCATGCGCCAGAGTACCCAACTCGCCCAGGTCCAGATCGCGCGGCCCGCCAGTCGCTATTTCGCCGATTGGGTGGCGGAGCAGGCGGCGGGCTATGGCGGCACGGCCAATCGCGACATTGTCGTGACGACGACCTTCGACCCCAAGGTCCAGGCTGCCGCCGAGGCTTCCGTGGCCGAGGTGCTGACGAAGGACGGCCCCAAGGCGGCGGCTTCCCAGGCGGCTCTGGTCGCTATGTCGCCGGACGGCGCGGTCCGCGCCATGGTCGGCGGCAAGGACTATGGCGAGAGCCAGTTCAACCGCGCGACCCAGGCCCTGCGGCAGCCCGGTTCCTCCTTCAAGCCTTTCGTCTATCTCGCCGCCCTCGAAAACGGGATGAGCCCCTACGAGCGTTTTGTCGATGGGCCGATCGATTTCGGCGGCTGGAAGCCGCGCAACTACGGCAACAAATACTATGGCGACGTGAGCGTCGCCGATGCCGTCGCGGAATCCATGAACACGGTGGCGGTCCAGGTGCTGCGCCGGACGGGCGTCGACAAGGTCATCGCAACCGCCCATCGGCTGGGCATCACCTCGGATCTGGGGCGCGACATGAGCTTGGCGCTCGGCACCAGCGAGGTTTCGCTGCTCGAATTGACCTCGGCCTATTGCGCCTTCGCTTCGGGCGGGCTCGGGGCCTGGCCCTATGGGATCACCGAGATCAAGGACAATCGCGGGCAGGTACTGTACCGGCGTGAGGGCTCAGGCCCCGGCGAGGTGATCGATCCCGGCATCGCGGCGCAGATGACCCAGCTCCTGACCGGGGTCATCCAGCGCGGGACAGGCAAGTCCGCGACGCTCGACCGGCCGGCGGCGGGGAAGACGGGTACGACGCAGGACTCCCGCGACGCGCTTTTTGTCGGCTACACGGCCGATCTGGTGGCAGGTGTCTGGCTCGGCAACGACGACAACTCGCCGATGATGCGGGTGACCGGCGGGACCTTGCCGGCGAAGGCGTGGCGCGGCTTCATGCTGGCGGCGGAAAAGGGTCGGCCGATCCAGCCGCTCATCCAGCGGCCCTCGGCTCCCGCCATCGCGATGGCGGCGCCGCAACAGCGTCCGCCGGAATCCTCCGATTGGCTGGGTGGGTTGATCGCCCGGCTGACGGGTGGGGGTTCGTCCCCGCCGCCCGCGCGGGAAGCCTATCGGCCCCGCGAGATGTATCAATACGAGGACAGCAAGCAGTAGCCGCCGTCAGGTCGTATAGGCGCGCAGGAAGAAAGCGGCGGTCATACCGATCGTCAGCACGATGACGCCGATCCGGATATGGCGCGGATCCATGCGCCGGGCGACCCTGGCACCCACGTAGCCGCCGATCGCCGCACCCACCAGCATCACGAGGGTCTCCGGCCAGGACACCTTGTCGGCGATGATGAAGCAGACGACCGCCACCAGATTGGTGGCCCCGACCACCAGGGCCTTGGCGGGCATCATCGCCTTGAGCTCGGCGGTGCGCAGCAGGTTCCAGGCGGCCATCATCATGAGGCCCGCAGCCCCGCCGAAATAGCCGCAATAGACCGCCAGCACGAATTGCGCGACGACGAGGGTACCGGGGCCGATCTGAACCACCCGCCGCAGAGCGTTGCCGGCCTGACGCCCGAAAATCAGGGCAAAGGTCGCCAGCAGCAGAAGCCAGGGAACTACCCAGTCGAAGGTCCGCGACGGCGTCCAGAGCAGCAGCATCGCGCCCGCGATGCCTCCGACGACGCTCGTCCAGATGAGGGTGCGCAGCGAGACGCCGCCGAAGTCCGTGAAGTCCGTCCGGAACGCCCAGACCGAGGCGACCGCGCCCGGAAAGAGCGCCACCGTGCTCGATGCATTGGCGGCGACCGAGGGAAGGCCTGCGAAAACCATGGCCGGAAAAGAAACGAAGGAGCCGCCGCCCGCGCCCGCATTGAGCGCGCCGGCGACGAGCCCAGCCAGGAACAGCAGCATCAAGGTGCTCATGGGGTAAGCTTGGCCGCAGGGGCATCGGGATGCAACGAATGCCGTCGCATTCCTGAATTGCCGCCAGCGCGAGCTAGATCAGGCGGTCGGTCCGCATGATGCGGCGATAGAAGACCGCGACGAGGGAGGCTGAAAGGGCAAGCAGCAGGTAGCCGACGATTCCCTGGGCCGCCTGGGCGACCAGGAGCATGCCGATGTTGGTCTGGCCTCCCGTCCCCATGCCCCGCATCGTGAGGCGGATCACGAGGCCATAGACCAGGATCGCGGGGATGCCGCAGAGCATCATGGCCCCGAAGAGCCGCCAGAAATTACCCTTGAGGCTGCCCCAGGCTTCGCGCAGGCTCATCGGGAAGCCGCAGGCTGCGGCGGCCGGCGCCAGGGAGAAACGAACCGCTACGAGCAGCAGGCCCAGCGCTCCGATCGAGGCGAGCAGGGCGCTGACGTTGTCCGGACTGGGGCCTGAAATGAGAGCGACTTCCGTTCCCGCTACGAGGGTTGGGGGCAGGAAAAGCAGGAGCACCAGCCCGAGATAGCGCAGGAAACCCGGCCCGAAAAGCGTGGGCGACGGTTCTTTCAGGAGAATGAAGCGATACCAACGTACTGAAAAGGCCATCGACAGGAGCGTCGAGCCTATCGTCGCCAGGGCGAGAGAGAGTTGGTGGGGGATGAGATCGAAACGAGGCCCCAGGCTCTCCGGCACGCCGAGGATGAGGCCCAGGACAAGCGGCACCGCCGCCAGCCTGAGGAAGCGTTCGCTCTGACCGAAGACCTCGATATAGGCCCTGCCCACGCTGTCGAGGACTGGGACCTTTATCGGGACGGAGGGCTCGTCGAACGCCACCCGCGCGAGCCTGTCAGCCCGCCTCGGCGGCGCGGCTGGCGCGCTTGCGGTCGTTGGGGTCGAGAAGGCGCTTGCGCAGGCGGACCGACTTCGGCGTCACCTCGACCAGCTCGTCGTCGGCGATATAGGCGATGGCCTGCTCCAGGGTCATGATGATCGGCGTCGTGAGCCTGACCGCCTCGTCCTTGGACGTGGTGCGGATATTGGTGAGCTGCTTGCCCTTCAACGGATTGACGTCGAGGTCGTTGTCCCGCGTGTGCTGCCCGATGATCATGCCCTCGTAGACTGCGGCACCCGGGACGATGAACATCGGACCCCGATCTTCGAGGTTCCAGAGGGCATAGGCAACCGCCGCGCCGCCGCCGTTCGAGATCAGCACGCCGGTGCGGCGGCCCTCGATGGTGCCGCGGAAGGGGGCGTAGCCGTGGAAGAGGCGGCTCATGATGCCCGTGCCGCGGGTATCGGTCATGAACTCGCCCTGGTAGCCGATCAGGCCGCGGGTGGGTGCGAGGAAAGTCAGGCGCTGTTTGCCGCCGCCCGAGGGCCGCATGTCCTTGAGCTCGCCCTTGCGGAGGCTCATCTTCTCGACGACGACACCGGAATATTCCTCGTCCACGTCGATCTGGATTTCTTCCAGCGGCTCCTGGCGCTGCCCGGTGGCGGGGTCGGACTTGTAGAGGACGCGGGGGCGGGAGATCGCGAGCTCGAAGCCTTCGCGCCGCATGGTCTCGATCAGCACGCCGAGCTGGAGTTCGCCGCGACCGGCGACCTCGACGGCATCCTTGTCCTCGCTCTCGCGGACCTGGATCGCGACATTGCCTTCGGCTTCCCGCCGCAAGCGCTCGACGATCATGCGGGAGGTGACCTTGGTGCCCTCGCGCCCGGCGAGCGGGCTGTCGTTGACCGAGAAAGTCATGGCCAGGGTCGGCGGATCGATCGGCTGGCCGGCGATCGGCTCGGAGACTTCCGGCGCGCAGATCGTATCGGCGACCGTCGTCTCGCCAAAGCCGGCGATGGCGATGATGTCGCCCGCGAAGGCTTCCTCGATCGGACGGCGCTCCAGGCCCCGGAAGGCGAGCAGCTTCGAGAGGCGGGCCTGCTCGATGACCTTGCCGTCGCGGTGGAGCGACTTGACCGGCATGTTGAGACGCGCGGCACCGGTCAGGATGCGGCCGGTCAGGATGCGGCCGAGATAGGGGTCGCTTTCGAGCGTCGTCACCAGCATGGAGAAGGGCAGCGTGGGATCCCCGACCGGCGCCTTCACATGGCTGACGATAAGGTCGAAGAGCACCTTGAGGTTCTCGCGCGGATCGTTGAGGTCGGCAACCGCCCAGCCGGCGCGGCCCGAGGCGTAGAGCGTCGGAAAGTCGAGCTGGTCGTCGGTGGCGTCGAGCGCCGCGAAAAGGTCGAAGACCTCGTTGTGGACTTCCTGAACGCGGGCGTCCGGCCGATCCACCTTGTTGATGATCACGATCGGCTTCAGCCCTTGGCGCAGCGCCTTGGTGACCACGAATTTGGTCTGGGGCATCGGACCCTCGGCGGCGTCCACCAGCACGACCACGCCGTCGACCATGCTTAGGATGCGCTCGACCTCGCCGCCGAAATCGGCATGGCCGGGGGTGTCGACGATGTTGATGCGGATGTCGTCCCAGGTGACCGAGGTGCATTTCGCCAGGATGGTGATCCCGCGCTCGCGCTCCAGGTCGTTGGAGTCCATCGCGCGTTCCATCACCTGCTGATTGGTGCGGAAAGCCCCGCTCTGCCGCAGGAGTGCGTCCACCAATGTGGTCTTGCCATGATCGACGTGGGCGATGATGGCGATGTTACGAATATCCATGGGATGCACTCTATGACGGCAAAAGGTTACGGAACGGCGTCAGCGCGCCTTAAATGGGGACGCTGACCCGCTTCGGCAATGAACGCTTCAGGCGAGCTTGGCCTCGCGGGCAAGCTCGGCGAGCGATTTTTCGGGTCGCGCGCCAAAATGACTGATGACCTCGGCCGCACAAAGGCTGCCGAGCTTTCCACAATTTACAAGGTCGCGGCCATGGGTGAGGCCGTAGAGAAATCCTGCCGCGTAAAGGTCGCCGGCGCCGGTCGTGTCGATGAGCTGGGTGATCGGCGCGGGCGGTACGGTCTCGATGTTCGAGGCGGTCACGACGACCGAGCCTTTTTCGCTCAAGGTGAGCGCCGCGATCTCGCAATGGCCGCGTACGGCGGCGGCGGCTTCGGCGAAATTGTCGGTCTCATAGAGCGAACAGATCTCCGCCTCGTTGGCGAAAAGGATGTCGATATGGCCCTTCACGAGCTCGCGGAAGTCGTCGCGATGGCGGTTGACCACGAAAGGATCCGACAGCGACAGCGCGACTTTGCGGCCGGCGTTATGGGCGATGGTCGAAGCCTTGCGGAAGGCCTCCTGGGCGCGCGGCGGATCGAAGAGATAGCCTTCGAGATAGGTCACCTGGGCGGAGGCGACGAGCTTCTCGTCGATATCCTCGGGCCCGAGGTCGACGCATGCGCCGAGAAAGGTGTTCATGGTGCGTTGCGCATCCGGCGTCACCAGGATGAGGCAGCGCGCGGTGCCGGGGCCGGTCGTCGCGGCCGGGGTCTCGAACTTGACGCCGATGGCGGTCAGGTCGTGGCGAAAGACATCGCCCAGCTGGTCGTCGCGGACCTTGCCGATATAGGCGCCCTGGCCGCCGAGCGAGGCGATTCCGGCCATGCTGTTGCCGACGGAGCCGCCCGAAGCCTCGATGGCGGAGCCCATGAGCTTATAGAGCGCCTCAGCGCGCTCTGCGTCGATCAGCGTCATGGCACCCTTGGGGAGACCCTCCGTTTTAAGGAAGGCGTCGTCCGCATGGGCGAGGACGTCGACAATGGCATTGCCGATGCCGACGACATCGAGGGTATGGGCCGTCATTCCGTTTTCCGGGCTTTTGATCGAAGGGCGCGGAGTATAGGAAAATTTCTTGAGATATCAAGCATGACAGCCATTGCGGTCGCGGGAATAGAGTCGCACCCTGTCCCGATAAAAATATCGGGGTAGGGGAAACGGCATGAAAAGCTTCGATGCGCCCTTCCGCGCGGCAATCGCCGCGATGTTCTATTTTGTCCTGGCTGCGACCGCCTCGGCTGCGGATTATCCAGTGCCGAAGGAAGGCGACTGGGTCGCCACGAACTTCAAATTCCATACCGGCGAGACGATGGCGGAACTCCGCCTCCATTATACGACGGTGGGCGCGCCTTCCGGACAACCGGTGCTGATGCTGCACGGCACCGGGGGGACCGGAGCAAGCATGCTGACGGGACCCTTTGCCGGTGAGCTTTTCGGCCCGGGGCAACCGCTCGACGCCAGCACCCATTTCATCATCCTGCCGGATGCCATCGGGCACGGGAAATCCTCCAAGCCCTCCGACGGGATGCGGATGAAGTTTCCGGAGTACGATTATGGCGATGTGGTCGAGGCGCAATAGCGACTCCTGACGGAAGGGCTGGGCATCCGGCATCTCCGTGTCGTCATGGGCAATTCCATGGGCGGCATGGTGACCTGGCTCTGGGGGGAGGCCCATCCCGATTTCATGGATGCCTTGGTGCCCATGGCGTCTCAGCCGAGCGCCATGGCGAGCCGGAATTGGATGCTGCGCCGGATGCTGATCGAATCGATCCGCAACGATCCCGCCTGGAACAACGGCAATTACACGACCCAGCCGGGATCTCTGCGCCTGGCGAATGTTTTCTTCGGCATCGCGACCTCCGGCGGAACCCTGGCCTATCAAAGCCTGGCGCCGACGCGGGAGAAGGCCGACAAGCTGGTCGAGGAGCGATTGGCCGCGCCCATGACGGCGGATGCCAACGACTTCCTTTATCAATGGGGTTCGTCAGGCGACTTCGATCCATCTGCGGGTCTCGAGCGCATCCAGGCGCAGGTCTTGGCGATCAATGCCGCGGATGACGAGCGCAATCCTCCCGAAACCGGTGTTACGGAGCGGGAGTTGAAGCGGATCAAGAGCGCCCGGCTCCTTCTCATTCCGGCCAGCTCCGAGACGCGCGGCCACGGCACCACGGGAACCGCGAAATTCTATACGAAACAGCTCGGCGAATTTCTCCAGGGCGTGCCCAGGCGGCCGATGTGACCCGGCCTAGCCGAGGCCCTGCTGCTTCTTCCAGGCGGCGAAGAGATCGGCAACCGGCACGCCGTCGATCCGCATGCCCGCGAAATTGCAGTTCCCGGTGATTTCCGCATCGCTGAAATTGATGTCGTCGAAACGCGATCCCGCGAGATTGATATCGGTGAAGCGGGCATCCCGCAGCGACACGTCCCGGAACGTCGCCCCGGCGAGATTGAGATTGATGAAGGCGCTCTTCTCGTCGGCCAAGGGCTTTCTCCCGGTCAGCTTCGGCGGCCCCAGATGAGGTCGAGGACGAAGGCTAGCACAAGCGCGCCCGACCCGATCGCGAAGAGAAACCCGTAGCCGCCTGTCTGGCCATAGAGATAAGAGAAGAAATAGGCGGAACTCGCCTGACCTACTGCCCAAGCCACCGTGGTCAAGCCCCAGGCGGCGCGTTGGGCGGAGGGATCTCCCGGCAGCAATTCCTGAACCCGGCCCAAGGCGAGCGCCACCACGCCCGGCACGAAGGCCCCGATAACCACGCTCGATAGGACCAGCGCCCAGGGTCCGGTGGCGAAGATCGGCAGCGCCACGGCCGCAGCCTGGAGGAGATAGGCGCCCCGCATCGCCGCGCGGAAGCCGATCCGGTCGGCGACGAAGCCCGCGAGAAGCGACCCAATCAGCGCCCCGCCGCCGAAGATCACCCAATAGCTCGCCCCGACATGGATGCCCTGGCCGAGGCCGCGCGCCACGAAATCCACGAGGAAGACCATATGGGGCACGATCCCCACCGCGTTGAGCGCATATTCCCCATAGAAGACCTTGAGGACGATCCCGCCCGAGGGGCGGCTGGCGGAGGGCGTCGCATCCGGCAGGGCGGAAGGCCAGGCCCGCCAGGCCAGGAGGGTCAAAACGGCGGAAACCGCGCCGAGCCCATACCAGGTCCAGGCCAACCCTTCCTGGAGGAGCGGCGGCACGATGGTCCCCGAGGCGGCGACGCCGAGCCCGACGCCTGTGAAGATCGCCCCGCTTGCAAGTCCCCGCCGCGCCGCCGGGACGTGAGGCAGGACGGTGGGCGCGGCGAGCGCCATGAGGAGGCCTCCCGTGACGCCCGAAACGAAACGCCAGCCGAAGAACCAGAGGAAGGACAGCGGCGAGGCGCAGGCGACGAAGGCGAGCGCTGTCAACGCCATGGCGGCCCGCAGGATGGCGGCAGCCGGCAGCCTTGCCGCGAGAGGCCGCGCGGCGAGTGCCCCGCCGAGATATCCCGCGAGATTGGCGGCTCCGAGATAGGCGGCGTCGCTGGCCTGGAACCACTGGCCCTCGATCAGGGCGGGCAGCAGCGGCGTATAGGCGAAGCGGGCGAGGCCGATGCCGACGAGGCTCGCCGAAAGCCCGGCGAAGATCGCGCCCCAGGGAGTGGCGGACGGGTTATTGACCTGGGGCATGGCCTCCCCTGTTCGCGAGGATATGGACGAGGGTACAGAGCACCAGCGCGCCAAGGCCGATCCCGAAGATCAGGGGGTAGTTGCCGGTCTGGGCATAAATGAACGAATAAAAATAGGCGCAAGCCGCCTGGCCGACGGAGAAGCAAAGGGTGGCCATGCCCCAACTCGCCTGCTGGCCAACCGGGTCTCCCGGTAGGAGTTCCCGAATCCGGCCCAGCACGAGCGCGATCGTTCCCGGCGCGCAGATGCCGACGACCAGCATGGCGCCCGCCATCAGGCCGGGAAGCGGCAGAAAGGTCGGTACGGCAAGCGCCGGGATCTGGATGAAATAGGCAACCTTGAGCGCGGGGCCGAAGCCGATCCGGTCGGCCAGATAGCCCGCGATCACCGATCCGACAAGGCCGCCCGCCCCCACCAGACCCCAGTGATAGCCACCCGAATCGAGGCCCCAGCCAAGCCCGCGCGCCACATAATCCGAGAGAAAGATCACGAAGGGCACCATGCCCAAGGCCTGAAGGGTATATTCCGCATAAAGCGCCAGGAGCCGCCGGCCGGGCCGGACCCGCAGCGCTGGCTCGACGCTCTTCAGCGGCGCAACGGAAGGCCAGCCGCCCCAGGAGACGACCGCCAGGAAGATCGAGAGCGCGCCGAGCCCGATCCAGGCCTCGGCGACACCGCCGCGCAGGAGCAGCGGGACAAGTGTGCCCGAACCGGCGATGCCGAAGCCCACGCCGGTGAAGATGACCCCGCTCGCAAGCCCGCGCCGGTTCGCCGGCACATGGGCCAGGACGATGGGTGCGGCGAGCACCATGAGCACCGCGCCCGAGAAGCCCGAGGCGAAGCGCCAGAAGAAGAACCAGGCGAAGGACAAGGGCCAGGCGCAGGCGAGAATCCCCACCGCGGTCAGCGCCATCATGGCCTTGAGGATGACGGTGGGTGAAAGACGCGCCGCCAGCGGCCGGGCGGCCACCGCCCCCAAGAGATAGCCGACGAGGTTGGCCGCGCCCAGATAGGCCACCGCGCCGGCCGAGAACCAGCCCGCCTCGATGATCGCGGGCACCAGCGGCGTATAGGCGAAACGTGCGAAACCGATGCCGACGAGGCTTGCCGAAAAGGCTGCGACCGTCGCCCACCAGTAGTTCGCCTTGATGCCTGTCTCCGCCCCGACCATCGCTTCCCCTGTTCCTAGATCGGCTGGAGACTAGGCGTGGCTTCCCGGGAGCGGAAGCGCGTTTACGGGATGGGTGCCATGGTGGGGCTTATGCTCTCATTCCGCCGCGGACCGGGTCCTCGCGGGGCGGCGGCGGGGCGGGGCTTCTGCCTCGGGCTGGGGTTCGGTCAAGGCTGTGGTCAGCGTCTCGCGGATCGACTGGAGTTTTTTGTCGTGGCGGACCTGATGGCCGAAGATGTCCTTCACATAGAAGACGTCCACGACCTTCTCGCCATAGGTCGAGATCTTGGCGCTGGAGATCTGGAGGTTGAGGCTCGTCAGTGCCCGTGTGACCTCGAACAGGAGGCCGGGCCGGTCGCGGCCGTTGACCTCGATCACCGTATGGGTGGCGCTGGCCTCGTTGTCGATGATGACCCGGGGCGGCACGGTGAAGACCCGCGTGCGGCTCGGGATGGCGGCGGGACGGGCCAGCTCAATATGCGGCTTCACGCGGCCCGAGAGCACATTCTCGAACAGGACGGCGAGTTTCGCGAGCTTGTCGCGACGGGCGAAGGCGCCGCCCGAGGCGTCCTGGATCGAGAAGACATCGAGGGCCATGCCGTTGGTCATGGTCAGGATCTTGGCGTCCACGATATTGGCGCCCGCCAGCGCCAGCGCCCCGGCCATGCGGGAAAAGAGCCCGGCGTGATCGGCGGTATAGACCGTGACTTCGGTCACCGCGCGGTTCGCGTCCACCCGCGTATCGACCGTCAGGGGTGCTCCGCCGCGTTGGGCCTCGCGCATGAGCCGGGCATGGCGGGCATGGGTCGCCGCGTCGAAGGAAAGCCAATAGGCCGGATAGCCCAGGCCTGTGAATTCGGCGATGTCGCCTTCGGAGAAATCCGCCAGATGCAGTCGGGCGGCGGCTTGTGCCGCCTCGATCCGCGCCTCGCGTCCATCAGGGGCCAGACCGCCCGACATGACATGGATGGCGCGATGATAAAGCTCGCGCAGAAGGGTCGCCTTCCAGCCGTTCCAGACCGTGGGTCCCACGGCCCGGATATCGGCGCAGGTCAGCGACAGGAGGAGCCGCAGCCGTTCCGGCGACTGCACCTTCTCGACGAAGTCCGCGATGGTCTGGGGATCGTCGATGTCCCGCTTGAAGGCGGTGTTGCTCATCAGGAGATGCCAGCGCACCAGCCAGGAGACGGTCTCGGTCTCTTCCTCGGTGAGGCCAAGGCGGGGACCCAGCTTCAAGGCCAGCTTGGCGCCCAGTTCCGAATGGTCGCCCGCGCGGCCCTTGGCGATGTCGTGGAGCAGCACGGCGAGATAGAGCGCGCGCCGCGACACCACCTTGTCGATGATCGAGGAGGTGACGGGCAGCTCCTCCTTGAGGTCACCCGCCTCGATATGATGCAGGATGCCGATCGCGATGATCGTGTGCTCGTCCACCGTATAGACATGGTACATGTCGTATTGCATCTGGGCGACGACCCGCCCGAAATCCGGCAGGAACTTCCCGAAAAGTCCCGATTCGTTCATCCGCCGGAGCGTCGCTTCCGGTCCCTTGCGCGAGGTCAGGATCTCCATGAAGAGGCGGTTCGCCTCGGGATCCGCGCGCAGCTTGTCGTCGACCAGCTTCAGGGAGCGGTTGACCGCCCGCATCGCCTGGGGATGGATGTCGAGCCCGTTCTCCTGGGCCGCATGGAAGAGCCGCAACAGGTTCACCGGATCGTCCCGCAGGAACTTGGGGTCGGGCAGCTCGATGCGCCCGCCCTCCACCGGGAAGCCTTCGACCGAACGCTTGAGGAACCCCCAGCGGCGCCAGCCGAAACGCGGCTTCCCCTTCTGCTCGACTTCCAGTTCCGCGCAGAAGATGCGGGTGAGGTCGCCAACGTCCTTGGCCACGAGGAAGTAATGTTTCATGAAGCGCTCGACGCCGCGGGTCCCGGCATGATCGGTATAGCCCATGCGGCCTCCGATCTCGGTCTGCACGTCGAAGGTCAGCCGATCTTCGGCGCGGCCGGTCAGGAAGTGGAGGTGGCAGCGCACGGTCCAGAGGAAGTTCTCCGCGCGGTCGAAGCGGGCGGCCTCCTCGGCGGAGATGACCTTGAGGTTGACCAGCTCCTCGACCTTTTCGACCCGGTAGATGTATTTCGCGATCCAATAGAGGCTCTGGAGATCGCGCAGGCCGCCTTTGCCCTCCTTGACGTTGGGTTCGACCTGGTAGCGGGAATCGCCCATCCGCTCGTGCCGCTTGTCGCGCTCGGCAAGCTTCGCTTCCAGGAATTCGGGCTTCGAGCCGCCGATTTCCTTTTCAAAGCGCCTCATCAGCTTGCGACAGAGATCCTGGTCGCCCGAGATGCAGCGGCTTTCCAGAAGTGCTGTGCGGATCGTCATGTCGGCGCGAAGCTGCCGGATCGTTTCTTCGATGGATCGCGCCGCCTGTCCCACCTTGAGGCCCAGGTCCCAGAGCGTATAGAGCAGGTATTCGACGACCTGCTCTGTATTGGGCGTTTCCTTATAGGGAAAGAGGAACAGGAGATCGATGTCGGAGCCGGGCGCCAGCTGGCCTCGCCCATAACCACCGACCGCCATGATCGCCAGCCGTTCACCCTCGGTCGGATTGGGCAGCGGATAGATGCGCTCGGCCACGAACTCATGGAGGGTCCGGATGATCTGATCCATGAGGAAGCTCAGTTCCTGGACCGTCTCGCCGCCCAGATTATTGGCCTCGAAACGGCTTTGGATCTCGGCGCGGCCGGCAACCAGGGTCTCGCGCAGCACTTCGGTCACGCGCGCGCGCTCAGGTACGCCCGTCTCGGCAAGCGCTTCCAGGCGCGCCGCGAGCTGGCGGCGGCCGATGATCTCGCGGGGGCGGGCGATCGACGACATGCCCATAGTTTACATCGAGAGATCGCCGCTGTCGCGGGACGCGGCTTTCATTAAAGATTTCGATTGTGTTATGTCAAAATTTAGATAAAATGTGAATAATTATGGTCCCCCGGCTTCTTGAGGGACTGAGGAGATAGGGATGCCGCTCAAAGGCAATCTTGCGACAATCGCTCTTCTAGCGAGCGCGGGGATGTTATTTGCCGCCGGCTCCAGCCGGGCCGAAGGCAACAATTCCATTGGTCTCACCGGCACGGTCCCGACGCGATGCGACCTCGCGGTCAAACCCCGCGATGCGGCTTCCAGCCTCGGGTTTGCCTCCCGTTCCAGTATCGACGTGGCGACCGTTCGCGAGGTCTGCCAGAACCGCAGCGGCTATACGATCAAGCTCTTCACCAAGAACGGCGCACGCTCAGGTGCTGAAAACGGCGTCCTGGCTTCGGACGAGGGGCAAGGCGGCGTTCCCTATACGGTGACCTATGGCGGAGCGCCTGTCCGTTTCGTGGACGGGGCCGCGGTCGTCCAGATCGCCCACGGCAAGACCGGGCTTGGAGGGATCGACCGCATTCTGTCGGTTTCGGTCAACGGCACGCCGAATAGGGCCGACGCGGCCTATACGGATATCCTGGTGATTGCGATCACCGGGAATTAGCCAGCAGTCCTTTCAGTTTATAGACCAGCTCCAGGGCATCCCGGGGGCTGAGCTCGTCGGGCTGCACCTCGTGCAGTGCTGCATCGAGCGGTGAGGGTTTCGGCGGTTCCGGCGCCGGCCGTCGCGCGGCGCTGAAGAGCGGGAGATCCTCCGCCAGCCGGGCCAGCGCTCCGCCCTGTTCCCCTTTCTCCAGGATCGCCAGGACTTCTTCGGCGCGGCCGATGACCGAGGACGGAAGGCCCGCGAGCTTCGCCACATGGATGCCATAGGATCGATCCGCCGAGCCCTGGGCGACTTCATGCAGGAAAACGACGTCGCCCTGCCATTCCTTCACCCGCATGGTGTGACAGGCAAGGTCTGGCAGCTTCGAAGCGAGCGGGGTCAGCTCGTGGTAATGGGTGGCGAAGAGCGCACGGCAGCGATTTCTATCGTGGAGATGCTCGACCGCGGCCCAGGCGATCGAGAGCCCGTCATAGGTCGCCGTCCCGCGCCCGATCTCGTCCAGGATGACGAGCGCCCGGGGTCCGGCCTGGTTCAGGATCGCGGCGGTTTCAACCATTTCGACCATGAAGGTCGACCGCCCCCGCGCCAAGTCGTCGGCGGCCCCGACCCGGCTGAAGAGGCGATCGATGACGCCGATGGTCGCCTGCTCCGCCGGAACGAAGGAACCCGCCTGGGCGAGGATGGCGATCAGGGCGTTCTGGCGCAGGAAGGTGCTCTTGCCGGCCATATTGGGGCCGGTCAGAAGCCAGACCCGCTGTCCCGTCTTCAACTCGCAATCGTTGCCGACGAAGCCGCCGCCCCGTCCTGAAGCGAGAGCCGCCTCGACCACAGGATGCCGGCCGCCCCGGACCTCGAAGGCAAAACCGTCGTCGATCGCCGGGCGGCAATAGCGCTGCGTAACGGCAAGTTCAGCAAGGGCGGCCGCCACGTCGAGCGAGGCCAGCGCTCCCGCCGCCTTCGCGATTGCGGCTCCCCGCGACGTGGCTTCCGCCACGAGGTCCTCGAAAAACCGGAGTTCCATGGCCAAGGCCCGGTCGGCCGCGGTGGCGATCTTGCTCTCGAGTTCGCCCAGTTCGACGGTGGTGTAGCGCGCCGCGCTCGCCATGGTCTGGCGGTGGATGAAGCCCTCGCCCATCTTGCCGGAATGGGTCGTCGTCACTTCGATGTAATAGCCCAGCACATTGTTGTGCCGGATCTTGAGGGTCGGGATGCCGGTTTCGCCGGCATAGCGCGCCTGGAGCGCCGCCACCATGCGGCGGCTTTCGTCGCGCAGACCGCGCAGCTCGTCGAGTTCCGGCGCGTAGCCGGGGGCGATGAAGCCCCCATCCCGGGTCAGCAGGGGCAGTTCCAGGGCCAGCGCGGCGGACAGCCGGCCGACGATCTCCCCGTGGTCGCCAAGGTCGCGTTCGGCCTCGCCGACGACAGGCGGCGGTGGAGCGAGCCCGCCGCTCGCGAGCAGGCGGCGCAACCCCGCGGTCTCGCCCAGCGCGTCACGCAGGGCCGCCAGGTCGCGCGGCCCGCCCCGGCCCAGCGCCAGCCGGGTCATCGCGCGCTCGATATCCGGGCAGCGGCGCAGGATCGCCCGGATCTCCTCCCGCAATCGCTCGTCGCGGGCAAAGAATTCGACGGCGTCGAGCCGGGCGGAAATTTCCGCTGGATCGGTAAGGGGGGCGGCGAGCCGATCCGCCAGCAAACGCGCGCCCGAACCGCCGACCGTGCGGTCGATGGTGGCAAGCAGACTGCCCTTGCGATCTCCGCTGAGGGTTTGCGACAGTTCCAAATTCCGCCGGGTCGCCGCGTCGATTTCCATGAGCGCGCCCTGGGCGACGCGCCTCGGAGGAAGCAGCTGCGGCAGCTTTCCCTGCTGGGTGTGGACGATGTAATCGACGATGGCCCCGCCGGCCGAAAGCTCGCCGCGCTCGAAACTGCCGAAGCCGTCGAGCGACCGGACGCCGTAAAGGCTTTCCAAGCGCTTGCGCCCGCCCTCGCTGTCGAAGCGCGGGTTGGCGAGCGGCGTCAGCACCGATTTCCAATCCGCCAGAAGATCCTGGAAATCCGGCCGCTGAAGGAGGCGCTCCGGCAGCAGAAGCTCGCCCGGATCGAGCCGCGCCAGGGCGGCGGGCAGGGCCGGTCGGTCGACCGCCTGCAGCGCGAAGTCTCCGGTCGAGAGGTCGAGCCAGGCGAGCCCGAAGCCTCCGGCGGTCTCGCCGAGCGCCACGAGGTAATTGTGGCGGCGTGCGTCGAGCAGTCCGTCCTCGGTCAAGGTGCCGGGGGTAACGACCCGCACCACCCCGCGCCGCACCGGTGCCTTGCCGCCCCGCTTCTTGGCGAGGGCGGGGTCCTCCATCTGCTCGCAGACCGCGACCCGGAAGCTCTGGCGGATGAGCCTTGAGAGATAGGCCTCGGCCGCATGGACCGGCACGCCGCACATCGGAATGTCGCCGCCGTCGTGCTTGCCGCGCTTGGTCAACGTGATGTCGAGCGCCGCCGAAGCCTGGACCGCGTCGTCGAAGAAAAGCTCGTAGAAATCCCCCATCCGATAGAACAAGAGGCAGTCGGGATGGGCGCGCTTGATCTCCAGATATTGCGCCATCATCGGCGTCGTCGCCTCGCCGCCGGGTCCTTCGTGACGGGGACCATGGTCGAATGCGGGCGCAGCGCTGGGATTATCGCGATCGGGGCTTATGTCATTCATGACTGGAAGGACGAGCGGGTTCCGGCTCGGCGGGAGCGTCGGGCCAACCTAGCACGGCCCTTCCGCCCGTGAAACGAGCGAGAATCCTCATGGCAGAAGAGATGCAGAGAACGAAGATCATCCGCGAGGCGGTAGGATCCTTTGCCGACCGCGCGCATTTCAGGACGGCGGTGGCGCGGCTTCTTGCCGCCGGCTTCAAGCCCGACGACCTTTCGGTCCTGGCATCCCACGATTCGCTGGAGGTCGCGGGCAGTCTCCCCGATTACCCCGGCACGCCCGCCGAGACCGAACGTAACGGCCTCGTCAGCGAAATCCCCTATATCGCGCCGCTGACCATCGCGGGGATCATCATGATCTCGGGAGGACCGATTGCCGCAGCCCTCGCGGCCCTGGTCGGCGTCGGCGTGGGCAGCGCCGCGGTCAAGGAATTGCTCGACCACTATGCCGCCAATCAGCATACGGACGAGTTCGCCGCCGCTCTGAAGGCTGGCGCCGTGCTGCTTTGGGCGCGGGTGGACGACCGCGCCCTCGAAGCGACCGCCACCCGTATTCTGGAGGAGGCCGGCGGCCGGCATGTCCATATCCATGGCCGCTCGGTCCCGCTGTCTTGATAGGTTAATAATCTCGGGGCTTTGACGGCCGCCGCGCAACTTCTATACACTCCGCCCGCACCACGAAGCGGACCGGCATAATGCCGGGTCATGTTGGGGGGAGTAATAAGGTTGTCGTCGCTCATTGAAAAAGGCGCGGTCCGCGTGACCGAGGAAGAAACCCTTCATTTTCATACGATGGGTGGGCGGCCCGGCAAGCTCGAAATCGTGGCGACGAAGCCGCTCACCACGGCGCACGATCTCTCTCTCGCCTATTCGCCCGGCGTGGCCTACCCCTGCATTCATATCGCGCGGGATCCGGCGACGGCCTATGATTACACCGTCAAGGGCAATCTGGTGGCGGTGATCTCCAACGGCACGGCCGTGCTTGGCCTGGGCGATCTCGGCGCGCTCGCGTCGAAGCCGGTGATGGAAGGGAAGTCTGTCCTTTTCAAGCGTTTCGCCGGGATCGATTCGATCGATCTCGAAGTCGATACCTCCGATGTGGACGAATTCATCAATTGTGTGCGCTACCTCCACCCTACCTTCGGCGGGATCAATCTGGAGGACATCAAAGCGCCGGAATGCTTCATCATCGAGCAGCGCCTGCGCGAATTGCTCGACATCCCGGTTTTCCATGACGACCAGCATGGCACGGCGATCATCGCGGCGGCGGGTCTCATCAACGCGCTGCATCTCACCGGCCGCGACTTGAAGGACATCAAGCTGGTGGTAAACGGCGCCGGGGCGGCCTCCATTGCCTGCGTCGAGCTTCTGAAGGCCATGGGCATGCCCCATAACGCGGCGATCCTCTGCGACACCAAGGGCGTGATCTACCAGGGCCGCACCGAGGGCATGAACCAGTGGAAGTCGGCCCATGCGGTGCCGACCAAGGCCCGCACCCTGGCCGAAGCCATGGAAGGCGCGGATGTCTTCTTCGGTCTCTCCGTCAAGGGAGCCGTGACCCAGGAAATGGTCAAGTCCATGGCGCCGCGCCCCATCATCGCGGCCATGGCGAACCCCGATCCGGAGATCACGCCGGAAGACGCCAAGGCGGTGCGGCCCGACGCCATCGTCGCCACCGGCCGGTCGGACTATCCGAACCAGATCAACAATGTGCTGGGTTTCCCCTTCATCTTCCGGGGCGCGCTCGACGTGCGGGCTTCCACGATCAACGATGCGATGAAGATCGCCGCCGTCCACGCCCTGGCGGAACTGGCGCGGGCCGATGTCCCCGACGAAGTCGCCGCCGCCTATCTGGGTCAGCAGCTTCAATACGGCCCCGACTACATCATTCCGACCCCTTTCGATCCTCGCCTGATCTGGACGGTGCCGGTAGCTGTCGCCAAGGCGGCGATGGAGAGCGGCGTCGCCCGCAAGCCCGTCGATCTCGACGCCTATAGGAAGTCCCTGCGCGGCCGGCTCGACCCGACGGCAGCCAGTCTGGAAGCGATCTTCGAGACCGTTCGCTCCCACCCCAAGCGCGTCGTTTTCGCCGAGGGCGAGGAGGAGAAGGTCATCCGGGCCGCGATTTCCTTCCAGAACAACGGCTATGGCCAGGCGGTGCTGATCGGCCGCGAGGACCGGATCCAGGCTTCGATGAAGGCCATGGGAATCGCGTCGGGCACTGACCTTGAAATCCACAATGCGCGTGTCTCGACCCATAATCAGAAGTACCGCGACTTCCTCTACAAGAAGCTGCAGCGCCAGGGTGCGCTGGAGCGCGATTGTCAGCGCATGGTGAACCAGGACCGCAACGTCTTCGCGGCTTGCATGGTTGCCTGCGGCGATGCGGACGCCATGGTGACCGGCGCCACCCGCAATTACTTCGCCGCCTTCGACGAAGTGCGCCGCGCCATCGATCCCAAGGCGGGCTGCCGGGTCTTCGGCCTCGCGGTCATGATTTCCCATGAACGGACGGTTTTCATCGCCGATACCACGGCCCATGAGATCCCGACCGCCGAGGAACTGGCGGATATCGCCATCCAGTCCGCCGCCAAGGCGCGCCAGATGGGTCATGAGCCCCGGGTGGCTCTGTTGTCCTTCGCGAATTTCGGCCATCCCAACCGGCCGGAGGACGAGCGTGTCCGCAAAGCTGTGGCGATCCTCGACGAACGCCAGCCGGGTTTCGAATACGATGGGGAGATGACCCCGGACGTGGCGCTCAATCACGCACTGATGCGGGAACGCTATCCCTTCTCCAGACTGTCGGGCGCGGCCAATGTGCTGATCATGCCGGGTCTTCAGACGGCCACGATCGCGACCCAGCTGCTGGAGCAGCTCGGCGGCGGCACCCAGATCGGGCCGCTGCTGATGGGCCTCGAACATCCGGCGCAGATCGCCGAGATGGGAGCCAATGTCTCCGACCTTGTGAACCTGGCGGCCCTGGCGGCGCACGAATCCATCGGCTGATAGGCAAAGGGACCGGCCGCCATGCCGTCGCAAGGGCAAGGCGTCTGGTCCACCCGCTTCATCGCGGCGGCGCTGATCCTGGCGCTGCCATCGGTCCTCGTGCTGGCGGCGCTCGCGGTCCTGACCGATCTCTCTGTGCTGGATGCCGTCCTGGGTGCGGTGAGCGCCGCTATCCTCACCTTCCTGATGCTCCGCCCGTTGTTCAACGGATTGCGTTCCGTGCGCAGCGGCCTCGACGAGATGTCCGAGGATCCTGAAGCCACGCCGGTCCTGCGCAGCGCGAGCCCGCTGGCTCATGAGGTCTGGGCAGCCGGGACCCGCCTTGCCAGGGCCTCGCGGCAGCGGCTCAAGGCGCGGGAAGCTGAACTCGTTTCCGCCAGGGCGGTGCTGTCGGCCTTGCCGGACCCTCTCCTGCTGCTCGACGAGAAGCGGCGGATCGTCAGCGCCAACCTGGCTGCGGCCGAACTCCTCGGCCCGCGTCTCGCCGACCGCGACCTAGCGGCGGCCTTGCGCAATCCGACGATCCTGGCAGGCGCCGACGCGGTTCTGGCGGGCGCACCGGGCCGGGTCGTCGAGTTCGATCTGTCGGGCCCGGTGGAACGGCATCTTTCGGCCCGCATCGCGCCCTTGAACCCTCGCACGCCGGAAGGGGCGGTGGCGGTCCTGACCTTGCACGATTTCACCGCCCTGAAGCGGTCGGAGCAGATGCGCGCGGATTTCGTCGCCAATTCGAGCCACGAATTGCGGACGCCCCTGGCGAGCCTTATCGGCTTTATCGAGACCCTGCGCGGCCCGGCCGCCGACGATCCCCAGGCCCAGGCGCGGTTCCTCGCGATCATGGCGGAGCAGGCGGGCCGCATGGCGCGGCTGGTGGACGACCTGCTTTCTTTGTCCCGCATCGAGATGAACGAGCACCTGCCGCCCACGGGGCAGGTCGATCTCGCTTCCGTCCTGGCCTCGATCGCCGATGCGCTCGAACAGCGGGCGGCTTCCCGGGGCATGCGGATCGAGCTGACGTTTCCGTCAGGAATGCCTCGCGTGGCCGGCGATGCGGACGAACTGTCGCAGGTCTTCCAGAACCTCTTCGACAATGCGATCAAATACGGTCGGCTGAATACCTCCATCGAGGTCCGGGTCGCCTCCTCGCCGCGCATTCTGCCGGGCCGGCCGGCGGCCTTGGCGATTGCCGTGAGGGACCATGGGGAGGGCATCGCCCGCGAGCATCTGCCACGGCTCACCGAGCGTTTCTACCGGGTCGATGTGGCACGCTCGCGGGATCTGGGTGGAACCGGGCTCGGGCTCGCTATCGTGAAACACATCATCAACCGGCACCGGGGCTACCTCGATATCGACAGCGAGGTCGGCAAAGGCTCGGTTTTCACGGTGCATCTGCCGGTCGCAGCCTCTTCTCCCGCGGGCGTCACAAATCCGTAGCCGTCACATATCGGTAACAAAACCGTAATATCCTTGACGCCCTGAAGCCCTAGGACTCGCGCTCAAGACCCGCGCCGGCATCCGCCGGTGAACGAGGGTCGAGACCGAAGGAGATAAGGCCCGTGATCATCAACCGCAGGACCCTGTTCGGAGCGCTGATGGGCGCTCTGACAATTGCGTCCCTCCCCGCTTTGACCGCCCCTGCCCAGGCCGCCGAAATTTCGGGCGCCGGCGCCACCTTCCCCTATCCGATCTACGCGAAGTGGGCCGAGGCCTATAAGGCCAAGACCGGGACCGCGATGAACTACCAGTCGATCGGCTCGGGCGGCGGCATCAAGCAGATCCAAAGCAAGACCGTCGATTTCGGCGCGTCCGACATGCCGCTGACCACGGCGGAACTCGACAAGTCCGGTCTGATGCAGTTCCCGATGATCATGGGCGGCGTCGTGCCGGTCGTGAACATCGAAGGCGTGAAGCCCGGCGAGCTGAAGCTCGACGGCGAGACCCTCGCCAGCATCTATCTCGGCAAGATTTCCAAGTGGAACGATGCCGCCATCGCCAAGCTCAACCCCAGCCTCAAGCTGCCGAACCAGGCGATCGCCGTGGTGCAGCGCTCGGACGGATCGGGCACGACCTTCATCTTCACCAACTACCTCTCGAAGGTGAGCGCGGACTGGAAGTCCAAGGTCGGCGAGAACGCCTCCGTCGAATGGCCGGTGGGTCAGGGCGGCAAGGGCAATGAAGGCGTTTCCGCCATTACCAGCCGCACGGCGGGCGCGATCGGCTATGTCGAATACGCCTATGCCAAGCAGAACAAGATGACCTACGTCCTCTTGAAGAATAAGGACGGCGAGTTCGCCGCTCCCGAAAGCAAGGCCTTTCAGGCCGCCGCCGCCGGGGCCGATTGGGCGAAGGCGCCGGGCTTCTACCTCCTGCTGACCGATCAGCCCGGCAAGGACAGCTGGCCGATCACCGGCGCCAGTTTCATCCTGATGTACAAGACCCAGGACAAGCCCGCCATCGCCAAGGAAGTGCTCGACTTCTTCACCTGGTCCTATGCGAGCGGCGGGAAGATGGCCGACGATCTCGACTATGTCCCGATGCCCGAGGCTGTCGTGAAGATGGTCGAAGAGACCTGGAAGAAGGACATCAAGGACGCGTCCGGCAAGCCGATCTGGACCGCCGCCAAGATGTAACAAGGGCCTCTTCCCGGCCCAAGACGATACGTACCTGATCCGGGGGAGGACGCTCGCCGCCCTCCCCCATCTTCCAAAGATAATCCGTTCAAGGAACCGCTGTGGCCGATATCGCTCTCAAGGAAACGCGCGGCAAGCCGTTTCAGAACCTCTTCGACAGAGTGTTCCACGGCACCACTTGGTTCTTCGCGATGCTGGTGCTGGCCATCCTCGGCGGCGTGATCGTCTCGCTGCTCGATGGCGCGATCCCGGCTTTCAGAACCTTCGGCTGGAATTTCCTGGTCACGTCGAACTGGAACCCGGTCACCGAGAAATTCGGAGCGCTCCCGGCGATCTACGGCACCCTGGTCACCTCGGCGATTGCCATGGTTGTGGCCGTGCCTATCGCCTTCGGGATCACGATCTTCATCACCGAACTTTGCCCCCCCTGGCTCAAGCGGTCCTTGAGCACGGCGATAGAACTGCTGGCGGCGGTGCCGAGCATCATCTATGGCATCTGGGGCCTGTTCGTTTTCGCCCCCTTCCTGCAAGAGACACTGCAGCCTCTGTTGATTGAGACGCTCGGCGAGATCCCGGTGATCGGGGCTTTGTTCGACGGTCCCCCGCTCGGCATCGGCATCCTGACCGCCGGGCTCATCCTGGCCATCATGGTCCTGCCCTTCATCTCGGCGGTGATGCGGGACGTCTTCGAGACCGTGCCGCCGATGCTGAAGGAATCGGCCTATGGGCTTGGGTGCACGACCTGGGAAGTCGTCTGGAACGTCGTCCTGCCTTTCACCCGCGTGGGCGTTATCGGCGCCGTCATGCTGGGCCTCGGCCGCGCGCTCGGCGAAACCATGGCGGTCACCTTCGTCATCGGTAACGCGCATCGCATCAAGGCCTCGCTTCTGGCGCCTGGAACCACTATTTCGGCGACCTTGGCCAATGAATTCACCGAGGCGACGGGAGAGGCCTATATCTCCACGCTTTTCGCCATCGGCTTCATCCTATTTGTGATTACCCTGATGGTCCTCGTGGTCGCCAAACTCATGTTGATGCGGCTCCAGAAGCAGGCGGGGAACTAGGACGATGAACCTCTACGCCCGCCGCCGCAGCACCAATACCCTGGTCCTGGCCCTATCCCTGGGCGCGACGGCCATCGGCGTCATCGCGCTTGCGGCGATCCTCTGGACCCTGATCGGCGAGGGAATTGCCGGCATGAGTCTAGCGCTTTTCACCCAGACGACGCCCCCGCCCGGCAGCAAGGGGGGGCTGATGAATGCGATCTACGGCAGTTTGATTATGACCGGCCTCGCCACTTTGATCGGAACCCCCGTCGGCATCCTCGCAGGGACCTACCTTTCCGAATATGCCCGGCACAACAAGCTGGGCGAGGTGGTGCGTTTCATCAACGACCTCCTGTTGAGCGCGCCCTCGATCATCATCGGGCTTTTCGTCTACGAGCTGATGGTGGTCCGCATGGGCCATTTCTCGGCCTGGGCGGGTAGTGTCGCCTTGGCGATCATCGTCATCCCGGTCGTCGTCCGTACCTCGGAGAACATGCTCAACCTCGTGCCGATCGCCCTGCGCGAAGCGGCGGCCGCTTTGGGCGCTCCTAAGTGGAAAGTCGTGGTGATGGTTTCCTACCGCGCCGCGCTTCAGGGGATGATCACGGGCGTCATGCTCGCGGTGGCGCGGATCGCCGGTGAAACCGCCCCCCTTCTTTTCACCGCGCTCAACAACCAGTTCTTCAGCACGAACATGAACGCCCCGATGGCCAATCTCCCGGTCGTCATCTTCCAGTTCGCGTTGAGCCCCTATACCGACTGGCAGTCGCTGGCGCTTGCCGGAGCCCTGTTGATTACGATCGCGATCCTCATCCTCAACATCCTCGCGCGGATGGTCGCAAGCTGGAGCAGCTTCACGAAATGACAGACCTCTCGTCGCCGTCGGGCCAGACCCGGCCTCTCACTTTCTCCTCCGTCACCACGAGCATGGCGCGGCCCGAAAAGGCCATCGATACCGCCAAGGTGAAGGTCGAGATCAAGGACCTGCACTTTCACTACAAGAAATTCCATGCGCTGAAGGGCATAAACCTGCCGCTTCGCGACAAGCGGGTGACGGCCTTCATCGGACCCTCGGGCTGCGGGAAATCCACCTTGCTGCGCGTGCTGAATCGTATCTACGGGCTCTACCCCGATCAGGTGGCGACGGGCCAAGTCCTGGTCGACGGCAAGAATATCCTGGACCCGGGCATCGACCTCAATCTGCTGCGCGCCAAGATCGGCATGGTGTTTCAGAAGCCGACCCCTTTCCCCATGTCGATCTACGACAATGTGTCTTTCGGGATCCGGCTTTACGAAAAGCTGAGCCCCAGCGACCTCGACGAGCGGGTGGAGCAGGCGCTGCGCCGGGCCGCGCTCTGGGACGAGGTGAAGGACAAGCTGCGCCAAAGCGGCTTGAGCCTCTCGGGCGGTCAGCAGCAGCGGCTCTGCATCGCGCGCGGTATCGCGGTGAAGCCCGAAATCCTGCTGCTCGACGAGCCCGCCTCGGCGCTCGATCCGATTTCAACCCAGCGCATCGAAGAGCTGATCGCCGAGTTGAAGTCCGACTATTGCATCGCCATCGTCACCCACAACATGCAGCAGGCGGCGCGCAGCTCGGACTACACAGCCTTCATGTATCTCGGCGAGCTCATCGAGTTCGACGAGACCGAAGCGATCTTCACCCGCCCGAAAAAGAAGCAGACCGAAGACTACATCACCGGCCGCTTCGGCTGAGCAGGATCACGCCCATGGCATCCGAACACATCATCAAGAGCTACGACGAGGAACTTAAGCGCCTCAACGACACGATCTGCCAGATGGGTGGTCTCGCGGAGACGCAACTCTCCGCGGCAATGGAGGCGGTCACCAAGCGCGACACGGATCTCGCCGCCAAAGTCGTCGAGGGCGACCGTCAGGCCGATCAATACGAGCGCGAGGTTGAAGCTCTCGTGGTCCGGCTCCTGGCGCTTCGCCAACCGATGGGCCGCGATCTGCGCGAGATCCTGTCGGCGCTCAAGATCGCCAGCGATCTCGAACGCATGTGCGACTACGCCGCCAATGTGGCGAAGCGTTCCATCGTGCTGAGCCATGTCCCGCCGGTGCGCCCGGCCTTCGCGCTTCCCCGCATGGCCCGGCTCGCCGAGGTCATGACGAAGGACGTGGTGGACGCCTATGTCGAGCGCGACGCGGAACAGGCCATTGACGTCTGGATGCGCGACGAAGAGATCGACGAGATGTATTCGAGCCTCTTCCGCGAGCTTCTGACCTATATGATGGAGGATCCGCGGAACATCACCGCCTCCACCCATCTGCTCTTCATCGCCAAGAACATCGAGCGGATCGGCGATCACGCCACCAATATCGCCGAGACGATCTACTTCCTGGTGAACGGCAAGCCGCTCGACCAGATCCGGCCCAAGCGCGACCGTACCAGCCTGTCGGGCGGCCCCGACGCCGAGGGTGAAAAGACATGAAGCAAACCGTCCTGGTCGTCGAAGACGAGCCGGCGATCCTCACGCTCCTCCGCTATAATCTCGAGCGCGAGGGGTTTTCGGTCTCCGAGGCGCGCGACGGCGAGGAGGCGCTGACCCAGCTCGAAGAGCGCCGGCCCGACGCTGTGCTGCTGGACTGGATGTTGCCACTGGTTTCCGGCATCGAGGTCTGCCGCCGCATCCGCCGCGCGCCGGCCTGGCGGGACCTGCCGGTTATCATGCTGACCGCCCGCACCGAGGAAGGCGACCGTATCCGCGGCCTCGACAGCGGCGCCGACGACTATGTGGTGAAGCCTTTCAGCCCCAACGAGCTGATCGCGCGGCTCCGGGCGGTGATCCGCCGGGCGCGTCCCGCCACGGCGGCGGAAACCCTGGAATTCGCCGATGTCTCGCTCGATCTCGCGGGGCACCGGGTGTCGCGGGGAGGGACTCCGATCCATCTCGGACCCACGGAATTCAGGTTGCTGCGCTATCTCATGGAGCGGCCGGGGCGCGTCTTCTCCCGCGAGCAGCTTTTGGATGCGGTCTGGGGCCATGACGCCTATGTCGAGCCGCGCACCGTCGATGTGCATATCCGGCGTCTGCGCAAGGCCATGAACGACGGGGACCGGACGGATCTCATCCGCACGGTGCGGACCGCCGGCTATTCCCTCGACTTGTCCCAGGTCTGATTTTCACTTCGCCTCTCTTTCATTGACCCAGCGCATGGGCTAAGGTCCCGCCGGTTTCGGCAAGCGGCAGGATGAACATGCTCGGTCTGGCAAGAATTACGGCGTTTTTCTTCACGCTGGCTTTCCTCGGTGGAAGCGCCGCGCAGGCGGCGGATCTCGAAAACACCTTGTATCTCACCGTCCCGGCGGGCCGGGTCGTCATCGAGATGCGCCCCGATCTGGCGCCCAATCATGTGGCGCAGATCAAGGCGCTGACCCGGCGCGGCTTCTATGACGGATTGAAGTTCCACCGCGTCATCGACGGCTTCATGGCGCAGACCGGCGACCCCAAGGGGGACGGCTCGGGTGGATCGGGCAAGAACATCAAGGCGGAATTCAGCCGCGAAATCCATGTGCGCGGAACCGTCTCGATGGCGCGCGCCAGCGATCCGGACAGCGCGGACAGCCAGTTCTTCATCTGCCTGGCGCCGGCGCCCAGTCTCAATGGAAAATATACGGTCTGGGGCAAGGTCGTCTCGGGCATGGAATTCATCGACGCCATCAAGAAGGGCGATGAGGCCCGGAACGGCAGCGTCGTCAATCCCGACCGCATCGTGAAGATGCAGGTCGCGGCCGACGCAGAGAAGAAATAGGAGGCATCCTTGGCCAAGGCGGATCTCGAAAACACCCTTTACCTCGACGTGCCGGCCGGCCGCGTCGTCATCGAAATGCGGCCGGACGTGGCGCCCAATCATGTGGCCCAGATCAAGGCCTTGGCCCGCAAGGGCTTCTATGACGGCATCGTCTTCCACCGCGTGATCGAAGGCTTCATGGCGCAGACCGGCTGTCCGCAAGGCACCGGTACCGGCGGCTCCGGCAAGCACATCAAGGCCGAGTTCAACCGCGAGCCTCATGTGCGGGGCACCGCCTCCATGGCGCGGTCGCAAAACCCGGACAGCGCCGACAGCCAGTTCTTCATCTGCTTCGACGACGCCTCTTTCCTCGACGGCCAATATACCGTCTGGGGCAAGGTGACTTCGGGCATGGAGCACATCGACGCGGTCAAGAAGGGCAATCCGCGCGACAACGGCTCGGTGAGCAACCCGGACAAGATCGTCAAGATGCAGGTCGCGGCCGATGCCGTACCTGCGAAGAAGCCCGCGGCGGCCAAGCCAAAGGCCGCGGCGCAGCCGAAGGCAGAGGCCGTCAAGAAACCCGCCGCCAAGAAGCCGGCAGCCGCGAAGACCGAGGCCAAGCCCAAAAAGGCGACGGCGCCCAAGAAGAAGTAGCCCATCGGGCCGGGGTTCATGACGGCCTGGTGGTCGAGGCTTCAGGGGTGGCGGGAACGGCGGCTTGTCGCCGTTCTGCTCATGGGCTTTTCGAGTGGTCTGCCTTTGCCGCTCACGGTGGCGACGCTCAGCTTCTGGCTGGCTGAGGCGAAGGTCTCGCTGACGACCATCGGCCTCTTCGCGCTGATCGGCGTTCCCTATAGCATCAAGTTCATCTGGTCGCCGCTGATCGACCGCCTGCCGCTCCCCGGCCTCACCGCAAGCTTGGGTCGCCGGCGGAGCTGGGCGCTGGCGATCCAGGCGTTGCTCGCGCTGGCGATCCTGGCCCTCGGCGCGACGGATCCTGCGACGAGGCCCTTCCTCACGGCCCTCGCCGCCCTGTCCGTCGCCTTCCTGTCAGCGAGCCAGGACATCGTCATCGACGCCTTCCGGATCGAGCTTCTGGCGGTTGAAGACCAGGGTAATGGCGCGGCGGTCACGCAATGGGGCTATCGGCTGGGGATGCTCGCGTCTTCGGCAGGGGCGCTCTATGCGGCCGAGTTCGGCGGATGGTTTTTCGCCTTCGCCCTGATGGCCGCCCTCATGGGTGTCGGGATCGTCACCGTTTGGCTGGTCGAGGAACCGGATGTCCCGGGCGCGACGCTGGCTCCCTTGCAAGGCGAGTGGGGCGAGCGGGTCTGGCGCTGGCTCGGCGAGGCGGTGGTTGCGCCCTTCCTCGACCTGATCAAGCGGCAGGATTGCCTAGCGATCCTGCTCTTCATCCTCTTCTATAAGTTCGGCGATGCGCTTGCCGGGCGCATGGCGAATCCGCTCTATGTGGAACTCGGTTTCAGCAAGAGCGAGGTTGCCAGCATCAGCAAGCTTTTCGGCCTGGTGGCGACGCTGGCAGGGCTGGGCGCGGGGGGGGCGCTGGTCTACCGGATCGGCATCTTCCGGAGCCTCCTTCTCTGCGGCTTGCTGCAGATCGGGTCGAACCTGACCTATCTTCTCCAATATGAGGTCGGGCATCATCTCGGGGTCCTCACCCTGACGATCTTCATCGAGAATTTCGTCGGCGGCATGGAATCGGCGGCCTTCGTCGCCTACCTGTCCCAGTTGTGCAACCGCTCCTTCACCGCGACCCAATATGCGCTTCTCTCCTCCCTCGCCAGCGTGGGACGGACGATGCTTTCGGCCTCGGCGGGCGATCTTGTGGAGCGGTTGGGCTGGGAGCTGTTCTTCGTGACAGCCGCGACGGCGGCCGTGCCGGGACTTCTGCTTCTGGTTTGGCTCATCCACCGCACGCCCGCGGAAACCGTCAGGATCGGTCCCGCGCTTCGTACCTAGGGGACTGAAATGACCAATCGCATCGACTATCGCACCGCCTCGCCCGAGGGCTACCAGGCCTTTGGCCGGGTCAGCCAATATGTGAAGACCTGCGGGCTCGACCCGGCTCTGATCGATCTGGTCTGGCTGCGGATCTCGCAGATCAACGGCTGCGCCTATTGCGTCGATCTCCATTACCGCGATGCGTTGAAGGCGGGTGTCGATCCGCGCAAGATCAACAGCGTCATCACCTGGCGGGAAGCGCCCTTTTTCACCGACCGTGAACAGGTAGCGCTGGGCTGGGCGGAGAGCCTGACCCATCTGCCGGCAACCGGCGCGCCCGACGCGGACTACCAGCCGCTGACCGGTCTTTTCACGGAAAAGGAAATCGCCGATCTCACTTTCGCGGTTGCTTTGATGAATGCCTTCAACCGCCTGGGCGTGGGTTTTCGTCAACAGCCTTCCCTGTCGACGTCTGTTTCGACGTAACGCCGCCTAGCCGTATCGCATGAGCCTGACGCGGTTTCGCCGCAGCCAGGCTCGCTGCTTTTCCGCGCCTGGCGCCAGCTGTTCCACGAGACGCCAGAACCGGGCCCCATGGTTCATTTCCGCGAGATGAGCGACCTCATGGGCCACGAGATAATGCAGCACCGGTTCCGGGGCGAGGACGACGCGCCAGGAGAAGGCGAGGCTGCCGGTGGATGAACAACTGCCCCAGCGGCTTTTCATATCCCGGACCGTGACGCGCTCGACGGGTTTGCCGATGACGCTGGCGAGGTTTCGGGCGCGCTCCGAGAATTCCCGCAGCGCGAGCGCCTTCAGGTGATCGCGCACGCGGCGGGACAGATACGCCGGATCGCCCACCACCCTGATTTCATTGTCCTCGATCCAAACCGCGCCTCGCCCGAGGCTTTTCACGCCCATATGGCGGATGAGGTGATCTTCGCCCAGGATGGGGACTTCCGAACCATCGGCAAAAAGATTGCGCGGGGGCAGCGCCTCCAGCCGGGCCTCGATCCAGCCCCGGTTGCGCTCGACGAAGTCGCGCGCGGTGGCGAGAGGCACACGCCGGGGCAGCACCAGTTCGATCCCGTCCCCCGTGGCACTCAGCTTCAGAACGAGACGCTGCGCGCGTGGGCTGACGCGGACATGAAGGGGCACCTCGCCTGTCGAAAGAGCGAGCGAGGAAGGAAAACCGTCTACGAGCGTGCGAGGGGTGGCCACCCGGCTTTGATAGCGCGGGCAGCTTCCGGCGGCAACGGTTAGGAAGCCTTCACTTTGCTCCTGGAGGCTTCCACGGCGAGAAGGTTCTCCTTCCGCCCGAGGCCCCAGCGATAACCGCCCAGCGTCCCATCCTCGCGAAGGACGCGGTGGCAGGGGATCGCCAGGGAGACCCTATTGCTGGCGCAGGCCCGCGCCACCGCGCGGATCGCGGTCTGCTGGCCGATCGCTCGGGCGATCTCGCTGTAGGTCGCCGTCTCGCCATAGGGGATGCGCTGGAGTTCCTGCCAGACCCGCCATTGGAAGGCGGTCGCCTGGAGGTCGAGCGGCAGGACGAGTTGCGGTTGCTTGCCTTCTATATGGGCGACGATCGCCTCGACCGACGGCCCGAGCGCTTCGTCGTTGCGACGGATCGTGGCGGCGGAATACTCCTGATGCAGCGCCTTCTCCAAGGTGCCGGGATCGTCCCCCAAAGTCACCGCCGAGATGCCCCGGTTCGTTGCGGCCACCAGCATCAAGCCGAGGAAGGTGGGGGCGATTGTGAAAGCGATCTCCATCCCCTTCCCATGCTTGGCATAGGTCGCGGGGGTCATTCCGAGTTGCGCATCCGACCGCTCGTAGAGCCGGGATGAAGATCCGTAGCCGGCTTCATAGAGCGAACCGGTGACGCCTTCGCCGTCCCGCAGCCGCTCCTTGACCAGGGCCAGGCGCTGCGCATCGGCATAACCCCGCGGCGAGATTCCGAGATGGCGCTTGAACAGGCGCTGGAGATGAAAGGGGCTCGATCCCACCGCTTCTGCAAGCTCGACCAAAGTCGGCACGCCCGAGTCGCCGTCGCGAACAGCCGTTTCGATGACCTGGCAAGCCGCTCTCACCTTCGCGACGGCGGGATCGGGGGTGGCCAGGTCCTTCGGCTTGCAGCGCTTGCAGGCCCGGAAGCCTGCCCGTTCCGCCGCCTCGGGCATGTCGAAGAAGCGCACGCCTTCGCGGCGCGGGCGGCGGCTGGGACAGGACGGCCGGCAATAGATCCCGGTGCTCTCGACGCCATAGAAGAAGGTTCCGTCGGCGCTTTGCGACCGGTCCAGAACCGCCTGCCAGCGTTGGTCTTCCGCCATGATCGTTCCTCTCCTCAGCATCATAGTGAGAGATAGGCAGGCCGGTGTCATGAGGCTATCCGATCCTTGCGGTCGAAGCGAAATGGGTCAATAGCCGGATGGGGCGGCCGTCACATCACGGTAACAAAGTCAGGCCATGGTGCTGCCCGCCAGGGACAGAGCGCTGAGGGCTCTTCTTTCCGCTTCGTCCCGGTCGCCCGATGGGGTAAACCTCGCGGCGTCTCGTACAACGTCAGCCGGAGAAGGGGATGCAGCAGCGCTGGGGCTTGCCCATCGTCGCCTGGCCGGCTCGCCTGCGCCCGGGCCTTTGGGACGTCGTCGCCTTGCCCCTGGTGATCGGCGCGATCGTGCTGATCGGCTGGGCGATGAAGGAGATGAGCGTCCCCTATCAAGCCGGGGACGAGCTGCCGATCTCGCTCGATCCCTGGATGCTGCCCGAATATGGCTTGCGGTCCGTGCTGCGCATGGGCATCGCGCTCTGCTTCTCGCTCGTCTTCAGCCTGGCCTATGCGGCCCTCGCGGCCAAGAGCCCGCGGGCGGAAAAATTGATGGTCCCGGTGCTCGACATCCTCCAGTCGGTGCCGATCCTGGGCTTCCTGTCGATCACGGTGACGGGCTTCATCGCGATCTTTCCGGGCAGCCTGCTCGGCTATGAATGCGCGGCGATCTTCGCGATCTTCACGTCCCAGGCCTGGAACATGACCTTCAGCCTCTACCAGTCCTTCCGGGCGGTGCCGGTCGAACTGCGCGAGGCGGCGCGGATGTATCATCTTTCCGCCTGGGAGACTTTCTGGCGGCTGGAGGTCCCTTACGCCCTGCCGAACCTCGTCTGGAACATGATGATGTCGGTTTCGGGCGGCTGGTTCTTCGTGGTCGCCTCGGAGGCGATCACGGTGGCGGGCCAGAATACCTCGCTGCCGGGCATCGGATCCTATATCGCCCTGGCGATCGACCAGCGCGACCTCGCCGCGGTGGGCTGGGCGATCATCGCCATGGGCGGCTTCATCCTGATCTACGACCAGCTCCTCTTCCGGCCGCTGCTGGCCTGGTCGCAGCGTTTCAAGGTCGAGGCGATCACCTCGGACGAAAGCGAGGATGCCTGGTTCCTGACCATGCTGCGGCGGGCGCAGGTCTTCCGCATCGTCACCTTCGTGACCGACATCGTCGTCGGGCGGATGAGCCGACTCTACCAACGTCTGGCGCCGCCGCGCAGGGTCCGGGCGCGCGAGGTTTCCCATACCTATAGTCGCGGGATCGATATCGCCTGGGCGGCGGTATTGGTGTTAGGGGCCGCCTGGTCGCTCTACGAGGTGATCGTCTTCGCCACGACCGAGGTCGGCTGGAGCGAGGTGCTTCGCGTCGTCCTGCTGGGCTGCGCCACCATGGTCCGGGTCGTCGTGCTGGTCGCCTTGGCTTCGCTCGTCTGGGTGCCGATCGGCGTCTGGATCGGGTTGAGGCCCGCCGTCGCGCATCGCGCCCAGCCGATCGTCCAGTTCCTGGCGGCCTTCCCGGCAAATCTCTTTTTCCCCGTCGTCGTCTTCCTGATCGTTCAGTTCCACCTCAACGTCGAGATCTGGGTCAGCCCGCTGATGATCCTCGGGACCCAGTGGTACATCCTCTTCAACGTGGTCGCGGGGACCCTGGCGCTGCCCACCGACTACATATTGGTGGCGAGCAACTTGGGCGTCTCGCGCTGGCTCTGGTGGCGGCGGCTCATCCTGCCGGCGATCTTTCCGGCCTATGTGACGGGGGCGGTGACGGCGTCGGGCGGATCCTGGAACGCGGCCATCGTTGCCGAGGTTGTGAAGTGGGGCGACACCAAGCTCGTCGCTACGGGCATCGGCGCCTATATCGCGGATAACACCCAGGCGGGCGATTTCCCGCGCATCGCGCTCGGCATCACGGTGCTGGCGCTCTTCGTGCTGGCTTTCAACGGCCTCGTGTGGCGGCGGCTCTATAACCTTGCCGAAGAACGGCTGCGGCTCGATTGACGGAGACGGGAAATGATTGAACTCCCCCTGGTCGAGGCAAAGCAAGTCTCGAAGACCTATCAGACGCCGGACCACGCGGGCCGGCTTGTGCTGGACAGCATCGATTTCTCCCTCCGCGAGGGCGAGATCGTAGCCCTGCTCGGCAAGTCGGGCTCCGGCAAGTCCACCTTCCTGCGCACGATCGCCGGCCTGACGCAGCCGACCGGCGGGAGCGTCGTCTATCGGGGCCGGGACGTGCTGGGTCCGGCCCACGGCATCGCCATGGTGTTCCAGAGCTTCGCGCTCTTTCCCTGGCTCACGGTGCTCGGCAACGTCGAATTGGGGCTCGAAGCCCAGGGCGTGCCGAAGCAGGAACGGCGCCAGCGCGCCTTGAAAGCCATCGATCTGATTGGACTTGACGGCTTCGAATCGGCCTATCCCAAGGAATTGTCGGGCGGCATGCGGCAGCGGGTGGGCTTCGCCCGGGCGCTCGTGGTCAATCCCGACGTGCTTCTCCTCGACGAGCCCTTCTCGGCGCTCGACGTGCTGACGGCGGAGACCCTGCGCGGCGATCTCATGGATCTCTGGACCGAGCGGCGGGTGCCGACGAAGGGCATCATCCTGGTGTCCCATAACATCGAGGAGGCGGTGGAGATCGCCGACCGGATCATCGTCTTCGCGAGCGATCCCGGTCGCATCCGCGCGATCATTCCGATCAAGCTGCCCCATCCCCGCGACTATGCGAGCCCGGCCTTCCGCCAGATCGTCGACGAGGTCTATGGGTTGCTGACCACCGTCCCCGGTCGCGAAGGCGGCAAGCGGGGACAGAAGGCGGAGCCTCTGGGCTTGGGATATCGCCTGCCGAGCGCTTCGGTCCAGCAGTTGAACGGTCTTCTCGACACGCTGATGGAGCCGCCTTTCAAGGGCCGGGCCGACCTGCCCCATCTGGCGGAAGCGGTTTCCCTGAACGACGACGATATGCTGGTGCTGATCGAAGCGGTCCAGATCATGGGCTTCGCCAATGTGGGCGGCGGCGATATCGAGGCGACCGCCTCCGGCCGGAAATTCGCCAATGCCGACATGGAGGAGCGCAAGCAGCTCTTCGCCAAGGCGCTTCTGGCCCAGATCCCGCTCGCGGCGCATATCCGCCGGGTGCTCGACGAGCGGCCCGGCCATGCCGCGCCGGAAACCCGCTTCCTGCGCGAGTTGGAGGACTACCTCAGCGAGGAGGAGGCCGAGCGGGTCCTCGAGTCAGTCATCAACTGGGGCCGCTACGCCGAGATCTTCGCCTATGACTACGACCGCGGCGTCTTGAGCCTGGAAAATCCGGGAGCCTGAACCCGCAGCTATGCCTTGGGCCGCATGGTCGGGAAGGCGATGACGTCGCGGATCGAAGGGCTATCCGTCAGGATCATCACCAGCCGGTCGATCCCGATGCCGAGCCCGCCCGCCGGGGGCATGCCGTATTCCAGCGAAGTCACGAAGTCCTCGTCCATGAGTTGCGCTTCCTCGTCGCCGCGCTCGCGTTCCTTCATCTGGCCTTCGAAGCGGCTGCGCTGGTCGAGCGGGTCGTTGATCTCGGAGAAGGCATTCGCCACCTCCCAGCCGTTGATGTAGCTCTCGAAGCGCTCGGTCAGGCGCGGGTCGTGCCGGTCTCCCTTTGCCAGGGGAGAGATGTCGCGGGGGAAGCCCGTCACATGGATCGGTTGGATGAGGCCGGCCTCGACTTTTTCGCCAAAGGCGGCTTCCAAGGCATGGCCCCAGGATGCGCCCTTGGGCACGTCCGCGCCGATCCCGCGAGCGGCGTCCCGAGCCGCCTCGGGTGAACTGATCGCCAGGAAGTCGATCCCAGTCTTTTCCTGGACGAGTTCCGCCATGGTCTTGCGGGGCCAGGGACCGGCGAGTTCGATCTCCTTGTCGCCATAGGCGAGCTTGGTGGCTCCGCGCGCCGCCAGGGCCGCGCCGGAAATCAGCTCCTCGGTCAGGTCCATCATGGTGAGGTAGTCGGCGAAGGCCTGGTAAAGCTCGATCGAGGTGAATTCCGGATTGTGCCGGGGCGAGAGTCCCTCGTTGCGGAAGTTCCGGTTGATCTCGAAGAGCTTCTCCGAGAGCCCGCCGACCAGCAGCCGTTTCAGATGCAGTTCCGGCGCGATCCGGAGATAGAGCTGCATGTCGAGGGCGTTGTGATGGGTAACGAAGGGCTTGGCCGAGGCGCCGCCCGGGATCGTGTGCAGCATGGGCGTCTCGACTTCGAGAAAGCCCTTGTCGATGAGCATCCGCCGGATCGACGCGAGGATCAGGCTGCGGCGGCGCAGCGTCTCCCGGCTCTCCGGGTTCATGATGAGGTCGAGATAGCGCTGCCGGTAGCGGGTCTCGATATCGGCGAGGCCATGATACTTCTCGGGCAGCGGCAGCAGGGCCTTGGCCAGGACCGTGACCTCGTCGGCATTGATCGTGAGCTCGCCGCGCGGGGTCTTGCGGACGAGGCCCTTGACCCCGATGAGATCGCCGAGGTCCAACAGCTTCACGAGCTGGATCTGAGCCTCCGACAGATAATCCTTATGGGAAAAGATCTGGATCTTGCCGGTCTGGTCGTGGAGATCGATGAAGAGACCGCTGTTGCGGATCGCCCTGATGCGGCCCGCGACCGCGACCCGGTCGGTACTCGTCTCGCCGGTGGCGAGCCCGCTATGGCGCTGCTCGATCTCCGCCGCCTCGGCCGTACGCTCGAAACCATAGGGATAGGGATTGACGCCCAGGGCCCGCATCTTCTCGAGCTTGTCGATCCGCGCCGCTCGGAACTGGTTTTCCTCTTCCGGCCGCGCGCTGTCCTGCCGATCTTCGGCCATGATATACCGTCTCCGCTCGATGCCTGGGCCGCTTCGCGGCGCGGCCCTTTTTAGTCGTTTGCTCCAAAAGCGCAACATGCGCGGGCAAGGACAAATCAACATATAATTATTGTATAATAAACATTATTGACATATGCCAGATGGTAAATTAAATCTGACCCCAGCGCCGATTTGAGCTTCAGCTTGCGGGCGCTTTAAAAATGCGGCTAAAGCGACGGGCATATCCGCCCAGCGTAGGCTGCGGCGGATTTTTTATTGCCCGTTCCGCCAGGGCTCCGAGACGAGGAGTTCGACGATGAATACCCGGTTGCCACGCATTTTGGGCGCCGCTTTCGCAGCCGTCCTGGCCTGGGGCGCCACCGCCCAGGCCGCCGACGTGAAGCAGGTCCGCCTCGATTACGCCTATTACAATCCGGTCAGCCTCGTGCTGAAGGAAAAGGGCTGGTTCGAGGAAGAGTTCAAGAAGGACGGCATCGCCGTCGAATGGGTTTTGAGCCTCGGCAGCAACAAGGCGCTGGAATTCCTCAACGGGAACAGCATCGATCTGGGATCGACCGCCGGCTCCGCCGCCCTTCTCGCCAAGGCCAACGGCAACCCGATCAAGGCGGTTTATATCTATTCTAAGCCCGAATGGACCGCGCTCGTGACGGGCAAGAACTCCGCCATCAAGACGGTGCAGGACCTCAAGGGCAAGCGGATCGCGGTGACCCGGGGCACCGATCCTCATATCTTCCTGCTGCGCGCGCTGAGTGGCGCCGGTCTCGCGCCCAACGACGTGAAGATGGTGCTGCTCCAGCATCCCGACGGGAAGACCGCCTTGGAGAAGGGCGACGTGGACGCCTGGGCCGGGCTCGACCCCTATATGGCGCAGACCGAGCTTGAGGAGGGCTCCAAGCTCTTCTTCCGCAACGCCGATCTCAACACCTATGGCTTCCTCAATGTCCGCGAGGACTTTGCCAAGGCCAATCCCGACCTCGTGGTCCGCGTCATCGCGACCTATGAGAAAGCCCGGAAGTGGTCCCTGGCGAATCCCGGTGAACTGAAGGCGATCATCGCCAAGGCGGCGAAGCTGACCGATGCGGTGGCGGCCAGGCAGCTGGAGCGCAACGACCTCTCCTCCGGCGTGATCGGCAAGACCCAACGGGATGCCATCGTCGCGGCGGGCGGCGTCTTGAAGGAAAGCGGCGTGGTGCCCGCGGACACCAATATTGCCGCGGTGGCGGACTCGCTGATCGACCCGCAATACGTCACGCGGGCTGTGGCCCAGAAGTAAGCCAAGAGTGGAGGAGAGCACGATGAAGGCCTTGGCTTTTCTCGGACGGGGTATCAAGCGGAGCGGTCTGCTCGGCTTCGTGTTCCCAGTTCTCCTCCTCCTCGTCTGGGAAAGCCTCTCGCGCTTCGGTATCGTGCGGGCGAGCCTGCTCCCGCCGCCCTCGGCCGTGGCCTTGACGCTTCGCGATCTCGCCCGTTCCGGCGAGCTTCTGGGACATATCGAGGTCACGCTGATGCGGGTGGCCTTCGGCTTTGCCGGGGGCACGCTGGCGGCGACGGTGCTGGGGGCGCTCACCGGCTATTCCGATCTTTGGCGGCGGCTGCTCGATCCCCTGCTCCAGGCGATCCGCAGCATTCCCTCCATCGCCTGGGTGCCGCTTTTCGTCCTCTGGCTCGGGATTTTCGAGGCGTCGAAGGATACGCTGATCGCGGTCGGCGTCTTCTTCCCCGTCTATCTCAACCTGATGGCGGGCATCCAGCAGGTCGATCGCAAGCTGGTGGAGGTAGCCCGGGTCCATGGCTATCGCGGTGTGGCGCTGGTTCGCTATGTCCTGCTGCCGGCGACCTTGCCGACCTATATCACCGGCTTGCGCGGCGGACTTGGCCTCGGTTGGATGTTCGTGATCGCCGCCGAACTCATGGGTGCCAGCGAGGGCCTGGGCTTCCTGCTGATCGACGGGCAGCAGACCGGCCGACCCGCCATCATCATCGCCAGCATCCTGCTGTTCGGCTGCTTCGGGAAATTGAGCGACATGGCACTGGCCCGGATCGGGCAGCGGTTCACCGGCTGGCAGGATTCCTTCAAGGCCGCCAAGGAGAAAGAAGCCAATGCTTCGGATCGATCGGGTCTCCAAGCGATTTGAGAACGGGCTCGCCGCCCTCTCGCCGGTCGATCTGACGATCGAGCGGGGCGAGATCGTCGGGCTCGTCGGCACCAGCGGCTGCGGCAAGAGCACGCTCCTGCGGATCGCCTGCGGACTGGAGACGCCCACCACCGGCGAGGTGATCCTCGACGGCGAGCCGGTTACCGAGCCGCGCTCGGAAGTCGGCATCGTCTTCCAGGAGCCGCGCCTGATGCCCTGGCTCACCGTCCGGCAGAACGTGGGCTTCGCGCTGTCAAAATTCTCGAAGTCCCGCCGGGGGCCGCTGATCGACGCGGCGCTTCACAAGGTCGGGCTCACCGCCTTCGCCGATGCGCTGCCGCAGCAATTGTCCGGCGGCATGGCCCAGCGCGCCGCCATCGCCCGCGCGCTCGTGGCCCGGCCTTCGGTGCTGCTCCTCGACGAGCCCTTCAGCGCGCTCGATGCCTTTACCCGGCTCGGGCTTCAGGACCATCTCCTGGACATCTGGCGCGAGGACAAGCCGACCCTTCTCTTCGTCACCCACGACATCGAGGAAGCGCTGGTTCTTAGCGACCGGATCGTCGTCATGCGCGCCAAGCCCGGTCGGATCCACGCGCAATACGAGATCGACCTGCCCCGCCCGCGCCGCCGCGCCGATCCGCGCCTCCAGGTCTGGAAGGAGCGGCTGCTGCAGGACCTGGATCTCGTCGCCGCTTAGGCCGCTGGAGCCAATTCGAAAACCTTGTCGTGGAATTCCCGCAGGGTGGACCGGTGGCCGACGCTGACGAGGGTAGGATGCCAGGGCGCGTCGCGAAGGAGTTTATAGAGACGGGCCTCCGCCGGTTCATCCAAGGCCGAACTCGCCTCGTCGAGAAAAACGAGCGACGGCCGCAGCAGGAGCACGCGAGCGAAAGCGAGCCTCTGTTGCTCGCCGAGCGAAAGCCGCAAGGACCAGTTGTCCTCCGTGTCGAGCTCGCTCCCGATTGCTCCCATCCCCACGCTGTCCAACGCCTCGGCAAGCTCGTGGTCCGCGACCGTATCGGCGGCGTTCGGATAAAGGATCGCGTTCCGCAGGGTGCCCAGGGGCAGATAGGGTTTCTGCGGCAGGAAGAGCGCCGTTCCCGATCCCAGTCGGATCCGCCCCTTGCCGAAAGGCCAGAGGCCCGAAACCGCGCGCAGGAATGTGCTCTTGCCCGATCCGGTCGGGCCTGAGATCAGCACTGCCGATTGTGGTTCGACATCGAGCGTAACATCCGAACGAAGTCTCGTCCCGTCAGGTAGGTCGAGCGCCAAGTTCTCGACCGAGAGGCCTTCACCCGATCGATCGATGTCGATGGCCTGCGGTTCCTCCGCACGGGTTGCGATTTCGCGCGCCCTCTCCTCGAAGGTCGTCAGGCGCTGAACTACCGACTGAAACTCTGCGATCTCGGCGTAGTTGTTGACGATGAAGGATAGCGACGTTTGAAGCTGGTTGAAGGTATTCCCGATCTGAACCAAATCGCCCATCTGGATTTCCTTGGCGAAATAGCGGGGCGCTGCCACAAAATAGGGAAAGATGATCGCTATCTGGCCATAGCTGCTGCTGAACCAGTTGATCAGCTTCTGGCGCTTCATGATCCGCCAGAAATTCTCAAGCAACTGGCCGAAACGGGTGTCGAAGATCCCGTGCTCGCGCGCCTCGCCCCGATAAAAGGCGATGCTTTCGGTGTTCTCCCGCAGCCGCACCAGACTGAAGCGGAAATTCGCCTCAAAACGCTGCTGGGCGAAACTCAAGGGCACCAGGGGCCGGCCGATCTTCAGGGTGAGCCAGGTGCCGCCGACCGCATAGATCAGCGCCACCCAGACCATATAGCCGGGAATGGTGATCGACCCCAGGCTGCCCAAGGGAATGTCCAAGGATCCCGAGATCGTCCACAGCACAGTCAGAAACGAGAAAAAGGTGACGATCGCGCTCATGAAGCTGCTGGGGCCGACGCTGAGCGCCAGGGACTGCCGGGTGAAGCGCTCAAGATCGTCCGAGATACGCTGGTCGGGGTTGTCGGTCGCATTGGCGTCGAGTTGCATGCGGTAATAGGCGCGATGCGACAGCCAGGCGTCGAGATAACGCCGGGTGAGCCAACGCCGCCACCGGATCTGCAGCATCTGGGTGAGGTAGACCTGGTAGACTCCTACCCCGATATTGACGGCGGCGAGCCCGGAAAAGATTGCGATCTGCTTCCAAAACTCGTGCTCGTCGAGGTTCTGCAGGGCGTCGTAGAATTCCTTGTACCAGGTGTTGAAGCGTACATTGAGCGCGACCGAGAGCAGGCTCAGAACGATCACCGCCGTGAGCAATCCCCGCGCGACCCAGCGTTCCTCCGACTTGAAATAGGGCCAGGCCAGCCGCCAGGCATCGCGCAGGAACCGCTGCTTTCCATCTGCCATATCGATCGTCTCCGCTGTTCGCCGCCATCATATCGATAGGCGGCGGCGGACCCCAATCATCCATGGGGGGCGGGAAACTATTCCGCGGCGGGGACGACGATATTCACGACCTCGTCGTGGAATTCGTTGAGGGTGGAGCGATGCCCGACGCTGATGATGGTCGGACGCCAACTCGCCTCGCGCAGGAGCTTATAAAGCGCCGCCTCGCTGGGCTCGTCGAGCGCCGAGGTTGCCTCGTCCAGGAAGACGACCGTGGGGCGGGTCAGGAGGATGCGTGCGAAGGCCACGCGCTGCTGCTCGCCAAGCGACATCCGATGCGCCCAATGCTCGATCTCATCGAGCTTGTCCCCGAGCGAGGCCAATCCGACCTGCTTCAAGGCCTCGACGATCTCTTCGTCCTCGACGTCGTTGGTTTCCCGGGGATAGAGGATCGCATTGCGCAAAGTGCCGAGCGGCAGATAGGGCTTTTGCGGGAGGAACAGCACGACGCCTTGGCCGAGCCGCACCCGCCCCTGCCCATAGGGCCAGAGACCGGCGATCGCGCGCAGGATCGTGCTTTTGCCGGAGCCCGAGGGGCCGGAAATCAGCATGGCGGATTGCGGCACCACGTCCATGATGACGCCTTCCCGCAACGGTGCGCCGTCGGGGAGCGTGAGCGAGAGGTCCTTGACCGACAGCCCTTCGCCTTCCCGCTCCACCACGATGAGCTGCTGGCCGCGCGCCTGTTCGCCGAGTTCCTGCGCCTTCTCCTCGAAGGTGGCGAGCCGCTGAACCACGGACTGGAACTCGGCGATGTCGGCATAGGCGCTGACAATGAAGGAGAGCGAGCTTTGCACCTGGCCGAAGGCGCTGGCGATCTGCATCAACTCGCCGAGCTGGATCTGCTTGTTGAAGAAGCGGGGGGCGGCGACCAGATAGGGAAAGACCACCGCGACTTGGCCATAGCCGTAGCCGAACCAGTTGATGATGCGCTGGCGTTGCATCACCTGGCGGAAATTGATGAAGAGACGGGCGAAATGACGGCTGAAGGCGTCGCGCTCGCGCACTTCGCCGCCGTAAAAGGCGACGCTCTCGGTGTTCTCCCGGAGGCGCATGAGGCTGAAGCGGAAATCGGCCTCGTAGCGCTGCTGGTTGAAGTTGAGCGCCACCAGCGGCCGCCCGATGTTGAACACGATCCAGGTGCCGCAGATCGCGTAGATGATCGCGACCCAGACAAGATACCCCGGGATCGAAACCGAACCATAGCTGCCGAAAGGCACGACGAGACTTCCGGACAGGTTCCAGAGGATCGCGAGGAAGGAAACGAAGGTGACGACCGAGCTCATGATCCCGCTCAAGCCGACAGACAGGACCAGCGACTGGCGGGTGAAACGCTCCAAGTCCTCTGAAATACGCTGGTCGGGATTGTCGGCGGCCTCGCCGGCGAGCTGCATCCGGTAATAGGTGCGGTCGGTGAGCCAGACCCCGAGATAACGATTAGTGAGCCAACGCCGCCACCGGATCTGCAGCATCTGCGTCAGGTAGATCTGATAGACCGCCACCGCGATATAGACGGCGGCTAGTCCCGCGAAGATGCCGATCTGGCGAAAGAATTCGTCGCTGTCCAGGTTCTGGAGGGCGTTGTAGAAGTCCTTGTTCCAGATGTTGAAACGGACATTGAAGGCGACGGAGGCGAGGCTCAAGGAAACCACGCCCGCCAATAGCCCGCAGGCGATCCAGCGTTCCTCGGAAGCGAAATAGGGCCAGGCGAGCCGCCAGGCATCCCGCAAAAAATGTCGCTTCCGATAGTGTGCGTCTGACATTCTGGGCTCTCTGGGTCGCCAATGGCGGCCGCTTAAAGGTTCCTGCGCAACTTGTTACGTTGATTGAGATATGTCGGACGCTCGGGAAATCCCGCTCTTGCTGGCGCGTGGCGTTTCACGCGCCTTCGCGCATCTTGGATATGCGACGCTGCTGGAGGTCTCGCTTGCCAACGGCCGGCGGGCGGATGTCATGGCGCTGGGACGTGTCGGAGAATTTGCCATTGTCGAGGTCAAATCTTCGATCGCCGACTTTCGTTCCGACCGTAAGTGGCCGGAGTATCGGGATTTTTGCGACCGGCTCTATTTCGCGGTGCCGGACGGCTTTCCGCATGAGCTGATCCCGGAAGATTGCGGGCTTATCGCCGCCGATCCCTTTGGCGCGGCGATCCTGCGCGAGGCGCCGTTGCTGCCCTTGAACGCCGCCCGGCGCAAGGCGGTGACGCTCCGCTTCGCCCAGGTCGCCGCGACGCGGCTCCGGCGGCTGACGGACCCGGTGGCCGAGGAGCCGAACCTTTACTGACCAGAGCGTTTCCATCTTGATGGAAACGCGACAAGCCCAGGCGGCGCCTGAGCGGCCGAAGGCCTATTATCTAGCGCGCGAGCTTCGCGATCGTGGCCGTGGTGCTGTGACCCGGCAGGATGCTGGCGAGGACCACCTTGCCGCCCCAGCTTTCAACAAGATCGCCGCCCACGACCTGGTCGCGGCGATAGTCGGCGCCCTTGACCAGGACATCCGGCCGGATGAGGCCGATGAGGTCGAGGGGTGTATCTTCGTCGAAGACCATGACGAGATCGACCGAGGCAAGAGAAGCGAGCACGGCCGCTCTCGCGGCCTCCGACTGCACCGGGCGGGTGGGTCCCTTGAGACGGGCCACCGACCCATCGCTGTTGAGCCCGACGACCAGCCGGTCGCAGGCTTTCCGGGCTTCGGCAAGCAGCGAGACATGGCCGGGATGAAGCAGGTCGAAACAGCCGTTGGTGAAGCCGACCTTCAGCCCGTTGCGGCGCCACCGCGCGATCTGATCCAGTGCCGCCGGGCGGGCGGGCGCCTTGTCGTCGAGCGCGCCCTCGATGCCGGCGAGCGCCTGGCTCAGTTCTTCCCGGTAGACGACCGCCGTGCCGACCTTGCCGACGACGATCCCGGCCGCCAGGTTCGCGAGACGCGCCGCATCGCCCAGATCAGCACCCGCGCCTAGCGCGGTCGCAAGGGTCGCGATCACCGTGTCCCCCGCTCCGGAGACGTCATAGACCTCGCGCGCGGCGGCGAGCATGCGTCGGGGTTCGCCTTCGGCCTCGACCAGCATCATCCCGTCGCGGCCCAGGGAAACGAGAACCGCGCCGAATTCATGGGCGTCGATGAGCCCCCGCGCGGCGGCCACGACCTCCGCTTCCGTTGCGACGCTTGAGCCGGTAGCGATGGCAAGCTCGCGGCGATTGGGCTTCAGGACGCTCGCGCCGGCATAGCGGCTGTAGTCGGTCGATTTGGGATCGACGATCACCCGCGCCCCGGCATTCCTGGCCGCGGCGATAGCGGCGCCGGCGACACCGTCCGACAGCGCGCCCTTGGCGTAGTCGGAGACGATGACGACCGGATAATCGCTCAGCGATTGGTTTACGAGTTGCAGCAGTTCGTCCCTGAGTTCCTTGCCGAGGGCGGTGACGCTTTCCCGGTCGGCGCGCAGGAGTTGCTGGGTTTCCGCCACATAGCGGGTCTTGACGGTTGTCACGCGGCCGCGCTCGACGAGCATATGGGCCTCGGAGCCTTCGAGCTCGCCGATGAGATGGCTTACCTGACGACCCGCCCGGTCGTTGCCGACGACGGAAATGAAGGCCGCCTGTGCGCCGAGCGCATGGAGGTTTGCCAGTACATTGCCTGCCCCGCCGAGCCGGCTTACCTCGCGCTCGACCTGCAGCACGGGGATCGGCGCCTCGGGCGAAACCCGGTCGACCGAGCCATAGACATAATTGTCGAGCATCACGTCGCCGATGCAAAGCACGCGAGCCTGATGCAGGGTTTCGACGAGGGGGGCGAGGTCCGAATTGGCCATGTCGCCTATTAGTGCGGTTTCACCCGACCTGGCAAGCGGAGATCACCGCTCCCTGGGGGGCTCCCTGGGGGGCTCCCTGGGGGCAAGCGGAAAACGAGGGGCGAAGCGCGCGTAAAGGTCGGTTTCGAGCCGGCGGAGCACGCGCTCCTTTTCATAGTAATCGAGCGCCCATTGTCGCGCGGCGCGGCCATAGCGCAATTGATCGATCGGCGATGCGGCGAGCCGGACCACGGCGGCGGCTACGGCAGCACCCCCTTCCGGCGGAACCACTGTTCCCACCGGCTCGACGATCCGTCCGAGCGTGCTCCCCAACTGCGCGACTGCGATGATGGGACGGCCACTGGCGAGCAGGGTGCCGAACTCCGCCGGCACCTCGGGTCCGGCGGCATCGCCTTGCGGCCAGACGAGGTGGACGTCGGCCAGATTCAGGACGTCGTTGAGGTTCGCGGCGTGGTGCAGCGGCAGAAACAGAAGACGGGGCGGACGCCCGGCCCGCTTGATCCGCTTCCAGGCTTTGTCGCTGCCGCAAAGCACGAAGGTGACGATGCCCCGTTCCGGCACGAGGGAGGCTGCTTCGAGGAGCGCGTCGACCGCCCGGTCTTCGCCGGAAGGTCCCATGCAGAGCGCCACGAAATCGTCGGATCCGATATTGAGCAGGGCGCGCAGCGGGCTCGGGTCGCGCATCGGGAAAACCGCCCGGGTATCGACCCAATTCGGCAGCATCAGCTGTCGCGGCACAGGCACGCCCCGTTCCGCAAGCTGGTCCTGAAGATCCTCCGATGGGGCCGATACCATGTCGAAACGCCTGAAAAGAACGCGTTCCGCCTGCTGCGAAAATGGCGGTTGGTTGCGCGTCCCGTAGATATCGTCCTCGATTTCGGCATGAAGCGCGCCGGTCTCGAAGCGCTGAAGATGGAGCCAGGCGGGCGCCCCGGCTGCACGGGCAGCGAGAAGCGCGGCTGGCGCGGCCATCAGGGCCGGGGCCATCGAGAGCACGAGGTTCGGCTTGAAGGACAAGGTTTCGGCGATGAGCGCCGGCGCGCTGGTCAGGGCGAAGGAGGCCTGGTGGAGAAAGCGCGATATGCGCCGGGGCCGGCGCGGAAGAAATGTCGGGCAGCGAAGCACCGGCACGCCGCCGATGCTTTCCCGCCGCCAGCGCCAATTGCCGCGTCCGCCGGAGATTGCGCGCCAATCGGGTTGATAGGGCGGGGTGGAAATTGCCCGCACCTGATGGCCGCGTTTCAGGAACCAGCTTGCCAACTCGCCGCTGTAGCGTCCGGGGCCCATGGGTTCCGGTGCGAAATTCGAAGCATGCAGCAAGAGGCGCAGGGGCCGGTAATATCCCTGAAGCGGTAGAGAGGGGGAGGAAAACGGGACCACGCGGCCGCTAGCGCCGCGCGGTCAGGGTGCCCTGGAGGAGCGAGTTGCGCGGACGCTCGAAGGGCGTGCCGGAACTCAGGAGCCGGTCGATATAGCGGCCCTGGAAGAGGTTCACACCCATGGAAAGACCGTGATTGACGGCCTCCTCGGTGTCGCAGCGCGCCAGTATGGTGCGCGCCTTGCCGATCTTGTCGAGCGCCGCGCGGATCGCGCTCGCCCGTTCGGCGCGGGCCGGGTTGCCCATGTCCGGATGCCAGAAGATCTTGATGAGGTCGAGGCCCAGGCCCTCGCGGTCGATGAAGGGGATGGCGATATCGGTCACGCCGTCGAGACAGATGCGGTAGCCGCGTTCCTTGACGAAATCCCGGGCGAAGACATAAGCACCGAGGTCCGCGAAGATATCCGCCTTCTGAAGCTCGATGACGATGGTGCCCCGGGTTCCGGCCCGGAGGCTGGTATCGAAGGCCAGGAATTCCGGCGACAGCAGGGTCTGGATATTGAGATTGAGGCTGAAGGACGCGGAGATCGCCGTGTCGTCGTTCTTCTTCAGCATCGCCAGCATCCGCTTGTCGAGCGTCTGCGTCAGATAGAAGAAGAGCCATTTGTCGGCCGTCAGATCGTTGCGCGGCATGAGCGTGTCGCGCAGGTCCGGGATCGAGATGTAGATCTCGCGGAAGATGGGCTTCGGCACTTCGCCGGGGCTGATCGCGCAGACCGCCTGGCGGCGCAGGAGATTGGAAAGATCGGCGCGCGAAATCGAATCGACGAGGGCGCCCAGACCTTGGGGATCGAGGGGACGGCGATCCCCCACGGGCTGGCCGACGCCGGCCTGGGCCGATCCGGCGAGCGCCGCCAGCCGGCGGGATCGCTTCAGCTCTTCCTGAGCGTAACGATCGGCCTGCTGGATGAAGCTGTCGTAGGCACGTTCGAGGTCGAACCAGGTCGCGAAGCGGTCGAGGCTCGGGTCCTCGCTGTCGGCTGTCAGGGGATCTTCGCTGAAGAGGTAGCGCAGGCGCATGATCGCATCGTCGATCATCGCGATGCTGGCGCCCTTGCAGATGAACACGATGTCGTGATTGGTCAGCAGAAAGATCTGTCCGTCGAACTGCTTGACCAGATTCTCGAAAGTGTTGACCGCGACCCGGATGTGATGCTCACGCCGGTTGTTCGGGCTGAGGCGCGAGAGATGGATGATGATCCCGCGCCGTCCGGACGTATAGCGCTCCAGCCGCTGCGCATATTCCAGCAGCAGTTGTTCGGGGCTCGCGCTCTTTTCTTCGATCGAGTATTTCACAGTTTACGTCGACCTCGCGCCACGCGCGTCATGCGCTGGACTGCCGAGCATTTCATAAGAAGCGTTACAAATCCCTTAAATACCGCGTCACGGGGCGCCTGCCAAGAGATTGTGATATTTTTAGGACTCGCGTGATCATTGGAAGAAGTGGTGCTCCGACCTTGCCGATACCATAGTTGAATTATGCTGAAGCGATTTTTCGGCGCCGGTCGCAAACCCGCCGCTGCCCTCCCGAAAGCGCCCGAGAACAGCCGGATCTATGCGGTTGGCGACATCCATGGCCGCCTCGATCTCCTGCGCCGCCTTCACGGATTGATCAGCGATGATGCGGCGCGCCATCCCGCGACCCGCCGGGTCGTCGTCTATCTGGGTGATTATGTCGATCGCGGCGAGGATTCCGCGGGGGTGATCGACCTGCTGCTCGGGGACCCGCTGCCCGGTTTCGAGAGCGTCTATCTTCTGGGCAACCACGAGGAGATGATGCTCGACTTCTTCGAGGATATTTCGATCGCGCGGAGCTGGATGACGAACGGTGGGGCCGATACGCTCATGAGCTACCGCGTCTCGCCGCCGATGATCTTCGCCGATGAAGCGGTGGTGACGCAGGTTCAACAGGATCTTGCGGGCCGGCTGCCCGAGCCGCATCGCGCCTTCCTGGAGGGGCTCTCGCTCAGTCATCAGGAGGGCGATTACTTCTTCGCCCATGCCGGGATCAGGCCCGGCGTTCCCCTGGAAAAGCAAGAGAAGCGGGACCTCATCTGGATCCGCAATCCCTTTCTGGAGTCCGAGCAGGCGCATGGGAAGGTGATCGTCCATGGCCATACGATCACCGACGAGCCGGACTTTCGCCGTAACCGCATCGGCATCGACACCGGCGCCTATGCCACCGGGCGGCTTACCTGCCTGCTCCTCGAGGGCTCCAACCGGGAGTTCCTGCAGACTTAATTCCGGGGGGCGTGCTTGCCGAGAATGCGCTGCAGGGTCCGGCGGTGCATCTTCAGCCGCCGCGCGGTCTCCGAGACATTCCGGTCGCATTGCTCGAAGACGCGTTGGATATGCTCCCAGCGCACCCGATCGGCGGACATGGGATCCTCGGGCGGGGGCGGCAGCGACGAATCGCTCATCAGCAGCGCCCGCTCCACCTGATCCGCATCGGCGGGCTTGGGCAGATAGTCGATGGCGCCGGCCTTCACCGCCGCAACCGCTGTGGCGATATTGCCGTAGCCGGTCATCATGACGATGCGGGCGCCGGGGCGAGCCGCCCTGAGGGCGCTCACCACTTCAAGGCCGCTGCCGTCGGAGAGGCGGAGGTCCACAACGGCGAAAGCGGGCGGCTTTTCGGTCGCGGCCCGGATGCCGCTGGCGACGCTGTCGGCGGTGCTCACGACAAAGCCGCGACGCTCCATGGCGCGGGCCAGCCGCTGGCAGAGCGGGGCGTCGTCATCGACGATCATCAAGGTGCGCTCGGTCTCCGGCAATCCGTCGAGCTGCGTCTTTCCGGTGGTTTCCTCGGTCATCCCGCGGCCTCTCGCGCAAGGGGCTTCATCTCTGGCGTCTCCAGTACAGCACGTTTCCACTCCACCGCAACCTGCGCGCCACCTTCCGGCAGGTTCGAGAAGGCAAGTTCCGCCCCTGTGCGCTCCAGAAGGCTATGGGCGATGAAGATGCCGAGGCCCATGTGATCGCCGCCCCGGCTTGAGATATAGGGCTCGCCGATGCGGCTCAGGACGGAGACGGGAAAGCCCGGCCCGTCGTCCGAAACCTCGACCGTCACGATGTCCTTGCGCCAGGAGGTCGCGACCGAAACCTCGCGGCGGGCGAATTGGGTCGCGTTCTGAATGAGGTTGCCGAGGCCATGAAGGATCTCGGGGCTGCGCGCCACGAGCGGCTCCTCGCCGGCCTGGGCGCCGGTGCTGTAGATGACCCGGACACCGCGCTGGACATGGGGCTCGCCGGCAGCCTCCACGAGGGCCGAGATCGGCAGCCGTTCGAAGGGCGAGGCACCTTCGCCGCCCCGATGCCGCGACAGTCCCGCAAGGATGGTCCGGCACCGCTCGCTCTGGCTCAGGAGCAGGGCGGCGTCCTCGGCATAGGGGCTGTCCGCCGGGACGTCGCGGACCAGTTCCTTGGCGATGACGGCGATGGTGGCGAGCGGGCTGCCGAGCTCATGGGCGGCGGCGGCGGCGAGGCCGCCCACGGCCGAGACCCGCTGCTCCCGGGCGAGCGCCAGCTGCGTCGCGGCGAAGGCATCGCGCATCCGGCGGGCTTCCTCGGCCACGATCCAGGCATAGCCCGCCATGAAGAGGGCGGAGGAGACCAATGCCGTCCAGACCCCCAGAATATAGGGGAAGGGGAAGTCCGGCGGGGGGCCGGGCCAGGGCAAGGGCTGGTGGAGCACGATCAGGATGCTTGCCGCCGCCACCGTCAGCGCGCAAAGCCCGATGATGCTGCGCAAGGACAGGATGGTCGCCGCCACCGAGACCGGCGCCAGCATGAGAAGGGCGAAGGGATTGACGATCCCGCCGGTCAGGAAAAGCAGCAATCCCAGTTGCAGGATGTCGTAGCCGAGATAGAAGGCGGCTTCGCGCTCGCCCAGCCGCGCCCGCGTCGGACGGGGCAATCCCACCACGATATTGACCAGGGCCGAAGCGGCCACCACCGCGAGCGCCAATCCGATCGGCAGGTTATAGCCCAAGCCGAAGTGGACGATGAGCAGGGTCGCCGCCTGGCCGGTCACGCCGATCCAGCGGATCAGCACGAGCATCCGCAGGCTGACCGAGACTGCTCGCCCCGATTTTCGTGTCCCGGCTTTGGCCGCCGGGATTGAACTTGCCTCCTCCATTGGGCGCCCCTTCCGGGTCTGATTATAGACTACTGTGATCCGGCTGGAAGAAGTGCCGTTTGCACGCCATATTCCTTTGCGTGACCTCCCCCATCCCGAACCCCGTCATCCAAGTCACGGCGCTGACCAAGCGCTATCGCGAGACGCTGGCCGTCGACGCGATCGATTTCTCCGTGGCGCGCGGGGCGACGGCAGCCATCCTGGGCGGCAACGGGGCGGGGAAAACCACGACCTTGTCGATGCTCCTGGGTCTGTTGCTCCCGACCTCGGGGCAGATCCGGATCTTCGACGAAGACATGCTGCGCCATCGCTACCGGGTGCTGCCGCGCATGAATTTCTCCTCGCCCTATGTGGAGCTGCCCCACCGACTGACGGTTCGGGAGAACCTGCGGATCTATGGCCGGCTTTATGGGTTGCGCCGGGTCGAGGACCGGATCGCCATGCTCGCCGAGGATCTGCAGATCGGTGATTTTCTCGACCGGCCGACGGGCAGGCTCAGCGCCGGGCAGAAAACCCGCGTCGGGCTCGCCAAGGCGCTCATCAACGAGCCGGAGCTGCTGCTGCTCGACGAGCCCACGGCCTCCCTCGATCCCGATACCGGCGATTGGGTCCGCAGCTACCTCGAAGCCTATCGCGCCCGCGTCAATGCCACGATCCTGCTCGCCTCCCACAATATGGCGGAGGTCGAGCGGCTGGCGAGCGACGTCATGATGATGCGCCAGGGAAAGATCGTGGACCGCGGCGCCCCCAATACCTTGGTGGCGCGCTATGGCCGGACGAACCTGGAGGAGGTCTTTCTCCATATCGCTCGCAGCGGCGCGGTCGAGCAGATGCCCGCATGAGCCTCGCGGCCTCCTCTCGTCACCCGATGCGCGTGGGGTTCTCCTTCTCCCGCGTCTGGACCATGATGCTGCGCTATCTCTATCTTTTGCGCAGTTCCTGGCCCCGGACGGTGGAATTGGCCTATTGGCCGACGCTCCAGATGATCATCTGGGGCTTCATGAGCCAGTTCCTGATGACCAACAGCAGCTGGGTCGCCCGCGCTTTCGGTGTGTTCCTGGCGGCGGTGCTGCTCTGGGACGTGCTGTTCCGCGGCCAGCTCGGGCTCTCAATGTCCTTCCTGGAGGAGCTCTGGTCGCGCAACCTGGGCCATCTTTTCGTGAGCCCGCTGAGGCCATCGGAATGGATGGTCTCGCTCGTCGCCATGAGCCTGGTGCGGGTCGTGATCGGCACCCTGCCGGCGGCGCTCCTGGCCATCCCGCTTTACCACTATTCGGTCTTCGACCTCGGGCCGCCGCTGATCGCCTTCTTCTTCTGCCTGATGCTGATGAGCTGGGGGCTGGGGCTCGCGATCTCGGGCCTGATCCTGCGTCATGGGCTGGGCGCGGAGGGTCTCGCCTGGACCCTGATCTTCGTGCTGGCCCCGATCAGCGCGGTCTATTACCCGGTCTCGGTGCTGCCGTCCTGGCTGCAATACGCGGCCTGGGCGCTGCCCTCTTCCCATGTCTTCGAAGGGATGAGGGCGGCGATGTTCGACCAGGTCTTCCGCTGGGACCACTTCTTCTGGGCGCTGGGCCTGGACGTGATCTATGTGGCGCTGGGCGCTGGCGCCTTCCTCTGGTCGGTCCATGTGGCGCGCCAGCGCGGCGCGCTGCTGCAGACCGGCGAGTAGTCAGCCGCCCTTTCCCGATACGCCCGCTTCGGCGAAGGTCGCCATGTCGCGGTGACAGGCGATGGCCGCTTTCAGCAGCGGGATCGCCAAGGTCGCGCCCGAGGCCTCCCCGAGCCGCATCCCGAGATCGAGAAGGGGAACCTTGCCGATCTTCTCCAGGAGCCGGCCATGGCCGGGCTCCGCCGAACGATGCGCCACGATGCAATGGTCGAGCGCCCGGTTGTCCATCGCATAGAGAACCGCCGCCGCCGCGGTCGCCGCATAGCCGTCGAGAACCACGGGAACGCGGCCGCGCCGAGCCGCGATGATTGCGCCCACCAGCGCCGCGAGCTCGCGCCCGCCCAGCCGCCGGAGCAGGTCCAGGGCATCCGTCGCCTCGCCCCTATGTCGGGCCAGGCCCGCCTCGACCGTTTCGATCTTCCGTGTCAGCGCCTCGCCCGCGACGCCGGTGCCGGGTCCTACCCAGTCCTTGGCCTCGCCCCCGAAAAGCGCGCAGCAGAGGGCGGCGGCGGAGGTCGTATTGCCGATCCCCATCTCGCCCAAGGCGATGAGATCGACGCCCGGCTCCACCGCCATCATCCCGTAAGCCATGGCCATGGCGCAGTCGCCGTCGCTCATGGCGGGCGCGATGACGAAATCGGCCGTCGGCTCTTCCAATGCCAGCTCATAGACCCGAAGATCCGCGTCGGCGATCTTGCAGAGCTGGTTGACCGCCGCTCCCCCGCCGATGAAGTTCTGCACCATCTGGGCGGTGACCGTCGCCGGATAGGCCGAGACGCCCCTGACGGCGACCCCGTGGTTGCCTGCGAAAATGGCGGTGCGGGGATGGTCGATGGTCGGCGGGTGTTTGCCCTGCCAGGTCGCGAGCCAATGGGTCAGCTCTTCCAGCCGGCCTAACGACCCCGGGGGCTTGGTCAGTTCCGCCTCGCGCGCGGCGGCGGCGGTTCCGGCTTCGAGGTCCGGTCCCGGCAAGTCGTTCAGGATCGCCCTTATCTCGTCGAGGCTCGCCATGGGGCTCGAATTCGCCATTGTCTTCCCTATCCGAATGAGGGCGGCACTCTCCCCGATCGCCTCGCTCCAGCCAAGCGAAAATCCGCCTCGCCGCTCCGATCGGGGCGGTCTAATCTCACCTCCCATGGCTGACCCTTTCGCCGACCGCCCAGATCCCCGCTTCGCGATGAGGGACCTTCTGATCGCCGCGTCATTCCTGACCCGGCTGCCGCTCGGTCGTTTCATCGGAGACGGGGAATATCGGCCTCTCGCCGTGGTTGGCTGGGCCTTTCCGCTGGTGGGGATCGGCGTCGGGCTGGCCGGCGGGCTGGCCTTTGCGGCGGCGGGACGGCTTGGCGTGCCGGGCCTGGCAGCCGCTCTGATCGCGGTTGCCGCCACCGTGCTTCTTACCGGCGCGCTGCACGAAGACGGGCTTGCCGATACGGCTGACGGCTTCGGGGGCGGGGCGACGCGCGAGGCGAAACTCGAAATCATGCGCGACAGCCGAAGCGGCGCCTTCGGGGTGCTGGCTCTGATTTTCAGCGTGGGCCTGCGCGCAACGTCGATCGGAACCCTGGCGGATGCCGGGGCGGTGGTCGGCGCGCTGGTCGTGGCTCATGCCGTCTCGCGCGGGATCCTGCCGGGATTCATGCATTACATCGCTCCCGCGCGGACCGATGGCCTGGGCGCGGCGGCCGGGCGACCGGACTTCCAGGTTGTGGCCTGGGCCTTGGGGATAGCCGCCGCGGTGGCTCTTCTGGGCCTCGGATTCCGCCACGGGCTTGCGGCGCTCGTCCTGGCGGTCCTGGGCGCGGCGGCCGTCGGCTGGCTTACCCGCCGGGAGATCGGGGGACATACGGGGGATGTTTTGGGAACTGTTGAACAGGTAGCGGGAGTAATCGTCTTGCTGGTTGCCGCATCGTGAGCCGCGTCACGCGGTGGTGGTGGGTACGTCATGCGCCCGTGACCGAAAACAACGGCTGCTGTTATGGCCAGACGGATTTCGGCTGCGATCTGGGCGATGAGGCCGCTTTCGCGGGTCTGGCCCGTCTCCTGCCGCGCGAGGCCGTCTGGGTCACGAGCCCCCTGAAGCGCACCCACCTGACAGCTGCGGGGATCGTGCGCGCCGGTCTTCCCGGCCCCGATCCCATCCCGGGTCCCGGCGTCGCGGTCGAAGCGGACCTGATCGAGCAGCATTTCGGCGACTGGCAAGGCCGTACCTATGCCGAAATCGATGAGATGCAGGGCGAGAACCGCCATCAATTGTGGCTGGCTCCCGCTCAACTCAGGCCCAAGGGAGGCGAGAGCTTCGTCGATCTCCTGGACCGCGCGCGCCCCGCGATCCGTCGGATCTCGCAGTCGCATGAGGGGCGGGACATCATTTCGGTCAGCCACGGCGGCGTCATCCGCGCGGCCCTCGCCGAAGCCTTGGACCTCGATCCCGAACGCGCGCTCGCCTTCACTGTGGACAATCTCTCGCTGACGGTGATCGAGCGTTTCAGCGATGCGGGCGTCAATCATGGCTGGCGGGTGGTCGTTGCCAACCGGCCGCCTCGGTGAGCAAGCCCCGGATAACGCTCATTCTGGGCGGAGCGCGGGCGGGGAAAAGCCGTTTTGCCGAAGAAGCGGCGGAGGCTGCCGGCGGCGGGCTTGTGTATATCGCGACCGCAGAGGCCGGTGATGCGGAGATGGTGGAGCGGATCCGCCATCACAGGGCGCGCCGCGATGAGCGATGGCGCACCATCGAGGAGCCGCTGGACCTGGCCGACCGGCTGGCGACGGAGGCCCGGCCCGGGCGTGCCGTGCTCGTCGATTGCCTGACCTTGTGGCTTTCCAACGTGATGCTTGCCGGCCGCGATTTGGAGCAGGAAACCGCGAAACTCCTGAATGTATTGGCGTCGGCGGCGGGACCGGTCGTGCTTGTCGCCAACGAGGTCGGTCTCGGAATCGTGCCGGATAACGCTCTGGCGCGCGCCTTTCGCGATGCGGCGGGACGGCTGAACCAGGAGGTGGCGGCTTTGGCGTCCCGCGTCGTTTTCGTGGCGGCCGGCCTGCCTCTCGTCCTGAAAGACGAACCTCGGCGATAATGCTTTTCGACTCTTATCTGATCGTCGATTGGAGTGCGGCCGCGGTGCCGCGGGTCGGCAAGGACAGCATCTGGTTCTGCCATCTGCGGCGGGAAGGCGGCCAGCTTGTGGAGGCGGCCTTGGAGAATCCCGCGACCCGTCTCGCCGCAGGCGACCGACTTCTCGTGCTGCTGCGAGAGGAGGCTGCTGCTGGCCGGTCCGTCCTGGCGGGCTTCGATTTTCCCTTCGGCTATTCCGCGGGTTTCGCCAAGCGGCTGGACCTGGCATCGCCGGCCTGGCGGGCGACCTGGGATGTGATCGCCGGGCTGCTTCAGGACGATGGGGCCAATCTCAACAATCGTTTCGCCGTGGCCGCGACACTTAACGAGCGCGCTACCGGCGGCTTTGCCCCTTTCTGGGCCTGCCCCAGCGGCAAGGCCGGCCCCTATCTCGGCTTGAAGCATCATCGCCGGCATGAGGCGGAAGGCCTCGCGGAGCGCCGCCTGACCGAACATCGCGTCAGAGGTCCGCAGCCGGTCTGGAAATTGGCCGGTGCGGGCTCGGTGGGCGGGCAGGCCCTCACCGGCATCCCGGTGGTCCGAGCGCTTCGGGATGACCCCTTGCTTCAGTCCCGGACCCGGATATGGCCTTTCGAAACAGGTCTGGCCATACCCCCCAAGGGCATCGTGCTGGCCGAAATCTATCCCTCCCTCGTCAAGGCCGAGGGTCATGCGGTGAAGGACGCCGCGCAGGTCAAATCGCTGGCCCGGCATTTTGCCGACCTCGACGCTCGCGGCGAGCTTGCTCCTTATTTCGCGGGCGACCCCGCGCTTTCGCCGGAAGAACGGGCGCGCGTTGTGGAGGAAGAAGCCTGGATCCTCGGCGTGCGGGGGTTCCCGGCGATCCGTCGCGCCTAATCGCTGGCGGCAGCGGGCCGCCTGTGCTACCGCGTCGAGCGATGGCGACCGCGACCGCAGCTTCCGATTTCCTGGAGCGTTGGAGCCAGGGCTGGCGGCCCTGGGCGCTCCTCGTCCTCTTTTGCCTCGGCCTTTATCTGCCGGGTATCGCGGCCGTGCCGGTGCTTGATCGGGACGAGGCCCGCTTCACCCAGGCGACGCGCCAGATGCTGGAAACCGGCGATTTCATCGGCATCCGCTTCCAGGACGAAGCCCGCAACAAGAAGCCGGCAGGGATCTATTGGCTGCAGGCCGCCGTCGTCGGGACCTTGAGCAATCCCGAGAGCACATCAATCTGGCCTTATCGTCTCCCCTCGCTCCTCGGGGCGCTGGCGGCGGTACTCTTCTCCTTCGGTTTCGGGGCGCGGCTGGTCGGGCGGCGCGCGGCGCTACTGGGCGCGGGGCTGCTCGCCGGCTGCCTGAGCCTCGTCGTGGAGGCCCATATCGCGAAGACCGACGCCGTCCTTCTCGCGACCGTGGTCGCGGCGCAGGGGGCGCTGTCGGCGATCCGGCTGCGGGAGGCGCCGCCGGCCCGGTTCGCCGTGATTTTTTGGATCGCCCAGGCAGTGGGCATCCTCGTTAAAGGGCCGATCACGCCCCTCGTCAGTCTCTTGACTATCGGGGCGCTCTTTCTCGCCGATCGGCGGGCGGGCTGGCTGCGGGGATTGCGCTTCGCCTGGGGAGTGCCGCTGCTGCTGCTGCTGGTGTTGCCTTGGGTGGTGGCGATCACCGTAGCGACCTCCGGCGGTTTCTTCGGCGAGGCGGTCGGTCACGACATGCTCGGCAAGGTGGCGGGCGCCCAGGAGGCCCATGGCGCCTGGCCGGGGGCCTATCTGCTGCTGCTGCCGGCGACTTTCTGGCCGGGCTCGCTTCTGCTGGTGCCCGCCGTCGTCTTGGCCTGGCGCCATCGCCGGGAGCGGGAGACCCAATTCCTCCTCGCCTGGCTTCTGCCCTTCTGGATCGTCATGGAGTTGGTGCCGACGAAGCTCCCCCATTACGTCCTGCCCGCCTATCCCGCATTGGCGCTGCTGGCGGGGTGGGCGCTTGTGGAACTCCCGGATATTCGCCGTCGCTGGCCGGGTTTGCTGCTTGCCGGGGTGTGGACGATCCTGGGCATCGGTCTCTCGGCCGCTTTCATTTTATTGCCCCTGCGCCTGGGCGAAGGGGCCGCACCCGCTTTGGGAGCGGCGGCCCTGGCGCTTCTGGTTCTTGGCACTCTGGCCTTGCGGTGGCGGACGCGGGTGACGGGGCCGGTGGCCCTAGGCCTCCTTGCCCTCGTGACCTATGGCGCCGCTTTCCAGTTCCTGCTGCCGAGCCTCGACCGGATCTGGCTCAGCCGCGAGGCGGCGGCGCTGGTCGCTTCCTACAAGCCGCCCCGGGAGGCTCCGCTTGTCTCCGTCGGCTATAGCGAGCCGAGCCTTGTCTTCATGACGGGCACGCGGACGCGGTTTCTCTCCCCGGCCGAGGCGGCGCTTTATGTGACCGCGGCCCGGGGGGCGGTGGCGCTGGTGAGCGATCGGGATGCCCAAGCTTTCCGGGAAGCTCTCGCAAGCCACGGTTTCGCGCCGCGTGAGATCGGCTCTGTCAGCGGGATCAATTATTCCAACGGCCGGCGGGTGACGCTCACCCTCTATGTGGGCATCCCCGCTTAGCGCTTCCTCTGCTGGGCTTCCTCGATGACGCGCTGAACCTGGGGCTGGCTCGCCCAGCCTTTAGGGTCGCGACCCGAGAAATCCTGTTTTTTGGGATCGGCTCCCGCTTTCAGGAGTTCGCGCACCACGGGCACCGAACCTCGCCCGGCGCCAACCATCAGCGGCGTGACGCCCTGGCGATTGGCGAGATCGACGCTTGCTTGTGCCTGCAGCAGCATCCGGACCATCTCGAGATTGCCCGTGCCGGCCGCCGTATAAAGGGCGGTCGCGCCGAGCCGGTCGCGAATATCTATCTTGGCGCGGGCATCGATCAAGAGCTGGAGCGCTTCGATACTATTGACCTGGACCGCCCATACCAGGGCCGGCCGTCCTTCCCCGTCGACCGCATCGGGGCTGTCCCCCTTGGCGAGCATCGAACGCAGGGACGGTATGTTCTGCCGCGAAACCGCATGGGCGACATTGTACCAGGTGTCGGGCTTGAACTGGGCCAGCACGGGCGGCGCCGCTCCTAGCAGGAGGACGAGCGCGAGAAGGCAACGGCGAAGGGAGAGGAAGGACGATACGGTCATGGGGGGATTTTAGGACGACGCCGGTTCATGTCCATGGCCAACTTTAGGATGGTATATGGCGCGCGCGGCGCGAATGACCTATATGCGGAGGCGCCGCAGCCCAGGAGCTCTCGTTTGTCACCCAATGCCCGCCGTGGCCTGATCATCTTTCTCGTCGGGGGAGCTATCCTCGCCGCCGTTGCGGTTTTCGATTACTGGTGGATCGGCATGGGACCGACCGCCCAGATGTCGCCTGTGGCGATCGGCGGTCCCTACACCCTGACCGATCAGAACGGCAAGGTCCGCCATCCGGAAGATTTCAAGGGCCGGCTGACCCTGGTCTATTTCGGCTACACCTTCTGCCCCGATGCCTGTCCCACGGCGCTTTCCGCCATGAGCGCGGCGCTCGATGAACTGGGTCCCAAGGGAGAAGGGGTCCAACCCCTCTTCATCACGGTCGATCCGGCCCGCGACACGGTCGAGGCCATGAAAATCTACGCTGAGAATTTCCATTCCCGCCTGATCGCCCTGACCGGCACCCCGCAGGAGACCGCTGTCGCCGCCCGTGCCTATAAGGTTTATTACCAGAAGGTCCAGCCGAAGGAGGGGGGCGACTACCTGATGGATCATTCCTCCTACATCTATCTGATGGACCGGGAGGGGAAATATCTCGCCCATTTCGGGACCGACGCGACCGCCGGGAGCCTTGCGACTGCCTTGAGGAAATATCTTTGAAAGGCGGGCTTATCCTTGCCGCGCCGGCATCGGGCTGCGGCAAGACGACGATCACGCTGGCGCTGCTCTATCAGCTCCGCAAGATGGGTCACAAGGTTGCCTCGGCGAAGATCGGGCCGGACTATATAGACCCCACTTTTCATCGGGCGGCTTCGGGCGGCCCTTGCCTCAATCTCGACAGCTGGGCCATGCGGCCGGAGACCTTGGGCGCACTGGCCTCTTCGCTCGAGGCGCAGGCGGATCTCATCCTCTGCGAAGGGATGATGGGCCTCTTCGACGGGGCGGGCGTGGACGGAGACGCGGGCTCGACCGCCGATGTCGCGGCCCGGCTCGGCTGGCCCGTGGTGCTGATCGTCGATGTGGGCGCGCAGGGGGCTTCGGCGGCCGCGACGGTCCTGGGGTTCGCTAAATACCGGCCCGATATCCATCTGGCCGGAGTCATCTTCAACCGGGTCGGCGGGATCCGGCACGCGGCGATGTTGTCCACGGCCATGGCGGCGATGGGGCTCGATATCGACGTGCTTGGCCATGTGCCGACCTACCCGGACATAGCCTTGCCCGAGCGGCACCTCGGCCTCGTCCCGGCAGAAGAGCATCAGGCATTGGACAAGCTCTTTGCGCGCGCCGGTCAGCTGATCGGGGGCAATGTGGACCTGGGCCGGTTGCCGAATATGGCCCGGCCGGGACGCCATCCGCCCGCCCGCAGCACGCCCCTGGTTCTGAAGCCTTTAGGCCAGCGAATCGCCGTGGCGCGCGACAACGCCTTCGCCTTCGCCTATCCGGCCACTCTTGACGGCTGGCGGGCGGCGGGCGCGGAGATCGTTCCCTTCTCCCCCCTCGCCGACGAGCCGCCGGATCCCACCGCCGACGCGATCTTCCTGCCAGGGGGATATCCCGAGCTTCACGCGGGCACGCTGGCCGCCGCAAGCCGCACCCTGGAAGGCTTGCGCCGGGCAGCTTCCCGCCGGGCGGTGCTCTATGGGGAATGCGGTGGCTATATGCTGCTGGGCGCGGGGCTCACGGACGGCAAGGGCGAGCGGCATGCCATGGCCGGTCTCCTGCCGGTCGAGACCAGCTTCGCCGCACCGAGGCTTCACCTCGGATATCGGTCTGTCAGCCTGATGCGCGACGGCCCCTTGGGAAGGGCGGGCGAGGTCTTCCGGGGACATGAATTCCATTTCGCCTCGACGACCTCCGAAGACGAGGGCGATGCGCTCTTCCAGGTGGATAATTCCGACGGAATCTCGCTGGGCCCGACCGGGCTGATGGATGGCAGTGTCATGGGCTCCTTCATTCATCTTGTGGATCGGGCTTGAGAGACTAACTACCGATTGATTATGATCCGGCGCCCGACCTAATCTGTCTCGGGGCTGGAGGGAGGCGGAGGACCATGGCGGATCAAGGGCAGCATCTTCGCCCGCTCTCCGACATAGAGATCGCCCAGGCTGCCAGAATGCAGCCTATCGGCGAGATCGCCGGCAAGCTCGGGCTCTCCCGCGATGCCATCGAACCCTATGGGCGCTACAAGGCCAAGATCCCCTTCGAGACGCTTCGTGAGCTTGACGGGAAGCCGGACGGCAAGCTGATCCTGGTCAGCGCGATCACGCCGACTCCGGCCGGCGAGGGAAAAACCACCACGACCGTCGGCCTTGGCGACGCGCTCAATCATCTCGGCAAAAAGGCGCTGATCTGCCTGCGCGAGCCGAGCCTCGGCCCCTGTTTCGGCCAGAAGGGGGGAGCCGCCGGGGGCGGTTACGCGCAGGTCGTGCCCATGGAGGACATCAACCTTCATTTCACCGGCGATTTCCACGCCATCGGCGCGGCCAACAACCTGCTCGCCGCCATGGTCGACAACCATATCTATTGGGGCAATGCCCTGGGGCTCGACCAGCGCCGGGTGACCTGGCGTCGGGCGCTCGACATGAACGACCGGGCGCTGCGGCAGATCGTGGGCTCCCTGGGCGGAGTCGGCAACGGCTTCCCGCGGGAGGACGGCTTCGACATCACGGTCGCCTCGGAGGTCATGGCGATCTTCTGCCTGGCCTCCGACCTCAATGATTTGCAGCGCCGGCTCGGCAATATCGTGGTGGGCCAGACCCGCGACAAGAAGCCCGTGCGCGCCTCGGATCTCCAGGCGGCGGGCGCGATGACCGCGCTTTTGAAGGATGCGCTCGCCCCGAACCTCGTCCAGACCGTCGAGAACAATCCCGCGATCATCCATGGCGGACCCTTCGCCAATATCGCCCATGGCTGCAATTCGGTCATCGCGACCCGCACGTCCCTTAAGCTCGCCGATTACGTGGTGACCGAAGCGGGGTTCGGCGCGGATCTCGGGGCACAGAAGTTCTTCGACATCAAATGCAGGAAGGCCGGCCTTGCGCCCGACTGCGTCGTGCTGGTCGCCACGGTCCGGGCGCTCAAGATGCATGGTGGCGTGGCCAAGGACGACCTGAAGGTCGAAAACCTGGCCGCGCTGGAATCCGGCTTCGCCAATCTCCAGCGTCATATCCAGAACGTCCGCTCCTATGGCGTTCCGGTGGTCGTCTCGATCAACCGTTTCAGCGCCGATACCGAGGCCGAGCATGAGCTGCTGCGCGACCTCTGCCGTTGTCAGGACGTCGAGGCGGTCGTCGCCGATCACTGGGCGCGCGGCGGGGCCGGCGCGGCCGACCTGGGCCGGGCGGTGCTGAAAACCCTTGAGACGACGCCCTCGGCCTTCAAGCTTCTCTATCCCGACGAGATGCCGCTTCTGGACAAGATTCGCATCACCGCCCAGCGCATCTACGGGGCCGAGAACATCGTGGCGGAGGCTTCCGTCGAAAGCCGGCTGAAGGAATTCGAGGCGGCGGGCTTCGGTCATTTCCCGGTCTGCATCGCAAAGACGCAATACAGCTTCTCCACCGACCCGACCCGAAAAGGGGCGCCCAGCGGTCATATCGTGCCGGTGCGGGAAGTGCGGCTGGCGGCCGGGGCCGAATTCGTGGTCGCGATCTGCGGCGATATCCTGACCATGCCGGGGCTCCCCCGCGAGCCCGCCGCCAATCATATCTCCGTAACCCCGGAGGGGCGCGTGGTTGGACTCTTCTAGCGACATTACCGCCTGGCGCCGAACGACGCGGGCCGAGCTGATCGCCCGGCGGATGGCAGAGGACCCCGGTGTCAGGGCCGGTTGGGGCGCGGGCATCGAGAAACGCCTCACGCAGCTGCTGGCGACCGAACCGCCGAGCCTTCTCGGCATCTATTGGCCGATGCGAGGGGAATTCGACCCGCGGCCGCTGGCCATCGGCCTCCTGAAGCGGGGCTGGCAGGCCGCGATGCCGGTCGTGACCGCGCCGAAGTCGCCGCTCGAATTCCGGCCTTGGACGCCCGATTGCGCGATGGAATCAGGGGTCTGGGACATCCCTGCGCCGCGCGACGGCCCGGCTGTGTGCCCCGATATTCTGCTGGTGCCGGTCGTGGGCTTCGATGCCCGGCGCTTCCGGCTCGGCTATGGCGGCGGCTATTTCGACCGGACGCTGGCGGCGCTTAGTCCCCAGCCTGTCGCCATCGGCGTCGGCTTTGAATTTCAGCGGCTCCCGAACATCGTGCCGCGCGAATTCGATATTCCCATGGATCTCATCGTCACCGAGACGACGATCTACTGAGAGCCGCCTGGCCGGAAAGACGGCTTGTGCCGAAGGGGCCGCTTCTCCATCATCCGGGGCCTCGTCTCTCAACCGGACTTCAGATCATGCAGACCGCGCCAAACGACCTCGACAGTCTCTGGATGCCCTTCACCGCGAACCGGCAGTTCAAGTCGGCTCCCCGTCTCCTGGTGAGCGCTGACGGCATGTATTACCGGAACCGGGAAGGCGAAAAGATCCTCGACGGCAGCGCGGGCCTCTGGTGCGTCAACGCCGGTCACAACCGCAAGCCCATCGTCGAGGCCATTCAGAAGCAGGCCGCGACCCTCGATTTCGCGCCGCCCTTCCAGATGGGCCATCCGGCCGCTTTCGAGCTGGCGAGCCGCATTCTCGATCTGGTGCCACGGTCTTACAGCGAGGTCTTCTTCTGCAATTCGGGCTCCGAGGCCGTCGATACCGCGCTGAAGATCGCGATCGGCTATCACCGGGTCAGGGGCGAAGGCGCGCGGACGCGCTTCATCGGCCGGGAACGGGGCTATCATGGGGTGGGCTTCGGCGGCATCTCGGTCGGCGGCATCGTCGCCAACCGTAAGCTCTTCGGGCCTATGCTGGCGGGGGTCGATCACCTGCGCCATACCCACGATCTCGCGCGCAACGCCTTCAGCCGTGGCATGCCGGAACATGGCGCCGAACTGGCCGACGACCTGGAACGGCTGGTGACGCTCCATGACGCCTCGACCATCGCCGCCGTGATCATCGAGCCGATGGCCGGCTCCACCGGTGTCCTGATCCCGCCCAAGAACTATCTGGAGCGGGTCCGGGCGATCTGCGACAAGCACGGCATCCTGCTGATCTTCGACGAGGTCATCACCGGCTTCGGCCGGCTCGGCGCTTCTTTCGCGGTCGAGAAGTTCGGGGTCGAGCCCGACATGATCACCATGGCCAAGGGGCTCACCAACGGTTGCGTGCCCATGGCGGGCGTCATCTGCCGCAAGGGGCTCTATGACGCCTATTGCGAGGCGACGCCGGAAAACGGGGTGGAATTCCCGCATGGCTATACTTATTCCGCCCATCCGCTTGCCTGTGCGGCGGGCCTGGCGACCCTGAAGCTCTACCAGGACGAGGGTCTCTTCGAGCGGGCGAATTCCCTGGCGCCCTATTGGGAGCAGGCGATCCACAGCCTCAAGGGCACCCGCCACGTGATCGACCTGCGCAATCTCGGCATGGTGGCCGGCGTGGAACTGGAGGCGCGGGCCGGCAAGCCCGGCGCCCGGGCCTTCGACGCTTTCCTGAAGCTCTACGAAGCGGGCATCCTCACCCGGACCACCGGCGATATCATCGCCCTTTCGCCGCCGCTCATCATCGAGAAGGCGGAGATCGACCGGATCGTCGAGACGATCGCCGAGGTGCTTCCGCGCGTCGATTGAGCGCAGGCGGGCATCAGCCTCCTGTCTCAACCGAGGGAACGAGCAAGGTCCTGATCGCTTTGGCCAGCAGGTCGGGGCGATAGGGCTTCGACAGCAGCGGGAACCCCTCCTGGGTCGCCTGCTGCGCGCCGGCGCTATAGCCTGTCGTCAGCAGGACAGGTAGCCCCGGGAAGCGCGACCGGAGCGAGCGGGCGAGCTCGATGCCGTTCATCTTGCCAGGCATCACGATATCGGTGAATACGAGATCGGCCTTCTCGCCCCGGACCAGCCGCTCGAAGGCGTCATCGGCGGTTTCGGCGAGCGCGGTCCTATATCCCAGGTTCTGGAGAAGGGTGACGGTGACGTTGCTGATTTCCGAATTGTCTTCGACGACCAGGATCGTCCCCAATTCGCGTCCGGCCGTCGTCTCCCGATCTGGCGGCTCCGGGACCAGACTGTCGATCGCGGCAGAGCGGCGGAAGCGTGGCAGATGCAGGGTGACGGTCGTTCCCTTGCCTTCCTCGCTCTCGATGACGGCGCCGCCACCCGACTGCCGGGCGAAGCCATAGACCTAGCTCAGACCAAGGCCGGTGCCCTTCTCTGTCGATTTGGTGGTGAAAAAGGGTTCGAACACCCGGGCGAGGGTGGCGGGGGGAATGCCCGTGCCCGTGTCGCGGACGCGGACCCTTACGAAATCGCCGCTGAGATTTTCCGGATGTCCTGCCTCGGGGGTCAGGGTCTCGTTGACCGCATCGATGATGACCGCGCCGCCGCGGGGGAGCGCGTCGCGGGCGTTCATCGCGAGGTTGATGATCGCCAGCTCGAATTCGTTGGGGTCGATCTCCACCGGCCAGAGGTCCGGCGCGATCTCGGTGGCGAGCGTGATGTCGCCCCGGACGGAATGGCGCAGCATCCCCTTCATGCGGGGGAGCTCGGTCTTCAGATCGATCTCGCGCGGCTGCAGCGTCTGGCGGCGGCCGAAGGCGAGCAGCTGGCGGGTCAGGCTCTCGCCGCGTTGGAGCGCCCGGTCGATCGCCTCGAACTGCTCGAGCGTTCCCTCGTCGCTGGCACGTTGCCGCAGGATCGAGACATTGCCGATGATGATCTGCAGCAGGTTGTTGAAATCATGGGCCACGCCGCCGGTAAGCTGGCCCAGCGCCTCGAGCTTCTGGGCCTGGCGCAGGGCTTCTTCGGCTCGCTGCCTTTCGCCCATTTCCCGTTGCAGCGCCTCGATCGCCTCGGCGCGTTCGCGGACCTGCACGGACAGATCGTCGTTGACCTAGCGCAGCATCGAGGGCGAGGGGAGCGCCAAGGCCTTGGGCAGGAGGGGCCAGAGCAGGAAGGCCGTCACCAGCGAGGCCCTGGCGGTCGCGGCCTTCAGAAGGCCTTGCGTTGCATAATCCGGGTGCCAGAGCGTCCAGATCTCGAACCAATGGGTCGTGCCGCAGGCCAGGATGAAGACAGCGAAAAGCCAGAAGATCCAGCCGAAGGTCAGGTCGCTGCGTCGCCAGACGAAATAGGCGAGCGCGATCGGTATCGAGTAATAGGCGACGCCGATCACGCTGTCCGACGCCACATGGAGCCAGATGAGATCCGGTCGCCAGAGGAGGCAAAAGCCGTGCGGCGTCAGGTCGTCCGCACTGAAGAGATTGAGGAAGCTATTCACGAAGAGCCCTTCCGTGAAGATGCGGTGAGGTCGGTCATCCATCTTGTACAAAGACGGAACCGGAAAGTTAATATCGCGTGATATCTTCCGGAGGATTCCGCCCTGGTTGACAGGGCCGGAAACTTGGCGCGATCCTGGCCGACCATCGAGGAGATCACCTATGGGCAAGCTTCTGACCGACGCACAGGTCGCGCATTTCGATCAGCAGGGATACCTTCCCGCGATCCCCGTCCTGACACCCGATCAGGCGCGCCATTTCCGCGGCGAGCTGGAACGCTGCGAGAGGCAGTTTCCGGACCAGATGCGCAAGCTGCGCAGCAAGTCCGAGGTGCTCGCCCCCTGGATCGTCGATATCGCCAAGACGCCCCGCCTGCTCGACGCCTTCGAGGATCTGCTGGGTCCCGACCTTCTCCTCTGGAGCATGGCCTGGCGCGTGAAGAAGAATGACGGACAGACTTTCGCCGGCTGGCATCAGGATTTCGCCTATGGCGGCGTCTTGAAGCCCAAGGTGGTGATCGGCGCCCTCGCGCTGTCGGAATGCGGTCCGGAGCAAGGTTGCCTGCGCGTGATCCCCGGCAGCCATATCGGCGATCCCCTGCCGCATCAGGATTTCGACGATCCGACCAGCATCCTGGCGCGCGGCCAGCAGATTTCGGTGCCCTTCGACAAGTCGCAAGCCTTCGACCTGGCGTTGCGTCCCGGCGAGATTGGCCTTTTCGACAGCGCCGTCATTCATGGCTCGGCCCCCAATACCAGCCAGGATCGCCGCATCATGGTGCTGGTCGAGATCATTCCCGCCGCCGCCTATCGCACGGATGGCCTGGAGGACACGGCCATGCTGGTGCGGGGCAAGGACGAACATCGCAATTTCGCCCCCGAGCCGCATCCGGACGCGGATTTTTCCCCCGCCGCCCAGGAGGCCTGGAACGAGATCATCCAGATCCGCTCCAAGATGATCTACCGCAACAGCACTGTGAAGCCGGCCGACGGCTATCAGGGGGCGGCCTCGGCGGCCTGAGGCAATCGATGGCCCGGATCTGCGATCTCGACGAGGCGATCGCCGGGATCGAGGATGGCGCTCTTCTCGCCATTCCGGCGGATTATGCCGGCAATGCCATGACGGCGACCCGCGCGCTGATCCGGCGGGGCGTCAAGGAACTGCGGCTTCTCACCGTGCCGACCTCGACGTTGCAGGCGGAGCTTCTGATCGGCGCGGGCTGCGTCGCCGCGCTGGAGACCTCGGCTGTCGGTTTCGGCGAATTGGGATCCGCGCCCCGTTTCACGGCGGCCGTCAAGGCCGGGACCCTGCCGATCAAGGATGCGACCTGCCCAGCCATCCACGCCGCTCTGCGGGCGGGGGAGATGGGCAATCCCTTCGGTCCGATCCGAGGCCTCATCGGTTCCGATGTGCTGGCCAATCGGCCGGACTGGCGGGTGATCCAGAATCCTTTCCCGCCCCATGATCCGATCGTGGTCGTGCCGGCCATCCGTCCCGATGTCGCCTTGTTCCATGCCGCCATGGCCGACCGCGCCGGAAATGTCTGGATCGGCCGCCGCCGCGACCTCTTCCATATCGCCCATGCGTCGATGCGCAGCATCGTGACGGTGGAGCGCATCGTCGAGGACAACCTGCTCCAGGACGAGACCCTCGCCCCGGCGACGCTCCCCTCATTTTATCTGGATCGGATTGCCGTCGCTCCGCGCGGGGCCTGGCCCCTCAAGTTCGGCAGCGAATACGAGGAGGATACGCAGCATATCCTCGCCTATATCCGGCAGGCCGCGACCGAGGAGGGCTTCCGCCGTTATCTCGACGAGCATGTCTTCGGGCTGGTCGCCGCCTGAATGGAGACGCGCGAGGAAGAGGTCCTGATCGGCGTGATCCACCGGCTGATCCAAGGAACCGGCCATATCGCCGTAGGGGCCAATTCCCCGATTCCCGCTGCGGCGGCTTTCCTGGCGCAGGCGCTTGCCCCGCCCGGACCCATCGTGTCGCTGCAGCAAAGTCCCGAGAACAACCTCTGGACGGACGGCGGCCGCGAACTTTTTGACTGCGCCTCCCAGGGTCGGATCGATGTCTTCTTCTTCTCCGGTGCGCAGATCGGCGGGCAGGGCGATATCAACCTCGTCGCCATCGGAGACTACAAGTCACCTAAGGCGCGATTTCCCGGCTCCTACGGTTCGGCGCATCTTTATTTCATGGTGCCGCGGATCATTCTCTTCCGCACCGAGCATTCGCGCCGGACCCTGGTCGAGACCGTCGATTTCGTGAGCGCTCCGGGGGTGAGCGCGCCGGGCGTCTATCGGCGGGGCGGCCCGGTGGCCCTGGTGACGCCGCTCTGCCATTTCGCCTTCGACAAGGCGAAGGGCCGGTTCCGCCTGGAGACGGTTCACCCCGGACATACGGTGGAGGAGGTGCTCGACAATACGGGATTTGCCTTCGACCGGCCGGAGGCGGCGCCCGTCACGCCCGCGCTGGGCGCGGATGCGATGAACCTCCTGCGGGGGACCGTGGCTGAGAAGATCGCCCGGATCTATCCGAAATTCGGCTCGGACGTCTGGGGTCTTCAGGAAAGGTCGATGGCGTAGCGTTTCAGGTCTTCGAGCGCGCAATGCTGCAAGGCGCCCTGGTGGGTAGCGCGCAGCACGACCCGGGGGGCGCTGCCCTCGTCGAGAGCTTCCTGCCAGCGCGGCGCGCAGAGGCACCAGCGGTCGCCGGGCTTCAGGCCCTTGAAGCCGTAAGCCGGCATGGGGGTCGAGAGATCGTTGCCCTGGGCCTTCGAATAGGCGAGGAATTCCGCCGTCATCACCACGCAAACCGTATGACTGCCGACGTCGGAGGGGGCCGTGTCGCAGCAGCCGTTGCGGAAGAACCCGGTCATCGGATCGATCGAGCAGGTTTCGAGCGCGCCGCCCAGCACATTGCGCGCCGACCTCCCGCCGCCTCCCCCATAGCCCCCATCTCTCGGCATGAGCGTCTCCCCATTTGCTTTCGGGGGACAATATATCCTGTCGAAGCCGCTATGAGAATCGGTTCCCGCAGGGCTGGTCTTCTGCCGCGAGGGTTGCGGTCTGGCCTATGTCCTTGGCATGATTGATGTCATTCAGAAAACGGAGGCGGATGTGGGTCAATTCGGAATCGGCCAGGCGGTGCGACGCAAGGAGGATGTCCGCTTCCTCACGGGAGCCGGGCAATATTCCGACGACCAGAACCTCCCCGGGCAGGTCTATGCCTATGTGCTTCGCTCGCCCCATGCCCATGCGCGCATTCTCGGGATCGATACGGCGGCGGCGCGCAAGGCTCCTGGGGTGGTGGGGGTTTTTACGGGCGCCGATGTCGCCAATCTCGGGCGGACCCGCTGTGCCGCGCCGGTCATGAACCGCGATGGATCCAACCCCGTCGACCCCGGCCGGTTGCCGCTTGCGGTGGACCGGGCGCGCCATGTGGGCGATCCCGTCGCGCTGATCGTCGCGGAAAGCCTCGACCAGGCCAAGGATGCGGCCGAATTGATCGAGGTTTCCTACGACGCCTTGCCGGCCGTGACCCATCCCGCCCAGGCGCTCCGGCCGGGCGCGCCGCAGATCTGGGAGGAGGCCCCGGGCAATGTCTCGGTCGATTGGGGCCTGGGCGATGAAGAGGCCGTGAAAGCTGCCTTCGCCAAGGCTCATCGCGTGGTCAAGCTCGACCTCGACATTACCCGTATCGTGGTGGCCTCGATCGAGGCGCGGTCGGTGCTGGCCGATTACGATCCCGCCTCCGAGCGTTTCACGATCCGGATGGGAACCCAGGGCGTCTTTACCGCGCGAGGCGTATTGGCCGGCGTGCTCGGCGTCCGGTCCAAGCAGATTCGGATTCTCACGGGGGATGTGGGCGGCAGTTTCGGGATGAAGGGCTTCGCCTATCCCGAACATTCGCTCATGCCCTGGGCGGCTCGCGAGGTCGGCCGGCCGGTGAAATGGACCAGCGACCGGCAGGAGGCTTTCCTCAGCGACAGCCATGGCCGGGAGCAGCAGGTTCATGCGGAACTGGCGCTCGACGCGGAGGCGAAGTTCCTGGCGATCAAGGTCGAGAGCCTCGCGAATATGGGGGCTTACCTCTCGCTTTTCTCCCTTTTGATCCCGACTCTTGCGGGATACCGGCTGCTGACAGGCGCCTATCGCATTCCGGCGGCCTTCGCCAATGTGAAGGGTGTCTTCACCAATACGGTCTGGGTCGACGCCTATCGCGGTGCGGGGCGGCCGGAGACTTCCTATGTGGTGGAACGCCTTGTGGACCAGGCGGCGCAGGAGGCCGGGATCTCACGGGACGAAATCCGGCGGCGCAACTTCATCCCGCAAGACGCCATGCCCTATGAAACGCCGATGACAGTGACCTACGACAGCGGGGACTTCCAGGGACTTGCCGAGAAGGCGCTGAAGCAGGCCGATTGGGCCGGGTTCGAAACCCGCCGGGCCGAGGCGAGGAAACGCGGCAAGCTGCGCGGCATCGGCATGGCGTCCTATCTGGAAGTCACCGCCAACGGCCCGCCCGAAGGCGCCGACATCAAGTTCAAGCCCGATGGCCGGATCCAGATGGGGATCGGCTGCGGTCCCTCGGGCCAGGGCCATGAGACCGCCTTCGCGCAGATCCTGGAGGACCGGCTGGGCCTGCCCTTGGACCGGATCGATTTTGTCTGGGGCGATTCAGACGTGCTGACCCGGGGCGGCGGGACCGGCGGGGCCAAGACCCTGATGCTTGCCGGCACGGCGCTGGTCGATGCCTCGGAAAAGATCATCGCCAAGGGCCGGAAGCTCGCGGGCCATTTCCTCGAAGCCGCCGAGGTCGATATCGAATTTCGCGATGGTGTCTTCGCCATCGGCGGCACCGACCGTTCGATCTCGATTCTGGATCTGGCGAGCCGCGCGCGGGAGGCGTCGCAGCTGCCGGAAGACGTGCCCAACACCCTCGACGAGATGGGCATCAGCACCAGCGACAAGAATACCTTCCCCAATGGCTGCCATGTCTGCGAGCTGGAGATCGACGAGGAGACCGGCGTCATCCGGATCTGCCGCTATGTCTCGATCAACGATCTCGGCGTGGTGGTGAACCCCATGATCGTCGAAGGCCAGATCCACGGCGGCATCGTCCAGGGCATGGGCCAGACCTTGCTGGAACATGCGGTTTACGACGAAAGCGGCCAGCTTCTGACCGGCTCCTTCATGGACTATGGGATGCCCCATGCGGACGACGTGCCAAGCTTCGAGATCGGCTATCACAACGTCCCCTGCACGACCAACGCCCTGGGGATCAAGGGCTGCGGCGAGGCGGGATCGGTCGGCGCGCTGCCTTCCGTGATGAACGCCGTGGTCGATGCGCTTTCGCCGCTCGGGATCACGCATATCGACATGCCGGCCTCGCCCCGCCGGGTCTGGCAGGCGATCCAACAGGCGCGAGGGAAAGCCGCCGCTTAAGTTCTCAGAACTTAGGCGCGGCGATCCCGCTCGCTTCGAGCTGCGCGACAAGCTGGGTCTTCAGCCGGTCGAGCCCGGCGTCGTCCTTCGCCTCGCAGCGAGCGACCAGGACATCCTGGGTGTTCGACGCGCGGAGCAGCCACCAGCCGTCCGCCGTCTTGACCCGGACCCCGTCGATGGCGCTCATCTCCGTGCTTGCGGCTTCGAGCCGGCCACGGACCTCGTCGATCACCGCGAATTTCCGAGTGTCGGCGCAGGGGAAGCGCAGCTCCGGTGTATTCACGACGCTGGGCAGCTTGTCCCGGCGCTGGGCCAGGGTTTCCGGACTGCGCGCCAGGATCCCCAGGAGCCGGACCGCCGCATAGAGCGCGTCGTCGTAGCCGTAGTAGCGATCGGCGTAGAAGATATGGCCGCTCATCTCGCCGGCGAGGGGGGCACCGGTCTCAGCCATCTTGGTCTTGATGAGGGAATGCCCGGTGCGCCACATCAGCGGGGTCCCGCCCATGCGCGCCACTTCGTCGAAAAGGATCTGGCTCGCCTTCACATCGGCGATGATGGTGGCGCCGGGATTCTTCGCGATCACATCGCCGGCCAGCACGACCATGAACTGATCGCCCCAGAGGATGCGTCCCTGTCCGTCGATCACGCCGATCCGGTCGCCGTCGCCGTCGAAGGCGATCCCGAGATCGGTCTTGTGCTGGGCGACCGCCTCTTGCAGTTGGACGAGGTTCTTCGCCTCGGTCGGGTCGGGATGATGGGCCGGGAAGGTCCCGTCGATGGTTTCGTTGATCAGGACGTGGCGGCCCGGCAGTTTCTCGACGAGCTTCTTCAGCGCATCGCCCGTCGCGCCATTGCCGGCGTCCCAGGCGACCGAGAGGGGGCGCTGGCCGTCGTAGTCCTTGAGGATCCGCGCGACATATTCGTCGAGTACCGATTTCTCGGTGGCCGTGCCTATGCCTTCGGCAAAACGCCCTTCCGCCGCGACCCGGCCCAGTTTCTGAATGTCCTGGCCGAAGAAGGGTTTCTTCTGGAAGACCATCTTGAAGCCGTTATGGGTCGGCGGATTGTGGGAGCCCGTGACCATGATGCCGCCGTCCACCTCCTGGGTGGCGGTCGCGTAATAGAGCATCGGCGTGGGCCCCAGGCCCACGCGCAACACGTCGATCCCGCTTTGGGTGAAGCCCTCCACCAGCGCGGTCTCAAGTTCGGGCGAACTCAACCGCCCATCGCGGCCGACCGCGACGCGCTTGCCGCCGGCTTCCTTGAGCAAGGTCGCGAAACTGCGCCCGATGGCGCGGGCGTCGGCTGGATGAAGGGTTTTCCCCACGACGCCCCGGATGTCGTATTCGCGCAGGATGGTGGGATCGAAGCGATGTCCCTGGTTGCCGCTCATGATTTTTCCCTTAGCCGCAATAGCTGTCGAGGATGGACCGGACATCGGCCGCCATTTCGGGGCGGGTGAGCGCGAAGGCGATGTTGGCTTCCAGCCAGCCGACCTTGTCGCCGCAATCGAAGCGCTGACCTTCGAAGCGGAGGCCGTGGAAGGGATGATCCCCCGCGATGAGCATGGCGAGCGCGTCGGTCAGCTGGATTTCGTTGCCGGCCCCGCGCTCGGTGCGCTCCAGATAGTCGAAGACCTCGGGCTGGAGAATGTAGCGTCCGATGATCGATAGGTTTGACGGCGCCTTCGAGGGATGGGGTTTCTCCACCACGCCCTTGATGCTCACCAGCCTGCCGTCGTCCTTGGCGATGTCGAGAACGCCGTAGCGGTTGGTATGCTCATGGGGCACTTCCATGGCCGCGACCACATTGCCCCTGGTCTCCTCGTGAGCCTCGACCATCTGCTTCAGGCAGGGTTTCTGGGAGAGGATCAGATCGTCCGCGAGCAGGACGGCGAAGGGCTCCCGGCCGATCAGGTTCTTGGCGCAAAGCACCGCGTGGCCGAGCCCCAGGGGCTCCTGCTGGCGCGTGTAGGCGATCTGCCCCGCCTTGGGGAGCCAGGACGTCACCTGGTCGAGCTGCAACGCCTTGTTACGCTCGCGCAACGTATCTTCAAGCTCGTAGGAGCGATCGAAATGATCCTCGATGGCGGTCTTGGAGCGGCCGGTGACGAAGATGAATTCCTCGATCCCGGCGGCCTGCGCCTCCTCCACCGCGTATTGGATCAGCGGCTTGTCCACCACGGGAAGCATTTCCTTGGGCATCGCCTTGGTGGCGGGCAGGAACCGGGTGCCCAGTCCTCCAACCGGGAAGACCGCCTTACGAACGTGCTGGACCATTCGGGATCGCTTTCGACAGAGAACTGCGCCGAGATAACGCGCGAAGGCATTGAAATGTTCCCAAAAAAAGAGAAGCCGCCCTCGCGCGACGGGGCTTTATAATCGCGCCCGCTTCCTGGCGCCAGTGCGCCTTTGAACACTCTTTACGAGAAATCGGCCGCTCTAAACGCGATCTGGGCGCGGGTAATTGGCGACTGCGCTACCCACCGCTGTTGAAGGTGGCCGCTGGCCGGCGTATAGGCACGCCATGACCGATCCAGAAAATGTCCCGCCGATCGCCCATAAGATCGCCGTCCTGATCCTCCAACACCCCCAGGAGCAAGACCGCGATCTCGGCACCGCCCGGCTGACCGCGAGCCGCTTGGCGAATGTGGTCTTCAAGGTCGGCCTCTCCTGGCCTAGCCTGACCAAGGCCCTGGGCCGCGAGGCCGATCCCCGCCGCTGGGCGACGCTCTATCTGGGCTCGGCGAAAGCGTCCGAGTTGGCGCCCGGCCAGGAAGTGGTGGCGCTCGATGCCAAGGGGAAGCCGCTTGCCGACCAGCGGGCCGCGCTTTCCGGGATCCAAGGGATCATCCTGCTCGACGGCACCTGGAGCCAGGCGAAGACGCTCTGGTGGCGCAATGCCTGGCTGTTGAAATGCCGGCGCGTGATCCTGGGGCCGTCGCGCCCGTCCCATTATGGCAAGGTGCGCCGCGAACCGAGACGCGACGCCCTGTCGACGATCGAGGCTGCGGGGATGCTGCTGGCCCGGCTGGAGGGTAAGCCGGCCATCGAAACGGCGCTGGTCGCGAGCTTCGACGAATTCCTGGCGAATTATAAGGAAGCGCCTAAGCCGGCCTGATCCAGACGGCGGTGTCATGGAACACCGCCCCGCCGTTCGGCGCGCCGGCCTCGGCGCTGGTCAGGGCGTTGATCCCGATCCCTTCCTCATAGGCGTGGTTGGGCCAGATCCCCTCGACCACCAGCACGCCCCGCTGCAGACCGTCGAAACTCTTGGCGACGAGAACCACGCTTCCCCTGTCGTTGCCGAGCATTACCCGGTCATTCGTCTTGATGCCAAGCGCGGCCATATCGTCGGAATGAACGAGAACGGTCGGCTGCCCTTCCCGCGCCACGCTCGACGGCGTGTTGTTGAAGGAGGTGTTGAGGAAGGATCGCGCGGGCGGCGCCATCATGCGGAAAGGCCGCTCGGCATCCGCGGCGTCGATAATTTCCACATGATCGGGCAGGGCGGGCAAGCGCTTGTGGTCCGGTCCGACCTCACTCCAGTCGGCGACGAAATGGAAGCGCTTGTCCTGGTGTCCGAAACCTTCGAGGAAATGGGCGCGCTCGAAGGGCAAGGCCATGTCGAGGCGGACCCCGTCCTCCCATTGATCGACCGGGGGCAGGCCCGAGGCTTTTAGCGCCTCCTCGATCAATTCCATTTCGCTCATCTCGAAACCGCGATGGCTGGCGCCCAACCGCTTGGCGAGTTCGCAGATGACGTGATGGTTCGGCCGCGCTTCGGCATAGGGTTCGACGGCCTTGCGCGCGACCTGGAAATAGACGTGGCCGCTCGCGCCATAGATATCGTCGTGCTCCAGTGCCGTGGTCGCCGGCAGGACGATGTCCGCATAGGCTGCGGTCTCGGTCATGAACTGCTCGTGGACGGCGACGAAGAGGTCGTCGCGCAGGAAACCCTCGCGAACCTTCAGGCTTTCCGGCGCCACCACGGCGGGATTGGTGTTCTGGATCAGCATCGCCGTGACCGGCGGCCCGTCGCCGAGATCCCGCCTGTCCCCGGTCAGCACCGGCCCGATCCGGGACATGTCCAGCACGCGGGTCTTGGGATCGACGCGGTCCAGGCCTTCGATCAGGGTCTTGTCCACCGCATGGAGCGCGGAGCCGCTATAAAGCGCTCCGCCGCCCTCGTATTGCCACGCCCCGGTGACGGCGGGGAGGCAGCTTGCGGCGAAAAGCTGGGCGGCACCGTTGCGGGACCGGGAAAAGCCATAGCCGATGCGCAGGAAGCTGCGCTTCGTCCTTCCATAGAGTCGTGCGAAATCGACGATCTCCTGGACCGGGATGCCGGTGATCTTTGCCGCCCATTCCGGGGTCCGACTTTCGAGATGCGCCTCAAGCTCTGCCGCCCCGGAGGTGTATTTCGCCATATAGGCGCGGTCGGCGAAGCCCTCCTTGAACAGCACATGCATAACGGCGCAGGCCAGCGCGCCGTCCGTCCCCGGCCTCGGCATCAGGTGGATATCGGCGACTTCGGCGGAAGGCGTGCGATAGGGGTCGATCACCACCAGGGGGGCCTTGCGGTCTTTTCGCGCCCGGGTGATATGGGTCATGAGGTTGACCTGGGTCGCGACCGGATTGCCGCCCCAGACGACGATCAGGTCCGATTTCGCGATTTCGCGGCTGTCGGTCCCGTATTTGATGCCGACCCCGGCCTTCCAGCCGGCGTCCGAGAGGCCGACGCAGATCGTCGAATGCTGCCTGGAATAGCCCATCGTGTGGCGCAGCCGCTCGATCCCGTCGCGCTGCACATAGCCCATGGTGCCGGCGTAGAAATAGGGCCAGACCGTTTCCCGCCCGTAGCGTTTTGCAGCACTCGTGAAACGCTCCGCGATTTCGTCGAGCGCCTCGTCCCAGGAAATCGGCTGGAAGGCTTCGCGCCCGACGCCCTTCGCGCCGATCCGCCGCATCGGGCGGTCGAGCCTCAGGGGATGGTGTTGCCGTTCCGCATAGCGCCCGACCTTGGCGCAGACCACGCCCGCCGTGTAGGTCTGCTTCGTCGATCCCCGGACCCGGCCGATCGTATGCGCGTCGATCCGCTCGACCTCCAGCGCGCAGGCGCTGGGACAATCGTGGGGGCAGACGGAAGGAACGATATCGAGGGGCAAGGCAGAATCCCGGGCGAGAGACTAATCACAGGGTCGATCTGAACCGTAGCGCGGACGAGGCCTTACAGCAAATCCGGTAAATGACGGGCTCCGTGGAGCACTCTTACAATCTCGATGCCAGCGAGAGTTTCCCGATAAAGGACGAGATAGCGTCCGGTCGCCAGATATCGAAGATCCGGCGCGAGATCGGGTCGAGCGGCTCCAATCTGCGGATGCCGACCGATCCTTTCGAAGGCGTCTTCCATCCGGTCTAGTGTCTTATCGGCGGCCGTCGGATTGTCTTCCGCAATATGGAGCCAAATTTCGATCAGATCCTCATCGGATCGGCTCGTGCGGAGGACGGGAGGCATTGTGCTTCAGCTCTGGGCGGCTTTCCGGCGCCGAGCTTCTCCCTTGATCGCATCCATGCCGTCGAAGCGGCTGGGTCCGCTCGCCAGACCTTCAGCCCAGAGGCGGCGAAGTTCGTCCCTTTCGGCGTGAAGCAGAGAGCGCCGAGTCTTCCATTCCCGCAAAGCCTCGCGGACAACTTCACTTCCGGAAGCATATTCGCCGCTATCGACGGCTGCGCGGACCAGCTCGGCCATTTCGGTCGTGAGCGCGACACTCATCTTGGCAATGTTGGACAAGGGCACCTCCAGGCAAGAAAGTAGCAATCTTTCCTACCATCGGCAATTTCCGACTGTGTGGAGGCGCTAAGAGACGGGGAGCCCTTCGCCCCGTTTGAGCATCATATTGCGTCCGACCGCGATGCCGAGTTGGAGGCTCTCGCCGATCCGCTGGGCGCGTTCGACGAATTGGCGCGCGACGGCCTCGGGGAAAAGCTCCCGGGCGGTCTCTTCGAAGAGCTCGAGCCAATGGGCGAAATGCTGCTTGTCGATCGGCAGGGGTACATGCTTGGGCAGGGGCTGCCCCTTATAGGTCCCGCTCGTGAGCATGACGGAAGACCAGAAGCGGCACATGGTCTGGAGATGCGGCTCCCAATCGGCGATGCGCGAAGCGAAGACCGGACCCAGCAGGGCGTCGTCGCGGACCTTCGAGTAGAAGCCGCGAACCAGCCGTTCGATCATAGCTTCGTCGATGCCGTCAGGGGACTTCTTCTCAGCGTTTGTCATGATGCCCTCCTGGAAGGCTATATAGGTACAGCCATGGCGGCTCATAAGAGACGGCAAAGGCGCTAGGATGTCGCAGGTCTGATCCGAGGAACGGGATGCCGAAAATCATCGATTACTATCTGTCGCTTGGTTCGCCCTATACCCTCATGGGCGCTGAGCGGGTTGAGGCAATGGCCCGGGCGGCAGGAGCGACGCTCGTCTATAAGCCCCTCGATCTTGCCCGTCTCTTCCCGTTATCCGGAGGCCTGCCCGGTCCCAAGCGCGCCCCGCAGCGTCAGGCCTATCGGCTTGTCGAGATCCGGCGCTGGGCGGATTTCCACAAGCTGCCGTTGAACCTCCATCCGAAGCATTTTCCCGTGCCGACAGAGGCCGGCTGCCGGCTGGTCGTTGCGGCTCTCGACATGGGCGCCGATGGCGGCGATCTCAGCCGCCGCCTGATGCGCGCCGTCTGGATCGAGGAGCGCGATATCGCCGATCCCGCGACGCTGGGCGCGATCTGCGGAGAGGCCGGTCTCGATGGCGATGCCTTGCTCGCTCATTCCCGGACGCCCGAAGTCGTTTCCCGCTACGAAGCCATCCAGCAGGAGGCTTTGGAGGCGCAGGTCTTCGGGGCGCCCACCTATGTCTATGAAGGCGAGCTCTTCTGGGGACAGGATAGGCTCGACTTCCTGGAACGCGCGCTCGCGCGCTGATCCCGCATCATGAGCGATCCCGTCCTTGCCGCCCCGCCGCGCCATGCCAAGCGGCTGTCGCCCCTGAAGCTGTTGCGCACCATCAAGGAGAGCTCCATCGCGAGCTTTGCCGCGGCCGCCTTCGAGAAGGAGATTGTCGAAAGGCGCTTCCTCTGGCGCAGGCATGTCATCGTCAATTCGCCGGAGGCGGTGAAGCGCATCCTCCTCGACAATGTGGAGAACTACGCCAAGAGCGACCTTCTCCGGCACCTCCTGGAGCCGGGTCTCGGCAAGGGGCTGATCACGTCCTCGGGGGAATTGTGGCGCAGCCATCGCCGGATCATGGCGCCCGCTTTCGATCCCCGCAGCCTCGCGGCCTATGCCCCGCCCATGATCGAGGAGGCCGGGGCGGTGCTCGCCCGCTGGGATGCCTTGCCGGCCGGGGTGACGATCGATGCCGCGAGCGAGATGATGCGGCTGACGCTGGCCATCATCGCCCGCGCCATGTTCTCGACCTCCGATCCTGAGCTTCTCGATACGGTCGAGCGCGGCATGGCGACCTATCAGGAGGTGGTGCGGCCGGGGCTCTTCGACCTTCTGGGGCTGCCGTCCTGGATCCCGCGACGGGGAGCCGCCGCCGGCCGTCGTGCGCTGGCCGGGGTCGACGATCTCATCGCAAGGCTCATGGCGCGGGGCAAGGACACGCCGGATCTTCTCGGCCGTCTTCTGTCCGCGACCGATCCCCTGACCGGCCAACCCCTGTCGCCACGCGAGGTGCGGGACGAGGTGGTGACCATCTTCGCGGCGGGGCACGAGACCACGGCCCAGGCGTTGACCTGGACCTGGTATCTCCTATCCCAGCATCCTGAAGCGGTCGCGGAACTGGAGGCCGAACTCGACCGGGTGCTCGAAGGGAGGTCCCCACGCTACGAGGACATCCCGCAATTGGCCTATGCCCGCATGGTGATCGAGGAATCGATGCGCCTCTATCCGCCGGCCCACACCATGTCGCGGATCACGCTGGCCGATGACGACCTGCCCCTCGCCGAAGGATCCTATCGTGTGCGGCGAGGGACGCTCGTGCTCATTGTCCCCTGGCTTCTTCATCGTCATGAGCTGCTCTGGAACAGGCCGGAGCGGTTTCGGCCCGAGCGCTTCGCGCCCGGCGCCACGGCCAAGCGGCATCGCTTCGCCTATATGCCTTTCGGTGGGGGCCCCAGGGTCTGCATCGGGGCGGGTTTCGCCATGACTGAGGCGATTCTGATCCTGGCTTCGGTTGCCCAGCGCTATCGCTTGCGGCCCGCGCCGGGGCATGTGGTCGAGCCGGTCGGCCTGATCACGCTCCGCCCGCGCAACGGCCTCAAGCTCGTGCTGGAGCGCCGCTAGTCAGTCCACCTCGACCATCAGCGCGTCGCCCTGGCCGAAGCCGCCGCAGATCGCGGCGACGCCGGTTCCGCCACCGCGTCGGCGCAGGCCGTTGATCAAGGTCATGACGAGCCGCGCTCCGCTCGCGCCGAGCGGATGGCCGATGGCGACCGCTCCGCCATGGATATTGGTGCGGCCCCGGATCTTCGAGGCTTCCGACTTGTCTCCATCGGCTAAGGCCAGCGTGCTGACGAGCGGAGTAGCGGCATAGGCCTCGTTGATCTCGATCAGATCCCATTGACCATGGCCACGGTTATGCCGCCGCGCCAGCTTCATGATCGCGGTGCCGGGCGTCACGGTGCCCGAGGTCGGGCCGCCCGCGACCTGCACGTAGTCCACGAGCCTTGCGAGGGGCGTAAGGCCGTTCTCCTCAGCGAAGTCGCGCCGCATCACGACCAGGAAGGCCGCGCCGTCGCTGAGGCCGGGCGCGTTGCCGGCGGTGACGGTCTTGCCGCCGTAAACGGTCTTCAGGGTGGAGAGCTTCTCGGCCGTCGTATCGCGGCGCGGCGCTTCGTCGGAGGTGAAGTTTTGCGTCCTGCCCTTGGCGTCGGAGACTTCGACCGAGAAACGTTCCGGCTCGAAATAGCCCTTTTCCTCCGCCGCGAAATAGCGTTCGTGGCTTTGCCGCGCCCAATCGTCCTGCATGGCGCGGTCGACGCCGTGGCGGATCGATTCGTCGCCCGTATAGACCGCGATGGGCCGGTCCACGACCAGACCCCGGATGACGAGCGGATCGGTGACGTTCACATCGCCGAGCTTGGCCTTCTGCCGGGGCCAGAGCACCGGGGTATTGCTGAGGGATTCGAAGCCGCCGCAGAGCAGGGCGCGGGCTTCTTCCAGCCGGATGTCCTTCATGCCGAGCCCGATGGAAGTCATGCCCGAGCAGCAGGCCCGGTCGATGGTCGCCGAGGGCGTCGTTTCCGGCAGCTTAGACATCAGGAGCGCCTGACGCACGGGAGTGATGATCGCGCCCGCCATCATGCCGATGCCGCCGAATACCGCGTCGATCTTCTGGGGATCGAGGCCGGAGCGGTCCAAAGCCTCGTTCATCGCGAGCGCACCCAACTGGGGGGCGTTGATCCCCTTGAGCGCACCGTCGAAACGACCGAAGGGTGTGCGGGCGATCGCCGTGACGACGATATCGGTGGGCTGGCCTGACATGATTGCCTTTCCGGAGGGCATAGACGATTGCCTCTCATATAATGTCAGCAGCGATCCATGCGAACCAAATATGGGACGATGTGCCGAAAATCGGCTTGCATGGAAAAGCGATCCGCTGTCTCTATGGGCCGCTGCCAGGGGGGCTGGCAGCGAAACCTATGAAGGACGATAAAGACGATGATTGGCGCAAGTCTCGACGACGCAAAGCTTCTGGCTTCCGAGGAACTGGTTTTCGGCGGCAACACCGTCGGCTCCGAGGAGCGCTTCAAGGTACAGTTCCTGGTGAACGACCGCCGTGGCACCTTGGCCTATGAATCCTTTGCGCCGGGCTCCACGGTGAATTGGGCATTCTGGCACGACGAGGTCCATGTGATCATGGGCGGCGAGTGCAAATGCACATATACGCTGGCGCCCAATCATCGCAAGCAGGTCGTCAAGACCTTCAAGAAGGGCGACACTTATCTGATCCCGAACGGCGCGCGCGTCCGTTTTGAAGTCCAGGGCTCCGAGCCCTATCTGCATGTCTGCGTGATCATGCCCCGCTTCGAATATTCGAAGGACGAGCGCCTTGACACTTACAGCTGAGGCCGATGCCCCCGTTGCGGGGGCGCAGGTCGCCGTCGCCCAGATCTCCGCGATCCAATGCTGGTCGGATCCGTCGGGCCTTGAGGTCAATACCGCCAAGGTCCAGGACTGGTACGGCAAGGTCGCCGACAGCACCGATCTGGTCGTTTTTCCTGAATTGACGCTATCGGGATATATCCCCCTCAAGGGATACGACCAGAACAAGAAGCGGATCCTGTCGGAGGTCGCCGACCGCGCCGCCGGCAAGTCGCTACCCGAGTTGGCCAAGGCCACCAAGGGCCGCCGCGCGGCCATGGTCGTGGGCTTCATGGAGCCCACCAGCATGCGCCACGAGATGTACAACTCGGTGGCGCTGCTCCAGGACGGAGCGATCCTCGGCGTCTATCGCAAGATGCATCTGCCGGTGGAGGAGAACCACTATTTCGTCCCTGGCGACGAGACGGTGGTGGTCGACTGCCGGGCGGGCCGGGTCGGGCTTACGATCTGCTACGATATCGTCTTCCCGGAATCGGCGCGGATGGCGGCGCTCCAGGGCGCCGAGATCGTGATCGCGACCTCCAATTGGCTCGCGATCCAGGACCTCCAACGCCTGGGCGAAGTGCTGCCCGTGGCGCGGGCGCTGGAACAGCAGTGCCATGTGATCTTCGTGAACGGCGTGGGCCAGTTCGAGATCCGGGGCCGGGTCTGGGACCTCTATGGCGCCAGCACCATCGTCAGCGCCAAGGGCGAGGTCGTGGCGAAGGCCGGCAATGGCGAGGAACTGCTGCAAGGCTTCCTGCCGCGCTCGGCGCTGGCGGATGCCGCCAATGTCTTCCCCTTAATGCGGGATCGTCGTCCCGACGCCTATGGGGATATCGCCGGTGGCCGCACCCGTTTCGCCAAGGTAAAGCCGGGGACGCCGGTTTAGAGTTCGGTTGAGCCCTTCTCCGCCCTTTTCAGGGGGGAGAAGGATTTAGGATGAGGTGGGGCGAGGGTGCCGATGCGCCCGAGCATCGTGCCGCCGGATGAAACCCACCTCACCCCAGCCCTCTCCCCCCTTGAAGGGCGGAGAGGGAGAAAAATCAGCTCTCTTCCGCGTATTTCACGAACTGCCGCCGCATCGTTTCCACCTGCTTCAAGTACGCTGCGGGACTGTGCTCGCCGCAGCGCTCGCCGGGTGCGAGCCTGAAGCCGCGCTTGGCGAAAGCGACGGCGCGCGTCGGACCGCAGAGATGGATGATCGCCGCGAGATCCTGCTTCTGCTTGGGGCTCGCGGCTTGCTTCCGCTTGCTCAGGATCGCCGAGATATTGCGGTGGAGCAGCGAGGCGGTGAGTTCCGTCGACGGAGCGGGATCGGTGCGGGCGGAGGTCCCGTGCGGTCGGCAAGTGTCGCTCGACCGGGCCGCCACCACCTGGTGGTCCCGGATGCAGTGGCCCTGCGCATAGGCGAAAGCGGCGTCGGTCATCTGGAACATGCCGGTAGCGCTCGACGCCGGCCGGACCGCGTAATAGGGGCCGACCGCGTGCTTCTTATAGGGCCGTGCCACCGGATTGCCGCCACTCTCCACCTGGGCAAGGGCCGCGAGCAATTCGGGCGGGACCGATGAGGTCGAATATTCCCGGAAGACCGAAGCATATTCCCGCCATGTCCCGGCCGGTGTCTTGACCACCCCGGCCTGCTCCGGAACGGGAGCGATCTCGGGCGTCAGTTCGGGCAACGGCGTCAAAAGGAGCGAGACGGGGATGGCCGCGAGCATCAGCCCGACAGCCAGCCCTATGCAGATCATCTGACCCAGCGCTCGGGACTTCGGCTGGACACCGACCGGGATAATCGGCGCTGTGGCGGGCAGGAGGGGCATGACCCGCACAATCGCGGGCATTTACGACAAATCTAAGGCTGGATCTGGCCGCTTTCGCGGCTTCAGTGTCCCGCTTCGCTCAGCATCCGGCGGATGTTGTTGGGATTCAGGGGCACGGAGGTGATCTTGACGCCCAAGGGCTCCAGCGCCATGGCCACCGCATTGGTGAGCGCGCCGCCGGTGGCCAGGATGCCCCCTTCGCCGGCGCCCTTCACTCCCAGCGGATTGAGCTTCGAGGGATGGCGGCCGAGGCTGATCGCCTCGACGACCGGATAGTCGGTTGCCGTCGCCAGCAGATAATCCGCGAAGCTTCCCGTGAGCAATTGCCCATCCGGCCCATAGACCATCTCGTCGAGGAAGGTTCCCCCGATCCCCTGGACCGCCCCGCCGATCACCTGGCCATGGGCCAGGAGCGGATTGATCGAATTGCCGATGTCCTCGACGATCAGATAGCGCAGCACCTCGACCCGCCCGGTCTCCAGATCGACCGCCACATGCGCGACATGGGTCCCATAGGGGAAGGTCTTGACCGTCTGCTCGAACTTCGCGGTTTCCTCGAGCGCCACACCGAGATGCGGGCGGCTTGTCCCGGGCGACAGCTCCGGCGCCGCTTGCGCCAATTCCTGGAGCGTCATCAACGCGGGTCCGTTGCCGTCGCGGCGGCGGATCGCTCCGCCGGTAAAATCGATCTCCTCGACGCCGAGGTTGAGCCGACGCGCCGCGACCGCCAGCGCCGTCTGCCGGAATTTCTGCGCGGCCAGCAGCACCGCGCTGCCCGCCATGACCGCGCCCCGGCTGTGATAGGTGCCGCAGCCATTCTCGACGATGCTGGTGGTACCGTGGAAAACCTGGATGTCGTCCATATGCATGTCGAGGGCGTCGGCGGCGATCTGCGCGAAGACCGTCTCATGGCCTTGGCCGGAAGTTGCGACGCCGACGCTCACCGAAATCTTGCCCTCGGTCGAGAGCGCCGCCCGCGCGGTCTCGAAGGGGCCGGCGCCGCTGCTCTCGACGAAACAGGCGATGCCGACGCCGGTCCGGATCTTGTCCGATCGCGGGGCCTGGGCCTCGCGGACCAGATCGTCGTAGCGGATTTCCGCCAGCGCCCGGTCCAAGGGCTCGAAGAAATTGCCGGTGTCATAGGCGTCCGAGGACTCATGCGGGACCAGCTTCGGGGCCTCGAAGGGCATTTCCTCGGGCCGGATCATGTTGCGCTTGCGGAACTCGACCGGGGTCAGGCCGAGATCCTTTGCCATGAGGTCGAAAAGCCGTTCCCGGAAAAAACAGGCTTCGTAGAGACCGGGGCCGCGATAGGTGCCGACCGGCGTCTTGTTGGTCACGACCGCTTCGATGGTGATGTCGATCGCGGGATAGCGATAGGGGCCCGGCAGCCATTGGGCGCATTTCGACGGCACCACCCCGCCGTTGGTCCGCACATAGGCGCCCATGTCCGCGCAGAGCGTAGCCTCGATCCCCAGGATATGGCCTTCCGCGTCGGTCGAAACTTCCACCTCGCATTCGATCTCGCGGGAGTGGTTCGAGGACATGAGGTGCTCGCGCCGGTCCTCGGTCCATTTCACGGGGCGCTTCAGATGCATGGCCGCGAAGGGGACGAGGAAATCCTCGGGATAGAACTCGCCGCGCGAGCCGAAGCTGCCGCCGACATCCACCTCGATGAACTCGATATCCTCCTGCGGCATGTCGATGAGGCTCGCCAGGATGCGGCGGTTGTGAAAGGTGACCTTGGTGGGACCCCAGACCCGCAGCTTGTAGGGCGAGCCCTCCGGGTCCCAGGTGGCGAGCAGTCCCCGCGTCTCCATGGGGCAGGCCGCCTGGCGATGGCTGCGGAAGGTTTCCTTGCGCCGATAGGCTGCGCCCGCCGTGGCTTCCGCGATGGTGGAGCCCGAGGTCACCGTGTAGCGCGTCGCGAGATTGGTGCCCGTCGCCTCGTGAAGAATGCTGCTGTCCCGCATCGCCTCGGCGCGGCTGGTCACCGGCTCCAGGGGCTCGCAATCGACCTCGACGAGTTCGAGCGCGTCTTCGCAGATGGCGCGGCTTTCGGCGAAAAGCATCGCGACGGGCTCGCCGACGAAAAGCACCTTGTCACTGGCAAGCGGCCGCTGGAGATATTGATGGAACCCCGGCAGAGGCCCCAATCGCAGCGGGATCATGCCGGGATATTGGGCGATATCGGCGGCCGTGATAATGCCGAGGACGCCTGGCAGCTTCAGGGCTTCGGTGGCGTCGATCCCCTTGAGTCGCGCATGGGCGTGCTGACTTCTGACGGTAATCGCATGGACCATGCCCTCCATCTGGAGGTCGTCGATAAAGGTGCCCTTGCCGGTCAGGAAACGCTCGTCCTCCACCCGGGGAATGGATCGGCCGAAGAATTTCCCGTCCTCCGCTTCATCGTGGCCATGATGCGCCGCGACATTCATCCGCCGTTGCTTTCATGAAGGCAGAACCGGCTTGCCATGCTACCCATTCCCGCTTAATTGTGACCCGCCCAAAATGCCTTTTGTAGGATTGTAGTCAAGTAACGCTGTGGGGGCGGTTCGATGATTGCTAAATTAGCCTCCCCGCGACGGGGTGGCCAGAGAGGGATCGACCGATGACGGATGCCGCCGTTACTCAGGACGGAGCGCCTTTGCCCCTTATCGTCGAGCGGAACGGGCCGATTTTCCACATCGTCTTCAATCGGCCGAAAAAGCGCAACGCTCTGACCTCCGAGATGTTCGGCCTTTTCGCCGAGGCCCTTGCCGAAGCCGAGCGCGACAGCTCCATCCATGTCGTGATCCTGCGCGCGGCCGGCCGCGATTTCTGCGCCGGTTTCGACCTGTCGCGGCTGCGGTCAGACGAATTTCACGAAGACCGGTTCAAGCGCGAAGAGGAGGACCTCTATAACCGGGGCTTGGCGCTGCGCAACCTCTCGAAGCCGACCATCGCATCGATCCAAGGCGGCTGCATCGCCGGCGGGCTGCTCTTCTCCCAGATGTGCGACCTCATCGTCGCCAGCGACGACGCCTATTTCTACAACCCGCTCGTCCGCATGGGCGGGGTGGCGCTGGAACTCCTGATGGAGCCCTGGGATCTCGGGATCCGCCAGGCCAAGCGTTACCTCTTTACCGGCGACAAAATCCCCGCCGATGTCGCCTTGAAGCTCGGCATGATCACGGATCTGACGCCCCGGGCCTCGCTTGAAGCCACGACCCTGGAGATCGCCCAGAAGATCGCGGCCATGCCGCCGATGACGATGAGGCTCCTCAAGAAATCGATCAACCGCACCCAGGATCTGATGGGGATGCGCGCGTCGCTCGACTATCACTTCGCAGTGCATGAATTTGGTCACACCACCCAGGAATCGGCGAAGCTCCTCCACGAAGCGCGGGAGAAACGCTCGCTCAAGGAATACTTCGCCAAACGCGATACAGGAGACTTGAAGGAATGAGCGTCGAAGCTTCCCCCAACCGCAAGCCGATGGAATTCGGCTTCATGATGGGCGTGAGCCCGCGCGAGCCGATCCAGCGGTTCGGCCAACTCGCGGCGCTTGCCGAGGAGAAGGGCTTCAGCCAGGCCTGGATGGCCGATTCGCAGCTCTATACCAAGGATCCCTGGACGGCGCTGGCGCTTGCCGCGACCATGACCAAGACCATCAAGCTGGGGCCTGGCGTCACCAATCCGGCGACCCGGCATGTCACGGTGACCGCTTGCACCTCCGCCGCGCTCAACGAGGTCAGTGAAGGCCGTTGCGTCTTGGGTTTCGGATCGGGCGATGCCTCGATCTATCCCCTGGGCATGACGGTGAAGGTCGATGACCTGCGCATCGCCATCGAGCGTATCCGCACGCTGTCCGAAGGCGGCAAGATCGATATCGACGGGCGCCAGGTCGGCGTTGCAACCGCCAAGACCCGCGTGCCGATCTATCTCGCCGCGAGCCAGCCCCGCATGCTGCGTCTGGCCGGTGCGGTCGCCGACGGCGTCATCCTCATGGGCGCCGCCCAGCCGGAACTGACCCGCTGGCAGCTGGAGCATGTGGCCGCCGGCGCTGCCGAGGCCGGCCGCACTTTGGCCGATGTGCATGTGGACCTCTGGTTCACCCTGTCGCTGTCCGACGACAAGGCGAAGGCCCTCAACGACGTGCGGCCCTGGGCAGCGAGCCAGGCGCGCATGTTCGCCAAGTGGAAGGAACTGCCGGGCGGCCTCGACCGCTTCGTGCCGGATTTCAAGCATGCGGCCGAGGCTTACGATTTCTCGCGCCATCTGTCGCGCGCCGGCGAGCCTGAGCCGGTCTCCGACGATTTCGTGCAATGGGTCGGCGTCGCGGGCTCGACCGAGGAAGCCGTGGAGAAGATCAAGCCGCTCCTGAAGCTCAAGGTCGACAGCATCACCTTCGCCCTTCTGCCGGGTGGCCGCGAGGCCCGCGTCCGGCAATACGGCGACGAATTGATCCCGCTCCTGCGCAAGGCTTGAGGACTTAAGGCGAATGGCGAAGATCTCCGATTTCGGCAATTGGAAGCGTGCCGCCGAACTTCTCGCGACGGAAGCGGCGCGCAACCCCTTCGTGCAGCGTCAGATCGAACGCTCTTCGACCAATGCGGCCGAGCTCTCGTCCGATCCCGACGCCTGGGCGAAGCTCGCCTTCGTCATGAAGGACGACATGATGGAGGATCAGCGGCTGAAGCCGCCTTTCGGCACGCGCTGCACTTTCGATGTGCCGGATCTGTCGATCATCGTCGAATCGAGCGGGACCACCGCCATGGGCAAGGAGGTGCATTGCATCACCAAGCCCGACTACGACAAGACCATGGCCACCTGGGGCGTCTCCCTGAAGCAGATGGGGATCGGCCCGAAGGACATCATCGCCATGACCCTGCCTGTGGGCATGTCGGGCGGCGGGGTCAAGCATGTGGACGCCTATGTGGCCTTGGGCGCGAAGATGATGCGGCTCGCGAACCTCTCGACCCGCGCCAAGCTCGACGCCATGGCCTATTACGGGACGACCGTCGCCATCGGGACGCCCTTCTATATCGACCGTCTCGGCGCCATCGCCGACGAGGCCGGAATCGACGTCTCCAAGCTCAAGGTCAGGAAGCTCATCGTCGCCACCCAGTCGGTGACCGTCGATTGGATCAAGGCGACGGAAGCGAAGTGGAACGCCAAGCTTTACGAGTGGTACGGCACCGCTTCGGGCATGATCGCCTTTTCCTGCGGGCAGGGCATGCTCAACGACAAGGGCGAGCGGGGCACGCTCCATTGGGATCCCGATTTCGAGTTGAACGAGATCCGCAACGAGGAGACGGGCGAACTGGTCGAGGACGGCCAGCGCGGCGAGGTGATCGCCACCCCCATGGTCAGTGAGGCGGAGCCTTTGTTCCGCATCCGCACCCGCGACGAGGCAACCTTCCGCGCTCCGGGCAAATGCGCCTGCGGTTCCCATTGGCCGGGGATCGAGGCGGGCACTGTGCGGCGGCTCGACGGTACCTTCAAGGTGAAGGGCGTCAATATCTGGCCGTCCCATTGCGAGGCGGTGATCTTCAGCCTGGGATTTGTTCGCGACTATCGTGTCCGCATCCATGCGAAGGGCGGCCGCGAAGCCATGCAGCTCGATCTTTTGGCTGATGGTGCGAAGACGCCGCCAGATCTCGCCCACCAGCTGGGCGAAAAGCTCAGGCAGCAGACGGGCCTCGGTTTCGATGTGGTCGTGACCGAGGATTCCGCGGGCTGGCTGCACGAAACCACAGGCGAGATCGCGAAGCCCCGCCGCTGGGTCGACGAGCGCATGAAGTAAAAAGGCCGGCTTTTCAGCCGGCCTCCCTAACTCTCTTCATCCCGGAAGAACTCTTAAGGTGTAAGACCCTTGAGGGTCTTCAATCGCGGGCCGAAGTAGTGGGCTTTCACGAAGTCGGCAAGGTGGTGGAGCTGCTCATGGCTTGCATGGTTGAGCCACCCGTGCCGGGCGTCGTGAACCGAATGCTATTGTCGGTGAGCACCGTGTCCCCTTTGTCGGGCACGGCCGCAATCAGGTTCCTGAGGAAGTCGCCCCAGACCGCGGTGGTTGCTTCGCCATCAAAGTCCGGGATTAAACATCCAGGGCACCGTAGCGGACTCTTGCCAGACCCCTGCGGCATCGGACATAAGGGATTCATGTCCCTGAGCAACGCGCCGATGATCGACTTCGTCCGCCTCGGTCGCGCCGAGCTCGCAAAGATGGCCGCCTGCGGACATGAGATCCTGGAGATCGAGCGTATCCTCGCCAAGACCGGGGTGAACGTGGTCGGCGAAACCCTGCAAGGGTCCGATCTCTTTTACGAGTGGACCCACTATCCCGGCGGCGACGTCTACGATCCGGAGAGCCACGGCCAGTTCTTCTACCATGCCCATCCGGCCGGGGGGCGGTTGCCGGAGCACGGGCATTTTCATGCCTTCATGCGGCCTCGGGGCATGGAGTCGGGAACCGTGCCGCTCATGCTTCCGGAACTTGCTATCGCCGATGCGCCGTCCCAGCCGGACAGCCCGGTCATGGGTCCGGCCGCCCAGCCCAATCAGGGCAGCGACAACGACAAGCCCAGTCACCTTGTCGCCATCGGCATGGATGCCGCCGGCCGGCCGATCCGGCTTTTCACCACGAACCGCTGGGTCACCGGCGAGACCTGGTATGCCGCTCCCGACGTCATCGCCATGCTGGACCGCTTCGTGATCGACCTGGCGCGGCCGTCCTGGGCGCTGAACCGGTGGATCACCGCCATGTTCGGCCTGTTTCGCCCGCAGATGGCGGAACTCGTCGCGGCGCGCGACGCGACCATCATGCATTGGCGTCGCCGGCATCGCGGCAAGGTGCATGTCTTCGAGGATCGCCGGCTCGAAATCACCTCCTCTGTCGATATCGACATCGCGGCGCAACTTACCGCGGTCGAGCACGCGCTGAAGGCCGCCGCCTAACCTTCGAACCAGAGGCCCGCAATCGAGGCCGCCAGCAGGGCTGCCATCGCCAGGTTGAAAAGCCGCAACTGGGCCTCCGTCCTGAAGAATGTCGCCACCCCCGCGCCGATCCCCGCCCAAAGGCCGCTGGTGCCGATGCCGATCACCAGGAAGATCCCCGCCATGACGAGCACGGAAAGCGTCGTTTCCGGGCCGCTTCCGGCGGCATAGGTCGCCGCTCCGCTGACCGCCATGGCCCATCCCTTGGGGTGGAAAAGCGCCGCCTGAAGAAATGTAAGCGGCTGCATTCGCGCAGAAGTGGCCAGTCCGCTTCCAACCTTGGGTCGGGTCCGTGCGATCCTTATGGCGAGCCAGAGGAGATAGGCGGCCGCGACCCATCGCAGCGCTTCATGCAGCGCGGGATGCGTGCTTATGGCCTCGCCACCCAGGAGCGCGATCACCGTCAGCATCGCGGAATACCCGATCCCAATGCCGAAGATATGAGGGAGCGTGCGGGTGATTCCGAAGGTCGCGCCGGAGGAGGCGACCATCGCGTTGTTCGGCCCCGGCGTCGCGCAAGCGGCGATCGCAAAGCCTGTAACCGACGCCAGCCAGACGATACTCAGGGAGCCCAACTACCCCTCCGCCAGTCCCGTGACGCCGAGCGGCAAGAACAAAGAGCCCCTATGCGCCGTCACGATAAAATAGAGGGGCTGTTCTGTTGTTAAGGTTAACATCAATTATATCGAGATTCGCGCCACAATAAGCTCACATTTAATACTAACTTAGGATGTTCCGCCTGATGATTGCGCTATGGACGTGGCTTCAACAAGCGGGACCGACAGTCGCACGGGTGGCAATGGCATGAGCGACAGCCTGACCAAAGCCGATGTGAAGCGTCTCCTGAACGACCCCTCCGCGGCAGTTCGTGAAGAACTGGCCACGAAACTCGCCCGGCATTTCAATCGCGGGGAGCTCACGGGGGCCGAACGAAAGCTTGCCGAGGATATTTTCCGGTCCCTGGCCCGACATGCCGCCGAACGTGTCCGGCGGGCGCTGTCGGAAAATCTCAAAGACAATCCCGGCCTCCCGACCGACGTGGCCCTCACGCTGGCGCGAGATATCGATCGCGTCGCCTTGCCTATCCTGGAGTATTCCGTCGTTCTCAACGAAGCGGATCTTGTTGCGATCGTGCGCGATGCCGGCGTCAAGAAGCAGCTCGCCATCGCTCGCCGTAGGGCGGTATCCGCGGCGGTATCGGAGGCGCTGGTGGAGGCGGATCACATCGAGGTCCTGTCGACCCTCCTGGACAATGAAGGGGCCGAGCTTCCTGAACTCCAGCTCATGAAGATGCTCGACCGCCACGAGACGGAAGATCTGGTGCAGATGCCCATGGCGCGGCGAGGCATTCTTCCGGTGACTGTTCTGGAGCGGCTCGTGGCGCAGGCCTCCGTGGAACTCAGCAAGCTGCTCATCGCGCGCCAGGACGTACCGCCGCGGCTGGCGAGCGTGCTCGCCATCCAGGTGCGGGAAGACGTGACGGTCGAACTGCTGCCGCCCGGAGCGCCTGCCAAAGATATCGTCGCCTTCGTCGAGCATCTGCGCCGTTCCGGCCGGTGGAGTTCCTCCCTCTTGCTGAGGGCGATATGTTCTGGAGATGTCGCCTTCGCCGAAGTCGCCTTCTCCGTGCTCTCCGGCATTCCCCTGCGCAACGCGAAGCTTCTCTTCCACGACATAGGGCCGCTGGGCTTTCAGTCGCTATACGAGCGGTCGGGGATGGAACTGGCGCTCCTGCCCGTTTTCCGCACGGCGCTCCATGTGATTTTCGACGAGCCCTTCGAGGGCGGCGAGGATAAAAGGGATTGGTATCGGCGGCGCACGATTCAGCGCGTGTTGCACCACTTCGAGCATCTTGGCGCCGGCGATCTCGACTATCTGGTGGAGAAAATCCTGGACGAGAGTGCGGCGCTTTAGAAGGCGCCGGCATATATCCCTCTGAATTCCTATTCGAGCTCGTTTCCAGGTGGACCAAAGCCTTGGGAAGGCTAGCGTGAATTCCAGCAAAAAGAATTGTCTTCTAGGGAAATCGCTGGCTTCCTATAGGAATAACTCCAGGGGGAAACAGCCGTGCAATTGCGCATGGACGGCATTTTCGAACTGCTTGATACAAAGGCTACCGGTCCAGGCGCTAAGATCGCGCGGCTTATCCATCAGGTCGGGATCGCGCTCGGCGTCGCGGCCATGGTGCTGGCGACCGAGCCTTCGATAGAGGCTCATGCGGGCCGCCTGATCGATGGGGTTTTCTGGACCGTCGCCGTCCTCTTCGCCGTGGAATATATCATGCGGCTCGCCATAGCGCCTTGGGCCCATTGGGCGCACCGGGGCGAGAGCTGGCTCGCGCGATGGCATTTCGCCAAGTCATTCTTCGGCTTGATCGATTTCGCCGGCACTTGGCCGCTGATCGCCCTGGCCGCCGGCATGAATCCCGATCCAGCCCGGCTTTTCGGCGCACTCTGGCTGATCAAGCTGACACCCTATGCGGAGGGGCTCGATCTGGTCGGGCGGGTCCTCAAGACGGCGCGGGGACCTCTCCTCAGTCTCTTCCTCGGCTTTCTGATGGTGCTCCTCACGGCCGCAACCCTGGCCTATGTGCTGGAGGGAGAGGGGCAGCCTCAGGGCTTCGGTTCCATTCCGCTGGCGCTTTGGTGGGGCATCGTGACCCTGACCACCGTGGGCTATGGCGACGTGGTTCCGCAAACGGCGGCGGGCCGGATCCTGGCTGGTATGGTGATGGTGAGCGGCATCGGCGTCTTCGCCCTCTGGGCCGGCATCCTGGCGACCACCTTCTCGGACGAGATGCGGCGCCGCGCCTTTCTCAGGACCTGGGACCTTGTCGCCCGCGTACCCTATTTCAACGGGCTGGGAGCGGGGATCATCGCCGATGTGGCCCGCCTTCTGAAAGTCTGGGATGTCGCGGCCGGGACGACGGTCATGCGGCGTGGCCAGCCGGGCGACTGCATGTATTTCATCGGATCGGGCGAGATATCGGTGAAGATCCAGCCCGAGCCGTTTCGACTGAAAGAGGGGGCCTTCTTCGGCGAGATCGCGCTTATCACCGGAGAACCGCGATCGGCGACCGCCGTCGCGGAAACCGACTGCCAACTGCTGGCGCTCGATATCGCCGATTTCCGCGAACTCGCGGCCCGGCATCCCGACCTCACCGCGGTGATCGATCAGGAGGCCAAGCGCCGCCAGGCCCAGTTCCAAAGCAGCGACGACTAGGCGAGCCCTCGGCTGAGGCGCGGCAAGAAGGCCGCCAGGAAGATCCCCCGCGCGGCCATGAGGACCAGCAGCGCCATCCATAGCCCGTGATTGCCGAAAGGACCTCGCAGGAGGAAAAGCGCCGCGAGAAAAGCCATGACGGCCAGCACCATGGAATTCCGCAATTCCCGGGTTCTCGTCGCGCCGATGAAGATCCCGTCGAGGAGATAGCTCCAGACCGAAATGACGGGCGAAATCGCCGCCCAGGGCAGATAAAGAGCCGCCGTCGACCGGACATCCGGGATACCGCTCAGAGCGGCGATCAGGAGATCCCCGGCAAGGAAATAGGCAAGGCTGAAGAAACTGGCCATCACGAAAGACCACAGCAACGATACCCGGACCGAGATCCAGAAGCCGGTCCGGTCGCGCGCCCCGATGGAGGTGCCGACCAAGGCCTCCGTGGCATGAGCCAAACCGTCGAGTCCAAAGGCCATGAGCGTCTGGAAATAAAGCAGGACGGCATTGGCGGCGAGTACGGTGTCGCCCATTTCGGCGCCTTGGCGGGCGAAGAACGCGAAGGCGAAGACGAGGCAGAGGGTGCGGAGGAATATGTCCCGGTTGACCGCGATAAGCCGGCGCATCGCCGGCCCGTCGAAAATCAGCGCAAGCCGATACCTCCCTTCGGAAGGCCGCAGAAAGCGCCAGCCGACCGCCAGCCCCGCCACCAACCCGACGACATCGGCAATCGCCGTCGCCCCGGCAGCGCCCGCGGCGTTCCAGCCGAATCCCTGGACGAAGAGAACGGCCAGGGCCGCATTGATACCGTTGATGAGAACCTGAAGCGCCAGGGCGACGCCGGTCCGTTGCCGTCCCAAAAGCCAGCCCAGCACCACGTAGTTGCCCAGGGCTGCCGGCGCGGCCCAGATGCGGATGAGCACATAGTCGCTGGCCGCCTGCTGCACTTCCGCGCTGCCGCCCAGGAACTGAAGCGCGGCCCAGAGCACTTGGTGCCGCAGCAGGACGATGGCGATCCCAAGACCGGCGGCGACGATCAGCGCCCGGGTCAGGATCAGCCGGATTTCGCTCTCATCGCCCGCGCCGACCGCCTGCGCGGTGAAACCCGAGGTTCCCATACGCAGAAAGCCGAAGCCCCAGAAGACGAAATTGAAGGTCTGCGCGCCCAGCGCGACGCCGCCCATGTAATAGGCGGCAGGAAGGTGCCCGACGACGGCCGTATCGACCGCGCCCAGCAAGGGCACGGTCAGGTTGGAGAGGATGATCGGAATCGAGAGCCGCCACAGACGGCTGTGGGGTCCTGGCCCGGTCACCTCGGCGGATCTCCTTCGATCAAGCGTGATCGGCTGCGGAGGTTATGACGGGGCTGCGGGAAAAAAGGGGGACACGCCGCCCGAGATTGTGCGAGATCCGCCGCACCCAGCCCGCCAGAAGGGAAAGCGGCAGGTAGAAAACGCCGTAGATGATAAGAGGCGCCAGGATGAGCAGGATTGCTTTGGCCTGTTCCTTCGCGACCAGCTTACGGCCCGTGGCGACAGCCTTAATATAGCAAATCTCAGCACTGGCCCCGACACGTTGGCCGCAACTGTCTTCCACGTAGTCGGCGAAGGAGATGACATGGCCCTCGCTGCGCATCCCATCGCGGAAATGAGGATAGATTTTCCAGCTGATCGCCGCGATCCAGACGAGCGTCAGAACCAGAAAATAGCGTGGCACTCGGAAAGTTAAACGCACGGGCCAGCCTGTCGAAAATGTTTTTAAAAAATATCGAGCGTCCGAGATATTTTACGAATCGGGCTATTTGTCAACTGTCGGTAGGCCCGCGCGCTCCCGATCACCGTTCAGGCTGATCGGGAGCCGCCATCTGGTTTAATAATAGTGCCAGTAATGCCTATGATGATAACCGGGCTCGTAAACAACACAGCCGCCCAGCAGAGAAGCGGTCGTCACGAGCGCCGCCAGAGTGAGCAAAACTTTGCGTTTCATCTTATGTCTCCATGCCGCGCTTCATGCGCTCATGCATGATATAAGGGCCAAAAAGCCGATTCGTGCCTGAAGATGACGGAACTTTAATGTTGGAACAGAGTCGGCGTCTCAACCGTTGTCGCGCTCCCTTCGCGAATAATCTGCGGTGCTGACGGCCCGTCATTTCCGTTTCGGGGTGAAGCCCGCCGTCTTCGTTTGTGCGTCGGTGCCGATCCTCCTGCTCGCCTATGACGCGCTCTGGACGCCCCTACGGGCGAACCCTTATCCGACGCTTGTGCGCGAAACAGGCTATTGGTCCCTGCGGTTTCTCATCCTCTGCCTGGCCGTGACTCCGCTGCGCGTCTGGAGCGGCTGGGCGGCGCTCGTCCGGTTGCGCCGGATGCTGGGCCTCTTCGCGGCCTTTTATGCCGGCGCCCATTTCGGGGTCTGGGCCATGGACTACGGCTTCGATTGGCCGTTCATCGTCGGTGAGATCGCCGCCCGGACATATCTCTGGATCGGATTCATCGGCACCGCGTTTCTGCTGCTCCTGGCCCTGACCTCCGTGAAGCCGGCGCTTCGCGCGCTCGGCGGCCAGGCCTGGCAGCGGCTTCACCGGCTGGTCTATCCGGCGGCGATCCTGGCCTGGCTGCATTATTGGCTGGCGGGGCGTCTGTCGGCGGCGGAACTGCCGCTCGATAGTTTCCTGCTGCTGGTGCTGCTGGGATGGCGCCTCTGGCGGTCGGGCGCGAAGCCCGCTCAAAGCCGCCACAGTTGATTTGAGGCCTCTCGATAAGCTAGACCCATCCCCATGGAATCCCTCGCCGCCGAAATCGCCAGACGGCGCACCTTCGCGATCATCGCCCATCCCGACGCGGGCAAGACCACCCTGACCGAGAAGCTTCTGTTGTTCGGAGGGGCGATCCAGCTCGCGGGCGAGGTGAAGGCTAAGGGTGAACGACGACGCGCGCGGTCGGACTGGATGGAGGTGGAGCGCGAGCGCGGCATCTCTGTGAGCTCCGCGGTCATGACTTTCGAGCATGACGGGCTCATCTTCAATCTGCTCGACACGCCGGGCCACCAGGATTTCTCCGAAGATACCTATCGCACGCTGACCGCCGTCGACAGCGCGGTCATGGTGCTGGACGCCGCCAAGGGCATCGAGGAGCAGACCTTGAAGCTCTTCGAGGTCTGCCGGTTGCGCGACGTGCCCATCGTCACTTTCGTCAACAAGATGGACCGCGAGGCGCAGGACCCTTTCAATCTCCTGGACGAGATCGAGCGGACGCTGGCGCTCGATGTAACGCCCGCGAGCTGGCCCATTGGCATGGGGCGGGATTTCCTCGGCACCTATAATCTCTTGGCCGATACGCTCCTGCTTTTCGACCGTGACGCGAGTAATCGGCAGACCGAGCCTGTCAAGCTGGAGGGCCTCGATGATCCGAAGATGGCGGATTATCTGCCCGAAGCTGCGATCAGGCGCCTGCGCGATGAGGTCGAGATGGCGCGCGGGCTTTGCAAGCCCTTCGATGGGGGGAGCTATCGCGAGGGACACCTGACACCGGTCTTTTTCGGTTCCGCGATCAATAACTTCGGCGTGCGGGAGTTGCTCCAGGGGATCGCGGAGATGGCCCCTCCGCCCCGGCCCCAGCCCGCCGATCCCAAGCCTATAGAGCCCGCCGATCCCAAGGTCACAGGGTTCGTCTTCAAGGTGCAGGCGAATATCGATCCCCAGCACCGCGACCGGATCGCTTTCCTGCGGCTCTGCTCGGGCCGTTTCAAGCGCGGCATGAAGCTGAAGCACGGCCGGACCGGCCGGATGATGGCCATTCAGAATCCGGTCTTCTTCCTGGCCCGTGACCGCAACCTCGCCGAGGAGGCCTGGCCGGGCGACATCCTGGGCATCCCGAACCACGGCACGCTCAGGATCGGCGACACGCTGACCGAGGGCGAGGCGATCAAGGTCACCGGCATTCCGAATTTCGCGCCGGAAATCCTGCGGCGGGTCCGGCTCGACGATCCGATGAAGTCGAAGCATCTGCGCCGCGCGCTGGAGCAGCTTGCCGAGGAGGGCGTCACCCGGATCTTCAAGCCCTATCTGGGGGCCGACTGGATCGTCGGCGTGGTGGGCGCGCTGCAATTGGAAGTGCTCGCCGCCCGTATCAAGACCGAATACGAGCTGGGCGTTCGCTTCGAGCCCGCCCCCTATGAGACGGCGCGCTGGGTCACCTCGGAGGATCCGCTGGAATTGAAGCGCTTCGTCGACACGGTGCGTTCGAGCCTCGCGGAAGACCACGACGGGGCTCCGGTCTTTCTGGCGCGCAACCGCTGGGACCTCGACACCACCACGCGGGAATGGCCGAAGCTGCGCTTCAACGCGACCCGGGAGCAGGCGTGAGCGATCTTATCCTCAGCGTTCTCGACCAGTCGCCGATCCGCCAGGGGGGCACACGCCGGCCCTGGCGATCAACGAGACGCGGGATCTCCGCGCCTGACGGACGGGCTTGGGCTTCACCGCTATTTGGGTGGCCGGGCATCATTCCTCCAGCCTTCAGGCCCGCGCGCCCTCGTCCTGAGCGGCGGTCTCCGCCGCCTGCTGGCGCAGAGCGTGGGCGCGGAGCTTCTGGTAGGAGCGGATGCTGAAGGGGATGGTCAGCAAATAGGCGATGGCGATGCCCGCCATGGTGCCCCAGGGCTCGGTGGTGAGAAGCGCCGCCAAGACACCGACCAGCACCAGGACCGGCAAGGCGTAATGGGCGGGCACGCGCGAGCGTTTGAACGAATAGGTCGGGACCCGGCTGACCATGAGCGCCGCCACCGACAGGATCACCACGGCGTTGAGATAGGGGGAGCGGAATAAGGTCCCGCCCCATTCCAGCGTCGCATAGATCGGCATCAGCACAAGGCCCGCAGCGGCGGGTGAGGGGATGCCGGTGAAGAAGCTATAGGCGTAGGGCGGCAGCTCCGCCCCGAGCTGGGTGTTGAAGCGCGCCAGCCGTAGCGCGCAGCAGACCCCGTAGAGCAAGACAACGACCCAGCCGAAGGCCTGGAGCTGGGACATCGTCCAGATATAGAGAATGATCGCGGGCGCGACGCCGAAACAGATGAAATCCGATAAGGAATCGAGCTGCGCGCCCAGGCTCGATGTGGTCTTCAGAAGCCGGGCCACCCGCCCGTCGAGCCCGTCCAATATGGCGGCCACCAGGATCGCCAGCACCGCCGACATGAAGCGCCCGTTGATGGCGAAGCGGATCGCGGTCATGCCCGCGCAAAGCGCCAGGAGCGTCAGGATATTGGGGATCATCCGGGTGAGCGACAGGCTTCCCAGGTGACGTACCCGCGCCCGAACGCGCCTCGGCCGCATCATTTCAATGCACCACGCCCTGGCGCTGGGGCTCGTCGGTCAGGGCATCGGCGATCACCGTCTCGCCGCCGATCACGCGCTGCCCGACCAGCGCGAGCGGCGTCCAATCGGTCGGCATATAGATATCGGTCCGGCTGCCGAAGCGGATGAGGCCGAAGCGCTCGCCCGTCGCCACCTGCCGGCCCTCGTGGATGTTGCAGACGATCCGGCGCGCGACGAGGCCCGCGATCTGGATCACCGCGATATGGGGCCCGTCGTCCGTGGCAATGCGAACGGCCATGCGTTCATTGTCCTCGCTCGCCTTGTCGAGGCTCGCATTGACGAACTTGCCGGGCCGGTAACTCAGCTTGACGACCTTGCCGCCAACCGGGATGCGGTTGATATGGACGTCGAAGACGTTGAGGAAAATGCCGATCCGCGTCATGGCCTCGGGCCCCATCTCCAATTCCGGTGGGGGCACGGCGGGGCCGATCGACACAACCAGGCCGTCGGCGGGACTGATCACCAGACCCGCCCGCGTCGGCGTGACCCGCCAGGGGTCGCGAAAGAAATAGGTGCACCAGGCGGTCGCGACGAGCCCCAGCCAGCCCAAGGGCTGCCAGACCCAGAAAAGAACCAGGGCGACGACTGCGAAGATCGCGATGAATTTCCATCCGTCCGGATGGATCGGCGTCAGGACATCTTTGAGCAAGGTATTATGGCTTTCCGTCCGCTAAGAGCATGGACGGCAAGGTAGCGGAAATGACAGCCCGAGCCTACTTCTTCCCGAAGGCGGCATTGATCCGCTTGTGGCCGTCCATCATCACACGTTCCGCCGCGGCGGGTCCTTCGGACAATTCGACCAGCCGGGTCGAATGGCTGAGGTGCGCTTCGGCGGCCCTGCGGCCTTCGGGCGTGGCGGGCTGAGAGCCGAGTTGATCGAGGGCGGAGCGGATCTGCTTCTCGACCTCGGTGGCGATGGCCTTGAGCTTCTGCTGCACCACAGGCCCGAGGTTCATGGCGGGATCCACATCCGAAACCTGGCAGAGGGCGAGGACCCGATCCTCTGCCTTCGCCATGTCGGAAAGATCGGGTTGCGTTCCCAATTCGTCGGCATTGAGGCCGGGCAGCGTCGCCATGACGCTTTCCATCGCGCCCTCGACAACGACCTCCCGCACCATTTCCTGCAATTCGACCGCGATCCGGTCGACCTGCTCGGCGAGGTGCTTGCGGCTTTTGGCCAATTGCTTGGCCGAGGCGAGGGTGGCGGCCATGTGCACGGCCTGGGATGCGACGTCCGAAGCGCTTCCGGAGGTCGAGGCGCGTTCCCGCGTCCGTCCGACCTCGGCCTCGAGCTGGTTGACGGAGCGGTCCACCATCGGCCCGACGGCGGGGGTCGGCTCGAAGCTCCGCTGTTTCAGGAATTGCATCAGGAAGTCGATGGGATTGGCCATGCGCGCCGACATGACCCAGACGAGTTGCCAGGGGTCGCCCGTGCGGCCTTCGCGGATCCGCTTCATCGCCCCGATGAGGGCGCTGTAGTCCTCGTCGTCGAAGGTCACCACGGGATTTTCTGGGAAACGCTCCTTCAGTCCAACCGCTTCTCCCGCGATCTTATAAGCTTCCGAAAGGTCGCCGACGATGGCGACGCTCTCGGGACTGCCCAAATTCTGGCTGGCGTAAGCGCTATCTTCCTTGGCGCGCGCCGCAGCCTCTCCGAGGGAGGTGGCGGCCAAGACCCAGATCCGCTCGCCGGCCTTTTTCAGCTTTTCCCACTCGGTCGAGAAGATTTCCGAGGCCTGGACATTGAGGCGCTGGAATTCGGCCTTGTCCGCGTTGTCCTGGATAAGCCTCCAGCAGATCGCCATCAGATCGCGACCGATCCGCCCCTCTTCCGCAGCCTGAACCGCCGAATTGGTGAGCAGGTCTTCCATCGGCAAGTAGAACAGCCGCCGCAAATCCATCCGTCGAGGGGGACGGAGTTCGATCAGTCGCGATCGGGCCGCATCGAGCGCTCGCTGGGTACTGGGGTGGCCCTTGACGCGCTCCAGGAGTGAGATCGCCTTCAGGAAGCGATCGTTTGGGAGCAGCAGGATCTCCCCGGCGATGGCCTCGATCGGGTCGACCCCGCTGCTCATGCAGCCTCTGCCTTGATAGCCTCGATCCGGCTTCTGAGCTCCATGTCGATCTCACCGGTGCGCCAATTCTGATACATGCGCACCCATTTCTTCCGGATGGCGCCGAATTCGCGATGGGTGCCCGCGCGGTCCGAGACGAATTCCTTGGTCGGGATGCGGGGCAGGATGCGGGCGATGCCGACCAAGGCATCGATCTGCTCGTAGCGGCTTTTGGGCTTCGCCGTCTCCCACCACTTGGTCACGAAATCCCAGCCGTCGAGAAGCCAAGCCGAACGCATGGCAAGGCGACGCAACATCTCGCTGTCGTCAGTGAAATTTTCGACCACGCCTTTGACGTCGGCGATCTTCGAGTCGAATTCAGCCACCAGCTTCAATCCTACCGACAGCGACTCATCGGCGACTTCGGCGCAGATTTGCGCAAAGGCCGCCTGCTCAGGCGCTGCTCCCTCTTGCCAACTGTAGAGGGAATCGCGAAAGGGGCCAAGCTGTTCCAAAGAATTCCGAAGGGTTGGAGGATCCTTTCCAGCAAGATGCCAGAAGGGAGCAATGGCGATACTCAACCCAGAGATATCTTTTTCTTCATCAAGCTCAACCTTTGCGGCCGAGGCTGCTTCTCGCAGCAGATCGGAGACGGCCTTCTGAATTGCCTCTTCCGCGGCGAGGGCGTCGATTGCCGCCTGGGTATTTGCCGGTCCGGCGAGCCCGCTCGCGGCGACTTTCCGTTCGACGCGGCGTACGACGAGCGGGCTGAACTCTTCCAGCTGGCCGATCTCGGTGCAGAGCATCCGGTCATGGACGGTGAGCGTCACCGATTCCTTGAGGTTCGCCCAGGGGATCACATAAGTGCTCTCGTTCTCGGCGAGATTGGGGATCAGGAGTTCGTAGGCGTTCCGGTAGTTCTTGCGAACCCGGCAGCCGGTGAGCAACGGCGTGGTGAACATCACCGCCGCGCCGCGGTCGTCGAACGTTGCTGCTGTGAGTGAACGTATGGTGGCCATATGGCGGGCGCCGCCTCCATGCGACCCGGCCGAGCCGGTGAAATGAACCTAGTTCATTAAAAGCAGATTAAGTCTGAAGAAAAAATTACCTTCGAGCCGTGACGTAGCGCACAGCAGCCACCTTTTTCTGTAAAGCGTGCTCAATGGGGTATTTTAGGGGTTCAGCGCCCCTCCCGCCGCCAAGCCGCGATGAAGGCCGCAAGCGCGAGGATCAATGCCGCGACGCCGGGGAGGAGAGAGGTTTCCTTCACCCCCGTGACCACATAATCGGCATTCTCGCGGAAACCGATCCAGTTGCGCCCCGTCGCCGCCCGGTCCGCGCTGACCCTGCGCAGATCCGGCAGGTTGCCCGGGCCTACCCAGTAGAGGCCTCCGCCTGTCGCCTGGATGGCGGGTTGAAGCTTCTCCGCCGTGGCGCGCACATCCGCGAGTTCTATCGGGTTCAACGATCCCGCCGCGGCCAGCGCGGTGCGGGTGCCGTCGGTCACGCGATAGAGCCCGCTTTCCTGGACCGGAATGGAACCCGTGCTCCGCCCGCCGCTGTCGGGATTGAGCTTCAGTTCGGAAAGCTTCCCGTCCGGACCGGTGACCCGCACGGGCCGGTCCTCAGGCTCCAACGACTGGCGGGTGACCGTCAGGCGATTGCCTTCGACCGTGGCGCGGAGATCGTTTTCCTCGAGGTCAGGCTCCTTCATGAGCCAATAGGCGAGGCGTCTCACCAGCTCCGCCTGGGGGCCGCCCCCCTCGAAGCCCCGGGTCCAGAGCCACATCTCGTCCGAGAGGAATTGCGCGACCCGGCCCTCGCCGACCCTGTCCAGCACCAACAGGGGCCGCTGCTGGACGCCGCTCATGATCGGCGTGCCCCGATGGGGGTCGCTGTCTACCTGGCGGAACCAGCGGCCCCATTGGGGCTTCTGGGCGGCGTCCGCATTGCCGCCGGGCAAGCCGGCCGTGACTGGATGGCGTTCGCCAACCGCGGTGATCGTGGGCAGGAAGCCTTCCTCGAACACTTGTCCTGAGGGCTCGGTCGGGAGCACCTGCCCCAAGGGCGTGCGATAGAGGCTCGCGGGTGTGCCGAAATTGGGTCCCGCCGCTTCGAGCAGCGCTCCGCCCTTCCGGACGTATTTCGCGATATTGTCGAGATAGACGTTGGGCAGCACGCCGCGCCGCGTATAGCGGTCGAAGATGATGAGGTCGAATTCCGATAGCTTCACGTCGAAAAGCTCGCGGATCGGGAAGGCGATCAGCGACAGCTCGCGGATCGGGGTGCCGTCCTGCTTTTCCGGGGGGCGCAGGATGGTGAAATGGACGAGGTCGACCGAGGGATCGGATTTCAGGATATTGCGCCAGGTCCGCTCGCCCTGGTGGGGCTCGCCGGTGACCAGCAACACCTTCAACCGGTCACGCACCCCGTTGATGACGAGCGCCGCGCGGTTGTTGTCGAGGGTCAGCTCGTTCGGACCCGCTTCGGTCTCAAGCTCGATCACATTCGGCCCGCCATGGTCGATGGCGACCGATATCTCGGTCTCGCGTCCGACCGGCACGATCATCTGGACGGGCTGACCGCCGTCCTTGCGCAAAGTCAGACGGGTCCGCGCGTTGGTCGGGGCGCCTGTCGAAGGAAGATCCTCGACCTTCACCTTGAGCTTCAATTCCCTGCCCACGAGCCCGAAGCTCGGCGCCTCGTCGATAACCAACCGGCGATCGGCTTCTCCCTGGGCGCCGGAGAGCAGCACGTGCAGCGGCGCGGCGAGGTCGAGCCGGTCGGCCGGAGGCGCGTCGTGGACCTGCCCGTCCGTGATCATCACGACGCCGGCCACCCGCTGGCGCGGCACATCGGACAGCGCCTGTCCCAAGGCGGTGAAAAGCTGCGTTCCCTTGTCGGCGAGGGGGGCGTCCGGATCGGGCGCGCCGGCGTGGACGACGCGGACATCGAGGTCCTTGAACTGGGCGAGCTTGTCGGTGACGTGCTGCAGCGCCTCCTGGGCGTAGCGGCGGCGCTCCCCGATACGCTGGCTCGGGCTCTCGTCCGTCAGGACGACGGCGACATCCCGCTGGGGCTGGCGCTGTTCCTCGATGAGCGAGGGATTTATCAGGATCAGGATCAGGATCGCGAAGGCGACGAGCCGCCAGAACGCCCCTCTCGCCCGCCGCAGCGCGCCGAAGAGAATAGCCAGCGCCGCGACACCGCCGAAAGCCGCGATCGCCCACCAGGGCAAGAGGGGTGCCGTGCCCAAGGCATAGCCCGCGCCCATCATTGCCCCAGCCTTTCGAGGATCGAGGGCACATGGACTTGATCGGTCTTGTAGTTGCCGGTCAGGGTATACATCACGAGATTGACCCCGAAGCGGTAGGCCATCTCGCGCTGCTGCTCGCCGCCGGGGACCACGGGCAGTATCGGGCGGCCGCGCTGATCCACGGCCCAGGCACCCGCCCAGTCGGCGCCGCCGACGATCACCGAGGCGACGCCGTCATTGACCTGGTCCTCGACCGGCTCGACCCAGAGCTGCCCGCCCGCCCAGCGGCCCGGAAAATCCTGGAGCAGATAGAAGGATTTGGTCAGTACATGCTCGGGCGAGACAGGCGCCAGGGAGGGGATGTTGAGTCCTGCCGTCAATTGCCGGAGCTGATCCGTGGCGCCCCCCGACAGCCGGCTTCGCGTCCCCTGGTCGCGGGTGTCGAAGAGGATCGTGCCGCCCGTCGACAGATAGCGATTGAGCCGCTCGATGCCCTTGGCGGAGGGCAGCTGCTGACCCACCGCCACCGGCCAATAGAGCAGCGGGAAGAAGATGAGCTCGTCGGTCTCGGGATCGACCTCCATGGGCGCGGTCGCCTCGACCGCCGTCCGGGCGCGCAGGATCGTGGTGAGCCCGGTAAGCCCCGCCCTCGTCTGGTCGTCCACTTCCGGGATGCCGGTGCGGATATAGGCCAGATGCAGCGAGGTCGTGGCCTGGAGCGTGAAGCGCTCGTCGGTCTGCGCCAGGACCGGATGGACGGCCAACAAGGTGAGAAGGAACGCGGCCACGCTGGCACTGCGCCGCCGCCCGAGACCGGAGAAGAAGCCGCGCAAGGCATAGGCGACCAGCAGGTCGATAAGCGCGAGGCTCAAGGCTCCGCCCAAAAGCCAAGGCCGGAAATCGACCTCGTCACCCTTCGCATAGGTCTCCCGGATAGCCCCGCCCGGCAGCGCGCCGATCGGCTGGAGCTGCGTCACGGAAGCGGACAAGTTCAGGGCGCGACGGGCATCCGGGGTCCCATAGAAGCCGGGTGGCCGGGTGGGACCGACCGCGGCGCCTTGAAAGCCTCCTGCCTGGATGGTTTGTGCTGACGAGGGAGCCCGCTGCAACCGGCCGAAACCATCGAGGGTTTCCACGGGCGGCAGCGCCACATCGGCCCCTTCGCCGACGCCTTCGCTCAGCGAGACCACCCGGCGCAGCATGCCGATGAAAAGCCCCGACATGGCGAGGTTCGACCATTCGGGATCGGAGGTCGTATGGACCAGCACCAGCCGGCCCTTGCCGCGCTTCTCGGCGGTGACGAGCGGCGTACCGTCGGTCAGCCTCGCCCAGGTCTTGCCGGCAAGATCGATCGAGGGTTCGGCGAGGACCTGGCGCGAGACCGTCACGTCTCCCGGGATCGGCAGGCCGGCGAAGGGGCTGTCGGCGGTGAAGGGCGCCAGACGGGCCGGCTGCTCCCAGGACAACGCGCCGCCGAGCGTGCGGCCCCCGCGTCGGAGCTGGACCGGAAGCAGGCTGTCGTCGCGCTGATCCGCCAGGCCGTTGCCGGCAAAGCGAAGCAGGGTCCCGCCGTTCTCCATCCACTTCTGGATGCGGTCGCGCTCGGTGGGACCTGCCGGGGTGGCGTCGGGCAGGATCATCACCGCGATCTGGCGCGAGAGAAGCTGATCCACCGTGCCGCGCCGGATCTCGGAAAAGGGACTGAGCGCCCGCTCCAGATAGTAATAACCACTCAGAAGCGGCTGGGCCGCTTCCACCGGCTTCGGCGCGATGATGCCGACCGGCCGCCGCCGCCAGCGTTCGTCGAGCAAGAATACCGCTCCGGCCGAGGCCTCGCCTTCGATCTGGATAGAGGCGGCCAGGTTTCTGAGCTCGCTCGGCATGGGAAGCTTCACAAGCCGCTGGGTGTCGCCATTGGCGAATTTGCTTTCTTGTCGGGTCAGCAGCCTGCCGTCATCGGCCAGGGCACGGACCGAGACCGGGGCTTCGCCGCGCCGGTCGGCGCGCTTCACCAGGACGGAAAGGTCCTTGTCGTCAGGATCTCCGGCCGCCGCGAGCCTGGCCAGATCGCCGCCGTCGTCGGTCATCACCCGGAGCGGTCCGAGCTTGTCCAGCCCGGCAGCGAAGGCCTGGGCGGAGCCGTCGTCGATCCCGTCGCTGAGCCAGACGACCTGGGCGGTGCCTTCGATGGTCAGGGCCTGCAGCCGCGCCAGCGCCGCCTTGCGATCCACCGCCCAGGGGCGCGGCTGGAGCGTTTCCGCCGCGGCCCGCGCATCGGCGGGACGCTGCACGGAGGGAACCGGAGCCGGCTGATCGCCCGGCAGGCCCGCCGTCGACAGCAGCACCACGCGACGATCCTCCCGGTCGGCCTGATCGAGCAGGGTCTGCATCGCCGCCTGCCGCTTGTCCCAGCCGCGCGCCGCCGCCCAGCCATCGTCGACCGCGAGGATCAGGGGACCGGTGCCGCCCAGTCGCGCATTGGGATTGAGCAGCGGGTGGGCCAAAGCCACGATGATGAGCCCGGCGAGCGCCATCCGCAGCAGAATGAGCCAGAGCGGGGTCCGAGCGGGAGTTTCTTCCCGGGGGCGCAATCCCAGCAGGAGTTGCAAGGCCGGGAACTGCAGCCGCTTCGGGGCCGGCGGCGTCACCCGCAGCAGCCACCAGAGCACCGGCAGCACCGCGAGCGCCGCGAGCAGCCAGGGCGAAGCGAAGGCGAGGGAGCCGAGGGAGAGCATTCCCCTACCTTCCCACTGGACGCGTCATCGCGCCATAGAGCGCCAGCAAGGCCGTATGGGGCGGCCGGTCCGTCCCATGCATCCCGAAGCTCCAGCCCGCCGCCCGGGCGATGGCCGCGAGGCCGTCCCGGTGCCGCTGCAGCCGGTCGAGATATTCGTCGCGCACGGTTTCGACCCGGCTCAGGAGCAGGGCTTCCTCCCCTTCGAGGCCCTCGAAACGCACCCGCCCGTCGAAGGGCAGGGTTTCTTCGGCTGGATCCAGCACCTGGACCAGATGGCCCCGGATACCCGAGCCAGAGAAGCGCGACACGAGAGCGTGAATTTCCGGCAGGGGCGCCAGAAGGTCGCCGATCATCACGATCTGCCCATGGCGCGGCAGCGATTCGAAGGCGGGCAGGTTCGCCTTGGCCTGCCCTTCGCGCTCGGTGGTGGCGGCAAGCCTCGTCAGGACCGCGCGTCCATTGGCGGGAAGCTGTCCCGAGCCCATGAGGGTCACGCGCTCGCCACCCCGGATCAGGAGGGCGGCCAGCGCCAGCAGGAGAAGATCGGCCCGCCGCCGCTTGGTCGGCAAGGAGGGTCCCGATGTCCAATCCATCGAGGCGGAGGCGTCGCGCCAGAGCCAGACGCTCTGCGCCGCCTCCCATTCGGTTTCGCGGACATAGAGCCTTTCGGTCTTGGCGCTTTCGCGCCAGTCGATGCGGGAAGCGGCATCGCCGGCCTGATATTGGCGGAACTGCCAGAAGGTCTCGCCCTGGCCGACGCGCCGCCTGCCGTGGACGCCCTGCGCCACCGTCGCCGCCACCCGCTCCGCCGCGACGAGCAGCGGCGGCAGCCGGGCCGCCGCCTGTTCGGCAAGCGGTTGAAGCGCCGCGCGGTCAGCCATCTAGGTTCTCTCCGCTCCCCTCACTGAAGCGGCGCCACGAGGCGGTCGATGATGCGGGTCATGGTGATGCCGTCCGCGCGGGCGGCGAAATTGAGCGCCATGCGGTGGCGAAGCACCGGCGGGGCCAGCGCCACCACATCGTCGATCGAAGGGCTGAGCCGTCCTTCGAGCAACGCGCGGGCGCGGCAGGCGAGCATCAGCGCCTGGCTCGCGCGGGGGCCGGGACCCCAGGCGACATGGCGCTTGGTCTCGTCGACATCGGAGTCCTCGGGGCGCCCGGAGCGCACCAGGCTTAGGATCGCCTCGACCACGCTTTCGCCCACCGGCACGCGGCGGACGAGTCTTTGCGCCGCGGCGAGTTCCGTCGAGGTCATCGCCGCGACCGCTACATCCTCCGCAACACCCGTGGTGGCGATCAGCATGCGGCGTTCGGAGTCGATATCGGGATAGCCCACGTCGATCTGCAGCAGGAAGCGGTCGAGCTGGGCTTCCGGCAGGGGATATGTGCCTTCCTGCTCCAGCGGGTTCTGGGTCGCCAGGACATGGAAGGGCCGGGGGAGCGGATGATATTGGCCGCCGACCGAGACGCGGCCTTCCTGCATGGCCTGCAAGAGCGCCGACTGGGTGCGGGGGCTCGCGCGGTTGATTTCGTCGGCCATCAGGAGCTGGGCGAAGACGGGGCCGGGAATGAAGCGGAAGCTGCGCCGCCCCGACTCGCTTTCTTCCAGCACCTCGGAGCCCAGGATATCCGCCGGCATGAGGTCCGGCGTGCATTGGATGCGCTTGTCATCCAGCCCCAGAACCGTGCCCAGGGTCTCGACCAATCGCGTCTTCGCGAGGCCGGGGACGCCGATGAGCAGACAATGCCCGCCCGCGAGCAGCGTGATCAGCGCTTGATCCACCACCTCCCGCTGGCCGAAGATGACCCGGCCGATGCGTTCGCGCACCTGCGCCAGTTTCTGGCCCAGGGCATCGACCTCGGCAACCAGATCGGTGGCGCCAGTGAGGATTTCAGGGTTGGTCAAGGATTGCGCTCCTCTGGAGGATAGGCAAAGGCGATGACGGGGTCCGTACCGGAAACTCTAGGGCCTGACGGGCTGGCAGGCCAGCTGGAAGTCAAGCCCGGCCAAGGGCCTAGCCGCCGTGTCCCCCAGGATTGCGGTGATTTCCAGATCCACATCGCCCGGAATGGTAGCTGGTTCTATCTTAACTCTCCAATCACCCGTCCGGCATTGGTGAAGCTCTTCAGCTCGGTCCTGAGCCGCGACGAGGATGGCATCTATTGGCTGACCACTCCAGTTGAGCGCGGTCGGGTCACGGTAGAGGACGCGCCCTTCACCGCCGTCGAGTTGGACGTCGAGGGCGAGGGCCAAACCCAAGCGCTCATCTTCCGGACCAATCTTGACGAAAACGTGACGGCCGGCGAGGACCATCCACTGAGAGTCATGACGAACGAGGCGACCGGCGAGCCCAATCCCTATATATTGATCCGGCAGAATCTGGAGGCGCGGCTTACCCGGTCGGTCTTCTATCAGCTGGTGGAACTGGGAATGGAGGAAAGGGTCGGCCACGAGACCCTGTTCGGTGTATGGAGCAAGAACAAGTTCTTTCCCCTGGGAAGCCTCAGCGACAAAAGCTGACCCCTGACTTCGTCCGGCGTCGGATCGAGGCCTATGAGCCTTTGGTGCGGGGCCTTTCGGAAGAGCAGTTGGCGGAGCTGCGGGGCGATCACACGCTCGATTCCGCCATGCCGGGGTCGCCGCTTTTCCGGCCGGCCGCCGTGCTCATCGGATTGATCGAGCGCGAGGACGGTCTCCATGTGCTGCTGACCAAGCGCACCGAACACCTGTCGTCCCATGCCGGCCAGGTCGCCTTTCCGGGCGGCCGGATCGAAGCCTTCGATGAAAGTCCCGCCGCCGGTGCGCTCCGTGAGGCGCAGGAGGAGGTCGGCCTGCCGCCGGATTACGTGGAGATCATCGGGCGGCTGGACACCTATCTCACCCGCACGAGATTCGAGATCGTCCCCATCGTGGGCTTCGTGCGCGCGCCCTATCCGGTGACGCCCGATCCCTTCGAGGTGGCCGACGTCTTCGAGGTGCCGCTCGATTTTCTCGTCGATCCGGTGAACCACCAGCGCAATGAGCGCGATATCAAGGGCAAGATGCACACCTTCTTCGCGATGCCCTATCGCGAGTGGCATATCTGGGGGGTGACGGCGGGGATCCTGGTCAATCTGGCGGAAGCGCTTAATCCAACATGAGCCGGATGATCCTCACCATCCTGCTGCCGTTCGTCCTGCCGACCGTTCTTTATCTTGCCTGGACCGCGGCCGCGCAGAAATTCGAGCTGCCCGGCAGTGAGTTGCCTGCCTTCCCCTTCCCCTGGCTTCTGGTCGCTGGGGTTGTGCTCGTCGCGCTGACGCTTTTCGTGTTCGACGTGCATTACGGACGGTCCCAGGAAGGCACCTATGTGGCGCCCCATACGGAGAACGGACGGGTCGTGCCGGGCCATATCGTGCCGGACACGCCAGCCCGGCCATGAACCCGGTGGAGCGGATCGTCCTTCAGCCCTGGATGGAGGAGCCGCCGACCCGCAAGGTGATGGCGGCGCTGCGGGCGGCGGGGTCGCCCGCCCGTTTCGTCGGCGGTTCCGTGAGAGACGCGCTCCTCGGGCGGCCTGTGCTGGATATCGATATCGCAACGCCTGAGCCGCCCGACCGGGTTATGGCTCTCCTGGCCGCCGCCGGCATCAAGACGGTGCCTACGGGGCTGGCCCATGGCACGGTGACGGCGGTGGTTAAGCCCCGCCATTTCGAGGTCACGACGCTCCGCCGTGATGTCGAGACCGACGGGCGTCACGCGACGGTCGCTTTCACCGACGATTGGGCGGCGGACGCTTCGCGCCGGGATTTCACGATGAACGCCCTGTTTCTCGATAGCGAGGGGCGGATTTACGATCCCTTGGGCGGATTGCCTGACCTGCGGGCCGGATATGTCCGCTTCGTGGGGGATCCCGCGTCCCGGATCCGCGAAGACGTGTTGCGGATCCTGCGGTTCTACCGGTTCCTCGCCCGATACGGGAAAGGTGAGCCCGACCGGGCGGCGCGCGCCGCCTGCCGCGCGCTTGCCAATCTGCTGCCGACCCTGTCGGCGGAGAGGGTCGCGACGGAATTCCTCAAACTCCTCGGCGTCCCGGATCCGTTGCCGGTGCTGGGGATCATGGCCGAGGATGGCGTGTTGCCGATCCTGCTGCCCGAGGCGACCAACTTGCCTCGCCTGGCGGCGCTCCTTCCGCTGGAACCGGAGGCGGATCCCCTACGACGCCTCGGCGCCCTGCTTCGCGGCGACGGCGAGGCGGTGGGGCGCCGTCTCAAGCTATCCAACGACCAGGTGGACAGGCTTGCAGCGCTCAGCGATCCGCCCTGGCCGGTTGATCCCGTTGGGGATGCCTCCGCCCAGCGCAGGGCGCTTCATCATCTAGGACCGCAGCGCTATGGGGATCTGCTGCTCTTGCGTATCTCGGAAACCGGAGAAAAGGGCCGGCTGGAGTCGCTGTTCGCGGCGGCGGGCGCCTGGAAACCCCGGGTCTTTCCTCTGCGCGGGGCAGATTTGTTGGAAGCTGGACTTCCGCCTGGGCCGGAGATGGGGGGGCTGCTTGCGGCTATCGAGGCCTGGTGGGAGGAGAACGATTTTCAGCCGGATCGGGCGGCCTGCCTCGCCCGGCTGGCGGAAATCCAGGGCCAGGCCTAGGGCCAGGCCACTTCCGGCGGCAGCGACATCAGGATCGCCTCGACATTGCCGCCGGTCTTGAGGCCGAAGAGCGTGCCCCGGTCGTAGAGCAGGTTGAATTCCACATAGCGGCCGCGCCGGACGAGCTGATGCTGACGCTCCTCCAGCGTCCAGGGCTCGTACATATGCCGCCGCACCAGCGCCGGATAAGTCGCGAGGAAAGTCTCGCCCACGTCGCGGGTGAAGGCGAAGTCCTTCTCCCAGTCGGCTTCCAGGTAGTCGTAGAAAATTCCGCCGACGCCGCGCGGCTCGTTGCGGTGCTTCAGGTGGAAATAATCGTCGCACCATTTCTTGAATTTCGAGTGGTAGGCGGGATCGTGGCGGTCGCAGGCCGCCTTCAGCGCGCCATGGAAAGCGTCGGTGTCCGCCTGATCGGGAACCATCGGTGTCAGATCCGCCCCACCGCCGAACCAGGCCTTGGTCGTCTGGATATGCCGGGTGTTCATATGGACCGCCGGCACCTTGGGCGAGCGCAGATGCGCCACCAGCGAGATCCCGCTGGCCCAGAAGCGGGGGTCCTCCGAGGCGCCAGGGATCTGCCCGCGAAAATCGGGGGAGAATTCGCCTTCCACGGTCGAGACGTTGACGCCGACCTTCTCGAAGACCCGGCCCCGCATCAGGGACATGACCCCGCCGCCGCCTTCCGGCCGGTCCCAGGCCTTGCGCTCGAAACGGCCGGCGGACCCTTCCTCCGGGCGCGCGGCGGCATAGTCCTGCTCGATCTTCTCGAAGGTGGCGCAGATCCGGTCGCGCAGGGCCTCGAACCAGGCTCGGGCGGCTGCCTTGTGCTGGATCGCCTCGTCGCTCATGTCTTCGCTCCACCCATTCCCGGCAAAAGTCCCGTCTGACGCAAGGCCTCGCCCAAAACGATCGCCGCTGCAAGCGCGACGTTGAGAGATCGCCGGCCGGCCATCAGGGGTATCGCCAGACGCGCGTCCGCCGATTGATGCACATCAAGCGGAACGCCCGCCGATTCGCGGCCCAGAAGCAAGGTGTCCTCGGGCTGGAATGAAAAATGATGATAGGCGGCGTCGCCTTTTGTCGTGAGCAGGAGCAGGCGGCCCTTCCGTGCTTTGAGATAAGCGTCCCAGGAGGCGTGCCTCACGAGGTCGAGCCCTTCGAGGTAATCCATGCCCGTCCGCCGCAGTCGCCGGTCGCTCAAGACGAAGCCCAGAGGCTCGATCACGTCGACGCCCACGCCCAGGCAAGCGCCCAGCCGCATCAACGCGCCGGCGTTCTGGGGAATATCGGGTTCATAGAGGGCAAGGCGCATGGTGCGACGCGAGAGCATCTTTTCAAGCGGGAGGCGAATGGATTATACCCGTCGCGGCTTACCGGTACCGGCTTTTATTTCCCGGTGTTTTCGGCTGTCCCGCTAGGATTTATGCGGCAGGATGTCGCATAGCGGGGATCGTTCAACAGTATAGCTTGCGCGCCAGCGGGGTCCCCGCCGGGAGCGGGCGGACGAGGGGTGTTTCAATGGCGGATTCGACGCATGACGGGCACGCGAGCCGTCGCGATTTCCTGACGCTGACGGCGTCGGCAATCGGCGGCGTGGGCGCAGCCGCTGCGGTTTGGCCTTTGATCAGCAGCATGAACCCGGCCAAGGACACCTTGGCGCTGTCGACCACCGAGGTCGATGTGGCGTCGGTCCAGGTCGGGCAGCGGCTGACCGTCACCTGGCGCGGCCATCCGGTTTTCATCGACCACCGCCCCGCCGAAGAGGTCAAGGCGGCGCAGGAGGTCGATATCTCGAGCCTTCCCGATCCGCAGACCGACCAGTCCCGGGTCAAGAAACCCGAATGGCTCATTGTGGTCGGCGTTTGCACGCATCTGGGCTGCATCCCCCTGGGACAGAAGGGCACCGACGTGCGCGGCGAATTCGGCGGCTGGTTCTGCCCCTGCCACGGCTCGCAATACGATACTTCGGGTCGCATCCGGAAGGGTCCGGCGCCCAAGAACCTCGAAGTTCCGCCCTACGCCTTCACGGGCGACACCAAAATCCTCATCGGTTAGGAGCGGCGCTCGATGACTGCCCCCGCCTCACAGAACAGGCTCGTGCGCTGGATTGACCATCGCCTGCCGATCTTCACCTTCATCAATCACGAACTGCACGAATACCCGACCCCGAAGAACTTGAACTACTGGTGGAACTTCGGGTCGCTCGCCGGGATCATGCTCGTGATCATGATCGCCACCGGCATTGTGCTCGCGATGCAGTACACGCCGCATGCGACCCTGGCCTTCGACAGCGTCGAGCGCATCATGCGCGACGTGAACTGGGGCTGGATGATCCGCTACATCCATATGAACGGCGCGTCGTTCTTCTTCATCGTCACCTATATCCACATCTTCCGCGGGCTCTATTTCGGTTCCTACAAGGAGCCGCGCGAGCTGCTCTGGATGCTGGGCGTCGTGATCCTGCTCCTGATGATGGCAACGGCTTTCATGGGTTATGTGCTGCCCTGGGGCCAGATGAGCTTCTGGGGCGCCACGGTTATCACCAACCTCTTCTCGGCAATCCCGGGCGTGGGCGAGCATATCGTCACCTGGCTCTGGGGCGGTTTCGCGGTCGACAACCCGACCCTCAACCGCTTCTTCTCCCTACATTACCTCCTGCCCTTCGTGATCGTCGGCGTGGTGGTCCTGCATCTGGTGGCGCTGCATACGCACGGCTCGAACAATCCGTTGGGCATCGACCGCAAGGGCCCGCAGGACAGCATCCCCTTCCATCCCTATTACACGGCGAAGGATGCTTTCGGGATCGGCGTGTTCCTGATCATCTTCTGCGCCTTTGTCTTCTACGCGCCGAATTTCCTGGGCGATCCGGCGAACTACATCCCGGCGAACCCGCTTTCGACGCCCGAGCATATCGTGCCGGAATGGTATTTCCTGCCGTTCTACGCGATCCTGCGCTCGGTTCCTGACAAGCTCGTCGGCGTGCTCTTGATGTTCGGCGCCATCGCGGTGCTTTTCATCCTGCCCTGGCTCGACACTTCCAGGGTCCGCAGCGCGCGCTTCCGGCCGAAGTACAAGTGGTTCTTCTGGCTTCTCCTGGCTGACTGCATCGCGCTGGGCTATCTCGGCCATCAACCCCCCGAAGGCCTGATGCTGATCCTGGGGCGTCTCGCCACGGCCTATTATTTCATCCACTTCCTGATCATCGTCCCGCTGCTGGGCATCATCGAGCGACCCTTGCCGTTGCCCACAAGCATCAGCGCCGCGGTCCTGGGCAAGGAGAAGCACTAGCATGCGCAAGCTCGTTCTCGCCCTCGCCGGCGCGGCGGCCCTGACCCTCGGTGCCGTGGGCGGTTTCGCCGCGGATACCAAGGAAGCACCGCTTCCCAAGGTGAAATGGTCCTTCAACGGGGTCTTCGGAACCTACGATAAGGCCGAGCTGCAGCGCGGCTTCCAGGTCTATACCGAGGTCTGCGCCAACTGCCATTCGCTCTCTCTCCTGGCCTACCGCGATCTTGGCGATCTCGGGTTCAGCGAGGAGGAAGTGAAGGCGCTTGCCGCAAGTCACGAGGTCACCAACGCCGAGCCCAACGACGAAGGCGAGATGTTCAAGCGTCCCGCCCGTCCCTCGGATCGCTTCGTCAAGCCCTTCGCCAACGACAACGCAGCGCGTGTCGCCAACAACGGCGCGTTGCCGCCGGACCTCAGCCTGATGGCGAAGGCCCGTGAAGACGGTCCCGATTACATCTTCGGCCTGCTTACCGGCTATAAGACGGCGCCGGCCGGCGTGACCGTGCCCCAGGGCCTGTATTTCAACGAGCATTTCCCGGGCCACCAGATCGCGATGCCGCCGCCCTTGAACGAGGGGCAGGTCAGCTTCTCCGACAATTCCGGATCGTCGGTCGAGAACGAGGCCAAGGCGATCGCGGCCTTCCTGCAATGGGCGGCCGAGCCGAACCTCGATGTCCGCCATCGCACGGGCTTCAAAGTGATCCTCTTCCTTCTCGGCATGACGCTCGTGCTCTTCGGCGTGAAGCGGAAGATCTGGAAGGATGTTCACTGAGGCTTCGCGATAGCGCGCTTCTTGTCGGAACTGTGTAACGCCCCCTAGACTTTAGTCAGGGGGCGTTTTCATGCCGCGACTGACCATCAAGACCAATCTGCTGCGCGAGCGCAGTCCGGACGGACATGCGCGGGTGACCTATGTCGAGCTCTTCTTCGATCTCGTCTTCGTCTTCGCGATCACCCAGCTCTCCCACAGCCTTCTGGCCCATCTGACGGTCTGGGGCGCCATTGAAACGGCGCTCCTCTTCCTGGCGGTCTGGTGGTGCTGGATCGATACGTCCTGGGTCACCAACTGGCTCGATCCGGAGCGTCCCGCCGTGCGGCTCATGCTCCTGGCGTTGGTGCTGGCGGGGCTCGTGCTCTCGACCTCCCTGCCGAATGCCTTTCAGCAGAGAGGCCTCGCCTTCGCGGGCGCCTATGCGGCGCTCCAGGTGGGAAGGTCGCTCTTCATGGTGGCGGCGCTGCACCGGCATCACGCCGGCAACGCCCGCAATTTCCAGCGCATCACCATCTGGCTCGCGGTGGCCGCCGCGATCTGGATTTACGGCGGGTTCCTGCCGGAAGGCCAGAGGCTCGCGGTCTGGGCGGTCGCGCTCTTCATCGAGTATCTCTCGCCCTGGGTGGGGTTCTGGGTTCCGGGGCTCGGTCGTTCGACCACCGCCGACTGGGACGTGGCGGGCGGCCATCTCGCCGAGCGCTGCGCGCTCTTCGTCATCATCGCCTTGGGCGAATCGATCCTCGTCACGGGTGCCACCTTCGCCGAACTCACCTGGACGGTCCCCGTCCTTGCGGCCGTCGCCTCGGCTTTCGTCGGCAGCGTCGCCATGTGGTGGATCTATTTCGACACCGGGGCGGAGCATGCGGCAAACCGCTTCGCCGGTTCCCGCGATCCGGGGCGGCTGGCGCGGCTCGCCTATACCTTCATTCACTTGCTGCCCATCGCCGGGATCGTCGTTGTCGCCGTGGGGGACGAGTTGGTCCTGGCACACCCCGGGGGTGAGACGAGTTCGCCTGCGGCTGCGGTATTGCTGTTAGGGCCGATCCTCTATCTCCTGGGCGTGCTGCTCTTCAAGCGCACGGCGATCGGTCGCTGGCGGCGTTCGCATATGGCGGGGCTGGCGATGCTCGCCGGCCTTTCCTTCGCCACCTCGCTTTTATCGCCGCTGGCGCTCGGCGCGGCGACGACCCTGATTCTGGTTGTCGTGGGAATTTGGGAAAGCGTTTCCCTGCGCGGTAAGGTCGTTTAACCTTTCCTCCAGTCCGCGAGATCTTTCGGCTGGTCGATATCGAAAGCGAGCGCCGGGTTCTCGAAGATCTCGACCGAGAGGCCGGCGTCGCGGGCCAGCCGACAATGGGCGGCGAAACTGCCGGGGCCGAAACGAAAATCGATCTCCATCGCTTTCGGTCCCAGGTAGAGCACATTGGTTCCCTGCCGCGCCCGATCCGGCGCGATCACCATATCGGCGGCAAATCCCACAAGCTTCCGCAGGATATCCGCATCGGCCCGAGGCAGGTCGATCGGCAGGACAAGGAGCGAACTTCCCTCCCTGCCGCAAAGCCGGTCCCGACCCAGCCGGAGCGAGGGATTGAGCCCGCTTCCTCCATCGTCGAGAGAAGCGATACCCTGATCCGCGCCGAGCGTTGCCGCTTCGGTATCGCTTGTGACCAGCAGGCAGTCCCAGGCAGGTACAAGGGAGCGTGCGAGGGTCAGGGTCGCTTTCAAGAACCCCCGGCAGAGTTCATGCCGTTGATCGCCGCTCAGAACCGGCGCGAGCCGCGACTTGCCTTCCTTGAGGCGCTTGCACGGCACCAGGACCTTGAGCGTCATCGCCGCAGCGCGGCTGCGAAATCGAGACAGCTTTGTGCCAGCACGGTCCTGTCCTCGGCCGTCTTCATGAGGGTCGGAGTGACCAGCGTCTTGATGCCCATGGCCTCGATAGTCCCAGCCAGACCGGCGTCCGCCGTGTCGATCACCAGCCCGTCGATCAGCCCTCGATAATGGCCTGCGACACTCGTTGCGGACACATCGAGGCCCAGTTCCCGCATCATCTTGGCTGCCGGCCCCTTGACCGCCGTGCCGCCGATGATGGGTGAAACGGCAAGCAGCGGACAGGTCCGCTGGACGAGCAGGTCGCGCAATCCCGGCAATCCCAGGATTGGATCGACGCTCACGAAGGGGTTCGAGGGGCAGATCATCACAGCATCGAGGGTGCGGTCGTTGAGGACGCTCACCACGGCCGGCGAGGGCTTCGCATCGGCGATGCCGGCGAAACGGAAGCCGGTCACGGGGATCTCGCAGCGCCGCGCCACGAAATAATCCTGGAAAGCCAGCGGCCCTTCGGCCGTGTCCACCAGGGTATGCACGGAATCGTCGGTCATGGGCAGGATGCGCGCCGCAATCCCGAGCCGTGCGCAGATATCGGCGGTGACGGCCGTCAGGTTCTCGCCCCGCCGGAGGCGCTGCGACCGGACGAGATGCAGGGCGATGTCCTTGTCTCCCAACCGGAACCAACCGGGTCCGCCAAGCTTCGCGACCTGATCGAGAGCGTTCCAGCTTTCCCCCGCCACGCCCCATCCCGTCTCCGGATTGGCGATCCCGGCGAGCGTATAGGTCACCGTATCGAGATCGGGGGAGATCGCGAGACCAAGATGCTCGAAATCGTCCCCGGTATTGACGATGACGGAGAGCTTGTCGCCCAACAGGCGTGCTAACCCGTCCGCGAGCTTCGCCCCTCCAACGCCGCCGGCGAGCGCTGCGATCATTTGCGGAACAGGTCCATCTCTTTGGGGCGGATCAATTCGGCCGCCTTGCCCGCGCGCCTTCCATAGGGAAAGCCGCGAATATGAATGACCGGCTGCCCTTCCGCCGCCTGACCCATCAGCAACGAGGCGGCGGCGGCCAATTCGTCGCCGATACCGACCTCGGTGACCTTGAGGATGCGGCCGTTGCGGTCGGGCTGGCCCCGCAGATCGAGAAGGCCGGGCAGCCCGGCGATGCCGATGGCGGTGCCGGTCGTGCCCATGCGCCAGGCGCGGCCGAAACTGTCGTTGATCAGCACGCCGACCTCGGTCCCGGTCAGGCGTTTCAGATCCCCCCGAAGACGTTGCGCGCTGCCGTCCGGATCGGCGGGCAGCAGGAGGACCGTCTCTTCCGGCTCGCCTTCCACGTTGGAGGCGTCGATCCCGGCATTTGCCAGCACGAAACCCAGGCGATGGGCGACGATGATCGCGCCGGGGCGGCAACGCAGGACCTCGATCGATTCACCGAGGATCAACTCGACGAGACGCGGGTCCTTGTCGGCTTCCTTGCCGAGTTCAATGGCTCGCGGAGAGGCTGTCACCTCTGCCAGGCGGCGGAAACGGCCTTCCGCCTTGGAGACGATCTTCTGGGCGAGCGCCAGCACGTCACCGTCCTGGAGCGTTACGCCGGAACGCGCGCTCGCCTCGACGATCATCGCAGCGAGATCGGCGCCGGGCTCGATGGTCGGGATGCCGTCGAGCGCCGTCAGCGTGAGCGAAGCCGCCATGTCCTTGTCCGTGACGGCTGTTAAGCGACCGGATCGTCGGGGACGCCGGTGAATTTGATGCCGGCGGTATTGGTCTTGTAGCGGTTGTTGATGAAGATCAGCACGGAGGTCAGGGCCTCCGACGCGACCGAATTAGCGAGCGAGCCGCCGTGGAGACCCCTCGCGCCGACCGCCTTCACCAGAGCTACGGCCTCGGCGCGCGCGTCCTTGTCGTCGCCACAGACCAGCACGTCGCAATCGATCGGCGTGTCCACATGCTCCAGGAGATGCGAGGAGAGGTTCTGGAAGGCCGAGACGACCTTCACCTCCGGCCCCAACAGGTTCTGCGCCGCGACGGCGGCCGAATCCTCGGGCGGAAGCTGGACGCGGGCGACCTTGGGCGGCATCAGCGGGACGGTGACATCGACCAGGATCTTGCCCTGGAGCGCCGCCTTCACATCTTCCAGCGTTCCCTTATGCGCCGCATAGGGCACGGTCAGCACCGCGATCTCGCAGGCCGTCGCCGCCCCCCGGTTGTCCGAGCCCTCGACCGAGGAACCCGGGATCATTTCCCGGATCGCCTGTGCCGTCGCCTTGGCCCGTTCGGCATCGCGGGAGCCGATCACCACCTTGTAGCCGGCCTTGGCCCAGCGCATCGCGAGGCCCTTTCCCTCATGCCCGGTTCCGCCGAGAACGCCGATCGTCTTCATGCCTGGGATATCCTTGTCGAAGCTATTCGCCCGCCAGCGCGGGCGCGGTGAGACGCGACAGCGCCTGGGGGTGATGGGGCGAGGTCTGCACCGGCTCGGTCAGCGGTCCGGCGGTGAAGGAGGCCGCGCGCCGCTCCGCCGCCACCGGGCGATAGAGCGTGTCGCGCTGCACAGGCAGCCGGCCGATGGAGCGGATGATCTCCTCCATCTCTTGGGGCGGCAGTTCCTGGCCGTGCTGGGTTCCGGCGGCGCGGGAGATGCTCTCGTTCATGAGGGTGCCGCCGAGGTCGTTGGCGCCCGCGTCGAGACAGAGCTTCACCCCTTCCACCCCCATCTTGACCCAGGAAGTCTGGATATTGGGAATAAGCGGGTTGAGCACGAGGCGCGAGACCGCATGCATCAGCACCGCCTCGCGGAGCGTGGGGCCGCGCCGGGCCTGACCCTTGGAATAGAGCGGGGCTTCCATGGCGACGAAGGGCAGCGGCACGAATTCGGTGAAGCCCCCGGTCCGCGCCTGGAGATCCCGGATCGCCAGGAGATGCCGCGCCCAGGAGCGGGAGGTCTCCATATGGCCGTACATGATCGTCGCCGTGGTGCGGAAGCCCACCTCATGGGCGGCCTCGATCACGTCCAGCCATTCCTGGGTCTTGAGCTTATCCGGGCAGATCACCGCCCGGACCTCGTCGTCGAGGATCTCCGCCGCCGTCCCCGGCAGCGTGCCGAGGCCCGCCGCCTTGAGTTGGATCAGGAAGTCCTTAGCGGAGATGCCGAGCGTTGCCGCCCCCTGGCTCACCTCCAGGGGCGAGAAGGCATGGACATGCATGTCCGGCAGCGCGTCGCGCACCGCCCGGCAGATCGCGAGATAGGTGGCTCCGGTGTAATCGGGATGGATGCCGCCCTGCATGCAGACTTCGGTGCCGCCCCGCGCCCAGGCTTCCTCCGAGCGGCGGATGACCTCCTCGATGGCGAGATCGTAGGGTGCGCCCCGCAGCGCCTCGCTGGTCTTGCCCTTGGAGAAGGCGCAGAAGCGGCAGTGGAAATAGCAGATGTTCGTATAGTTGATGTTCCGGTTCACGACATAGCGGACGGTCTCGCCGCTCACCTGCCGGCGCAATTCGTCGGCGGCCTTCATCACATGGGCTAGGTCGCCGCCACGGGCCGCAAAAAGCGTGACGATCTCGGCTTCATCGAGCCTATCGCCCCGGACCGCCTTTTCGACAAGCTGCTCGGTCTCCGCACCGGCCCGCTCGCCGGGACGGGCGCGACGCCAATCCGCGACGGCCGGTTTCGACAGGAAGAGACCCGGTCCCCAGGCGTCGGTGCGGGCGTAGTTCTCGGCATCGCTTGCCCGGAACAGGGCCGCATGGAGCTTGGGATCGACCCAGCGCTTCCGGTCCACCGCGTATTCCGGATAGATCGCGAGCCGTTCCACCAGCACATGGTCTTCCCGGGCGGTCGCTTCGCGCAGGGCTTCGATCTCGGGCCAGGGGGCTTCGGGATTCACGTGGTCCGGCGTCACCGGCGAGATGCCGCCCCAGTCGTTGAGGCCCGCCGCGATGAGGCGGGGATAGACCTTGGGCGAGAGATTGGGCGGCGCCTGGATGTTCATCGCCGGTCCCAGGATCAGCCGCGCCACCGCCAGGGTCCAGAGAAGGTCGTCGAGCGAGGGCTCCGCCGCGTCCCGGGCTTTGGTGTCGGGCTTGGCCCGGAAGTTCTGGATGATGACTTCCTGGATATGGCCGTAGTGCCGATGAAGCTCCGCGATGGCGAGGAGGGATTGGATCCGCTCCAGCCGCGTCTCGCCGATGCCGATCAGGATACCGGTGGTGAAGGGGATGTGCCGCTCGCCGGCGAGCCGGATGGTCTCAAGCCGAACCGCCGGGTCCTTGTCGGGCGAGCCGTGGTGGACCTGGCCCTTTTCCATGAGCCGGGCCGAGGCGCTTTCCAGCATGATCCCCATGGAGGCGGAGACCGGCCGCAACGCATCGAGATCCTCGGCATTCATCACCCCGGGATTGAGATGCGGCAGCAACCCCGTTTCGTCGAGCACAGCCTTCGCCATGGCGGCGAGATAGGCGAGCGTGCTGTCGTAGCCGAGAGCGGCGAGCGCGTCCCGCGCGGCCTGATAGCGGAGTTCGGGTTTGTCGCCGAGGGTGAAGAGCGCCTCCTGGCAGCCGGCGGCCGCCCCGGCCTTGGCGATGGCCAGGACCTCGTCCTTCGAGAGATAGGCCTTAACCTGCGAGGGGCTCTCGGCGAAGGTGCAGTAATGGCACACGTCCCGGCAGAGATGGGTCAGCGGGATGAAGACTTTCCGCGAATAGGAAATCCGCCGGCCATGGCCCTGGTCGCGCAGGGCCGAAGCCGCCTCCATCAGCGCCGCCAAAGGCGTCGCCGCGGCGAGAGCCTCGATCTCCTCAGCCGATTTTACGGACCAATCCATCACGCCTTCTAAGGCCCCCTTTGAAAGTCGGGCACACTATCACAAGGCCTCGCGCGCGAGGCAACTCTATAGCGGGACTTTGGGTTGCGCCGGATGCCGGCCGCCGACCAAGGCGAGTTGGACCCAGAGAAGCCCGGACAGGCCGGTCAGCGACATCAGCAGCATCGCGCTCGAAGGTCCGATCCATTCCGACAAGGATCCGACCAGGAAGACGCCGATGGACCAGGTGCCGATGCAGGCCCCGATGATCCCCATCACCCGCGATCTGCCTTCGATGGGCGCCTCGGTGAAAACCAGGGTCGTCTGGGTGATGGTGAAGGCCGCGGTGCCGAGGCCCCCCATGTAGAGCAGGAGCACCGCCAATCCGTACCAGGGCGAGAGCGCCGCCGCCCCGACACCCAGGAGGAAGAAGAGCGAGCCCCGGACCAGGGTCGCGGCGGGATGTTTTACGCGCAGGATGCCGAAGGCGATCAGCAGGCCGGTGGTAACGGAGCCCATGGGCTCCGCCGCTGCGAGGATGCCCACCAGGATCGGCGAAACCTCGAACTTATGAAGCCCGATCGGCGGGATGAGCGCGGCATAGGTGAAGCCCAGGGCGTTGGTCAGGATGCTGACCCAGGCGACGGCCAGCAACACGCGGTTGCTGCGGACGATCTGGAAGCCTTCCACCAGATCGTGCCTCAGTTGCCCGAGGTTCATCGGCCGGCGCACCTGGGGCAGGCGAAGACCCGAGATGATGAGGGCGGCTATAAGATGGATGACGGCCGACAGGATGAAGGCCCCGGCAATCCCGGTCGCCTGATAGACGGTGCCGCCGACCACAGGGCCGACGCAGCGGGTGAAGCTGCTGGTGAAACTATCGAAGGCAACGCCCTGGCCGAGCAGCTTGGGCCCGCTGGCCTCGCCGATCATCCGCCGCCGGATCGCCATCTCGTTGGTCCAGGTGAAGCCGCCGACGATGCTGCCGGCCGCGATATGCCAGACCTCCAGCCGCCCCAGGATCGCCAGCGTTCCCAACACGGTCGCGTTGACCGCCAGCAGCATGAGGCTCCAGAAGTAGATCCATTTCCGGTCCCAGGCCTCGCTCACCACCCCCATGATCGTTGCGCCGAAGAGCAGCGGCAGGGTCCTGAGCACCGTCACCATGGCGACCAGGAAGGGCGATTGGGTCGCCTGAAAAACGAAGATCCCGCCGACCAGCAGCTCCAGCCACCGCATGGTATTGGCCGTGGCCCCGGTGCCCCAGACGCGGAGATAGGCCGGATTGGCGAGAAAGGGCAAAGGCCCTGATGCGAGCGACATCCCGTCAGGGGCCTGTGCGAAAAGGAGGGGGACTAGACATCATCGAGATTGCTCCCAATGTGGGAGCAATCTAGTATAGGCCCATGCGCGTTTTTGCCCTACGCACTTTGCGGGAATTCTGGGATGGCCCATCAGGCTATCGCGATGCGGAGCAGCCGCTCCGGGCATGGAACCGCGAAGCGGAACTGGCAGATTGGGAAGTGCTGGCCGATGTAAAGGGCCGCTACCGCAGCGCTAGTTTTGTGGGCGGAAATCGAGTGGTCTTTAACGTAGCAGGAAACAAATATCGGCTCATTGTTCATATCAACTATCCGGCACGAACCGTATTTGTGCGCTTCATCGGCACGCATGAGCAGTATGACGCCATCCGCAACATTGAAGCGATCTGAGGTTGGGAGGAAGTGGCATGGATATTCGACCGATCAGAACCGAGGCGGATTACGAAGCGGCGCTGAAGACTGTCGAAGCGGTCATGGATGCCTACCCGGGAACCCCGGAGGGCGACCGGCTCGATGTCCTGGTGACCCTCATCCAGGCCTATGAGCGAATGCACCATCCGATCGAAATGCCCGATCCGATTGAGGCGATCCGCTTCCGCATGGAGCAGGGCGGTTTGACGCGGCGTGATCTCGAACAGGCTCTCGGTTCTCGCGCTCGGGTTGCGGAGATCCTGAATCGCAAACGCCCTTTGACCCTCCCGATGATCCGCCGGCTGCATGGGCTTTTCGAAATCCCCGCCGAGGTCCTGATCGGCGATTATCCCATCAGCACCGACGCGGCCTGAGGCTATTCCGCCGCCCGCCGATGGGGCGGCCAGAGGTAGTCGTAGATCCGCAGGAAGGCGTCGCCGCTCTTCACCTTGGAGCCGCGCGGCCAGCTCGTGTGGAAGACCGGCGTATCGGCGGGAAGCTCGCAGTCGATCAGCGGCTCGACCAGGGTGTCGAAGTTGGGATTGACGAAGAAGGGGATCGAATAGCGCTGATATGGGGCGGCGTTCACCACCCGATGAGGCGTCGCGCGGAACTTTCCGTCGCTCCAGAGCCGCATCATCTCGCCGAGATTGACGACGAAGCTGCCGGGGATGGGGGTCGCTCTCGCCCAGGCGCCGGCGCCGTTCGCCACCTCGAGGCCGCCCGCGTTGTCCTGGGCCAGGATCGTGAAAGCGCCGGTATCCGTATGGGGCTGGCTGCCGATGGTGGTCATGTCGCTCGACTGCGGTTCGTAGCAGAGGAGCCGTAACTGGCTGATCGGCTTCGAGAAATAGCTTTTGAACCGGGCCTCGTCCACGCCCAGCGCCAGGGCGAAGAGCGGAATCATCCGGTCGGCCAGCGCGCTTACCGCATCGAAATACTCGGTCAGGGCTTGGCGGAATTCCGGCATCCCTTCGGGCCAGAGGTTGGCGCCATGAAGCGGCTTTCCCGCCAACACGTCCGGATCGTTTTCGGGAAGCTCCGGCTGGATCTGGAAGCATTCCTTGAGGTTGCCCTTGGCGGTGCCGCCCGCCGCCTTCATCGGAACGAAACCGCGATAGTTCGTGGAATCGCCGATGTCGATCTCAAGCTTCTTTTCGAGCGGCAGGGTGAAGAAGGTCTCCGACGCCTTGAAGACGCCGTCGATCAGCTCCTGCGGCACGCCATGGTTCAAGAGATAGAGAAACCCCACCCGCTCGCAGGCGTCGCCGAGTTGCGCCGCCACCCTGCGGCGGGAGGCTTCGGTGCCGTCGCTCAAGGGTCCGAGGTCGATGGCCGGGATCTCGGTAATGAGCGCCGTGGCGGCGACGGGATCGGCCGGAACGGTCGGCCGCTGGATGGGGGCAAGCGACATGTCAGCCTCCGTAGAACACGTTGTCGCCGAGATCCTTCATCTCCGGGATCGCGGCATCGGCACGCCCGGCGGGCGGCTCCCTAATCGACCGCAGGAGATTAGCCCCGGCTCTCGTCAGCGTACAGGGGGCTCAGCGCAAAGGAGGGCTGCTGCGGCCGAGCCGCCTGAAACCGGTCCAGCCGATGGCGCTGACGACGCTCAAGCCCAGGATTGTCGCGCACATGGGGATCGGCGAGGCGTTGCCGACAATGGACATCGCGGCGCTGCCGACGCCGCCTCCCATGATCTGGAGAAAGCCGATCAGGGCCGCCGCCGCCCCCGCGATGGCGGGGTCGATGCTCATGGCGCCGGCCAGGGCGTTGGGCTGGATGATCCCCATGGCGGTGGTCCAGAGCACCAGCCATCCCAGGACGAGCCAGGGCGTGGCGAGAAATGACAGGAGGACAAGCCCCAGAACTGCCGCGCCCGCCAGGATCAGCACGCTGACGTCGAGCATCCGGTCGAGCCCTAGGGCGACGGTCAGTCGGGCGTTGAGGACGCCGCCAAGGAAAAGGCCGACGATCGGAACCATGGCGAGAAGACCGTAGGCCGATGTCGAGAAGCCGAAGCCTTCGACGAAGATGAGCGGCATCCCCGACATGAAGGTATAGAAACCGCCATAGATGCCGAAGTTGCAGCAGGCATAGCCCAGGAAGGCCGGGCTCGCGAAAAGCCGCCGATAATCCGCCTGGATTCCCGCCCAGAGGCCGAGGCCGCCGACACGGCGGGTCATCGTCTCGGGCAATGCCGCCGCGCTCCATATCAGCAGGCCGAATGCAGCCAGTGCGAGAAAGACGAAAATGTAGCGCCAGCCCAGGAAATCCGCGATGAGCCCGCCGAAGGCGGGGCCTACGGCCGGGGCGACGGTCACCGAAGCGGCGATGATCGACAAGAGGCGTGCTGCCTCGCTGCGGTCATAGAGATCGCGGACGATCACCCGGCCGATGATGACCCCCGAGCAGGCTCCTACCGCCTGGAGGACGCGAAGGCCGAGCAGCGCCAAGGCCGAAGGGGCCAGGGCGCAGGCCGCCGAGGTCGCCACGACCGCACCGAGCGACAGGAGCAGCACCGGGCGCCGCCCATAGCGATCCGACAGCGGTCCCAGAAGGAGTTGCGCCACCGCATAGGCCACCAGGTAGATCGACAGCGTTGCCTGGATCTCCCCCGCCGTCGCCTGGAGGTCCTGCGCCATTTTGGGGATCGCGGGAAGATAGATCGTGGTGGTGGTCACGCTCATGGCACAAAGCATGATGAGCAGCAGGACGAGGCCGGTCCTGCGGGGTTTTGCCTCTTGTTCGGTCACGGTCGAGGAGCCACTTTCCATGAGGCCGTCCGGTCTCTCCTCGCGGCGGAGCGTCCTCATAGCATGAGCGGCACCTTCCCTGCCGCACCGATCTCAGGCACCTTCTTCCCATGACCTCCGAGAGTCCCGAGCCGCCCATCCGTCCAAGCCCGCGCAAGGCCCTCGTCTCGCCGCAGGTCGCCGCGCGCTTTGTGCTGGCGACCGCGCTCTTCGCCCTGGGCCTCTGGCTACTTTGGGATTTTCTCTCGGCCATCGTCTGGGCGGTCGTCTTCGCGATCGTGCTGTGGCCGGTTTACACAAGGCTCTTCGCCATCCTGCCACCGGGAGCCCGGCACAATCTCGCGCCGGCGCTCGCCACGCTGCTGGTGGCCCTGGTCTTTATCGTGCCTCTTGCCTTCGCGGCCGCCGAGGCCGGACGCGATCTCCGGTTTCTTGTCGGATTCGTCGTCGAGGCGCAGCGCGACGGTGTCCCGCTTCCGGGCTGGCTTCATGGCTTGCCGATGGTCGGTCCCAGCGTCGAAGACTGGTGGAATACCAATCTAGCCGATCCGTCGGCCGCAGCCGATCTTTTCGGCCATGCGAATACCCGCATGCTGGTGCAATGGACGCGCACCCTGGGCCTGGAAATCGCTCAGCGCCTGACCCTCTTCGCCTTTACCCTGCTGACCCTTTTCTTTCTCTTTCGCGACGGTCTTGCCTTGGTCCATCGCACCACGGCACTCGGCGACCGGGTGGTGGGGGCGGGCGGCAAGCGGTTGGCGGCACATATGGTCGCCTCGGTTCATGCGACGGTGAACGGTCTCGTCTTGGTCGGGCTTGCCGAAGGCGCCTTGCTGACGGTCGCCTATTTCATCGCGGGGGTGCCCCATGCGGCGCTCGCGGGGGCGCTCACGGGGCTCCTGGCGATCGTGCCCTTCGGCGCGCCACTTGTATTCTGCGCCGCGGGGCTGGTCCTTTTCGCCCAGCACGCGAGCGTCGCGGCGGCCCTAGTGGTCGCCTTCGGGTTTCTCGTCGTCTTCATCGCCGACCATGTGGTGAGGCCGGTTGTCATCGGCGGCGCCGTGCGCCTGCCCTTTCTCTGGGTCCTGCTGGGTCTCCTGGGCGGGATCGAGACTTTCGGGCTGCTGGGGCTGTTCCTCGGACCGGCGATCATGGCGGCGCTGGTCTCGCTCTGGCGGGAGTGGACGGATCCGCATCACGCCTGAAAAAAAGAGGGCGCCCGGAGGCGCCCTCGATGCATCGGTAGCCGACAGCGGTCAGGTGGCCACCCACTGGGAGAAGCGCTCCTTGATCTGAGCGATGCGCGGCACGAGCCACCGGCTGTCGGGCGCATAGGTCAGTTTCGAATGCTCGGGCGAGGTCGGCGATTTCTCGCGTGACGCCGCGCTCATGAAATCGAAGGCCTTGGGGTTCGTCGGGCCATAGGGCAGAACATCGCAGAATTTGCCCTGTGGCTGCGGCTGGATCGTATATTCCAGGAACTGCATGGCGAGCTTCTTGCGCGGTGTCCCCTTCGGTGCGAACCACGCGCCGCCGTCGCTATGGGCTTGGTTCCAGACCATCGTCACCGGCGCGCCGCCGTCGATCACGACCTGACCGCGGGCGTTCCACATGGCGATCATATCGACTTCGCCATCCTTGATCAGGGTCTCGGACTGATTGCCTTGAGTCCACCAGACAGTGATATGCGGCTTGATCTGGTCGAGCTTCTTGAAGGCCCGGTCGAGGTCCAAGGGGTAGAGCTTGTCCTTGTCCACCCCGTCGGCCAAGAGAGCGAATTCGATCGCGGTCACCGCCTGATTATAGAGCGATCGCTTGCCAGGGAATTTCTTCACGTCCCAGAAATCGGCCCAGCTTTGCGGCCCGCCGTTCGGAAACTTGTCCTTGCGGTAGACGAGGTTTGTGCCGAGAACCACGGCGGCGATGCCGTTCTCGATGATGCCGCCCTCGGGTATATTGGCCTTGTTGATGATCGAGAAGTCGAGCGGCTCGACCAGATTTTCCGCGGTAGCCTGAAGGAAATCGATCGTGTTGACGTTGGTCACGTCGAATTCGTAGTTGCCGCTCTGCACCTGCGCCTTGACCTTAGCGAAGGAGACGGGCTCGACGGTCTTGATTTGAATGCCGGTCTTGGCAGTGAAGCTTTCGTAATAAGCGACCCTCTCCGCCGCCGTCCAGGTGCCGCCCCAGGTATTGACGTAAAGGGTATTGTCCTGCGCCTCGACGCGTTTTACGAAGGGTGATGCAATCAGCGCGGTCGCGGCGCCGGCCTTCAGCACGGAACGTCGGTTGAGTGTCTGGCCCATCTTCTTGGCTCTCCCCTGATTTTGTCGAACGGGTGATCGATCCCGCTCGTGCGTTGATCTTGCAGGAATCGGCAGGGGTATACAATGGGGGCAGCTCTTTACCCCGTTCTCCCGGCATCGGTGGGCGGGACATAGAAATTTCGCAGCGACTGATAGAGCCCGGGGTCTTCCGTGAAAGCCGAAACATAATCGGAGAAAGACGCCGATCCGTTTCGCCAAGCGATGGCCATGCCCGAGGGGGTACGGGTCAGGATATGACCTTCCAGCTTGTTATCGGTCTTGATGGCCAAAAATGCCTTTTCGAGGTTCCAGTTCATCACGTCATGAAAGACGTAGACCGCGTTGGGTTGGGACTGGGCGCTGACGGCGGCAAAATCGGCAAGCACCGCGTCGTTCTCATGGATCGCATCGATCAGGACAAGGTCGGCCGGTGCGGTGAGATATTGCTGGCGCAACGCGGGCACATCCAGTGGGGAATAGCCCGTAGCGGCAACGACATTCAATTTGTGCCGGCGCGCGAGTTCGTTCGTTATCCCGTTACCCTCTTCGCCGGGGTCGAGGGCTGCTACGCGAGCTCGGGGAAAGATCAGGGCGAGTGCGAGCGTGCTCCAGCCGTGCGCATTCCCGATCACCAAGATGTTCCGCGGACGGAGGAGGTCCTTCATCCCCTCGATAAACATGACTTCCTGAAGGGCCAACCCATAGACCCCGACCAAACGGTTGTCGGCTGCCAGGAAATTCGTGAAGGGCGCGTCGCGATATCCGTTGAAGTGATAGGGATTATAGCCCGTCAGGGGCTCCAGGCCGGCCCCGCGGTAGATCGATATGAGACGTGGAATGATGCTCAAGATCCGCCCAGTCGCCGGATTTCGGCGACCCGCCTTTCAGGGTGTGAGCCGACCGAGGGGCGGCTGCCGAGGGAGCATGGAGCGGGTGAAGGGAATCGAACCCTCGTCGTAAGCTTGGGAAGCGCATGCTTTCCTATACATATCAACATGTTGCTCGAGGTGCGTATAACAATTAGTATAACTCTCCACTCGCTTAGGACTATCTTATGGCTAACTCACGCAATGCGCTCAACGGAAAAATTAAGACGCTGCGACGTGGATTGGCCATCTACCGCGTAGGGACCAATCCGATGTGGCGCGCTCGTGTATGGATGCGCTCGGAAGGTAAGTACGCAGTTCGATCAACGAAGGAAACAGATCGACTCGATGCGGCAGAGGTTGCGGAGGAGATCGCGGCGAAGTTACATGGTCGGGAGCTCGCTCCCTCTGTCCTCAAGTCTCGTACCTTCGAGACCTATGCCGAAAAGCTTGTTAAGGCGCAGGAGCAAAAGGCGAAGAAGGGCGAGATCTCTGAGCTCCTCCCAAAAACAGATAAGAGCTTATTATATAACAAGGATTGGGGGCTCGTGACCTATTTCGCCAAAAGCGATATCACGAAGATCCGAACGAAGGAATTTCTCACCTACTTGGAATGGCTGCGGGAGAAGAAGGCATCTCCAATGGCCGCGTCGACGGAAAATCACATCGTTTCGTGTTTCAGGAAGGTCTTACGAATTGCAATCAATGAGGGCGTCTGAACCGCCCCGGGATTCGTGGAGGCCGTTTAGTTTAAGTTATGCTGCCGCTTGTATGTCGTCGAGCATGGCGTAGTAGCGTTCCTCGGCTTCGGCGGGAGGAATGTTTCCGATAGGCTCCAGCAGACGCCTGTTGTTGAACCAGTC